>DATJXC010000115.1:0-20065 GCA_035500495.1 Gemmatimonadales bacterium
CCCCTGCTCCCACAGCAACGAGTAGCGCCGGTTGTAGAGCAGCTCCGCGACGAACGCGGCATCCGAGCTGCCGGTGGTGAGGGAGGTCGGGTTCAACCCGCCGCTGTTGACGCGGATGTTGTCGATATCGGTCAGCGCACCCGCCTTGTCCCCGGTGAACCACTCCGCCTCGGCCCGCAGCAGAATCAGCTCCTCATCCTTGATGATCGGAATCGGATGACCGGCGTCCGGCTCCAGGTTCGTCAGGTAGATCGTGAACTTGAGGTTGCCCGGGATCTCGGGGATGCCGCCGTAGACGACGGAGTCGCCGGGCGGCACCGCCATGACCTTGTTCAGCAACCGCTGGTCGAGGTCGGTCCCATTGCTCTGGGTCTCGGCGCTGTCCACGTTCCCTTGCATCGCGAAGAACGACGGCGAATCGAACCCGTCCGACAGGCCGTTTGTCTGATCGCCCGACGCGGTCGAGAAATCATAGTACGCCCCCAACGGGAACGCCGAAACGGCCGTGTTGAGGAACGACGAATCCAGCGCGGTCAGCGCGGCGTCGTAGCACGTAGTCGGGTTGCCGCCGCAGCCATTCTGCGCCGTGGCCCGGAATACGTTGGCCTTGGCGGCCAGCGCCCGGTTGAACTGGATGTAGCTCGGCGGGTCCGCAAACAGCGTATACCCCGGCGGAATCGGGAACGGGAAAGGCGTGGTGTCCCCGGCGGCGGCGAGATCGGCCAGGCCCGAGTCGAGCTGCGCCACGATGTAGCCCCACACCTGGTCCTCCGTCACCCAGGGGGCCGGACCCGCCGACAGCTCCCGATCCACCTCGACCGCCGCTCCGAGGAAGCCGCGCGTCTCGGTGAGATACATGAACTGCAGCGCTTTGATCGTGCGGGCGAAGCCGCGGGAGGCGGCGATCTCCTCGGCGGTCAAGTCCTTGTCGTTCTTCAACGCATCGAGGTAGATGTTGGCGCTGCGGATCACCGCATAGCGGTCGCCCCATTGGGTGCCGCCGAACGAGCCGCCGGCCTGAACCGGCCCATAGAACGGCTCCTGGTAATCCGGCTGGTTGTTGCCGGTGAGATTGATCCCTTCCCGGCCCATGGATCCCAGTCGCCAGATCAGGCCCTGGATGCCGTTGCGGGACGAGGAGAAGAGTCCTGTGGCCGCCGCGGACAGCTTGCCCTTGGTCGGGTTGTTGATCAGGTCGTCCTGGGTCGGGTTATTGGTATTCACGATGTCGAAGGAGCACGCGCCCAGCACGAGCAGGGCGACGGTGCTAACCGAGCGATAGAGGTGCGCGCGCATGGTCAGAACCCCGCCTGGATGGAGAACATGAACTGCCGGGACGGCGGATAGGGGCCGAGGTCGATATTCCGGGTGATCGCCTGGGCGCCGTAGTTCGAAACCTCGGGATCGTACCCTGTGTAGTTCGTCCAGATCGCCAGGTTGCGACCGGTGAGCGTGACACGGGCGTTGTGGGCGCCGAACCACCCGGCCCACTGCTCCGGCAGCTCGTAGCCGAGGCTCACTTCCCGCAGCTTCAAGAACGTGGTGGATTCGACGAACGCGCGGGCGTCGCCGGTATTACAGGATTCGTAGCGCCCCTGTCCGGCGGCGGTGCTGCCGTCCGGCGCCAGGTTGTTGCAGTCGTACAGCGACAGGGTCTGGTTCTGCGCCACTCCGCCCTGCTGCCAGTCGAGCAGCACCGATGCGGAGAACCGCTTGTAGGTCGGCTCGAGCGAGAAGGTCCAGTGGAAATCGGGATTCGCCTGACCGAGCTGGAGAATATTGCCCAGGCTGTCCGTCCCGATGATCTGGGTGATCGGCTTCCCGACCTGCACGTAGAACTCGCCGTAGGCGAGGCCGTACCCCGCGTTCCCGGGCCGGAATCCGGTCGCGCCGCCCGGGAGATCGAGCGACACCACCGTGTTCTTGAGGCTCGTGAACGTCGAGCGGAACAGCAGGTCGAACGTCGGCGTGTGCACCGGCGTCAACCCGAGCCCGATCTCGATTCCTTCGTTCCGGAACGTGCCGCCGTTGAGGAACGCGAGCGAGTACCCGGTGGTGGGGGCGGGCGTCACCGGAATGAGCACGTCGTTCGTGGTGCGGCGGTACAGCGTTACCTCGAAGGTGCCCCGGCCGCGCAAGAAGCTCGCGTCGATACCGGTCTCGATCTCGCCGGTCCGTTCCGGCTTGATGTCGGGATCGCCGGCCGTCGAGCCGACCGTCGTGCCGATGGAGCCGCCGATGGTCGTCCCCCCCTGCAGCAGCGTGAACTTCTGGCCGAACTTCGGCTGGTTGCCGGTTTCTCCTAACGCCGCGCGGAGCTTGATCCAGCTCTCCTCGCCCAGCACGTTCGGGAACTGATAGGAGCCGAGCACCTTGGGATAGTAGTAGTACTTGTTGACGTCGCCGTTGGCGCTGGACCGCTCTCCGCGCACGCCGGCCGTCAGGAGCAGGTGCTCGCTCAACCCGAGCCATTCCTCCTGCGCGTAGAACGCGCCGGTGCGCTCATGGGTCAGCTCCTCGAACACCGACTGGGAGGCCCCCTGGTTCGGGTTCTCCTGTCCGGCGAGGAGCCCGGCGCCCGTGATCCGGGAGCGGTCCACCTGGCGGTCCTCCCACTGCACGCCGAGCGACGTGGTTGCCCGGAAGCTCTGACTCGCCGGCGTGAAGGTATGAATCAGGTTGAAGTTGGCGTTCAGATAGCGGCTGTTCGCCTGCCCGAGGGTGGAGACCCCAGGAAGCGCCTGGCTCGCCTCGAAGTACAGTTCCGGCGGCGCCAGGACCTTGTTCTGCTGTCCGAAGAAGTCCATCCCCGCCGAGCCGATGAGGCGGAGGTTCTGCTTGGCATCCTGCATCACCTGATAGGTGAGGGTGCCCCCGCCGATGAACCGCGTGGCCGTTTCGTCGTTCTTCCCGAGGGCGATGCTCTGGAGCGGGTTGGCGCCACCGAGGGAAATCGCCGGCTCCGGGTAGAGCCCGTTCACCGGCTGGATCGGGACGAAGCCCGGAATGTAGGCGATGGCGTAGGTGACGCTCGCGCCCACGTTGTCGTTGTTGGTGAAGCCGCGCTGGGTCGTCGTGTGATTGAACGCCGTGGAGAGCTGCAGGCTCAGCTTGGGCGAGAACGTCTGGTCCATGTTGACCCGGAAAGTCTGCCGCTGCGCCCCGGTGTTGGCGATGATACCGCCGTCGCCCTTGATGTTGCCGGAAATGAAATACCGCGAGTTGTCGGTGCCGCCGCTCACGTCGAGCTGGGTCTCATAGGACAGCGGCTTCTCGCCCGCGATTTCCTGAAGATGGTCGTACGTTGGTAGCGACCCGTTTACGACGTACGAGTTGACGAGTGCCGTGTCCCCGAAAACGGCGTACGCTGTCGGCAGATCGAAAGCGCGCGTCCCGAACCCGCGTAGCAACTCGGAATATCCGAGCCGCTGCGTTACGCTGGCGTGGGCCTTTCCCGGCTGGCCGCGATTGGTCTTGATGACGATGACGCCGTTGACGCCCTTCGACCCATAAATCGACGTCGCGGCCGCGCTACGCAGCACCTCGATCGATTCGATGTCGGCGGGATTGATGTCGGTCAACCGGTTGACCGGGTCGTCCTGCGCTTCCCCGTCGTTGCGCGTGGACTGCGGATTGCCGCTCTCCGTGACCGTGAACAAGCCCGACGAAATCGACTGGTTGCTCATGATCACGCCGTCCACCACTACGAGCGGCGTGGTCTCGCCGACCACCGTGGAGGTGCCGCGGATCTGGATCTGCGTGCCGCCCCCCGGGGCGCCCGAGTTCTGCTGGATGATCGCACCGGGGATCTTGCCCTGCAGGGCGCGGTCGACCGCCGGCGCGGGGACACCGGTGACGTCGGCGCTCGTCACGACCGTCGTCGCCGACGCCGCGTTGCGCCGCTCGATCCCCGTCTGCTGTCCCGTGACGACCACGGCCTCGAGGTTGAACACGTCCTCTTCGAGCGTGACGTCGGCCGTCGTCTGATCGGCCGTGAGCGCGACCTCCTTGCGCTTGTAGCCGATACGGCGGAACACCAGCGTCGCCGCCCCCGCCGGCACGCTGATCGCGTACAAGCCATCCGTCTTCGTCAGAGTCTGCAGGGCCGTCCCGGCGATACTCACATTGACCCCGGCAATGCCATCACCGGTTTGCGTCGCGACCTTCCCCGTAACCAGGCGACCTTGCGCGGAGACGGTGGACGCGATCGCGAGCAGGCACGCGACTGCCAACAGACCGCAGCGTTTGACCACAAGCCCCTCCCGCAGTGTGGGGAACGACGGCCTCAAATCCATCGACCGCTGCAATTGTGGCCCGGAAATGGGAGGTCCGCAAGCCGCAGGTGTTCGCGATAGGGACACTTGGAAACGACACGGATCCCGAGCGCACAGGCAGTGCACAGAAGCTCGGGCGCAGGAGCAGTCGGAGGAGGGGCGCCGTCCCCTCACTCCGGGGCTCGAGCCTCCTAAAGGACTTCCTACGGTCGCCGGCTCGGCGCTACCGCGACTCGCCCTGAAAGGGCGGACAGCTTGTCGGGGGAACTAGGGGCCCGGCGTGCCGAGCGAAGGCGAGGTGCGGGAGTCCGGGTGCCCTCCTCGGGACGGCAACAGGATCACGGCCCACACCGGCCGATGGTCGCTGGCCCCCCAGTTGTCGTGGATCACTCCCGTCCGTGCGCTGTCGGTGGTCGGAAATCCGGAAAGGAAAACGTGGTCCCAGTTGAACCAATGCACGGTCGCCGGATCGTGCTGCGTGATCCACCGGTAGCCATGCGCGGTGAACTGATCGCCGATCCCGTGGCTGTTCATGTCCCCCGCGATGATCACGAGTGGATACTGCGCGGCGTCCGCCATCACGGCTGCGACCTGGTCCCGTTTGGCCTGGGGGGGCGTTTCGACCTGGGTGCCGAGATGCACGCTGTAGACCCGCAGCCGGGTTCCCCGGGCAAGCACCGTCGCGCCCACCGCGATTCGCTGCGTGTGCTCGAAACGGCCGAGGTGCGGCAGGATCACCTTGCGGTCGTCCACGAGCGGCCAGGGGGACAGGATCGCATCGCCGAAATCGCGGTGCGTGTGCGGATGCAGGGTCGCCGGATAGTACACGTAATGCATACCCAGTGACTCGGCGATCGCGCGCGTCCCGGGCTCGTCCATCTCCTGCAGCGTCACGATGTCGGCGCCGGCCAGCTCCGGAGTCGTTCGGATCAGGGCGATGGCCCGGTCGACGTGAATCGCGTACTGAATATTGAAGGTGACCACCCGCACCGAGTCCGCGCCGTCGATGGCCCGGGCATAGTGCACCGGCGCCGGCGCGCTTGCGTAGCGCGGGCCCGGCCCCGTGTAGTTGTAGGGGTGGGCACAGGCTGACGCAGCAACTACGAGTAGAAGGGGGACGCCAGGACGCACGGACCGAATGTAACCACCGATCCCGCAGCGTCCTAGCACCGATTGCGGGGCAACATTAAAGAAATCGCGCCAACCGAACCGAAATACGCTATACTGGCTGCTTCACCATCCCCAATTAGGAATCCAGGATGCCCGTGGCGCAGAACGATTTCATTCACTCAGGTGTGGCGGAGCCGCATCGCGATCGCACCAAAGAGATCCTGCGCCAGCATCCCGAAATCCGGACGCTGATCGGGCACAATCCACGGACGTTCTGGTACACCGTGGCCATCGTGGCCCTGCAGATCACGCTCGCCTGGCTCGTGGCCGACCGCCCCTGGTGGGTGATCGTGCTGGTCGCCTATGGGGTGGGGGCGTTCGCCAATCACGCGCTGTTCGTCGTCATTCACGAATGCGCGCACCGGCTCGTGTTCAAGCGGCGCGTGCCGAATATCCTCACCGGGTTGCTCGCGGATCTGCCGCTGTTCTTCCCCAGCTCGGTGTCCTTTGCCAAGTACCATCTGAAGCACCACGCCTTCCAGGGTGTCTACGAGCTCGACGCGGATCTGCCGAATCGCTGGGAGGCGAAGCTGATCGGCCACTCGGCCTTCGGCAAAGCGCTCTGGCTGCTCCTGTATCCGATCTTCCAGACCACCCGCCCGTATCGGCTGAAAGAAATTGCGCTGTGGGACGGCTGGACCGTCACGAACCTGCTCGTGATGGTGGCGTTCAACACGGCGGTGGTGCTCCTGTTGGGACCACGGGCGCTCGTGTACCTGGCCCTGTCGCTGTTCTTTTCCATCGGGCTACACCCCCTGGGCGCCCGCTGGATTCAACGCCACTATCTGACGAGCGACGGCGACCAGGAGACTTTCAGCTACTACGGCCCGCTGAACGCGCTGGCCTTCAACGTGGGCTACCATAACGAGCACCACGACTTCCCCTCCGTCCCGTGGAATCGCCTCCCGCAGGTCCACTCCGTGGCGCACGAGGCCTATGACGGCCTCGCCGCCCACCATTCCTGGACCCGCCTGCTGTTCCGGTTCCTGTTCGACCGGAAGTTGTCGCTGTTTTCCCGCGTGATCCGGAGCGAGCGCAACCGCGTGCCGTTGAACAGTGAAGTCAAGCCGGACGTCGAATTGTTGGCCGCTGCCGAACGGGCGGGAGTCTAGGCGTCGCCGCCAGGATCCACGTCACGACGAATTCACGATGGGGGTGTAGGCTTCCTCCACGTCCATCACCTCGGAGGAATTCGTATGGACAGCAAAGAGCCGGTCCGTATCCGGTTGACGAAGGAACAGCAGGACCAGATCAAGAAGGCGACGGGGAAGAACGCCGAAGCGCTGGAGTTGTCGGCGTCGGAGCTCGAAGAGCGCATCGCACCGGGGAAGCTGTTCCCCCCAGGAAAGTAGACTCGACTCCCGCCGTAGTTCACCCGCTGCCCCCACCGGGACTCGATGTCCGGTGGGGGCAGTGTGCTTTCTGGCGCCTCTCCGCGGGGGTAACCCTCCTCCGCCTCGTTGTGTAGCTTAGGCCCGTTATGCGCCTGACCAGCTGGGAGCACAAGGCCTCGACGCGGCTCACCCGGATGCGGCTCGACAGCATCCGGAGCAAGATCCTCGTGTTCGCGCTGCTCGCGACGTTGATCCCCTCGTTCGCCACCGCCTGGGTGTCCTACCTCCAGAACAAACGGGCGCTGACCGACAAGCTCTCGGAGCAGCTCCAGGGCACGAGCTTCCAGATCGCGGCCGAGATGGACCTGTGGGTCAAGGGGCACATCGAAGACCTGCGGGTCTTCACCACGTCGGACGAGGTGTTCGACAACGTCGAGCGGATCGGTCGCGGTCAGGCGACCGCGGTACGCCGGCTCAACGACTACCTGGACAACGTGCGCCGGCGTTTCAGCGACTACGAGCAGCTCCTGGTCGTGGACTCTTGGGGCCATCCGGTCACATTGCGCCCCGCCACCGGCCGGATGCCCGTGCTCCCGTCCGATCTTCCCGCCGACATCCGGGCCGACAATCCGGTGGTAGGGGAGGCTCAGTGGGATTCGGCCTTGGGGAAACCGGTCATGGTGCTCGCCGTGCCGATTCACGGCAGCGGCGGCCGCGTGGTCGGCGCGCTCGCGGCACGGCTGAACTTCCACACCATCGAGGAGACGCTGCGCCAGTACACCCCGGCTCAGGGGCGCGTGTACTTCATTACGACCGCCGGTCGTCCGGTGATCGGCTCCAACATCGGCTCCGCCTCGCAGCTGCACGACCAGCTCTCGAGCGACGCGCTGCAGCAGCTCAACCAGCACGAACGCCGGATCGTCGAGTACCACTCCCTGGATGGGACATCAGTGGTGGGTTCGCTCCACCGGGTGGTGCGCGTGCCCTGGTCCGTCGTCTCCGAGGTACCGACCGAGGCCGCCTACCTGCAGGTGGCCCGGCTGCGCAATTGGACCCTGCTCATCGTCACGCTGGTGTTGATCGTCGTCGGCGCGCTCGCCTACGGGCTCGGCCTCCTGATCGTACGGCCGCTGGAGCGACTGCGCGCCGGCGCCGCCAAGGTCGCCTCCGGAGATCTCGGGGTTGACCTGCCGGTGATCTCCGGCGGCGAGGTAGGTTACCTGACGGAAGTCTTCAACAACATGGTGGCCCGGCTGCGCAAGAACCGCGAAGAGCTGTACGCCGCCGCTGAGAGCCTGCATCGCAAGAACGAGGAGCTGGAGCGCCTGTCCATCACCGACGGCCTGACGGGCCTGTTCAACCGGCGCCATCTGATGCAGACCCTCGAGGCGGAAGTGAAGCGGGCCCAGCGTCAGAAGCGCCCGTTCGCCATTCTGATGGTGGACGTCGACCATTTCAAGAAGTACAACGACACGCACGGACACCAGGCGGGGGACGAAGTGTTACGGAGACTCGGCGCGTTGCTCAAGGACGCGACCCGCGACGTGGACTGCGCCGCGCGCTACGGCGGCGAGGAGTTCCTCATCCTGCTCACGGAAACCACCCTGACCGGGGCGGCGGACGCCGCGCAGCGCATTCGCAGCCAGCTCGCGCATGAGGTGTTCCCGGGCGGACCGGTGACCCTCTCCATCGGTCTCGCGGAATTCCCCGAGCACGGGGAAACCGTGGAAGCCGTGATCGCGAGCGCCGATGCCGCGCTCTACCGGGCCAAGCGGGATGGACGCGACCGGGTGATCGCGGCGGCACGCCGCCGTTCCAAGGAGAGCCGGGCCGAAGCCTAGCTCGACTTCTTGACGACCCGGCTCCGCGCGATCCAGCCACCCCGGCCGGAATCGTCGACCACCCGAATCCATTCGTTGATGTAGGAATAGCCCGTGAGCCCGGCGTTCGCTTCCACGGTGTAGGTGATCTTGAAGTTGGCTCCCGGCCCCTCGCGCACGTTGCTGCGTCCAGACGACTGCAGCGGCACGGGGACGATGAACGGGGTTTCACCCGGCCGCAGCGTGCCCCGATCGGCGTTCGGGATGCGTCCTTTCCCCGCCGCGGCGAGCGCCTTGGACTGGTTGGCGAGGTAGAGCGCCCCGCCGTAATTCTGCTTGTTGAACTCCGTCGTGCTCTCGTCGAGCAGGGCGCGGCACTGCGCCGCTTCCGGCGGCGTGGGGAGTCCGCCCGTGCCCCGCAACGACTGGATGGCGATTTCCGCCTCGGCCATGGCCGAGGCCGCCTCCGCGCGGCTCGCCGTGGTTTCCAGCTTGGCGAGGGAGCGCACCACCTCTCGCCGCGCCTCCTCGAGCCGGGTCTGCAGATCATCGATTTGCGCGTCCTTCTCGAGCAGCCGCATTTCCGACTTGGCCGCCCGCTGCTCGAGATCGGGATCCCGCACGGTGACCGTCTCGACGGCCGCGCGGCCCGATTCAGGGGTCGGGGTCCCGGAGGGGTGACCGCACGCGAGGCCGGACAGGAGCGCGACGACGGCGGCGGTGGCGAATAGGGACCGTGGGGGCAGGCGCGACAGCGGGACCTCTCCTCCGAAACGGATGATCAACACGCCGCGATCCGGTCGCGGCTCCGGCCACAATCTGTCATCGGTCGCGGCTCGGGGCAACTCGACTGGCTTTGGCCTGGTACAGCAGCCGGTCGGCGGCCCCGATCAGGTCCTCCGCGGTCTCTCCGTCGCGGGGGTACTGCGCCACTCCCACACTGGCCGAGAGGCGGGGGCGCTCGACGTCTTCGCGCAGCCGTTCCAGCACCCGGGCGGCCACCTGACGCGCGGCATCCTCCTCGGTTTCCGGCAACACGACCGCGAACTCGTCGCCGCCGTAGCGCGCCGCGCTGTCTATCGCCCGGCAGGTGAATTGGATCGCCTCCGCGAGGCGCACCAATGCCCGGCTCCCGACCAGATGCCCGTGGCGGTCGTTGATCCGCTTGAGCAGATCCATGTCGAAGAACAACACGGTGAACGAGCGTCCGGTCCGCCGGGTGCGTTGAATCTCCGCCTCCAGCACCACCGCGAGTTGACGGTAATTACTCAGGCCGGTCAGCGGGTCGCTCACGGCCATCCGTCTCAGCCAGGCCTCGGCCCGGCGCCGCTCCGCGACGACGGCCGCGAGGATCAGCCCCGTTACGGAGGTAACCATCAAGAAGGACTGCAGCAGGAGGAGGGCGGTATTGCGGTCTGCCACCCCGAACGGGCCCACGCCGTGAATCGTCCCGCGGATCGCGATGGCCCCAAGCAGCAGAGTGGCCGTCGCGGTTTCCCGGGAGCCGAATCGCAATGCCGCCCACAGGAGCGGCGGCAAGACCAGGAAGCTCAGAGGGTAGGTCGGGTTGTCGAACGGGGGCAACGCGGCGAACACGACGGCGCCGACCAGGAGCAACGTCACGGTCAGCATGGCGGCCTCCAGCCGCCGGGGCGCCGGCCACCGGATCCGAGGGTCGGCGGCCCACAACAAGAGAGCCGGGGCGAAGACGAGCGCCCCCGACGCATCACCCAGCCACCAGGTGAACCAGACGGTGCCAACCTGCGCCGGCCGGACCAAACCGCCCAGGTGGAGGGTGATGGCGCCGACCGACGCGGCCAGGGTGGTACTGAGGAGCCCGGCGAGGAGAGCGAACAACAGGACATTACGCGGGCGCTCGAACGGATGCCGGCCGCGCGCGAAACGCCGGACCAGATAGGTCGCCGCGAGCGCCTCCCCGGTATTCCCTACCGCGATCCCGACCGAGGTGCCCAGCATCCCGGTCGTCGTCAGATTGACCAGGAACGCGCCGAGGAAGACCCCGGGCCACACGGCGGGGCCGAGGATCAGCATCGCCGCAATGGCGATCCCCGTGGGGGGCCACACGGGAGACGCGCTGGCATGGAAGTAGGCCAGGCGCAACCCGAGCTTTCCCGCAACTATGTAAAGCGCCGCCAGGGCCGCGATGTTCACGGCCTGCCGGAGCATTCGCGTTCGCGTCATCATGTCGGGATACCGAGTGAACCTTCAGGCGGTTCCATGGCGGCCGCAAGGACGTGCGTCACCAGCGCTCGGAGGGCCTTATCCCACATGCAGATGCTTGCCTAGCGAAATCCCCCCGGTCGGATGTAGACCGGAGGGATTCGCTTCGACCGGGGAGCCGCTCAGCGCGGCCAGAGCCAGCCGAACGTCCCCGCCATCATCAGAGCGTAAAACAGCGCATCGGCCGCCTGGAGACACCACGACCGCCAGGGACGGCCGAACCAGATCGAGTCGGGCACCGTGGCGAACGCATAGGCCATGAACCCGATCGCCCCCACGACGCGGAACACCGTCAAATACGGAGCCCCGGGCAGCGGCAGCACGTGTCCGGCGATGTAGGCCGCGAAGAACGCCACGATGATGTTGAAGATGAGTGCTTTGACCATCATCGGTCCCATGTTCATAGGACCGGGTGGGGCGATCGTGATGTGTCCGGCTGGTCCCTGGGCCCATTTCTCCATGAACGCCTTGGAGCGCCGCTCCTGCTCGTTGGCGGTGTATGGGAATGCGTACAGGCCCGGTGCGGCGCCTTTGAGGGCGGCCATCAGCGCGGCTTCGTTGGGAGCGCCGCGCCATTCGGATTTGTGATGCGGGAGCATGGTCCAGACGAGCGCTGACGCGATGAACACGATCACGCCGGATGCAAGGATCGGAAGCCACAACTGGGCGATGAACGCCACAGGTCCTCCTGGGGTAAGGGCCGGCTCATGCTGCCACCGTACCTGGCGTTCGTCAAGAGCCAGTCGCATGTTTCCTGCGATGCCATTCCATCGTTGCACGCTCTGCTACGAAGACGGCAAGACCATGGCGACCGACATTACGGTCGCCCTGGAAGAAATGACGCCCGCGGACGCGACCGGTTGGTTCGGGACGATCAGCGTCACCCATCCGGTCGATCTGGTCGCGGGCAGGAGATACCAGCTGGTGCTGGACGACGGCCGCCGCGGGACATTCGTCGTGCGGCGCAACACGATCGCCGGTGAGGAGCAACGGGCCATCGCGATCTACGGCATGGGACCGCTACGATAAGGACGGGCGAGGGCGGGCAGGGCGGTCAGGGACGGTCAGGAAGCGTCGACGTGGATACCGTCCTTTCCATCAGCTCACGAGTGAAGGCCATCTCGTCGTCATTCACGATGTGCCCCATCCCCGGATAGATCCGTTCCACGACCTGGGCGCCGGCGCGCTCGAACGCCGCCGCGGTTTCATCCACCCGGGTCTTCGGCACGTGCGCGTCCACGTCGCTGCAGCCGAGGAACACCGGAGTCCCTTCGAACGCCCGGGGCGCCTCGAAGACCGTTCCGGGTGGGCCGATCAACCCGCCGCTATAGGCCACGACGCCGCCGTAGCGGGCGGGTCGACGGAACGCGGCCGTGCAGGCGAGACACGCCCCTTGTGAGAATCCCAACACCACGATACGCTGCGACGGAATCCCTCGGCGCAGGCACTCCTCGATCAATCCGTGTATCACCGCGATCCCCGAGGTGATCCCCGGCTCGTTCTTCTCGGTCTCGGCGAGGAAGCTCTGAGGATACCAGGTCTGGTTAGCCGCGGCCGGCGCGAGATAGGTGAACTCCGGATGCTGGAGCGCCGGGACCAGATCGAGGATGTTGCGTGGCGCGGCGTTGCGCCCGTGGACCAGCAGCAGCACCGCCCGACCCTCCCCGAGCGGGCGCCCCCTTCCCTCCACCGCCTGGCCGCCGTGCGGCGCCGGGGCAACCACGCTCAGAGCTTCACCGCCGGGAGGTGCGCCTCGATCGTCAAGCGGTTCGGCTCTTCCCATGGGGGCAGCTTGAGGGCCTGCCCCAGGTCCTCCGGGGACTCGTCGACCGTGAACCCCGGAGGGACGGTCGCGATCTCGAACAGCACCCCTCCGGGCTCCCGGAAGTAGATCGAGCGGAAGTACTGCCGGTCCAGCACTTCCGTCACCGGTATCCCCAACCGGACCAGCTCGGCGCGCATCCGCACTTGGGCGTCGGCATCCGGGACGGCGAACGCCACATGATGCACGGTGCCGAGCCCGTTGACGGCGGGCGGAGCATCGGGCGCGCGGACGAGCTCCAGCAGCGCCCCCGGCCCCCCGGCGCCGACGGCCAGCCTGGTGTGATCGGCCGCTTCGTTCACGATCCGAAACCCCAACACGTCGGTGAGCAACGCCAGGCTTCGCGCAGGCTCCCGGATCGTGAGCGTCACTCCATGGATTCCGCGGATCGCATCGGCCGGGGTGATTGCGCTCTTGGCGGAGACCCAGGGCGGCCGGTCATCCCGGTCTGTCCCGACGAGATCGATCACCAGTCCGGATGGATCAGTCACCGTGAGGGCGTCCTCTCCGAAGCGCGGCTCCCGATCCCGGACCTCCCAGCCATGCTCTCCCAGCCGCCGCCGCCACGAGCCGAGCGCCGCCCCCGGTACCGAGAACGACGTGACGGTGATCTGCCCTGCCCCCTTCCGCCCGACCGCGACCCCCATACCCCCATATGGAAAGGTGGTCATGATCGTCCCCGGCGTGCCGGCGCCGTTCCCATAGTAAAAATGGAACACGTGGTGATTGTCGAAGTTCACGGTCTTCTTGACGAGTCGCAGGCCGAGCAGCCGGGCGTAGAAATCCAGGTCCGCCTGGGCGACGTCCACCGTGGCGGTCACGTGATGCAGGGAGCGGATCGGGGAATCCATGGAGCGCGGAGGAAATTACCGTATCTTGGCCTCGGTGACGACCGCCCCCAATCCCCCTCCCGCGCCTGTTCCCCCCGCCCCGGACAACAGGGGACTGCCGCCGTCGGCGTTCATCCTGCTGCTCGCCAACGCCGTGCCGCTGTTCGGCGTGCTGCTGCACCAATGGACCGTGTTCGCAGTGGTCCTGCTCTACTGGTGTGAGAACGTGGTCGTGGGCGGGTTCAACGTGCTGCGCATGGCGTTCGCGCGCCCCTCCGAGCCACTGGCGCAGGCGGTCAAACTGTTCATGATCCCGTTCTTCTGTGTTCACTATGGCATGTTCACCTTCGTGCACGGCGTGTTCGTCTTCGGGCTGTTCGGGGGCGGGTTCTCGCATCACGGATTCGGCATCAATCCCGGCATCGTGCTGGAGGCGATCCGCCGGGAAGGGCTCGGGTGGCCGATCGCGGCGCTCGTGGCGAGCCATGGGTTCTCCTTCTTCCACAACTATCTGGCGGGCGGGGAGTACCGCAATGTCTCCCTCCCGCAGCTGATGACCCGGCCGTACGGCCGCATCGTTCTACTGCACGTCACGATCATCTTCGGCGGATTCCTGGTAATGGCGTTGGGCTCGCCGGTCGCGGCGTTGGTCCTCCTGGTCCTGCTCAAGACGGCGATCGACCTGGGCGCCCACATGGTGGAGCGCCGCAAGCTGAGCGCCTCCACTGCGGCCGGGGGCCCTCTCCTCACCACGTAGCCTGGCTGCAACCTTCGAGGGCGCACCGCCATCTATTGCGTCATCCGGTTCGCTCTCTCGTACTAGAGGTCCGCCATGAACACCCTGCTGATACTGCTGACGATGCTCGCTTCGCTCCGCCCCTCGGCCGACTCGGTCGCGACCGCTCGGATGCTTGGTCTCCTCAAGGCGTCAGACCCGGCGGTGTGCGAGCTCGCGGCCAGGAGCGTCCTCAATCGGTGGGGTGACGACGCGGACGAAATGGCGGTCCCCATGCCGACCCCGCAGCCGATGCCGATGCCCCGTGCGGCGGCGGCCGAGGCACGGATGTCCATCCGGGAATCGCGCGAGTCGGAACCCCAGGACTCGGGCGCCTGGGCGGCGTACCGCGCGGTGTTGCGGGACAGCAGCCGTTGCGTGCGCCGGCTGGCGGCACGAGCCCTTGGCAGTGCCGCCGCGCCCGGGAGTTACGAGTTGTTTCTCGCGTTGCTGCACGAGACGAGCCCCGGGTTGCGCGAGACCGGTGCCGTGGGGCTGGGCGAGCTCGAGGACAGCCGAGCCCTGCGCCCTCTCGCCGCCGCCCTGCGCGACGACGACCCGCTGGTACGCCAGGCGGCCGCCAAGGCCCTGGGCGACCTCGAGGCCGCCGCCGCGATCGAGCCGCTGGCCGCGGCCCTCCGCGACCCGGTGATGGCCGTCCGCCGAACGGCCATCTGGGCTCTGGGACAGATCCAAAGCCCGCTGTCCGTCGAGCCACTCGCGCAAACTCTGCACGATCAAGATCCGGGCGTCCGTCGCATGGCCGCCTGGGGTCTCGGTCAGATCGATCACGCCCCCGCCACGACTCCGCTCGCCGGCGCCCTACGGGATCCCAACGTGGAAGTGCGCCGTACCGCGGCGTGGGCGCTGGGCGAGATCGAAAACCCGGACGGCGTGTCAGCGTTGGGGGGAGCGCTGCACGATCGCGCCTTGGGAGTCCAGGTGATGGCGGCGTGGGCGCTAGGGCAGATCGAGAACGCCGCGGCGGTTCCGTCCCTTACCGGAGCGCTGACGGATTCGAGCGCAGAGCTCCGCCGGATGGCCGCCTGGGCGCTGGGCGAGATCCAGAATCCCTCGGCCGTTACCCCGCTGGCCGGGGCGCTGAGGGACCGGGATGAAGATGTCCGCGGGATGGCGGCCTGGGCCCTGGGTGAAATTCAGAGTCCCAAGGCCCGACCGGCCCTTCTGGCCGCTATGAACGACAGCTCTCCGGAGGTCCGCGCCACCGCCAAGTGGGCGTTGCACCAGCTCGACGATGAGGAAGACCCGTAAAGACGGTCAAGGAAGGTCAGGGTCGGTCAGGGGACAGTCTGAAGAGCGCGCCGTTGACAAACGCCCGCCCCCCCGCGATCATTGGGGCGAGCGTATCGTACCAGAGACTGAAGTTTCGAGGACCTGGGCCCCGCCCTGGTCCTCGTGGCGTATCTGGCAGGCACGCTCGAACGACGGCGGCAGTACAGGGCCGCGGCGCGCCACCAGGCGCGGGCCGCGCACCGCCGTGAACACCAATTGTCAGGAGTGGCACCAGATGGCACGCATTACCGGTACCGTGAAGTGGTTCAACGACGCGAAGGGGTTCGGCTTCATCACCCCGGAGAACGGCGACAAGGACTGCTTCGTGCATCACACCGCGATCCAAGCGGACGGGTTCAGGACGTTGGCCGAAGGCCAGCGCGTCGAGTTCGAAGTCGTTCAGGGTCAGAAAGGCCCGGCGGCCCAGAACGTCACCAAGCTCTAACCAAGCGCGGTACCTGAAGACCGACGGCGCCACTTCCGGGTGGCGCCGTTGCCGTTTGGTGACGGCCCTGCCACACCGCGGCAACCGCCCTGGCCAATTCACCGGCGCGCGCTAACGTATCCCCTCCCAGCCTTACTGCTCCTCAAACCCTGAGGAGGGGCGTCATGTCTCGCCATGGGAATCTCCGCCGCACCGTGCTCGCGGGAGTGAGCCTCCTCGGTTTTCTCCCGGCCTGTCTCATCGCTCAGATCGCCGCCACCGGTGCCACCCCCACGCCGGCCACCGACTACCTGACCCGCTACCACGAGCTGGTACAGCTCGCGCCGCAGCCCGGCCAAGTCGCGTCCGTGGACCATTTCGTCCTGCATCGCGACGTGGGCACACTGACCTTGGAGACGGGGACGATCTACCTCCTCGCTCCCCTCGGCGGCGCTCCCGTCGGTGCGGTGTTTCGTGGACAGGGACGATTCAGCTTCGCCCCGCCGATTCCGACGGAGCAGGCCGAGCTGCAACGGTTCTTGGGGTCACCCCAGCTCGAGGAGCCTCTCCGCGAAGTCGTCTTCCTGTTCGCGGATTCCACGGCGGACCAGCTGCATACCTTGTCGTTTGGTCCAGGCGTGATCCCGGCGGACGTCGCCGATCACGTGCGCGACTTCCTTGGTTCCTTCAAGGGCGACAATGACGGTTCGTACTGGAGCGACGTGATGCAGCCGATGCTGGACGGCGAGCGCAGCGGCTTCTTCCTGGCCAAACTGACCCCCAGCAGTGGGGGCGCTCTGCTGTTCGAGATCGACCCGGTTGAGACCCAGGCCGTGCAGCTATACCGGCCGGTGGCCAAGCTGAAGTGGGGGAGCAACTGGGCGCTGGTGACGGAATTCGCTCCGCAGCAGCCACGCCCGGGGAGCGACAACACCTGGAGCGCCCGCGAGCGACTGACGGTCCCGCACTACCGGATCGAGGTGACGATGACCCCCACCGGGATGGCCGCGGATCTGAGCTATACGGCGCGTGCGACCCTCTCGATGACCGCCCGGGAGGCGCTCGGGCCGTGGCTCCAGTTCGTACTCGACTCCCGCCTGCTCGTCGATTCGGCGCGGTGGCAGGACGGCACCGCCGCCATCGTGTTCAAGGCCAAGGACGACGGCGACGTCTGGGTCCGGGCGACGCGACGCCTGGCGGCGGGAGATTCGCTCGCCCTCACCTTGTATTACCACGGGAAATTGATCGACCGCTTCGACGACTGGTTCTTCATCAATCCCGGCGCGGCCTGGTTCCCCTTCAACGGGCAGGGGGGAACGTTCGCCACCTTCGACCTCACTTTCCACAGCCCGGACTGGTATCCGCTCGCCACGATCGGAGATCGCACCGACTCGACGGCCACCGGCAAGGTGATGACCACGCATTGGGTGGCCTCCCGCCCGACCCAGTTCGCGTCCTTCAACCTCGGCCTGTTCGAGAACTACCGCGTCGCGCAGCCGGATCGCCCCGTCCTGGACGTCCTCATCTCCGAGGATGCCCACCGCACGCTGGCCCGCCAGGGGCACATGTCGCAGCAGGCGCACATGCGGGAAAGCGTCGCCGGCGACGTGGGGAACAGCCTGCAGTTCTTCAGCTATCTGTTCGGACCGCCGGAGTTCAAGCACTTCTTCGTGACGGAGATTCCTTACAACGAGGGGGTCTCCTTTCCAGGCCTGATCCACCTGTCCTGGTCCACGTTCCAGTTCACCGACCTGGACGGAGGCGATGAGTGGTTTCGGGCGCACGAAGTCGCCCATCAATGGTGGGGCAACGGCGTGTGGCAGGGATCGTACCGCGATAAGTGGCTGAGTGAAGGTCTGGCGTCGTTTTCCGCCCTCTGGTACCTGCAGAACGAGCGCAAGCACAATGATGAGTACTTCAAGTTCCTCGACCGGTACAAGGCCGATATCACGAATCTGCGCGGCGACGCGGGGCCGATCTGGCTGGGCTACCGTAACTCGTCTCCGGACGCCGCCGGGGCCTACCAGGTCATCGTCTACGAGAAGGGCGCCTGGGTCTTTCACATGCTGCGAGTCCTGATGCTCGACCTGTCCACCATGAAGGAAGACCGCTTCACCGAGACGATGCGGGACTACTACAACACGTACAAAGACAAGGCGGGCACGACCGACGGGTTCCGCGCCGTGGTGGAGCAGCACGCCGGGATCCCCATGGACTGGTTCTTTGACGAATGGATCAAGGGTACCGGCATCCCCACCTACCACGTAGCCTGGAAGTCCGAGCCCGCGGAGAACGGCCGCTACCGGGTCCGGCTGCGGGTCGCCCAGGAGCACGTGCCGCCGGATTTCCAGATGCCGGTCCTCGTGTCCGCGGATCTCGGGGAGAACCGCACGGCGCGGTTTCGCATCGTCGTGCATGGGCCTCAGGGCGAGTACGCGAGCCCGCTGCTCCCGGCGGCGGCTCAGGCCATCAAGTTCAACGAGTACGACGGGGTGCTGGGCGACGTGAAGATGGAGAAGTGGTAGGCCGGTCGGGCGGCTCAGGGTAGCGCGGGCCGCTCAGGACGGCGCAAGGCCGGGCGCTCCGGCGGGATCAGGTCCCGCGCCAAAGCCGCCAGCCGGTCCGCCAGCTGTTCCAGTTCCCGCACGCGGCCTTTGGCGGTGCGCCGATACGCGATGTGGGCGGTGGCGAGCGTCGTGGCGAGCCACGCCGGTATGATCAGTCCGAGAGCCGCCCCGGGGAGATGCAGGGCGCCCATGGAAATCCCCAGGATCGGCCCGATCCCGCCTCCCCCCATCCCGCCGCCGACCCCGCCGTAGATCGCCCCCACGAGCGGAGTCAGATTCTCCTGGATGGTGATTCGCGTGTGGCCGCCGCGGATCGAGACGACGACGGCGAGCGACCGGCCCGCCGCGCCGGGATTCGCCACCCAGGAGAACGACCGGCCCAGCTGGCTCACCTGTCCCACGTTGCGCATTATCCGGCGCGCCTCATCCACCAGGACGGCATACTCCGACTCGGGCAGCTCGCCGTCGAGCACCCGCTCGATGAAGACCCGCGTCGGCGCTCCCAGGAACCGGTTGTACCGCGATCGATCGCCCCCGTCCACCTCGTCAGCGGCCGGCCGTTGGATCGACTCCGCCGCCTCCCGCACCGTTTCGGGCGCAATCCCCACCTCGGCCGCAAGCGCCTCGACTCCCCCGATCGTCATGGCGCTCCCCGCCGTAGGATTCGAGGCCTCGATCTCCGAAGCCCGTTTGACGATTTCCTGGACTTCTCCCCCGCTGAAGCGCCGGTGCGCAGCTGCTGGGGTTGCGGCTCCGGTGAGCTCGTCGATCAGCACGGCAGGCGTCGGTGTGCGCTGGTCGAGACGGACCGCCAGCGCATGCACCAGCGCTCCTTCTATCCGGCTCCCAACCTGAGACAGGCGCGACCGATGCGCGCTCGAGGCCTCGAGGAAGCTGCCGGTTCTGACCGCATCTTCAGTGGGCCAGCGTCCCGGTGGCTCACCGACCAGCATCTCGTAGGTGACGATCGCGAGGCTGTAGACGTCGGTGCGCGCGTCCAGGTCGGTGAGCCCGGCCGCCTGTTCCGGGCTCATGTACCCCGGCGTGCCGAGCGGGAATCCCGTGCGGGTCAAGTTGGCGCCGCCGGCCGTGCTGATCGCCTTCGCGATGCCGAAGTCGGCGACGATGGGATGCCCCTGGGAAAAGAGAATGTTCTCGGGCTTGATGTCGCGGTGCAGGATCCCCATGCGGTGGGCGTAGGAGAGGGCGTCGGCCACGGGAGTGGCGATCGCGAAGGCCTCCTCGGGAAGGAGCGTTCGCCCACCCAGGCGCTGGCGCAGCGAGCCGCCCTCGATGTAGGGCATGACGTAGTAGAGGAATCCGCCCGCCTCGCCGGAATCGTGCATCGCGAGGATGTGGGGGTGGGTGAGCCGCGCGACGATCTGGATTTCGTTGAGGAAGCGCTCGACCCCGATCAGCTCCGCGAGCCCCGGCAGCAGCACCTTGAGCGCGACCTCACGCTGATGCTTCTGGTCGTGGGCCAAGTAGACGCTCGCCATGCCCCCGCGGCCGAGC
>DATJXC010000116.1:0-6254 GCA_035500495.1 Gemmatimonadales bacterium
CATGAGGAATTGCGGATTGTCTCTTCTGCGGATTGCGGATTGCGGATTGCGGATTGGCAATGAGAGGTCGTTCACTGGTTCGACCTGTCATTGGAATTCCGCAATCCGCAATTCGCAATCAGCAATTCTGCGATGAACCTGAACAGGGAACGGCTCGTCGCCCTGCTCGAGGGTATGTCGGCGAGGCGCGTTGTGGTCGTCGGCGACGCGATGCTCGACGTCTACCTCGCCGGTGAATCGGATCGACTCTCCCCCGAGGCGCCGGTCCCCGTCGTCACGGTGCACGGGCGCCGCACCGCGCTGGGTGGGGCCGCAAACGTGGCGGCCAACGTCTCGGCCATCGGGGCCGACTGCCGGCTCGTGGCGGTGATCGGAGACGACGCCCGCGGGGACTCGCTGCGGGCCGAGCTGGCCCAGCACCGGCTCACCGACCGCCACCTGGTGGTGGTGCCCGCCCGGCCCACCACGTCGAAAACGCGGATCGTGGCACGGGGACAGCAGCTCGTGCGCATCGACGAGGAAGTGGATGAGCCGATCTCGCAGCCGAGCGCGGAGCTGCTGCTCGCCCAGGTCGAAGCGGCGATGGCCGATGCCGACGCCCTCCTGCTCGAGGACTACAACAAGGGCGCGCTCGTGCCCTCCGTCATCGCCCCGGCGATCGCACTGGCGCACAAGCGCGGGGTGCCGATCGTGGTCGATCCGAAGTTCCGCAATTTCTTTTCCTACCGCGGGGCGACGGTCTTCAAGCCCAACCGCCGGGAGCTGGAGCAGGCGATGGGGGCGACCCTCGATCTCGCCCACCCCGATGCCCTCCCCGACATCCTGCAGCGCTTGGGCGTGGATAATCTGCTGCTCACGTTGGGCGCCGAGGGGATGGTCCTCGTCACCAAGGACACCGAGTTCACCCGGTTGCCGACCGTGGCGCGGGCCGTGTACGACGTGGCCGGCGCGGGCGACACGGTCACCGCCTGGGTCGGGACGGCGCTCGCGGCCGGCGCCTCGGTCCGGGAAGGCGCCCATCTCGGCAACTATGCCGCGGGGATCGAGGTCGGGAAGGCCGGGGTGGCGACGGTGGCACCGGCGGAGGTGCTGGCCTTCTTCGACGCCACGCATGATCAGTTGGGGCAGCTGCGCAGGGGAGGTTTGTTGTAGGGCGAGAAATTGCGGATTGCGGATTGCGGATTCTGCACGGAGGGTCGATCAGGTGAGCGACTTTCCATTGTTAATCCGCAATTCGCAATCGCCAATCCGCAATTGAGTGGGCGGCACAGGACTCGAACCTGTGACCTCCGGTATGTGAGACCGGCGCTCTAACCAGCTGAGCTAGCCACCCGACAGGGGCACAAATATACGCATGAAGACCCGCCTTCGCGCCTTCGTCAAGAAACACCTGCCGGCAGCGTTCGCCGGATATCGGTTTCTGAAACGGCATTACCAGGCGCGCCGGCTCCGCCGGATGACCGTCGAGGAAGTGTTTACGGACTATTTCCACAAGAAGCGGTGGGGCGGACAGAAGACCGTGTCGGGAGTCGGATCCGATCCGGAGCAGACCATCGCCGTGCGGAGGGAATTGCCCCGCCTCCTGAGTCAACTCGGCGTGAAATCGCTACTCGACATACCCTGCGGGGACTTCACCTGGATGAGCGGGGTCCCGCTGGACGGGATCAGCTACACCGGCGCGGATATTGTCACCGAGCTTGTCGAGGAGAACCGAAGGCGGTACCTGAAGCCCAACGTCCGTTTCGTGAGGCTGGACCTGATTCATGATCCCTTGCCGCGGACTGATCTGGTGCTGTGTCGCGACTGCTTGATCCATTTGTCTACGGAGGACGTGCTCGGGGCGCTTCGGAACATTCATGCCAGTGGCTCCGAATACCTGCTGACGACGACATTTCCATCGCGGGACAGAAACGTGGACATCGCTACGGGCCAATGGAGGCCCTTGAACCTGGAGCAGCGTCCATTCTGTCTGCCGAAACCCCTGCTGCTGATCAACGAGGAATCGACCGAAGAGGATGGGGAGTACCGCGACAAGTCGCTGGGGTTGTGGCGCGTGGACGGCATTCAACCGGCGCTGGATCGGCAGAATGGGCCCTGAAGGATTTGAACCTTCGACCGACGGATTATGAGTCCGCTGCTCTAACCACTGAGCTAAGGGCCCGGGAGAACAAACTTAATGCGAATTTCTAATTGCGGATTGCGAATTGCGGATTGCGGATTCCGCGGTGAAAGGTCGCGTAGACGGCTCGACCTTCCATTGAGAATGCGCAATCCGCAATCCGCAATCCGCAATGTGCCCTAAGCATGCGACGGATTCTCATTGTCTCCCACACCTATGTCGACCCCGACCTCCGGGGCAAGCTCCGCGCCCTCGCCGCGCGAGGCGTCGAGCTGACCGTGGCCGTGCCGCAACAATGGAAAGAGCCCGCTTTCGGGCGGCGACTCGACAGCGCCTGGGAGCGCCAGAGCGGGCTCGAGGTGTTTCCGGTTCCCGCCACGCACCCCGGGGACGCCCTCCGCTCCCGATTCGGCGCCCGGGAGTTCTCCGCCCTGGTGCGCGACAAACGGCCGGACCTGCTGCAGATCGAAGAGGAGCCGGAAACTGCCCTGGCCCGGCAGGTGGCCGATGTGGCGCACAAGCTCCGCGTGCCGTTGGTCCTCGGGATCCGCGCCAACGTCGATCGCCCGGCGCCATGGATCACGGGGTGGCGTCGCCGCCGCCTGCTGCAGCGCGTCCAGGGCCTGCTCGCGGGGAGCATGGGCGCGGCGGCACTGGTGCGCCGCATCGCCCCGGACGTGCCGACCGCCGTCATCCCGCAGCTCGGCGCCACGGTGCCGGCGAACCCCGTCCATGAGCCTCACGAAGGACTGGTGCTGGGATTCGTCGGGCGACTCGTGCCTCCGAAGGGCCTGGACACGCTGCTCGAAGCGCTGGGGCAGATCCGGCACGAGCGCTGGTCGCTCGTCGTCGCCGGAGACGGTCCGGAGCGCGAGCGACTCGAGCACCAGGCTACCACGCTGCGGCTGGCCGCCCGCATCCGCTGGACCGGCGCCCTCCCCTCCGAACAGCTGGAGCGGATCTGGTCGCAGCTCGACGTCCTCGTCACCCCTTCCCGTCCCACCCCGGACTGGAACGAGCCGGTCGGGCACGCCCTGGTGGAGGCGATGGCACATGAAGTCGCCGTGGTGGGGTCGGAGACCGGGGTCATCCCTGAGATCGTCGCCGACGCCGGGGTCCTCGTGCCTCCCGGAGACGCGACCGCCCTGGCGGAGGTGCTGCATGACCTCGCCAACCAGCCGCGGCGTCTGGCGCTGGCCCAGGCCGCCCGGGCCCGGGTGATGCGGGAGTATTCCGACGACGCCGTGGCGGAGCGGACGCTTGCATTTTGGGAGAGCGTGCTGCAGGGGAGCACGGGGTGATGCGGCGTGAGGATGAAGCGGTACGACGCTTTGTCCTGGCGTCGCCCTATCCTACCGTCGCCTCATCCTACCGTCGCCTCACCTAGCGTCGTAGTATCCCGCCGTCGTAGTATCCCCGATCATGCCCACCGTCCTCCTGGTTCCCGACCTTCCCCTCGAGCACCTCGCCGCGATGGACAAGTACGCCCATCGCCTGCACGACTGGCTCGACAGCGGCGAACCCGGATTCACGGTGCGGCTCGCCGCGCACATCGGCGAGCTGACCCGGGACACCGGCGGCGATGGCCGAGAGTCCGGTGGCTTCGCCCGTTGGTGGAACCAGCCGGTGGATCCCTCGCGGCTCGATCTGCCTGGCCCACTTTCCGTCCCGTTCCGCTACGCCGCGCGGCATCTGTTCTATCCCACGCGATTGCGGCGGGAGGCCCGGCGGACCGATGTGGTCCACATCCTGGACCACAGCTACGCCCACATGCTTCCGCGGGTGCGCCGCCGCCCGGTGGTGGTCACGGTGCACGATCTGATGCCCGTCATCGTGTTGCGATCCCCCACCGGCGGATGGCGCGAGCGGATTCAGAATCGATTCTTGAAGACCGCCCTCAAGGCGCTGCGTCAGGCGGACGCGTTTCTGGTCGGCACCGAATGGCTGCGGCGGGAGCTCGCGACCTGGCTCGGCGACGATCGCAAGATCACCGTGGTCCCCTTCGGCGTGGACCGGGCGTTCTTCCGGGAAGCCCCGGGGGGCCGTGAGCGGGGGCGCAGCGACTGGCGGATTCCCGAGGATGCGTTCGTGGTGCTGCACGTCGGCAGCACCGTCGAGCGCAAGAACGTGCCGCTCGTGATTCAAACCGTGGCCCGGCTGCGCATGGAGGTCGGCGCCGACGTCTACCTGCTGCAGGTCGGCGGCCGCTTCACCGGCGATCAGGAACAGTTGATCGACCGGCTCGGCGTGCGACGGGTGGTGCGCAGCGTGCCCGCGGCCGACGAAACGACGTTGCGGCGGGCCTACCGAGCCGCGGATGTGCTCCTGTTCCCCTCGCTGTATGAAGGCTTCGGGTTCCCCGTCCTCGAAGCCTTCGCCTCCGGGCTTCCGGTCGTCGCCTCGGCCGCGGGGGGACTGCGCGAGGTCGCGGGGGACGCCGGAGTGATCGTCGAGTCCCGCGATCCGACCGCGTATGTCGACGCCTTGGTCGAGCTGTCCGAAGATGATGATCGACGGGATGCGTTGATCGCGGTCGGGATGCACCGCGCCGAAGGCTTCACCTGGAAGCGTACCGCCGACCTGACCGCCCAGTTGTACCGGACCTTCTTCTGAAATCACCCGACATCGTTGTCGTGGGCGCGGGCGCGATCGGCGCGTCCGTCGCGTACCATGCCGCTTGCCGTGGCGCTGCGGTCCTCGTCCTTGAAAAGGAGGCGGGCCCAGCGCGCCACCAGTCCGGGCGCAACTCCGGTGTGATTCACGCCGGATACAATCTCAAGCCGGGAAGCGACAAGGCGCGCTACTGCGTCGAGGGGAATCGCCGCTTGCGTGCGTTCTGTGCCGAGCATGGAGTCGCCGTTCAACCGGGCGGGATCCTGGTGGTCGCCCGCACCGAGGGGGAGAAGGGAACGTTGGCGGAGCTGGCGCGCCGCGCCGAGGCTAACGGGGTCGCGCATCGTCTCCTCGACGAGCGTGGGCTGCGGGAGCTCGAGCCGGCGGCGACGGGGATTGGCGCCCTGCACGCGCCCGAGGGAGCGAGTTTCGACGCCACGGCGTATGTGAAGGTGCTGCTCGATCGCGTCACCGCATTGGGTGGTCAGGTTCGGTATGGCGTCAGGGTTCGCTCTCCCCTTCCCTCGTCCCCCGTCCCGCTTCACACCTCAGCAGGCCCCATTTCAGCCGGTGTCATCGTGAACGCCGCCGGCTTGCACGCCGACCGCCTGGCGGGGTCGCTCGCCGCCGACGTCCGAGTCGTGCCGTTTCGGGGCTACTACGCGGAGCTCGTGCCGGCCAAACGCTCGCTCGTGCGCAGCCATATCTACGCCGCGCCCGATCTCAATTATCCGTTCCTCGGCGTGCACCTCTCCCGGCGCACCGATGGCCGAGTGATCGTCGGCCCCGGGGCGATGCTCGCGTTCGGGCGTGAGGCGTACACGTTCGCGGGAGTGAACGCGCGGGATCTGTTCGAGACGCTTTCGTGGCCGGGGTTCATCGGAATGCTGCGGGATTCCCGGTTTCGCCATCTGGTGCGCACCGAGGTGGCGAAGAGCCTCTCGCTGCGAGCAGTCTGGGAAGAGGCACGACTCCTGGTCCCCGAGCTCCAGGCGGGGGACCTGGTCCGATCGTTCGCCGGGAACCGGGCGCAGCTCGTGGACCGTGAAGGCAAGCTCGTGGACGACATTGTGGTCCGGGAAACGGACCACGCCGTGCATGTATTGAACGCCGTGTCCCCGGGGCTCACTTGCAGTCTTCCATTCGGGGAGGCGGTCGCCGAGCGGGCGGTCAGGAAGCTGTAGCACTACTAATGTCTTGACCTTTCGAGAGTTAGCCAGCATCTTCCCCACCCCGACCATGACCCGCTTGGACTGTTTCTCTGTGCTCCGTGCCCGGTGCGCCGTGCTGTACGCCCTGTGCACCGTTCTGCCGGGTGCGCTATTCGCCCAGAACCCTCCCCCACCCTCTCAGGCCCAAGCCGCGCTGAATAATGCGCTACAGCAGAATCCGGGGCTCGCCGACCAGATCCGCTCCCGGATCCAGCAGTCAGGGATGACCCCCGACCAGATTCGGGCGCGGTTGCAGGCGTCGGGGTATCCCTCGAACCTCCTGGACCCATACCTCTCCAACGCTACGCCGG
>DATJXC010000117.1:0-3895 GCA_035500495.1 Gemmatimonadales bacterium
AGGCTGCCGCGCGGGATGGCGACGTCGATGTTCTTGAGGTTGTGCTCGCGGGCACCGCGGACGATGAGCCGGTCGTCGGGCATAGCCATTGAGCATACCCCGCCGCGGGGGCCGGATTCAACTCCCCACCTGGCACCGGCGGCCGGCTCCCCGCTACTCATTCATCCATGCCAAGCCACAACGAGACCGCCACCCTCGCCGGTGGGTGCTTCTGGTGCCTCGAGGCCGCCTACCTGGAGCTGAAGGGCATCGAGCGCGTCGACTCCGGTTACGCGGGCGGCCACGTGGCGAGCCCTTCGTACGAGCAGGTCTGCACGGGCGACACGGGCCACGCCGAGGTGGTCCAGGTCACCTTCGACCCGGCCGTGATCACGTACCGCGAGGTGCTGGAGGTGTTCTTCACGATCCACGATCCGACGACGCTCAACCGCCAGGGCGCGGACGTGGGTACGCAGTATCGCTCGGCGATCTTCTACCACACGGCCGAACAGAAGGCGACGGCCGAGGCGGTGATGGCCGAGCTGGAGACCGAGCGGGTGTGGAACGACCGGATCGTGACGCAGCTCGTGCCGTACGAGCTGTTCTACCCGGCCGAGGAGTACCATCGCGATTACTACCGGCGGAATCCCAATCAGGGCTACTGCCGCATCGTCATCGCGCCGAAGGTGTCGAAGCTGAGGAAGGTGTACTTCGAGAAGCTGAGGAAGTGACCTAGCGCTTCTCCACCCTGCTCATCCACGCGTCGCCATGATAGTCGCGGGTATCGATCACGGCACGCTTGAGGTCCGCCGAGTAGTCCAGACCCGAGACGGGGCGCGGGACTGTGCCCACCAGCTCGAGCTTCCCGGGCGCCGCCAGCCGATAGACCGTCGCGGACTCCTGTGAGGGATAAAGCTCGAGGGCGACGGCGCCGCCGTCGAGAAAGCCCATGGCGCCGCTTTCCGCGAAGTGCGTCGCCCACATCACCGGTGTGCCGCCGTCGGACGGGACGACGGCGATGCCGACGGTGTCGAAGCTCGCGGCGTTCCAGCCGGACATCCCGATCCAGCGGCCGGCCGGGTCGGCGACGACCTGGGTCAGGAGGCCGAACCAGGACGGCTTCTTCACCTCGATGTTCTTCCCGGCCCGCTGGATCACGATCCGGTCGTCGCTCCCCGGGATCCACGCCCAGCCGTCCGGCAGCGTCGTGATGTCCACCATGTTGGTGTCCGGCAGCTCCAAGGCACGCTCCACCGCACCGGTCCGGACGTCGATCAGCGCGACGTGCTGGCCGTGGGTTCCGGTCGCGACGAGCACGGAGACCGAATCCCGCCAGAAAGCCGTGAACACCCGGTCCGCCGTCGGCAGAGGCGCCTCGGGGCCACCTCCGAAGGGCATGATGGACAGGCGCCGCTCCGTCGACCCGCTCCCGGACGGGAGGATGCGGCTGATGAGCAGGCGGCCACCGTCGGGGGAGAGCGTCCCACTCACCGCGCTCGACGCCCGCGCGAGGCGACGCGACTCGGGCAGCCGGCCCGTCATCGCATCCGCCAGGTCCACCGCCCAGACGCCGTAATCGTAGGTGCCGTCGTCGTAGGCGATCGTCGAGCCGTCGGCCGTGACGCTGAAGGTGGTGAGCGTCCCGGTCAGGACCGTGTCCTGGCGGCGGGAGAGGTGCCCGCTCCCGGCGTCCACGCCTATTCTGACCACCGAGTATTCCTGGCCTGCGTCGTGCCGCGCGAGCCACAGCGCGTCGCTGCTGGCTGCGCCCCCACAGTCGCAGGAATTCACGATCCGGTCCGCGACACGGCCCCGCCGGTCCATCACCTGCCAGCTCGCTCCCGTGGTTTGCGCGATCCCCGTCACGATCCATCGTGTGCCCGGCACGACGATCATCGCCCCGAGTCCGATGCCCGCCCCGGCGACCCGGACGCTGTCCGCCACCGCACCCGACAGCGATGTCGCCTTCACCCAGAACACGGAATCGGGCTTGAAGGGCGGAGCGACGAGGAGCGAGTCGCCTCCGGCGAAGAACGCCACCGGGCCGGGCGTGAGGAAGCGGGGGGTGCCGCCGAGCGCGGACAGCAGGTACGTGCCGTAGCGCCCGCCGATCGTGGCGACGGCCAGCAGATTGCGGCGGTCCGGGCTCCACGTGAGCCCGTACGCAGCCGTGGCGCCCTCGAAGATGCGGTGCGTCGCGGCGGCGCCGACGTCCTGCACGTCGATGCCGTACGTGCAGCGGCCACTGGCGCAGGTGCGCGCGATGAACGCCAACTGCTTGCCGTCGGGCGAGAGCGCCGGCGCCTGCACGTTCCCGGTGAAGGTCAGCTGGGTGCGGCCGGTGAGCGAGACCGCCGGACCGCGGGAGCCGCCGAGCTTGGCCCGGGCCACCCACGCGCCGAGTCCCGCCAGGACGATTAGGCCGGCGATGGCCGCCCAGGCGGCCGGCGGAAGCCGTCGGGGCGCCGGCACCGCCGCCGCCGAGCCGCGGGTCTTCAACGCCGCCGCGAACTCCGCCGCGCTCGCAAAGCGATCCGCCGGCACCTTGGCCAGCGCCTTCGCCACGGCCGTGTCGATCGGATCGGGGATCGTGTCTCGCACGGTCCTGAGGCGCGTCGGCCGCTCGGTCAACAGCTTCGCGATCACCGCCTGTACCGTCGGGCCCGTCACCGGCGGCTCGCCCGCCAGCATCTCGTACAGCACCGCGCCCAGCGAGTAGATGTCGCTCCGCGCGTCGAGCGTGCGGTCGCCGGTCGCCTGCTCGGGGCTCATGTACTGGGGCGTGCCGAGGCTGAGTCCGGTTTCGGTGAGCCGCGAGCCGCCCGCCTCGCGCAAGGCGAGCGCGATGCCGAAGTCGGCGACCACGGCCTCGCCTTCGTGCAGCAGGATGTTCTCCGGCTTGATGTCGCGGTGGACCACGCCCTGCTTGTGCGCGTACTCGAGCGCGCTCGCCACCTGGCGCGTGATGTTGAGCGCCTCCTCGATCGACAGCTGCTTCTCACGCTCGAGCCGCGCACGCAGCGACTCGCCCCGCACCAGCGGCAGCACGTAGTAGAGGATGCCGTCGGCCTCGCCGGAGTCGATCAGCGTGAGGATGTGTGGATGGTCGAGCTTGGCGGTGATGCTGATTTCCTTGAGGAACCGCCCGGCGCCCAGCACGGCGCTGAGGTCGGCGCGCAGGACTTTCAGCGCCACCTCGCGGTCGTGCTTGAGGTCGCGCGCGAGGTAGACCGTCGCCATGCCCCCCGAGCCGATCTCGCGCTCGATGGCGTAGCGGTCGCTCAGGGCGGCGGAGAGGCGACTGGCTTCTGGCATTGTGGGATTGGACGTGAAGATAAGCCCACGCGGCGAAACAGGTAGGGTGTAGGGTCTAGGGGGTTGGGTGCAGGTGGCCGGCGGCGGTCCTGCACCCCACACCCCACACCCGCCTCTCACCCGTCCCTGAACGGCGACTTCCCCTTGGGCTTCCGCATCGGCTGACCGGAGTCCAGCAACCGCTGCAGCTCCTCGACGCTCATCTCGTACGGGTCGGACTCGTAGCCCGGCGGCGCGACGAGCCGCCCCGGCCCCGGGTTACCCTCGATGGGCGCGAATTCCCACTCGGAGCGGCTCTGCACGACGATCTCCCACCGCTCCCCGCTGCGATCGCTGAACGTGCGTCGGGCCATGTAGATGCCGGGCGTAGGGTGTGAGGGTGTAGGGTGTCGAGGCAGCAGGGTCGCCTTCACCCTACACCCGACACCCTACACCCTCGTCTTCAATGCAACCACCGCTTCAGGAACTCGTCCATCACCTGCTGGATCAGCATGAAGCTCTGGAGATTGTACGCCGCGCCGTGGCGCCCGGGCGGGTAGATCCTCAAGTCCGCGTCCACGCCCGCGTTCGTCAGCGCCGTCAGCAATTGCATCGTGTTCTG
>DATJXC010000118.1:0-38426 GCA_035500495.1 Gemmatimonadales bacterium
GGCCGCCGATCAGGGGCAGATCCACGAGGAACGGAATGCCCGACTTGGTCACGTTCACGGTGGTGACCGTGAGGCCGCCGATGACCGCGGTTTCGCCGTCGTCCAGCAGAATCTGATTGTCGGCCTGCTGCGTCTGAATCGTGAAGCCGATGTCCGGCGTGGACGGCTTCACCGCCGAGCGCTCCGCGTGGACCTCCATCAGGATCTGCCGGTTGGCGGTGACGTGCGGCGTCACCTGCAGCTTGATCCCGGTGTCCTCGAAGCGCACCGTGGACCGGGGCGGCTGCGCGCCACCGCCGGCGACGGAGGTTCCCTGATCGATCACGCGCAGCGGCACGCGGTCACCGACCAGGATCTGCGCCGGCCGGTTGTCGATCGTCGTGATCGAAGGCTCGGCCTGCACGTCGGCCAGCTCCACGCGCTGCAGCGCCTGCACGAAGCTCGTGAGATTGAAGTTGCCGAGCGCCGTGGAGAAGATCAGGTCGAGCGCCGGGTTGATCACCACGGCGTCGGCGTTCCCAAGCGCCGACAGCTGGTTGCCGCCCAGGTCGACGATCGTCTGGTCGGCGCTGAACGTCCCGGTCGGGACGAGCGCGTCCGGAATGCCGTCGAGGTTCGTGTCCACGGGCTTGGCCGTTGACGGATCGGGCCGCTGCACCAGCTTGTTGAAGAACTGGGTCTGGGTGCCGAGATCGTAGCGCAAGCCGAGCTCTTCGACGTCCGTGCGGTCCACGAAGATGATCTTCGCCTGGATCGACACCTGCGGCGTACGAATGTCGAGGCCGCGCACGAAGCTCACGACGTCGTCGATGCGATTCGACACCTCGGTGATGACGAGGGCGTTGTTCGTCGTGTCCGCCACGACCTGGCCGCGGTTCTTGGTGAGCAGCGACAGCACCGCCGGCACCAGGCTCGAGGCCTTGGCGTAGTTCACGCGCACCAGGCGTGTCTCCACCGGCGTCGTCGAATCGGCGCGCGCCAGATCGGTCTTTTTCACGACGATGATGATGCCCCCGGCCTTGGTCTGGTAGGCCAGGCCCTGCGCGTCCAGGACCGCGGCGAATGCCAGGTCCCACGGCTGGTTCTTGATCTCCGCGGTCACCTTGCCGGAAATGCCGGTGCCGATCACGATGGTACGGCCGCTGAAGGCGGCGAACCCGGACACCACATCGGCGATCTCCGCGTCGTCCCACTGCACGTTGATGCGCGGCGCCTGCGACTGGGCGGCCTCGTCCCGATGCATCGCCAGGTAGGCGTCCACCGCGGTGGGCGTGGCGGCGGCCGGCGTGGACACCCGGGCCGCGTCGTCCGGCGAAGGCGCCGGCGTGACCGGGGGGGCGGGCGCGGCGGCTGCGGCGGCCACGGGCGTCGTCGCCCCGGCCGTTTCGCTCGACCAGGCCCCGAAGCTCGACGCGTCGGTCCCGATCTGCACGCGGACCTGGCCCTCGCTGCGCTGGATCTGGTAATCCCGCACCGCGTCGAGGTCGACCACCACGCGCACCACGTCGGGCCGGAACTGCGCGTACCGGACGTTCTTCACCCCGCCGCGGTTCTGCCCGTCGTACAGCGCGGTGGGCGCGGTGAGACGCGCGCCGACCAGGTCGAGCACGAGGCGGGCCGGGTTGGCGAGGGTGAAGTCGTGCACTTCCACGGCCCCCTGGAGGGCGACAACGACCTCCACCTTCCCGGACGCCGGTTGCACGGTGACGGCGCGAACCTCTCCGTCGCGTCCCCCGTCCAACGCCCGGAGGGCGGTGGGGAGGACCGCGAGGGCGAGCCCCGAGGCCAGAACTGCGATGCGCTTCATGGGGTAACCTCCTGCTTGGCGAGCGACAGCGTTTCCTGACGCTCGTAACCGAACTCTTGTACGGTGAACACGACGTCGCGGGGACGGATCTGGGCCACCTTGAGGCGTCCCAGCACATCCGAGATGCGCACGCGGTAGCGCTTGGCAGTGGTGATGTCGCGCAGCACCGCGACGCTGCGGGCCGTGTAGCGCTCATCGTAGTAGATCCCGACGAGTTTCAAATCCGAGATCAGCGGGCGGACGTCGCCCGATTTGAGGAGCGAAACGAACGGATCGCGGCTCCCCCCTTCGTAGGAGAACTGCTCACGCACGAGGGAGAGCGGGCCGGTATCGGGCACCTGGGCCGCGGTGGTGTCGCGCCGCGCCGTGGTGTCCTGCTTGGCCGTCGTGTCGCGCTTGGCGACCTGGGCGGCGAGCGGCATCGCCACAAGCAGCGTCAGGGCGGCGAGGCTAATGGGTCGCATTGGTCCCTCCGGCCGCCGGCGTGGACGGCTTCCGCTTCACGTAGGTCCGGAGCGTCAGATTGGCCTCGAGCAGGGCCCCGAGGGTGTCCGACAGCAGCTTCTGAGTGCCCTGCGCGGCGGGCTTCAAGACGACGTCCTGCGGCACCATGATGCGCCCGAGACTCGCCACGTCGGTGATGAACTCACCCAGCTGATCGTAGTGCCCGTATACCTCGAGCCGGTACCGGTAGATGTCGAACGCCGGCTCGGGGGGCTTCTTCTTGCCGGTGCTGGTCGTTTCTGCCTGGAATTTCAGCGCCAAGCCCGGCCCCGGCTCGACCGACAGCGGCGCGAACCGGCCGACCGTGATCCCCCGCAGCTTGGCCTTGGTGGAGATGTCGTCGATCAGGGTCGGCACCTCGTTCTGCTCGGGGACGAGCTGACGCATCCGGCCCAGGGCGGCGCGGTACTGCTCCACCGCGGCCCGCATGCTCTCGACCGAGCCGCTCGCCAGGTCGGCCTTGGCCTTCTTGACGATCGCGTTGAGACTGTCGACGTCCCGCTGCGTCTCCGCGACCTGGTCGCCGATCTTGGACACCTTCAAATCCCAGAGGAAATAGCCGCCGGCGAGACAGGCCACGATGATGAGAAAGAGGATCTGGCCGCGCGTGTCCTTGGGAATCCCGAAGGCCATGGGTTACCTCACCGACTGGACGAGCGGGACGGTGTGGATGTAAACCAAATCCGCCACCCGATAGCGCGCCGTCACGTTGAACGCCGTCACCGGCCGGTCTGACTCGATCACCGTCGAGGCGTTGGTCGGATAGACGTCGGTGAACCAGGGCGAGGCCGAGAGCTGTCGCAGGAACGTGGTGTATGCCTGGATGTCCACGGTGCGCCCGTCGATCGACACCGAGACGGTCTTCGGGCCGCTGGTCGTGTCGGCCGGCTGCGGGGTCCCCGAAGGCGCCGGTTGCCCCGCCGCGGGCCCGGCACCGACGAACTGCACGGTGGTGAGCCAAGTGTAGGGCGGCAGCGCCTTGGTGATCTGGTCCAGCATGTGCGGCCAGACGTAGCGGTCCGCGTCGATGCTGCGGATGATCGCCATCTCCGCGGCGAGGGAGTCCCGGCTGCGCTCCTGCTTCCGCTTCTCATCCACGACCTTGTCGTAGCGCCGCTTCTCGATCGTGACGGCATCGTACTGCTTCTTGACCCGGGCGAGCCGCGCGCCGTTGATCCCGAACAGGAGGAGGTTGCCCCCGATCGCGACCACGGCGACCGCCACGGCGCCGATCAGCCACGGGTCCTTGATCTGCGTGACGATGGTCCGGAGGTCGGGAATCTTGAACCGCCGCTCCGCGCCGCCCGCCTTGCGCTTCTGGCCCGGCAACAGGTTGATCTGGATCATGGGGTGCGCCTCAGCGCCAGACCCACCGACAGCATCAACAGGGGCGCCACTTCATCGACCGCCACGGTGTCGAACACCGAGTCCTTGACCCGCAGCCGCTGCAGGGGATTGGCCAGCTCTACCGGGACGTGCAACCGCGCCGCCAGCGCATCGTTGAGCCCGGGGATGCGCGCGCCGCCGCCGCTCGTGTAGACCCTGGTCAAACCACCCGCGGAGCGCGAGGCCGTCGCCAGGAACGCCGCGGCACGCTCGACCCCGACCGAGATCTCCTCGCCCCGTTGCTCCAGGTACGAGGCGAGATCCTCGCTCGGCATCGCTCCGGTGATCACCTTCTGGGAGTCCTCGGCCGACATGCCCTTCTCGCGTTGCAAGTCCTCACGGAAGCGCAGCGTCCCCACCGACAGATCGCGGGTCAGCACCGGCACCCCGTCCTCGAGGATGTTGACGTTCGTGACTTCGTGCCCGACGTTCACGATGCCGACCACCCCCTGCATCGCTTCGGGGTAGTTCAGCTCGAACGCGTTGTGGATCGCAAAGGCGTCGACGTCGATGATGGCGGGCTCGAGGCCGGCCTCGCGCAGCAGGCCCACCCGGCCTTCGACCAGCTCCCGCTTGGCCGCTACGAGCAGCACGGTCATCCGCAGCCCTTCGCCCTCAGGGTCCAGGATCTGGAAGTCCAGCTCCACGTTGGCCATGTCGAACGGCACGTGCTGCTCGGCCTCCCAGCGGATCACATCCCGGGCGTCCCCCTCCTTCATGCGATCCATCTCGATCTTCTTGACGATGACGTCCCGGCCACCGACCGCCGTGACCACCGACTTCTGGCGCACGCCGGCAGCGGCGAACAAACCCCGCAAGGCCTCCGCCACGATCCCGGGGTCCATGATTTCGCCCTCGACGATGGCGTCGGTGGCTACCTCCGTGGTGGCAACCTTGACCAGCTCAGGCTCGGCCCCATGGTGGTCGACGACCACCACTTTGACCATGCCGGAGCCGATATCCAGCCCAACCGTCGTCTTTTTGCCGCCCAGCAGACCAAAGAGAGCCATAGGTGCCCTGGCGTATAGGACAAGATCGAGGCGAACTACAGTAAGACCCGACCGTTATCCTGTCAAGCCTCGAACCTACTTGAGCCTAATCAAACAACTATCTGTTAGAAATGGACTTAGGCTGCTCAGAACAGCCGTTTCCAGCTGCGGGACGGGAGGGGTGAGAGTGTGCCAGAAGTGCGTAATGCTTTCTGAATGAAGCACTTAGAGTATATGACAGTGAGGCCGGTCACGCTCCCGCCAATGGGGCCGACGCCCCCTGCAACAAGACCACCGGTCACCTGTAACTGCCCTCCGGCGGGATGAGGGAGAAGCTTGCCACGCACCAAGACGAGGCCACCGAAGTGGAACGACCCCGAAACGTCTAAGTCACCGTCCACCAGTAAGATACCTTGTCCGTCCCCTCCCAGCAATAGCGCATCCCCCGTTATGTGGATAATGGGCACGTAGGCGCTGCAGGCGCCGGTCTCGGTCAGCGGATCCCCCCAGTTGGTGGATGGTGCCGAGTCGCAGCGACCCCCTGTCAGTGCGGGAGCGGGGGCCCAGCTCCCTCCGCCGACCGACACCGTAGCCTGGCGGGCCAGCTCCTCGAATACCAGGCCGTCGGTCATCGCGGCGACGGAATCCTGCGCGGCCGATCGCGTGACGATCGGCGTCGCACCCGCCACGCGAGCATCGTCAGTGAGCGTGACCGGGCCGCCGCTCGCCACCCCGGCGACACCAGAGTCGCCCACCGAGCAGCTGTCTCCCAGCGAAGCCCCACCGCCGAACCCGATCACGACGGAGCCGGCACCGAGCGACACGGGACCGCGAGTGGCCAGGGCCGCGGCGGGGCTGACACGCAGTGGGTGGGACCGCACCAGGCGTCCGAGCCGGGCCTGGGCCAGTGAGTCGGTCCCGGAGACATCGAGCAGGAACAACCCTTCGTTGAGCCGATGGATCCGACCGAGCCATCCAATGCCCGGCGGCAGCACGAGCGAGTCGAAGGGCGACGGGAGCTGGCGACTGAGCTTTGCGGGAGTCCACGCCGTGAGGATCGCCGCGATGCCCGCCTCGGCGCGGCTCTGGGCTCGTTCCCCGCTACGCTCGCGGCGCACCGCGCGGCCCTCCTGGATCGCGAGCTGCGCTCCCATCGCGAGCAGGACGGCGATGATCACCAGTGTCCACAACACGAACGCGAGCGCCATGCCATGGCGCGACGCAACGTGGGACCGGGAGCGGGGCGGAGTGGGGCTCACAACTCAGCGGGGGTTATTGCGCAGGAAGATCCGGACCAGGAGGCTGTCGGCAGCCGGGCGACCCCCGCCGCCGAGGGTCCGCGGCGCCTGGACCGCCATCCGCATTTCGATCGTGGCTACGCGGTCCGTCACCGCGGTCGCCAAACCGGTCGAGTCGAAATAGGTGAACCGGAGGCCGTCACCCGGCATGGGGCCCACCACCGGTTGCACGCCGCCGGCATCGCGCAGACCCGCATACCACGCCCCATCGGACGCACGGTAGAGCAAGTAGCTCAGGGTCTCGAACCCTAGTACCGGTGTGCCGACGGGAAGCGCGACGCGACGCCCGCCACTCAGGCGCGGGGTGAGCGTGAGGCGTTGCCCGGAGGATCCGTCGGGGCAACGCTCGGGGTCCACCCCCCGCAAACCCGCTCCCACCCACAGGGCGGAATCCGGGACGGCCGCACCGCCATCCAGCATCAGGACGGAATCGGTGGCCGGGTTGAGACCACGAATGGAGAACGCCCCCGAGTCGCGGATCGTGACCACCGCCGACCCACCGGTGTCGCTCCATTGGGTGGAACGGCACGCGAAGGCGAGCGAGCGCGACGCCCGGATCGTGATCGCCGAGGGGCCGATCGTGACCAGGTCGCCTTCGGTCGCGTCGAGATCCCGCAGGTCCGCCCGCAGGATGGCCGTCCCCGCACGCAACGACTGCTCGACCTCGATCCCCTGAGCCGCGCCGAGCGCCGCCGCGTGGGCGTCATGGAGCACTCGCGCCGCCGCGGTCGTGACCAGGCCAGCCAGCACCAGGGCGACCAGGAGCTCCGGCAGCGTGTACCCGCGCATCACCGGCCGCAGGACGCAGTGGCGGTCAGGGTGTCGGGGCGCCTGGGAGCCACGGTCGGTGCGAGCACGACCCGAGCCTGGATGATGGAGTCCGCGGGACCGGTCCAGTCCCACCGCAGCTCCGCCAGCGTCGCGCTGCCGCGGCTCACCCGCTCGGCTCCGTTCGTTGGGGAGCGACACGCCGTGGCGCGCAGCGCCTCGAGTCGCGCCGCGACACTCGACGTCGCGTAGCTGAAGCGGCGCGTGGCGCCAAGCTGGCGCGTCAACAGCCCGGCCTCTGCCGCGAGGCCCAGCAGCCCCACGGCGAACACGAAGAGCGCGACCATCACCTCCACCAGGGTGCATCCGCTGGCGTCGCCAAACCGCATCTCCGCCTCCTTGTGATGGCGCCGAGGATAGGCGGCTCGGCCCGCGGGGGCATAGCGCAAATCGTCGCGGCGGGAGGCGGAATTACGCCGCCTATTGCATCGAGCCCCGCGCCACTGGAGAGTGGCGCGGGGCTCGGGGAGCGGGGCCTATCGCCCGCTCAATGATTCGGAATCAGGAGCTGCCAGTAGGCGTTGATGTCGAACCCGGTCGGCTCGACCTCGTAGTAATGGCCCCGCGCAAAGTGCCCGGTGGTCGGGAAGTAGGGCGGCGGAGCATTGGCGCCGCACTGGTCGTAGGAGTAGCGCTTGATGTACCCCTCGCCGCTCGTCAGGCCCACGGCGCCGCGCTGCTTCTGGATGATGCCGCCGGTGAGATAGAGGCACCCGCGCCCGGCGTTCTTGCCACCGCACGGCTCCGCATTGTTGGATCCGGTGCTGTAGCTCTCGACGGTGAAGATGTCGAGCGCCAGGACGAAGCCGTTGATGAACTCGTCGTTCGTCTCATCCCAGTGAACGGGCGTGGCGCTGCTCGAGATGTAGGGGATCGGGTCGTTGATCAGGTTATCGGCGATCACGACGTCGTTGCCGCTGAAGATCCCGAGGATGTCCTTGCAGTTCCCGGTGCCCGGATTGTTCACGTAGGTGACGTCGTCGGCAATGATGATGTTGTCGCTCGCGGCGAGCGTGACGCGGCCGCGCAGCTTGCCCGAAACCGCCACCTTGCCGCTGACGTAGATGACGCCCTTGAAGTTCGGGTTCAGGACGCGCGACACCGGCCAGAGGTAGGGAGCCTCCGCGCCCTTCAGCGCCGTGACCCTCGAGTCCACCGCGCCCGGCCAGGGCAGCCAATGGCCACGCGAGTCGGTGGGGGTGAACACCTTGGGGGTATTGAGGCTGTCCGCGCCACCCAGGTAACAGCGCACGGTCCCGACCGACGGAGCGGTATTCTTGGCATCGCTCCCCGTGGTCCACGTGGTCAGGTGGTTGGCGAAGGTGACGAAACCGCCCGCCGGATGGTTCGTCCCCGCGCCGGTGTAGACGTGCCCGCAGTTCGGCGAATTGCGCACGCCGGCGACGTTGCTGCTCCCGGCGTAGGCGTTCGTGTCCGCGACGACCCACCAGGCATTGGCGGCGTTGGTCACCTGGTAGACCTTCATGAACCCTTCGTCGTCGTCGGTGGAGTCGCCGTCAGCGTCCAAGTCCAGGGCGACGAACTCGATCCGCGTCGTGGCCTGGCCGGAGGCGCCGGAGCTGGTGCTCGTGATGGAGGTGTTGCCGATCGCCGCCTGCGCCTGGAGCTTGGACAGATCGGCCGTCTGGGGCAGCGGGATCACCGCCGCGTTCTGGCGGTACCCCGACTTGAACGTACCGTAGGAAACTCCCGAAATCGTCTTGGCAGTGGTCACGGGACCGAAGAACGTGGCGCCCGACGACGCGATGTTGATCACGTCGTTGGAGTGCACGGGCCCGAAGATCTGGTCGCCGTTGGCGAACTGAATCGCCCCTTCGGTATTGGTGAAGTAGGCGTATTTGGAAAAGCTCTCCTGGAATACCTCGCCGCGACGCACCACGGTGTTCCCCTGGGCGTCCTTGGCCACCACGACCACGCTGCCGAACACGCCGTACTCTCCGGTGGACACGCCGCTCGGCCCTTCGTAGATCCAGCGCTTCACGTTGGGAATGACGGAGCCGTCCGCCGCGTACACCACCGCCCCGGCCTCGAGGGTCTTGTAACTGGTATCGGGATACAACGTCCGAGTGCCGTTGATGGCGGATCGCGTCTCCTCGATCCCGGCGTCGGCCACCGACTCGAGAACGGTCAGCCGGTCCTGGTTCTTGTTGATCAGGGTCGTGTTGGAGCCCAGCAGGGCCGCGCCGGCGATGATCGCCGCGACGCCCAGGACCACCAGCAGGACCACGATCAGCGCGATGCCGCGCTCGTTGTTCGCCATCCGGTGCGTGCTCATATGATGCTCCTCGCCTCGCTTCATGGAATGGTGACCAGGGCGCTCGCCGCCTGGCTCGACAGCGTCGGCGTGCAGTCTTCGGCCGCCACCGCGTACTGGTACTTGGACCCCGACACCACGTCGCGGTCGGTATAGGTGTAGCTCGCCGTCCCCGCAGACGGGAGCGCCAGGTAGGCGTCCCCCATGTCGGGGTCGGTATCCAGCTTGCGCCAGATCACGTAGCGCTCGATGTCCTTCTCGCCCCCCAGCTCGTCGGTGGACGCGTTCCACTTGACATCCACCCCGCCGAGCCCGGCGTCCCAGGTGGCGGTCACGGCGCTGGTGAAGATGGGCGCGTCACCGCACGTCTTCTTGTTGGCCAGCCCCACGTTGGGGAGCCGGATGTAGCGCGTGAAAGTGCGCTTCCGCTCCGCGCTCCCGGTGAGCCCGTTGGTGACCGTGAAATTCACGCGGACCGCCCGCACGCTGTCGATCTTGGCAAACGAGCCGGTGTCGGCAAGCGACAGGTGGATGGCCTTAGTGTGCTTGAGTGGCAGGCTGGCGGGCGGGACGGGCGTGACCGTGCTGTTGCCGCTGAACGGATCGGTGGCCTGCCAGAAGTACTGGAAGAACGGCAGGCCGGTGGTCTGCAGGATGTTCCGCGACACGAGCTCGGGCGCCAGGTTGTTCACCTGGCGATACAACACGTAGTCGTCGGTTCGTGAGGTCGTGGAATCCGCGACGAAATAGAAGACGATCATCTCCGCCGAGCTGTTGACGCCCGTGACGTTGTAGGTCGTATCGGGGTAGGCGAACGAGGTCGTAGGGAGCGTGAGCCGCTGCGCCTTGGTCAACGCGTCGATGCTGTTGTTGGGCGCATCGGGGTTGTAGTACACGGCGAACGGGTCCCCGGGGGTGTTCGTCAGGTAGTTGGCGTTGAACGCCACGATCGAGGCGTCGAGATAGATCAACTGCGGCTGGATGTCGGGCGCGCCGGCCCCGGCCGTCCGGAGATCCTTCTCCAGCTCGTTCAAACCGAACCGGGCGTTCTGGATCATCAGCACCCGCTGGCTGCCGAGGCTGAAGCTGCGGCCCTGCGCCCGCAGGAACGCCAACGCCCCCGCGAGCACGGCCCCGAACACAATCATCGCGATCATCATCTCGATGAGCGTCAAACCGCGCTCGTTCCCGAACCGTCGCATGGAGTACCTCATGGAGCCGCCACCGTTGCCGTGCGGATGACGTTGGGAGCGATCCCTCGACCACTCACCGTCACCTCGATCCTCTTATAGTCGTTGGCCAAACCGGGCCCGCCGGTACGGTTGATCACCGTCACCCGGGTGACCCCGGGAAGCGTGGGGAACACCGTCTCGGTCGCCACGTACCGCGTCTCGAGACTGTCGTAGACGGGGTCGGTGCGGACCTGCTCCACGCGATCCATCGCCAGCTCGATCGCCGCTTCCTGGCGATCAGTGGTGGTGGCCACGTGGACGGTGTTGCCCGTCGTCTTCGCCAGCAGCATCATGACGACCAGCAAGATCGTCATCGCCATGATCACTTCGATCAGGGTAAACCCGCCCCGGTTGTTCATGGTCAGAACGCCCTCCGCCAAGCCGGTGCCCCGTACTTGTACCACATCGCCCGCCCGGTCGCCCGCTCGATTTCGATGGACCGGCTATCCTCGGTGTGTTGCCCCGAGGTCGCCGCCCGGATCGAAGTGAGATAGAACCCGCCAGCCTCGCTGGCGCTGCCGTCGCGATGGAACACGAGCGCCGGGAACCCGTTGATGATCTTGGTGAACACCACGGGACCAGGCCCCATGGGCCGGGCCGGCGCCGCGCCACGACCGAACACGATCCCTTCTCCCAACGACACGCCGTGCACCCGCTCACCCGGATCGACGACGGCGTTGTTGTTCTTGTCCTCGTGTATGTGAATCACGTTGTTCGCCTGGTCGAAGGTGAGGATGATGTCGTGCTGCTGCGTGATCGCCTGCCGCTCGGCCGAGAGCAGGACCATGCCTACGCCCTGCATCGATGACTCCACGCGGTAATGCGTCACGTCGATCTTGGGAAGCGCGATGCCCAGCACCAGGCCGATCAGCGCCAGCACGATGAGCATCTCGATCAACGTGAACCCTGCCGATGCAGTACGAGTCCTGCCGCTGTAGCCCAGCCCGGTCATAGGTCGCTCCTCGGGTCGCCGAATCCCATTACAGATCGCATGCCATTGTGCAAGATCAATGTTTGCAAGAGCTTAAGAAATCCAGCTGAACTGCAAATAGTGCAAATCTCTGCACAAGTGCAGCATCTTGCACTACTCAAGACCGTACTGCTGCAGCTTGTAGAACAGCGTCCGCAAGCTCACGCCCAGGCGTTGGGCTGCGGCTCGACGATTTCCCCCGACGGCTGCGATCGCCGCGACGATGACACGGCGCTCGGCTTCTTCCGTGGCGTGTTTGAGGGTCACTGTCACCGGAGCGGTGGCCGCAGGGGGACGATCGCCCGCAGCGGTGTGGAAGTCCTCGGCCCGGAGGACATCGTGTCCGGAGAGCACCGCCGCGCGTTCGATCGCGTGCTCCAACTCGCGGACGTTGCCGGGCCACGCCTGCTGGGCGAGCCAGGCCTCGGCTTCCGCCGAGCAACGCAACTCACGCCCCATGCGCCGGGCCAAGCGAGCGGTGAAGTGCCGCGCCAGCGGCACGATGTCGGCGGGTCGTTCGGACAGGCGTGGCAAGTGCACCGTCACGACATTGAGACGATAGTACAGGTCTTCTCTAAACTTGCCGGCCTGGACCTCGGCGCCGAGGTCCTTGGCCGTCGCCGCGAGGATACGGACGTCGACACGGCGCGTCTTGGTGTCCCCGACCCGGCGGATCTCCCCCTCCTGGAGAACTCGCAGAAGCTTGGCCTGAAGTCCCAGGGGCAGCTCGCCGATCTCATCGAGCAGTAGCGTGCCTCCGGCGGCCTGCTCGAACAGCCCGCCCTTATCGGCCGTGGCTCCGGTGAAAGCTCCCCGCACATGGCCGAACAGCTCGGACTCGAGCAGGTTGTCCGGGATCGCCGCGCAATTCACCGCGATGAACGCGGCCTCCGACCGGGGACTGGCCCGATGGATGGCGTTCGCGATGACCTCCTTCCCCGTCCCACTTTCCCCGGTGATCAGCACGGTCGTCTTGTGCTCGGCGACGCGCGCCACCAGGTCGAGCGCGGTCCGCATCGCCGGGCTCTCCGCCACCAGGGCACGGGCTTCGGGTCCGCGATCGAGCTGCGCCCGCAACCCGGCGACGTCGCGGCGCAGACGCTCCCGCTCTTCGGCCTTGCGGAGCGTCAAGACCACCTCGTCGGGGCGGAATGGCTTGGGGATGTAGTCGTAGGCCCCGGCTTTCATCGCGGCGAGCGCCGCGTCTTCACCGCCGTAGGCGCTCATCATGATGACCAGCGCGCTGCCCCCGCGGTCGCGATAGGCCCGGAGGAACTCGATGCCGCTCAAGCGCGGCATCCGCACGTCGCACAGCACCAGATCGAACGGCTCGGCCAGGGCCCGGGTCAGGCCTGCCTGCCCGTCTCCTTCGGCCACGATTTCGTAGCCGGCGTCCCCGAGAAGCAAGCCGAGCGACTGGCGCAGCCCCGGTTCGTCGTCGATGACGAGGACTCGGCTCATCGGGAGGCGGAGAGCGAGGGCGGCTCGGGAAAGAACATCTTGAAGGCCGCGCCGCCCTCACGCGCCTGTTCCAGCCAGATCACACCCCCCATGTCGTAGACGGCGCGGGCCACGATGGCGAGACCGAGCCCCGTTCCCCGCCCTGGCTCCTTGGTCGTATAGAACGGCTCGAACACCTTGTCCCGGTCCTCGGGCGGCACGCCCGGTCCCGAATCGGCGACGAAGACGAGCACCCCCGGGAGTCCCGCCGGGAATTCCACGCGTGAGGCAGAGGACCGGCGTTCGCTGGCGCGAGGGAAGACCGTATTGAGCGGATCGGTGGCTCGGCGCGGTCGCACGCGACCGGGGTCATAGGACCAGGAACGCGCACCGATGACGAGCACCCCTTCCGGAGCCGCGTCCACCGCATTCAATACCAGGTTGACGACGGCCTGCTCCAGCGGGTGCGCGCGCCCCAAGATCGGCGGGAGGCCCGGCGTCACGTCCACCCTCGCCCGCATCGCCTTGAGCACACCCTGGGCCTGCAGCAGCTCGTGAGCGGTCCGCAACACCAGCTCCACCGCCACCGGCTGCAGGGCCTCCTCCTGTGGCCGGGCGTAGTCGAGCAGACTGCGCACGATGCGGTCGATCCGGTCGAGCTCGCGGCTCAAGCCAGCCGTCACCTCGGGTTCCATCCCGCGCCGGCGCAGCACCTCGACATAGGTCGTCGCTCCACCCAGGGGGTTGCCGATCTCATGCGCGATCCCGGCGGCCAGCCGTCCCACACTGGCCAGTTTCTCCGCCCGGACTAGCTGGCTCTGCGCGTCGAGCAGGTAATCGGTCATCCGATTGAAGCGCATGCCGAGGGTCGTGAAATCCACCGTCTCGGCCTCCGGAGCACGTGAGGCCAGATCGCCCTCCGCCAGCGCGTCGGCGGCATCGGTCAGGCGGCGCAACGGCCGCAGCACCAGGCGCCGCACGAGGTATTGGCCGAAGGCAATGAAGATGGCGACGTCCGCAGCAATGATCGTGACGACGAGCGGGAAAGCCCGCTCCGGCGCGATGACGCTGACCAGGAGGCTGGTGGCGACCCCGAGTACCAGGGCCGTCGCCGCCAGGAACGCGAGCTGCACCAGCAGAACGCTCGACAGCGAGGGCTTGACCGCCACGGGCACGACGCCGGTTGGGGGAGTTGAGCGCCACCAAGATAAGAAAAAGGAGCGGCGGGGAACACCCGCCGCTCCAAGCGCACCACCCGAAACCGGATTCAGCAGCTGCTGACTGGCACCGCGGCTCGCCTTCTTTGTTGGAGTCTGACGCGACGGGAGTCGGTCTCGGCGCTCCGCACGCGACCGCTCAACTCGGCCGCGAGGCAAGAAATCAGGCACGAAACAGAGCGGGCGGCGAAGATCGATCCGCCGCCCGCTCCCTCAACCTGTCAGGCAAGTCTTGTTACTGGCACTTCGGCTCGCCTTCTTTGTTGGCCGGCGCAGTCGACGTGGACCCGATGAAGATCGCGCAGGTCTTGGTCGTGTTCAGATTGGTGATCGTCGCCGTCCAGCCGTCGGCGGTGATCGCAATCGTCGGCGTGCCGTTCCCGCTGGTCACGTTGAACGTGAGCCCACCGGCGCCGATCGTGGTGGTGTACTTCACGGAATCCGCGAAGAACGCCTCCTCGGCCGTCACCAGGTTCCGCAGGTCCGACTTCATCGCGGTGAGGTACGCCTTCTCCTTCGTGTTGGCGAACTTCGGAATCGCGATCGCGGCCAAGATGCCGATGATCACGACCACGATCAACAGCTCGATCAGGGTAAAGCCCTTGCGGTTCATCTCTTCCTCCGGTTGTTCGTTTGGTGGGCGCTTTGTTCCCAAAGGCAGGCAGGGGCAAGGGGTGTGCCACTTGTGGATACTCTTGCTAAGTTATTATATAACAACAACTTAAGCAAAACAACATCAAGGGTGATAGCGACCTCCCGCGCGTTTCGCAATGGGATTCTGCAAGGCCCCTCGGTCTTTGCCTACGGCGCTTGCACTTGGTACCACCCCGCCTCCGCCGGATGCCATCGGACCGCCGAGTCCGCCAGGGCCCGGGCCAACTCGGGTTGACCCCGGCGGCGCGCCAGGGTGAACGCTACGCGGAGCGCGATTGGCTCACTCGGCCAGAGCTGTCGCGCCGAACGTGCCAGGACCGCCGCCCGCGCGGTGTCCCCCAGCCCGAGCAGGTAGAAGGCGTGATTCGCCTGCAAGTGTGGATCGCCGCCGAACAACGACTCGGCCCGGGCGTAAAACCGGAGCGCCGCCGCCGTGTCCCCCATGCCCGCGAATACCGCCGCTGCGGACTCGTTGCCCCGATAGGACTCGGGATGATCAGAAAGCAGCGTGAGCAGGAAGACGCGGTTATCCTGCCACGAAGGGAGACGCAGCAGCGAGCGCCCAGCGAGCACGACTAGAAGCAGGCCGGCCAGCACCACCGCTCGAGAGCGCGACCAGCGCCGCTCGAGCCAGACCAGACCCATCCCCGCGAGCACTGCCGGGAGTATCACGGCGAGGTACAGGTCCCGTTCGGCCAGCACGATCCCTGACGCGAACAGCAGGTTCGACGTCGGAAGACGGGAGACCGCGGCGAGGAGTGCCGCGAAGGACAGCGCGGGGGCCCTCCGCCGGCACCACACACCGAGAGCCACGACCCCGGCAACGACCAGTGCCCCCGCCACTGCGGCCAGGGAAACGGTGTGGCGCACCGGGATCACCTGCGGGCTGTAATCGGCGGAGAGATCCTGAGGCCAGAACAGGAGCCCAGCCGACCGGAGATTCGCCGGGAGGGCGATCCAAAGCCGGGCCAGCCCATCAGCTCCGAGAAAGGGTCCCGCCACGTCGGCGGCTCCCGCTCTCCCGACCATGGACCAGATCACCAGGTACGCGATCGTCAGCGCCCCAAGCCCCAGGTACACCGATTTCGGAACGCGCTGGACCGATTCTGAGTTGAGCCAGTCATCGAGCAGTATCACGACACCAACGACGACACCGTGCTCCTTGCTGAGCATCGCAAGTGCTGACAGGGCAATAACTAACGCCCAGCTACGGCGGCGGGCGGCGAGCACGGCGCCGAGTATACCGACCGCACAAAGCAGCTCGGCACGCGACACCAGACCGGCCACCGCTTCGACGTGCACGGGATGCACCGCGAACACCAGTCCGGCGAGCAGCGCCCCCGATTGGGGGAGCCAGCGCGCCACGACCAGCACGATCAACACCGCCACGAGGCCGTGCAGCAGCGCATTCGACGCGTGGAACAACCCCGCGGCCCCTCCCGAGAGCTGCCAATCGACCGCGAAGTCCAGGACCGTCATCGGGCGGTACAGCCCGCCCGCCGAGGGGGCCGGCCAGTATGGCCGGTCGAAGGCGCGGAGCGCGGCGCCAACGGAATGCGCCGCCGCATTGGCGACGATGATGGCCCGATCGTCCTGGACATACCCGTACCGGACCGTCGGGAGGTACAGCGCCACTGCGATGAGGAAGACCGCGAACAGGGACCGCCTCATCGCACCCGAGCCGCGTGGGCGAGCAGGGAGTCGGCGGAGGCGGAATCGCCGCGCAGCCGGGCGGCCATGGCCTGGTTGTGGTAGCTCACGAGACAACGCGCGCAAACCCGTTCCGCCGTGGCCAGCAACGAATCGGCGAGCGCCGGGTGCCCGAGAGTGAAAGCGGCATCCGCCGCTGCGAGATAGACCCGCGTGTCCTTGGGGAACAACGCCGCGCTCTGCTGGAACGACGTCAAGGCCAGGTCTGGCCGTCGGGCCCACAGGAATTGCCACCCGATGAAGTCGTGGGTCCAGTACGACTGGGGGGCGTCGCGAAGCAACGCCTGCGCCGCGGCCACGTTGTCCCGGAAGGCCGGCACCCGCACCGCCGACCGCACACCGCCTGCCAGCACCAGGACGCCGACGGCTAGCGCCAACGCCCGGCCGCGCAGGTTTCGGAGGGCTGCCCCGACGGCGATGGCCAGCCCGGCGGAAGGGAGGTAGAGCAGCCGTTCGGCGACGAAGACACCGATCGGGAACACCAGGTTGGCTACGGGCGAGTAAGCCACGCCAACCCAGGCGAGGCCGAACGCCTCTACCTTCCGGCGCTGGGCCCGCCAAGCCAGCACTATCGTCGCCCCCCACGCCCCCAAAGCGGCCGCGCCGGCGATGAAGCGGACATCGAGCGCGCTCGTGACCGCCGTCCGCTCCAGCGGTGAGTAATCGGTCGAGAGATGCACCGGGAGGAGCAGGAGCCGCGCGGCGTCGGCCAGGCCCGCCACTGCCGTGATCCGGACCTGAACTGGACTCAAGTCCATGAAGATCGGCGCGATGGCAGTGAGGCCCTCCCCGTACTGGCGGAACACGACGAGCCGCAACGCCGTGTACCCGACCCCGATCAGTACGGCGGCCACCGCAAACCCCGTGACACGACGCCAGGCGGGAAGGGGTCGGATTCCCGCGATCCACACCCCCGCCACCAGGGCGGGAGCCACGACCGCGCTCTCCTTGCTGAGCATGCCCAGGGCGAAGGCCACGGCGCTCCACCACACGCTCCCCACCTCGACCGCCGCGTAGACCGCGAGCAGGGTGAAACAGGTGGCCATCAAGTCGCTGCGCCCCACGACGTAAGCGACGGCCTCGACATGGACCGGATGGACGGCAAACACCAGTCCTGCGACGAGCCCCGCCGTGTCCCCCGCCCAGCGCCTGGCAAGCACCGCCACCAGGACGGTGGCGGCCACGTGCCAGAGGATGTTCACGGCGTGGAACCAGACCGTGCTGCCGACCTGCCAGTCGAGGGCGAAACTCGCGATGGCGAGGGGACGATAGACGGTGGTGCTGAGGTTGCCGCCCCAGTATGACAACGTGAAAGCGGTCCACAATCCCTGCAGACTGTGGACCGTCGGGTTCACCGTGATGATGGTGACGTCGTCCAGAGCGAAATGATTCCACAAGGCGCCGAGGTGGACCACCGCCGCCGCGAGGGCTACCGCACCGTACAGGCGCCTACGACCCACGATTCACCCGGAACAGGGCTCGTCCCCCGGACCACACACGGATCACAGTGAGCCAGCCGGGATAGGCGCCGAGCAGGTCGTTCAGCTCGACATCGGAGCCCGATCCATAACCTGAAAACAGAATGTGGGTGACCCCCTGGCGCTCGAGGTAGGCTCTTTGAACCGCCGGGGTGGGGTGAACCTCGACGCCGTGCTCGTATCCGTAGACGAAAAATGGGACCGAGATCTGCCCGGTGTAGAGCCAGACCAATGCCTCATCGCTCGTGGCCAGGACCGATCCCGCCGGCAAATCCCGGATCCCCGGCAGCAGCTCCTCGAAGTTCGCGGACACGCCACGCTGCTCGCTTCCCCACCAGCGTCCCGCGGCCCCGCGCACCTCCAGCAACAGGTATCCCAGCCCCATCACCAGAGCGACGATCAGGACCGGCACCTTGAGGCGCGGCTGCGCCCGGCTCAACCCGAGCGCTCCGGCCGCCCAGGCGAGACCGAGCCAAGGCAGGACTGCCCAGAGAAACCGGTCCACCAGGAACGGCCACAGCGCCAGGATCGCGAAATAGCCGGCGAGCGTGAATCCGATCGAAGAGCGTCGCGCCAGGAGCCAGAACCCGTACACCCCGATCCCGAGCGCCGGGATGCCGAACAGGTAGTACAACCAGCGAGCCGGCAGCCAACCCAGCGTGATCGCGCCGAGCGGGCGGACGAGATCCGGGGCGCTCCGCCCAAAGGCGCCGAGCCCGCTCTGCCGGACCACCTCCCCGTAACTGCCGTAATTGATGGCGAGGGCCGGATCGATCCCTGCGCGGTGCGCGATGGTCCAGGAGGCCCAGGCGACCGCGGCGAGGCCGACCGGAAGCGCCGCCGCCACCGCCTCGCGCAGGGGCCGGCGTCGCAGCAACAGCAGGTACAGCGGCAACCCCGCGCCTGCCGCCACGGCGATGGTACGGGTCAACAGCGCGAGCGCGGCCCAGATCCCCGCCAGAGCGGCCGCCCGAAGCGGGTGCGCCGGCGCCTCGACTTTTCCATCGGCGACGATCACGGCGGCCGTGAGCAGGACGCCGAACAGCGGTTCGGCAAAGAGGACCGACTGCACAGCCAGCACCGGGATTGCGAGCGCCGCGAGCGCAACGATGGCGGGTGCGACCCACACGGGGACCCCCTCGCCGAGCAGGCGTGCGCGCACCGCGTGTCGGGCGATCAGGGCCGCCGCGAGCGCCGAGAGCGCCAGATTGAGGAGCTTGGCCAGGAACCCCGCCGTCGCGACGGGGAATGCGGCAAACAGGGGAGCCAGGACGAGGGGGTAGAGCGGCGGATAGTGAATCGCCGCCGGCGTGCCGGGGAGGTGCGGGTGCACATACCCCATCCCCCGCCCGAGGGCGGCGGCGATCCCCGCATACAGGCCGTCGTCGTAGAAGACGCCGATGAGCGAACGATTCAACGCCGCCGCCCCGCCCAGCAGCGCCACGGCGCCGGTGGCGAGCGCCGCGCGGTTCTCCGTGCGGGCGGGTATCAGCGCCCGCGCCAATCCCCGCCGGGCGGGAGCAGATTGTAGCGGATGATGTGGAACAGCGCGGCGACCCCGTCGCGCCAGGTGATCTTCTTCCCCTCGGCGTAGGTGCGCCCGCTGTAGGAGATCGGGAGCTCCCAGATGCGCGCGCGCGCCTGCGCCAACCGGGCGGTGATCTCTACCTCGAACCCGAAGCGGTCGGAGGTCAGGGGAAGCCGGCGCAACAAGTCGGTCCGGATCAGCTTGTAGCAGGTCTCGAGGTCGGAGAGGTTCAGATTGGTGAACATGTTGGACAGCAGCGTGAGCAGCCGGTTGCCGATGGAGTGCCAGAAGAACAGCACCCGGCGGGGCCCGCCTTGAAAACGCGACCCGTAGACGGCATCCGCCTTGCCCTGCCGGATCGGCTCGAGCAGAGCCGGGAGCTCAACGGGGTCGTATTCGAGATCGGCGTCTTGCACGACCACCACATCTCCCGTGGCGGCGGCGAAACCCGCTCTGAGCGCGGCTCCTTTGCCGCGGTTCTCGGGTTGGTGGATGACCCGATCGACGAACCGCTGCGCCGCGAGCCGGTCGAGGATGGCCGGCGTTTCGTCGGTGGATGCGTCATCGACCGCGATCAGCTCGAGGCGGATCGGCAGCGCCCGGACCCGATGCACCACCGCTTCCAGCGTGGCGGCTTCGTTATAGACGGGCACGATCACCGACAGCACGGGATCCCAGCTCATCCGGCCCTCTCACCGATCGCGATGAGTGATTGCCCTACGCGCCACGGCAACAGGTGCTCGAGCCGGAACAGGGGTACCAGCGCGTCGTACCAGGCGAGGGATCCGGTGGGGATGATGGTCCGGCTCAACACGCGGCCGGCGAACCACCACCCCGGCACCCCGGCGAGGTTGAAGTACTCGAGGTGTCGCATGGTGAACCCGGCGGCGGCGAATTTGCGCCGCAGCTCGGGGCGCGTGTAGCGCCGGAAGTGCCCCAGCGCCGTATCCAGGGTGCCGAATATGGAGGGCAGCGCCGGAACCAGGAGGACCAGGCGGCCCCCCGGCACGAGCAGCCGGTGCATGGTGCCAAGGGATGGGCCGTCCTCCCGTACGTGCTCCAGGACGTTCAAGCAGATGATCGTGTCGAGCCGTTCGCGCTCCAGGGCGGGATTCGATTCCGGCAGGCGCAGCGACACGACTCCGACCTGAGGATGGGCCGCGAAGCGCTCCCGCAGCCGATCCAGGTAGTACGGATCGGTATCGGCGCAGATCAACCGTTCCCGATCCGCGAAGAATGCCGCCATGCTGCCGACCCCGGCACCGATCTCCAGCACGCGGCGACCGACCCATGGCGCGATGCGGTCGATCATCCAGCGGTTGTACTGCGGGGCCACGGCGGCGAGGCGCTCCAGCGTGGCAGCGCCGACCGGGTCGGCCGGCTCACTCCGGGGATGGAGCGGGCGGGCTGGCAGAGGGGGGTGAGGTGGGGGGGGGAGCATTGCCCTCGTACTTGCTGAGTTTGCGGTACAGCGTCGACGGATCGATGCCGAGCACGTCCGCCGCGCGGCTCTTGTTGCCGCCCTCCGCCTGGAGCACCCAGGAGATGTAGGCGCGCTCAATGACCTCCAGCGTGGGATTCTGGTGCTCCTTCTGCGCCACGAGGGGCTCGGCGCGGCGCTCGGTCAGCTTGACGGGCAGGGCGGACGCCGGAATCGTGTCCCCCTTGGTGGTCAGGACGACCGCCCGCTCCAGGGCGTTCTCGAGCTCGCGCACGTTGCCCGGCCAGTCGAACGCCATGATGGCGTCGAGCGCTTCGGCCGACAGCTCCTTGGGCTTGTTGCCGTGCTCCCGGGCGATCCGCTCGAGAAACGCCTTGGCGAGCGTGGGGATGTCGTCGCGGCGGTCGCGCAGCGGCGGCAGGTGAATCGCAATCACGTTGAGCCGGTAGAACAGATCGGTGCGGAACCGGCCGCGCTTCACTTCTTCGTCGAGGTCCCGGTTCGTGGCGGCCACCACGCGGACATCCACCGGCACCGCCTCGGTGCCGCCGACCGGGATCGCTTCCCGCTCCTGCAGCACCCGGAGCAGCTTCACCTGGGTGGCCGGCGTCATTTCCCCGATCTCGTCCAGAAAGAAGGTGCCGCCGCGGGCGGCCGCAAAGAGCCCCTGCTTGTCCCGCACCGCGCCGGTGAACGACCCCCGGACGTGGCCGAACAGCTCCGACTCGAGCAGGCTCTCGGGGAGCGCTCCGCAGTTGATGGACAGAAACTGGCCGTCGTTACGGGCGGACAGATCGTGGATGTATCGGGCGATGACTTCCTTCCCGGTGCCGGATTCCCCCTGGATCAAGACGGTGCTTTCGGTCGGGGCCACCTGCTCGGCGAGCCGCAGCACTTCCTGGAAGATCGGCGAGCGCCCCAAGGGCTTCGCCTGAACCGAACGCTCGCGCCGCCGGATCTCCTGTTTCAGCTGCTTGTTCTCGGCCCGCAGGCGCCGGTGCTCGGCGGCGCGGCGGAGGATGGCGAGCAGGTCGTCGTTGGAGAACGGCTTCTGGATGTAGTAGAACGCGCCTTCGTTCACGGCCTGAATGGCGGTCTGCAGCGACGCCTGCGCGGTCATCAGGATCACCGGCGTCTCCGGATCTTGCTGCCGCACGGCGGACAGGATGTCGATGCCGGTGATCTGCGGCATCCGGACATCGGTCAGCACGATGTCGGGCGCCCCCTGCTTGAGCTGCTCCAGCCCCGCCTTGCCGCCCTGGGCCGTCGCCACGTCGAACCCTTCGTTCTTCAGAAGGATCCGCAACGCGTCGAGGATCGCCGATTCGTCGTCGATGATGAGAATGGTCGGGAGCACCGTGGTCATGCCGCTTCTTCCTTCCGGCGCGCGGCCGGGAAGTACACCGTGAACGTCGTCCCCTGCCCCGGCGTCGAATCCACCAGCACCGACCCGCGGTGCGCCGCCACAGCGCGTTGCACGATCGCGAGCCCCAGGCCGGTGCCACCCACCCGGCCGGTCACGAACGGCTCGAACAGCCGTTCCCGCACTTCCTCGGGTATCCCGGGACCGTTGTCCGAAACCCGGAGCAGCACCGGGCTCTCCACCGGCAGCCCGATCGGCAGCTCGTCCGCTGCCGGCCGGCCGACCTGGACCTGGACCCGCGCGGCTCGCTCGCCCCCACCCGCAGCCTGCACCGCGTTCAACACGAGGTTCGACACCACGCGATGCAGCAGGTCTTCATCGCCCTCCATCATGGTGCGTTCGCCGGCCAGCTCGACCGCTACGGCTTCCTGACAATCCGGATGCTCCCGCACGAGGCGGACCGCGGCGGTCGCCACGGCGTGCAGGTCGACGGGCCGGTACTCCGTGACGCGCACCCGGGAGAAATCGAGAAACTCGGTGAGCAGCCGGGACAGCCGGTCGCTCTCGCGGAGAATGAGACCGGCCAGGAACCGCTCGTCGGGGTGCGCCCGTTTGGATCGCGACAGCTGTTCCACCGAGGAGCGGATCGACGCCAGCGGGTTCTTGATCTCGTGGGCGAGGGACGCCGACAGCTCCGCCACCGCCTCGAGCCGCTCGGCCCGCAGATGCAGCTCCTCGATCCGCTTGGAGTCCGAGATGTCGCTGAAGATCGCGGTGACCCGGGGTGGGCCACCCGGGAAGGATTCGATCGTCGTGGTCGTGAGCCCGACCGGAAAACTGCGGTCGGGAGGCGTCCGGCGCACGATCGCCTCGACCCGCATCAGCCGCACGCCGCGCCGAGCCGTCGCGGCGACGGCCGCCCAGAACTCGGGGGAAATGCGCGCCAGCTCCGACATGAAGGGCCGGCCGTCCCACTCTTCTCCCTGGAAGCCAAGGATCTCTTCGGCCGCCGGATTCCAGAAGAGCAGCCTGCCCTGGGCATCGAGGGTGACCACGCCGCTCCTCAGGTTGCGGAGGACGTCGCCGGCCTCCAGCCGCACCTGCTGCAGCTCTCCCACCAGGGCCTCACGCTCGGCACCCATGACCTTCACGCGGCTCGCGAAATACGCCGTGGCCCCCGCCACCACGACGAAGAGTCCGATCTGCGTGAACACCGCCGCCGACGCCGACGTGGTGTGACCGAACAGCATGTCGGCGAAGTAGACGATGCCGATGAGCGCGGTCACGAGCGCCGTGCTCGTGGGGGGCATGAGCACCGCCGTCACGGCGATGAGCGGGACGTACAGGATCGGGAAGTCCCCCTCCGGACCTCCCGTGATGTGCACCACCGTGGTCACCAGGGCCACGTCGAACAGGGCCTGGAGGTACAGGAACGTCCTCCCCGGCGTCAGCCCCCGGACGTGCGTGTGCCAATACGATGCCGCGGTGAACCCGAGTGTGGACAGCAGGAGGATGGAGGTGACGAGGATGTCGAGGGGAGCCGCGATGCGAACCTTCAGCGCCGCCGCGAGATAGATCGCGATGGCGACGCTGACCCGCCCCAGGTAGACGAACCGGAGCAGGGCCTGCGGCGTCGGGACTGCCGAGGCTTTACTCGTGCCGAAGAGCCACCGCACGAGGCAAGTATCGGGAGCGGTGCCGCAAAATGCAAGACGGGAGAAGGCTTCCGGCCCTCTCCCGTCTCCCTTCGGCCTCGCCCGTCTCTTACTGGACCGCGTTCACCATGTCGAAGATCGGGAGATACATGGCGACCACCATGCCGCCCACGATCACGCCGAGCACCACGATCATGATCGGCTCCATGAGAGACAGCAGCGCGCTCACGGCGGCGTCGACTTCCTCGTCGTAGAAGTCCGCGATCTTGGACAGCATCTCGTCCAGGCCGCCGGTCTGTTCCCCGACGGCGATCATCGAGATGACCATCGGGGGGAACACCTTGGACTTGCTGAGCGGCGCCGCGATGGTCTCACCGCCCGCGATCGACTGGCGCGAGTCCATGACGGCGTTGTGGATCACCATATTGCCGGCGGTGCGGGCCGTGATTTCCAGGCCGTCGAGGATGGACACGCCGGAGGAGATCAGGGTACCGAGGGTCCGCGTGAACCGCGACACGGCCGACTTGCGCAGCAGGTCGCCCAGCACCGGCATCCGGAGCAACATCCGGTCGATGTTGAGTCGGCCCCCAGCCGTCTTGTAATAGCGGTTGATGCCGATGACGCCGAAGATGATGACCGCGCCGATGAGCCACCAATAGCCCTTGAGGATGTTGCTCATGCCGATGACGATGCGGGTGGGCAGCGGCAGGTCGAGATTGACCGACGCGAACATGTTCTGGAACGTCGGGATCACGAAGATCAGCAGCACCGCCACCGCGATGACCGCCACGGACATGATGACGACCGGGTAGATCATCGCGCCCTTCACCTTGCGGATGATGGCGTCGTTCTTTTCCAGGAACTCGGCGAGCCGTTGCAGAATGGTGTCGAGGATACCGCCCGCCTCACCCGCGGCGACCATGTTCACATACAGGTCGGCGAAGGCCCTGGGGTGCTTGCGCAGGGCGTCGGCCAGGGTTTGCCCGGATTCGACGTCGTACACCACCGCCCGGGTGACCTCGGCCAACGCCTTGTTCTCGGTCTGTTGGGCCAGAATGTCGAGCGACTGCACGAGCGGCAGCCCCGAGTTGATCATCGTGGCGAACTGCCGGGTGAAGATGACGACGTCCCGCGTCTTGATCCCCGCCTTGAACATCCCGCCGAGACTGATGGCTTTGGGCGCTTCGCGGATCTGCACGACCACCAAGCGGTTCTTCCGCAGGTGGGCGACGACGTCGTCCTTCGACGGCAGGTCGATCTGGTTCTTGACCAGATCCCCTTTCAGGTTGCGCGCGGTGTACTCGAAAACTGGCATGAATGTCCTCCAGAGCGGTCCTTACCGCCGGGCGGTGACCTTGGCAGACGCCGCCGGCCGCCCCCCGGCCCCGGTCCCCTCATTGTCGTCGGCCGGCGATTCGCCGATCATCCGCAAGAACTCCGTGGGGTCCGAGGAAACCCGGAGGCACTCGTCCTTCATGACCTCCCGGCCCATGTACAGCGTGTAGAGCGCGTCGTTCAGCGTCTGCATGCCGTGCTTTTTCCCCGCCTGCATCGAGGAGTAGATCTGGTGCACTTTGTCGTCGCGGATCAGCGCCCGGATGGCGGGGGTGCAGACCATGATCTCGGCGGCCATGGCGCGGCCCCGCCCTTTGGCCTTCTGCAGCAGCGACTGGGTGAGCACGCCCTCGAGCACGAAGGCCAGCTGGGTCCGGATCTGCTGCTGCTGATGCGACGGGAAGATGTCGATGATACGGTTGATCGTCTCCGCCGCCGAATTCGTGTGCAGCGTGGCGAACGCCAGGTGGCCGGTCTCGGCGATGGTGAGCGCCGCCTGGGTGGTTTCGAGGTCCCGCATCTCGCCCACCAGCACGACGTCGGGATCCTGCCGCAGCGCGTACTTCAGAGCCGCCGCGAAGGAATTGGTGTCGGTGCCGACCTCCCGTTGGTTGACGATGCAGTTGTGGTGCCGGTGGATGAACTCGATCGGGTCCTCCACCGTGATGATGTGCCCCTTCAGCTCCTTGTTGACCTTGTCGATCATCGCCGCGAGCGTGGTGCTCTTCCCCGAGCCGGTCGGGCCGGTCACGAGCACCAGACCGCGCGGTTTGCTGGCGAACTGGGCCACGATCGGCGGCAGCCCCAGCTCGTCGAAGGTCTTCACCGTGAACGGGATTTGCCGGATCACCAGGGAGACGCAGCCGCGTTGCTTGAAACAGTTGCCCCGGAACCGGGCCAGGTTCTGGATGCCGAAGGAGAAGTCGAGCTCGCTTTCCGTCTCGAACCGCTTCTTCTGATTCTCGGTCAGCACCGAGTAGGCCAGCGACAGCGTGTCCTTGGGGGTCATCACGTCCTCCACGGAGGAGCTCGTGATGTCGCCGTCGATGCGGAGCTTGGGCCGTTCCCCCGCCACAATATGGAGGTCGGAGGCGTCCTTCTCGATCATCTCTTCGAGCAGCGCCCGAAGGTTTATCGGCATACGCGCATCTCCTTCACCCTGCCGCGGTTTCCTTGACGACTTCGTCGAGTGTGGTGACGCCGCGCTTGACCTTGACCATTCCGTCCATGCGCAGGGTCAGCATTCCTTCCCCAACACTAATCTCGCGTAGCTCCTCGGTGGAGGCGCCCTTCAAGATCGCCCGGCGCAGGGCGGAGGTGAGCAGCATCACCTCGTAGATTCCCTGACGCCCTTTGTAGCCGGTGCCGTTGCAGACGTCACAGCCGCTGCCCTTGAAGAAGGGACCCTCATCCCGGCTGATGCCGAACGCGTGCATCTCCTCGTCGGAATACCGGTGCTCCTGCTTGCAGCCGGTGCAAATGCGCCGCACCAGCCGTTGGGCCACGATGATGTTCACCGCGCTCGCGACGTTGAACGGCTCGATCCCCATGTCCACCATGCGGGTGATGGTGGACGGCGCGTCGTTGGTATGGAGGGTGGAGAGCACCAGGTGTCCCGTCAACGCCGCCTTGATCGCGATCGAGCCGGTTTCCAGGTCGCGGATCTCCCCCACCATGATGATGTTCGGATCCTGCCGCAGGAACGCCTTCAGCGCCGCGGCGAACGTCATTCCCACCTCGTTGCGGACCAGCACCTGATTGATCCCCATCAGGTTGTACTCGACCGGGTCCTCGGCGGTCATGATGTTCACTTCGATCGTGTTGATCTTGGAGAGCGCCGAGTACAAGGTGGTGGTCTTCCCCGATCCCGTCGGCCCCGTCACCAGCACCATGCCGTACGGATTGAGGATCGCCTTCATGAGGTCCGCTTCGGCCTTGGGCTCGAACCCGAACTTCGACAGATCGAAGGTCAGGTTGCCCTTGTCGAGAATCCGGAGCACGATCTTCTCGCCGAACAGCACCGGTAGGGTGGACACCCGGAAGTCGATCACCCGGGACCCCATCTTGAGCTTGATGCGCCCGTCCTGGGGCACCCGGCGCTCGGCGATGTTCAGCTGCGCCATGATCTTGACGCGCGAGGTCAGGGCCGCGCGCATCTTTATCGGCGGCTTCATCACCTCCTGCAGCGCCCCGTCCACCCGGTAGCGCACCCGCATCTCGTGCTCGAACGGCTCGATGTGGATGTCCGACGCCCCCCGTTTCACGGCATCCGAAAGGAGCGTGTTGATCAGCTTCACGACCGGGGCATCCTCGGCCAGATCCTGCGCCTTGACGTCCTCTTCCTGCTCCTCCGCCACGACTTCGACGTCGGACTCCTCGGCCTCCATGCTCTTCAGCAGGGACTGCAGCTGGACATCGCTCTGCTGGTAGTACCGCTCGATGGCGTTCTTGAGCGTGTACTCCCCCGCGATCACGGGGAAGATGTCGCACCGGGTGATGAACTTGATATCCTCGATCGCCGTGACGTTGTTCGGGTCGGCGATCGCCACGGTGAGGGTGCGGCCCTCGCGTTTCAGCGGCAGGACCGTGTGCTTGTTGGCGATATCAGGCGGGATCAGCTTGAGGATCTTCTGGTCCACCTCGAAGCGGGAGAGGTCGACGGCCGGCATGCGGTACTGCCGCGCCAGCATCTTGGTGATCTCGGTTTCCTCGATGAAGCCGAGCTTCACCAGGGTATAACCGAGCCGCATCCCCGTGTTTTTCTGCTCCGCCAGGGCCTTGCGGAGCTGGTCCGGCGTGATCAGACCGTCGCGGACGAGGATGTCACCCAGCTTGTCAGGGGTCGCAGCTGCTGTTGCCGTACGCAACTCGTTGAAATTGAATGATCTAAACTATTCCTCCCTCCCCTCCTGTCAAGGCGGCGCGGGCACCACGCCGGAAAAAGTGACGCACGGGCGGAGGGTGTCGAGCAGTTTCGCACCGATGCCGGGCACGCTGTCCAGTGCGGCGAGCGAGGTGAACGGTCCGTGCGCGTCGCGCCACGCGACGATGCGTTGCGCCAGCGCCGGCCCCACGTGCGGAAGGCGGGTCAGCTCCGTCGCGTCCGCCCGGTTCACATCCACCCGCTCGCCCGGCGCGAGCGGGCGGGACAACCGCGCCGCCTGCCGGGCGGTGGCACCGATCGCGCTCGGGGGCGGCGTATCGCGGGCGACGAGCCGCACGTCGCCGGGCGCCGCATCCGGCCGCGGTGCCAGGGCAAACCGGGCCGCGCCACCGGCCAAGGCCAGAACCGAAAGCAGGAGTGCGGCACGCCGGTCGTCCATCCTGCAGACTAACGGCTCGCCCGCCGAGCAGCGGTATCCGATTTACGCGCGGGGCGCTGGGAAAATGCGGGCCACGAGTGCGAAATTCGAAGTGCGAAGTGCGAAGTGACCACCGAACGACCTTCCATTGCCATTTCGCACTTCGCATTTCGCACTAGGGGTTTCGCACCACCGCCACCGCCACATCACCGACGATTTGTAGAGACGCGGCGCTCACCTTGTCGATCGTGTCTTCCGTCGTGTGCCACGAGGGGTAGTCGAAGTCCACGACGTCTATGGCGTGGATGTTGGCGTGCTGCAGGCTGACGTGATCATCGATCAAGGTGTGGCGGACCTGGGGCACGAACACCCGGCCGTACCCCAGTCCGTTCGCGGTCCGCCAGACCCGGTCGACGACCTCGGGGGCCACCGCCTGGGAATTGCCCTCGACGTAGATCTGCAGATCCTTGTCACCCACCATGTCGAACAACACCGCGAACAGCGGCGGGTAGCCGGCCGGCTGGTGGGCGGCGAACCAGCGCGAGCCGATCAACACGTCGTTGGTATCCGCGAAATTCCCATAGTCCTCCCCGTCCACGAACAACAGGTCGACACCGATTGTCGGCGGCTTGGCCTTGAGCGCGTCCGCCACGCCGAGCAGCACGGCGACCCCGGAGGCGCCGTCGTTGGCGCCCGGGACCGGCAGCCGCTGCTGCGCCAGGTTCTGGCTCTGATCGGCGGTCGGCCGCGTGTCCCAGTGGGCCAGGTAGAGCACCCGCTCGGCGGCGGCGGGGCGGAACCGGGCCAGCACGTTGCGCAACCGCAGGGTGTCGCCGCGCCGGGTCACGTGGCGGATTTCCTGCACGATCACCGTGTCGGCCCTTGCCCGCAGCTCATTCTCGAGCCAGTCACCTTCCTGCTCGTGGGCGGGGGTACCGGGAATCCGGAACCCGAACTGGACCTGGTGCTGCAGGTAGCCAAACGCCCGGTTGCCGTCGAATCCCCCCGGGCCGGTTTCGGCACGCCGGGCGTTGGCCTGGCACGCGCCCAAGAAAACGCCAGGCACGGAGCACAGGGCAAGGAGCACAATGCAGCGATGCGTCGTGCTCCGTGCTCCCTGCTCCCTGCTCCTGCTCATCGCATCTGCCCGACGGCGGCGTTGAATTGGACGAATGCCGTGAACACCAGTTGCGAGGTCTTGCGATTGGTCTGCAATTCCTCGTTGATGAGATACGCCATCTGTAACCCCGCGCTGAGAGAAGGAGGGAAACTGGTATCCATGGTAAGCTGGGTTTGGGATTGCCGGCTGTCCACATAGGAGGTGCAGGCGACCTGGCCAGCAGCTTGAATGCACGTGGTCTGCTGGGCAACGGAGTAGCGGGCCGTGGTACGGATGTTGCCTTTCAGCCGAAACAGGGCGCTGGGAGGGCGCCAGGCGAACGAGAGGGTCGCATTCTGATTCTTGCGGTTATCGTGAGTGACGTTCGCGGCCTGGGTCATCTCGCTTCGGGTGAAGGAAGCGTCGAACGCGGTCAGGACGCCGTGCACCCAGGACAGGGTCAGTGACGGCGCGAGGCTGCTCTCCTGCGTGGAGGATCGGCTGACGCTGGCGTCCGAGCCCGCAAAGCCCGGGGAGTTGGAGTTCGTCAGCCGCTGCCGTAACGCCAACTGTGCGGTGAGGCCGGACAGAGCGCGCTCGAGGAACGTGTGGGCCGGCGCGATGTTCCAGGATAGCGTCCCCGAGGGCCACTCTCGGGTCTGCGTCGTCAGCGGCACTTGCTCCACGCCGCGCAGGAGCCAGGACAGCCCGTTCTGGTTCTGGTAGTTCACGTTGAGACGAAATCCAAGCGGGAGGCTCAGCCCTGTTGCCGCCGTGGTCACCCCGGTCCGGGTGGCGGCGTTGGCGAGCGTGCCGTCCTGCATGCGAAGGGCGGAGAATCCAATGAGTCCCAGCTGATAGCTGAGCGAGGGCGCGGCCGCGGTCCGGCTGTAGGTGGAGGTAGTGGTCTGCAGATAGCTCACGTCGATGACGGACAGCAGGTCCAACACCGAGTTGGCCCCGCTCGAGTCTCCGAACATCCTCCGGCCGAGCCTCGCCAGGTCCAGCTGGGCGCCGAGGTCCAGTCGCTGCGAGTTGGCGTAGCCGACCGGCAGGTGGAAGCCTCCGGCGGTGTCGCCGATGTCCCGCACCGGCGTGCGCCCGTTGGGATCCCGGTTGAGGTTGAAGGCGGTGGTGAGCGACGCCCGCGGTCGGAGCCATCCCGCGCCACTGGGAGATGCCCCGATATAGGTGGTGATGTCCCGTTGCGACTCGAATCCAATATCAGCCCCCAGGAGTGTCTGGCTCGCCTGATGGGTGAGAATCCCCATCGTCGAGGAATCCCCGTAATCGCGCAGGTCGCGGGTTGATCCCGCATCCAGTCGGAGCTGCGTGCCCGGAAGCGGGGTGAGCGTGAAGCCCCCGGAGTTGCGCCAGAACCGCTGGAGGGAGCGGGCAGGGGTCAGATTGACGTCACGCGGGTCCACGACCGGGACGCTGTAGGTCGTCAGCACGCCTGTGGCGTCGGACAGGCCCGAATGAAACCGCAACGCCGACGGGCTCCAACGTAGGTGAACCGCGGGGAGCAGCGGCAGATGCAGGGGGACCGACTCGTTCCCCGGAGCGAAATTGTAGTCGAGCTGCCCGTTGAAGGTCGTGGCCGAGGCCTCGGAGAGGCTCGAACGCGAGTCACCCGAGGTGTAGCTCGCGGTGAAGGAGAGAGGATCGTACAGCCACCGCCCCACGCCGGTCAGGGAGCGGCGCACGTGGCGGATCGACAGCCCCAAGGTGCTGGCGGTGGATAGCGGCGTCCGCAGGCCCTCGAGGGACGAAGCGAGCACGTCCGTTCCGGCCAGGAAAAACGGGGCGCTCGAGGTGCGCACAAAGCTCACCGTGAGGGGCGCGGAGAGCCCCCAGCGCGCCGGGGTCAGGCGATCGAGGTGCATGGTCGCCGCCGTGGATACGGCGTTATCGTTCACATAGCTGGGGTCTTCTCCCAACTGGCGAAAGTTTGCGCCCCGCTGGGAGACGCCGAACGCCACGTCCAGCAAGTCCGCGGCGGTCATGCTCACGTTGAGGGCGGCTGCCACGCCGGGATCATCCACGACATCGCTCAACCGGATATCGTCCACCCAAACTTCCGCCTGGGGAATGAAGACCGATGCCGAGACCCGCACCATCCCGGCGGCCAGCTCCTGAACGGCCGCCAGGTTGGGGGGAGCCAGCCCGGGATCGCGGATGTGGGCGATGTACGGCCCGTCGCACATGACGTACGCCGTGTCGTTGCGGACGATGGTGGAATCGGGACAACCGGCGTACACGTGAGCGGGGTCGCCCCGCAACCAAGCCTGCTCGATTCGGGCCCGCAAGCTGAGCCAGCGATCAAGCACCATCACGACCTCAGGCTCCCACGAGGTGGTCCGGGCCGGCACGTGATAGAGGTAGAAGTTGTCGGCGTCCTTCCCGACCTTGAAATAGAACTCCAGGTCGTGGTCCTCCCAGCCCGCGCCGCGGCCCCGAGCCCATACGCGGAGCGTCCGGTACTTCAGCAGGTTCTTGTCACCCTCGGCGCCGAACCGTGTGTAGGCTTCGGCATGTTGACCCCGTTCCAGCCCGGTCGCCACGATCCGCAGCGACTGCTCGTTGATCTGGGTGGCGCTCACCTGGAGCGCCGCCCCCGCCTGCGACGCCTGGTTGGTGACGCCTGGAGGCGGCGTGTATCCCAGATCACGGTCCACGGTGCCGACGACGGAGGCGATCACGGCACCGGCGCCCGTCCCCTGTTCCCCCGCGATCCCCGGAATCGGCGTGTCGGCGCGCTTGAGCCAGGAAGCGCCAACCAGATTGAGGCCCGACAGGGCGAAGTAGATCTGCGGGTCCGGCTGGCCTGCCGGCGCCGTTTCGGGAGCCAGGATCGTGATCCGCAGCGACTGGACCTGATGCAGATTCGGCAGCCCGATCTGCAACGTGTCGGTGCGGAAGGGGATGCGATAAAGCCTCCATCCTGAGGCGCCGCCGCCGGGGCTCGGCAGCATCCCGCCCGTCCGAACGAAGTATCGCTCGTCCCCGATGGGGAAGACGAATCGCACGAAATCTTCCTGTCGCCTCACGCCCGCGAGGGTGTCCAGCAGGAAATCCCCGTCCAGGTCTTCACCGTCCGCCGAGCTGTTGTGACGAGTGCAGTGCGATCGCAGATCTCCAAATGCGTAATACTGCAGCTGCCCATTGACCGATGCGCTGCAGAGGGGCAGCGTGTCGATGATCTCGCCGGTGGTGGCATTCTTGATCTTGTCGGTCACCCGGTCGCCGAGGATGCCTTCGTCGTTGATCGCAGCGCTCCACGAATGGGTGATGGGATCGCGCTCGGTATCGAGCCGACCCGCGCCCGCCAGACGGCCGCCGTAGTACGTGGTGTCGCCCGCAGGGCTGACGGTGAAGGAGTCCGGCTCGAAGGCAATGGCGTCCTCGAATACCGATCCGAAGTCGAACAGGATGGCCGCCCCGTTGGCCTTCGCCGTCCGCTGGGCGTCCTCCCAGACCCAGACGTCGAGGTACTCCACGCGTGAGAGGTCGAGCCCTGAAGCGCTCAAGGATTGCGTGATGGAGCGCCAGCGCGTGGTGGCACGGGCGTTCGGCCCCGAGCCGGGTCTCCGCCAGTTGGGCACGCCGGTCCGCGAGTCGGCCAGGCCCATCACCGTATCCGGCTTCAGCATGAACCAGAGCACCGACGCGGCTGACTGGGTCTGGCCGACGACCGCGATCTGGGGATCGATCTGTTGCGGCAGGAATTGGACGGGACGCCCCTGGAAATCAAGCGGCAGGCTCTGCCAGGTCAACGCCGCCGCATCGAGCACGTCGAATCCGCTCGCCGGCACGCCGAATGCGGTCGCGCCGCGCGCGCTCGTCGGCAGACTGCCAAACTCCCAGCTGGTCTCCACCAGTGAGATCGGTCGCGTGGCGACCGCCTCGAACTCCTCGAGGTACGCGACCCCCAAAGAGTTGGGGCTGGGTTTGGAGACCGCGACCTCGGCGGACACGTTCAGAAACGATGGAGCGTCGGTGTGCACGAGTGGAACCGCGTCCGCGAGCCGGGTCAGCCATTGGGGGCGGAAATGCAAGTCCGTGCTGACGCCCCCGATGAAGCTGGAGGCAGGCTCCAGACCGAGTGGTGGCCGGGTGAAGGGGCTCTGCTGTCGCTGGAACAGGCCGGTGAAGTTCACCGCGCCCGTGGTCCCGAGGTCGTAGCGGCCTGCGAATCCGTAGATCGATGTCTGGGTTACCTGGAATTGCTGGCGCTCTTCGAACTGCGCTCGAATGGTCGCAGTCCCCCCAACGCCGAACAGCGAGTCCGGGTTGCGGAACACGACCTGGCCAACGGTATAATCAATGGTGTAGTCGCTCCCCCGCTGCAGTTGCGTGGTGCCGAGAAAGATCTTTTCCGAACCCTCACGAATCTGGAACGAGTTCAAGGACAGCGTGCCCCGATCCCCCGAGGCGAGCACGCTGGCGTGCATGACCAGGGTAAAGACCGACGGCGGGCCCTGGATCGCCAGGAGCGATCGTGGCGTGCGGTAGAGGGAGTCGTTGCGTTCGGCGGGCGCGAGCAACGCGGTGTCGGCGAACGGCACCAGATGCGGGAAGATCACGAAGTAGTCGCGCACCGGCGCACCCTGCTGGGGGTCCCGGTCGCGCGGGAACAGGCGGTTGTACTGGTCGAATATCGTCGGGTCGTTCGCGAGCGCCATCCCCAGGCGCGCCAGGTAAGTCTCGCCGGTCGTCGCGGTGCGTTCGCGCTGATTCACCATCAGCGAGAGCTGCAACGACTGCCGGTCGACCTCCTGACCTCCTACGCGGTAGGCACTGCGGATCTCGAAGCGGAAGGAGGGAGACGCGGCGGTTATCCCGGGCCGGGGGTCATACACCAGACGCAGAGTGTCCACGACGGACGTGTCCTCGTTCGCCTGGCCGGGAAAGGTGCCGACGCACCCCGTGGCGGATGTGCAGACGCTCTGGCCCACCGGGACGTAGGACACGGCCAGGTAGTCGGTCTGGTCCAGTCGACTGGCGAGCGCCAACCACCCACCACTCGGGTCCACGTAGTAATCCTTCCCCTCCAGCAGGATCTGCCACTGAAACGGCCCGGCTCGCTGCGCGGCGCAATCCACCCGCGCGACCGCGGTCGCCCCGCAGGCCACCGCGCGGATCCCACCGATGTTCTGGTTGGCTCCCGGTGTCGCCAGGGTGCGCAACCGGTACACCCGCAGCGCGCCCACCTGCAACTGCGGCGGGAGGGCCAATCCCGCCAGATTCAGGATGTCCACCGCGGGATACCCCGGGATCGCCTTGGGATCGATGGCGAAGAAAAACCGGCCGAGCTCGACGTCCAGATCACGCGCCTGCCGATCCAGCGGCTGGCTGGTGGTCTGCCCGATGGTATACGTGCGGTCGCGCACAACGTTGCCATTCTGCTGGGCGTAGATCCCCCGCAACTCGAGCGCCGCGACTTGGGCGACCGCCTGCACACCGAAGTTGTTGGTCGGAATCGCCGCACTGATGAACCGCGACCCCGGGATCTGGAACGACACGTTACCCGCTTCGACCCGCCGCACCACCTCGTCCTCCAGCCCTTCGTACCAGAGCTGGATCTGGTTGTTGGCATCGAATTCGCGTTGACTGTCGAAATCCACGTTGATGTGGAGCCGCTGTCCGACCACCCCCGAGGAGCGGATTTGATACTGCGGGTTCGGCGAAATGGTGGGGAACCCGCCGTTGCACCCCGAAATCGCCTGCAGCTGCTCGAGCGAGGTGCAGTGCAGGTTGCGGAACTGATCCGCCTTCAGCTCGAAGCGCAGGTTCATATCGAGGCCCAGGTCGGCGAACTGACCGAGCCGCCCCGTCGGCCCCGCCGCCTCGAATGTCGGCGGCGCCTCGGGGGGAGGCCCCACGCTCACCGTCGGGGGAGTCGGCGCCGGCAGCGCACCGAGCCGAGAGTCGGCGACGAACTCTCGCTGAATGGCGGCGGCCCACATCGCCGCCACGAACTCTGCACGCACCCGGGGACCGAGCCGTCCACCCGGATCGAGTGCCGGACTGTGGGGGGGCTCCAGATGGACCGACGGGAACGTAGCGACGAACCCGGGCACCCGGCCGGTATCGGCGGCGACCTGTGCGTGGGCCTGGGGGGTATACAGCAATGCGGCGAGCACAGCGACTGAGGCGGGGCGTCGCATCCCTTGTAGCAACTTGGAGTTCCGAATATAATGGCGCGACCGACCGTGCGCATCCTCACCCGGTACCTGCTTCGCCAACACGTCGCGCCACTCGGCTTCGCGCTGGCCGCCCTCACCGCGCTGTTGCTTCTCAATCAAGTCGCCAAGCAGCTGGGGCAGCTCGTCGGCAAGGGCCTGCCGATGAGCGTGATCGTCGAGGTGTTCCTCCTCTCGATCCCCTTCATCGTGGCGATGACCGTCCCGATGGCGGTCCTCGTCGCGGTGCTGCACGCCACGAGCCGCCTCGCCGCCGACAATGAGATCACGGCGATGAAGGCGAGCGGCATCAGCGTGGCCCGTATCGTCGGCCCCATCCTCGCCGGCGCCGCGGTGGTCGCGGTCGTGGCCCTGGCGTGGAACGACCAGGTCCTGCCCCGCTCCAATCACCGCCTGCGCATGCTGCTCGTGGACATCACCCGCAAGAAGCCCTCCTTCAGCTTGAAGGAGCAGGTGATCAACGAGGTCCTCCCGGGACAGTTCTTCCTGCGCGCGGCCCGGATCGACCCCGCCACCAACCGCCTCAAGAACGTGACGATTTATGACCTGCAGGATGCCGAGCGGCGGCGGGTGATCAGCGCCGACAGCGGCCGGATGGCTTATACCCCCGGCGGCCGCGATTTGTATCTCACCCTGATGGATGGGAGCATTCAGGAGGTCAAGCGCGCCGACGCGGCCCAGTTCAACCGCACCTTCTTCACCGTCAACCGCCTGCGGGTCGCCGGCATCGGCAACCAGCTCGAGCTCTCCGCGGACGACCAGTACCGCGGGGACCGGGAGATGTCCGTGTGCGAGATGGACAGCGCGGTGCAGGAGGCCCGGCTCGATGCCGAACGGGCGCACCTGGACGCCCGCACCGCCGTCGAGAACGATCTGCGCCGCAGCGCCGGCCTGACGGCCATTCTGGCCCCCACGCTGCCCCCTCTGCGACCGGGCAGCGGGGTACCCTACTGCCGGGCCTTCGGCGCGCTGGGCCGCCTGCTGGCGCCGCGCACCGCTCATGCGCAGACGCCCGCCAAGGATCGTGCCCTCCACCGCCGTCCCACCCCGCCGCCGCTCCCCACGGCGCAGCAGTCCCCCGCCCCACCCCGCCCGCCAGCCTGGCATTCCATCGTACCGCCCCACGTCAGCTTCCTGACGCAAGGGGTGACCACAACCGAGGCCCAGCGCGTGGACGGAGCCCGGCGGCGGGAGGCCATGTACCTGGTGGAGATCCACAAGAAATTCGCCATCGCCACGGCGTGCGCCGTGTTCGCGCTGCTCGGCGTACCGCTGGCGCTGCGGTTCCCCCGAGCCGGGGCAGGGCTGGTCATCGGGACGAGCGTGGTCGTCTTCGCGATCTACTACATCGGGTTGATCGGCGGCGAGGACCTGGGCGACCGGCTCATCGTTTCCCCGTTCCTGGCCATGTGGTCCCCGAACCTGTTGTTCGGTGCGGTCGGTCTCGCCGGCCTGTGGGCCATCCGCCGCGATACCGGCAGTACCCGCGGGGGTGACTGGGCGGACGTCCGAGGCCTCGTCCGCCGGCTCATGCCGCGGCGCCGCGTCGGCGGCCCGCCTGCCCCGGGCGGGTCTCCCACGCCCCCGCCCAGCAAATGAAAACGCTCGACCGCTACGTGCTCCGGGAATGGGGCCGCATCTTTCTGGTCGTGCTGCTCGGGTTCCCGGTGCTGGTGATCGTCATCGAGCTCACCGACAACCTCAACCGTTACCTGAGCCGTGGTCTGTCCAAGGGTACGGTGGCGCTGGCGTTCGCGTACGGGATGCCCAACACCATGTTTCTGGTGCTTCCGGCCGCCGTGCTGTTCGCCACCGTGTTTACGGTGGGCGTGCTGGGCCGTCACTCCGAGATCACCGCGGCCAAGGCGTCGGGGATCTCGTTTCACCGTCTGGCCCGCCCGCTGTTCGGCGCCGGGATCGCGGCGTTTCTGGCGGGGATCGGCATCGGGGAGCTCGTCCCGATCGGGTACTCCCGGAAATCGCTGCTGCTCGGGGAGAAAGCGGTCCGGACGACCGGCTCCCGCTTCAACTTCGTCTACCGCGCCGATCGCGGCTGGGTCTACGCGATCCGCTCGCTCGAGGTCTCGCAGCGCCAGGTCCGCGACGTGGTCCTCGACCGGCAGGGGACCGGTCCCGAGTATCCCACGGTCGTGGTGGCGGCGCCGCGGGCAAACTACGACGACCCCAACCGCCGGTGGACGCTGCGGGACGGCACCATCCGCCTGCTCCTCGAAGCGGACCGGGAGCGGGAGTTCTCCTACCAGACCCTGCGGATGCGCTCGCTCACCGAGACCCCGGAGGACCTGCTCGGCGAACCGAAGGCACCCGAGGAGATGCGCTACGTCGAGCTGGGGCGCTACATCGACGCCCTGGCGCGCAGCGGATCGGATGTGCGCAAGCTGGCCGTGGATCGCGCGCTGAAGCTCTCGATCCCGTTCACCTGCATCATCATCGCGTTGTTCGGGGCGCCGCTCGCCATCACGAACCCGCGCAGCGGCGCCGCGTGGGGCGTGGCGGCGAGCCTCGGTACCACCTTCATCTTCCTGCTCCTGGAGCAGCTGTCCCGTGCCATCGGCGGCGGGGGGCTGCTCCCGCCCACGGTGGCCGCGTGGGTCCCGAATCTGATCTTCGGGGTGGCCGCGGGGTGGCTGTTGAGCCGGGCGAAGACGTAGCGCGCATGGGGAGCCGGGAGACGGGAGAGGGGAGAGG
>DATJXC010000119.1:0-5206 GCA_035500495.1 Gemmatimonadales bacterium
TCGACCTTCGAGACCCAGCCCACCGTTTCGCCGTCGGCCTGATCGCGTCCCGACGTGAGCGTGTAGTCGGTCGGGTCCGACGGCCACAGCATGAAGACGACCGCGATCACGAGCACGAGGCTCCCGACCGCGGCCGCGAACGTGAGGGGGCGGTTACTCGTCAAGGAGCCCCTTGATGGCGTTGAACACCGGATTCTCGTTCTGCGAGGCCTTGGCCGGCGCGGCCGCGGCGCCCGCCGCGGCCGTGCCCAGGTACTTCCGCACGCAGTCGTACTGCTCCCAGCCCTTGAGCGGGTAGTTCAGGTCGACCACCTTCCACTTCGGGTGACCATTCTGCAGGAGCCAGCTCATCTGCCGCGACATGGTCTGGGCGAAGCGCCCCACGTTGTCGCAGTCCTTCCGACGAAAATCGAAAGACACCAGCACCGCCTTGACCGCCACGCTGTTCACCGGCGTCCGCTGCCACTCGTAGACGTTGGCCGGGATCTCGGCGCGGGGATAGAACTCGGTGATGCTCTTGTTGGTGATCGGGATCAGCTCGAGGCCGTCCTTCTCGGAGACGTCTTCCTTCAGGAGCTTCACCGGATAGCCGGCCACGTAGAACATGGCGTCGATGCGCCCGGCCTTCAGCTCGGCGAGCGCTTCACCGGTATCGATCGGCACCATCTCGCTCGGGGTCACCTCGGAGAGCTTGAAGAGCAGCCGCGCGGTGAGATAGGTGCCGCTACCGTCTCGGCCGATCGCCACGCGCTTGCCGGTGAGGTCGTCGAAGTCCCGGATGCCGCGCTTGCCGAGCAGATGGACCTCCTCGTTGTAGAGGGGGAAGACCATGCGCGTCTTCTTGGCGATGCGACTCAGCACCGGATCGGACTGCACGCGGGCGACGAAGGCGAGCACGTCGGACTGCACGATGCCCATCTGGACGCCCGGCCGCTGATAGACCGCGAAGATGTTCTCGATGGATCCCTTCGACGTGTATACGGTCAGGTTCACGCCGGCGGGCTTGGTCAGCTTCTGGAGGTCGAGGCCGAACTGGTAGTAGGTGCCCTTGTCGCCCCCGGTGATGATCCCCATGTCCTCGGCAGCCGGACTAGAACTTGCCGCGATCAGCAGGATGAGGACGGCCGCCGAGCAGTGAATGATGAATTTCTTCACGATCGTTCTCCTTGAGGCGAGAGTTTCCCCTGGTCTCCGGAGGGGGCAAGGGCCATACCAGTCGCCACAGTCGAACGAAACCAAATACTTACAGAGAACACGACGAACCGTGCATGGTGAGGATTCCTGCACTAATGGATAATCCACTACCCAACATGACCCTTGTCGGCCATCCCCGGCGGCAACCCTCATCGTCGCCGACCTCCGCTCCGAGTAGGGGAAGCGCGAGGGCGCCAAACATGACACAGGGACCAGCGCGAGTCAACGGCAATAGCGCGACGCGTCAAGCCCTTGCGTGGCTCGAGCGCGGAGCGTAGAGTCCCGCTTCCGGAGGAGACCACCATGCCCGAGAGGCCGCTGCCGACCGAACAGGAAGTGCGTGCGTTGATCCGCGACCGCCGCAACTGGGGACGGTGGGGAAAGGATGATCAGATCGGCGCGCTCAATATGATCACCCCGGCCAAGCGCGCCGCCGCGGCGCGGCTCGTGCGCAAGGGGCGCAGCGTGTCGCTGAGCCGGCCGTTCCCGAAGGAGCCGGGTCCGAACAATGCGCTGCCCGCGCATCACTACATGCGCACGCTCCCGCGCGGCAAGGGCGGCTTCGCAGCCGACTACTACGGCATCTTCTATCACGGTGTGGCCTCGACGCACATCGACGCGCTCTGCCACACGTGGGACGAGGAGGCGATGTGGAACGGGCGCGATCCGAAGAAGGAGATCACGTTCGATGGCGCCACCTTCGGATCGGTCGAGCACTGGGCCGAGGGCATCATCACGCGCGGCGTGCTGCTGGACGTGCCCCGGCACCGCGGGGTGCCCTCGGTGACCGAAGACCGGCCGGTCCACGGCTGGGAGCTCGAGGACATCGCGCGGGCGCGCGGCCTCACCCTCGGGCCGGGCGACGCGGTCTGCGTCTACTCGGGTCGCGAGGCCTGGCAGGCCGCGAGCGGCGATCGGCCGTACGGGCGCCCGTTCGGCCCCGGCCCCATGGAGCGCCCGGGGCTGCACGTCTCGTGCCTCGAGTTCCTGCGGGACCACGACGCGAGCGTGCTGGTCTGGGACATGCTCGACCATCTCCCGGTGGGCTACGACATTCCGTGGGCGGTGCACGCCGCCCTCTTCGCCTACGGCGTCGCCCTCGTGGACAACGCGCTGCTCGAGCCGCTGAGTCGCGCGTGCGTCGAGGAGCAGCGAGACGAGTTCATGCTGATCGTCGCGCCGCTCGTGGTGGTGGGGGGAACGGGCTCGCCTGCCAACCCGCTCGCCGTCTTCTGATCCGCGGCGCCGGGCTTCAGTCCGCGCGGTACCTGCGCTCGGCGCCCGGCGCCAGGCTCATGCCGTGGCCGGGACGGTCGGGGATGAGGAAGTCTCCGTCCTTCATCACCGGCATCTCGGTGAAGAGATCTTCCGGCACCCAGTCGATCCACTCGACCAGGAAGCCGTTGCTGAGCGCTCCCGCCACGTGCAGCGACAGCTCGTGCACCACGTGCGGAGAGACCGCCACCTGGTGGGCCGCGGCGAGCCGGCCGATCTTCAGCGTCTCGCTGAAGCCGTTGGCGCGACAGACGTCCGGCATCAGGTAACGGGCGGCGCGGCGCTCGATGAGATCGCGGAACTCGAAACGCGTGTAGTTGTTCTCGCCGGTTGCGACCGGGATGTTGATGCCGCGCGCGACTTCCGCGCACGCGGCGAGATCGTCGGCGAGCACCGGCTCCTCGTACCAGACGAGATCGAGCTCCTCCAGCACGCGCGCCTGCCGCAGGTTGCCGAGCACGTCGAGCTTCTGGTTGACGTCGACCATCATGCGGACTCCGTGGCCGACCGCCTTCTTCACCGCCTCGACCCGCTCCCGGTTCACGCGCGGATCCGGGTCGTGGATCTTCATCTTGTAGTAGCGGCAGCCGCGCGCGACGTAAGCCTGCGCCTCGCCGATCAGGTCGGCGAGCGTGTAGCTCGGCCAGCCGCCGCTGCCGTAGGCGGGCACGCGGTCCGTCACCGCGCCCCATAGCTTGTAGAGCGGTAGCTCCGCGACCTTGCCCACGATGTCCCACAGGGCGATGTCGAGCGCGCTGAGCGCGTAGGCGGCCACGCCCTGGCGCTTGATACCGCGGTCCGCCCGGTACATCCGCTCCCAGAGCCGTTCCACCATCAGCGGATCCTGCCCGACGAGCAGCGGCGCCAGCCGGGTCGTGAGGTAAGCCTGGATCGACTCGACGCCCCCGCCGCCGAAGGCCAGCGTGTAGCCGAGGCCCGTGACGCCCTCGTCGGTGCGCACGTGCGCCACCACGAGGCCGTGGTAGGGGAAATCGAGCGCGATCGGCTTGCGGGTCGGGATGCGCAGCACGGCGGTGTCGACGACGGTGATCTTCATGGCGGCATCGTAGGGCCCGGAGCCGCGCAAGCGCAATGGCTCAGACGATGGGTATCGGCGTTCCCTGAATAGGGCCCCTCGACACCAGACCCGCGCCGCCCAGTTCCGCGCAATTCCTGCCAGCTTCGGAGACTGCCGGACAATCTGTTAATTCCGTGGATAATTCCCCTCCTCGTCCGGTGGCATGGCCTTCGCTCTGCTCCTGGGCCATGCGGCCCACGCCGGACGCTGGCGCCTTGTCACCTCGCCGCAGCCGGAGGATCTTGATCGCACTGCTGATCCTCCTGCTGATCCTGCTGCCACTCTACTTGTGGCCGCTGCGCGGCGGGCTCGGAGCGCTCCCGCGCGTCGCCGCACTGTCGGGCTTGCCGAAGGATCCGCGGAACCCGGGCGCACTGGCGACCATCCCGGCCGACGTGTGGGACGCTCTGATGGCCGGTGCCACTCAGCCACCGCAGGGACCGCCGAACCCGGAGCGACCGCCGAAGCCTCGGAACCTCACGATGATCGCCGAGCATGAGCCGGGCGCCGCACCCGGCGCCTTCGATCCGGGCGCCGGCGGGTTTCCGGGCACGGCGCTTCTCGGCGGATCGTCGCCGCCGAGCATGCTCGCCGGCCTGACGGATCAGATGCAGGACAAGGGAAGCGACGAGGGCTCGTCCCCGGTATCCACTCCGGGCCAGTTCGGCGCCGGATCGTACGGTGAGGGACAAGGCAACGGGAGTGGATGGTACGGTGGCGGCGGCTTTGGCGGCGGCTTTCCCAATGGGCTGGGGCCGTTCAGCAATGGTGGGCCGAGCTTCAGCAACCCGATCACCTCGTTCGATCCCGGCGATGCCGCTGCGCCCCAACCCACGCCAGAGCCGGCGACGATTGCGCTCGTTGGTCTGAACGTCGCGGTGTTCTCGGCGATCGCGTGGAAGCGTCGCCACCGCGAACAGGAGACGCACTCGATCGGGTGACAAGATTTGGACCCCGCGCCACCAGCTTTTGGCGTCGGCTTCTCTCGTAACGCCGCTAAGTCCCAGCCAGCATTGCAGTCCCTCGATGGCATACCCGTTGCGTGATCTCCTTGCGTGGAGCGCAAATCCTTCGAGGAGTGCAAAACCGTGAATGTTCTAGTGCTTGACGAGACCTTGGAGCTCTCGGCTCCAGTCCGCGGGCTAGCGAGTCTGAGTGGATGGCAGCCCCACTTCGTGGGATCGCTGCACGAGCTGGAGCTGGCGGTGCAGGCGCATGGCCGCCCGGCGTTGACGGTGGTGAACCTGCAGCCGCCGCTGACGGCGTGGGAGCTGGGGCAGCGGCTGCGGGGGCTGGGGCTGGACAGTCCGGTGGTGGTGCTGGGGGCGGCAGGGAGTGAGACGGCGGCGCCGTCGCTACCGGGGGTGCAGTGGCTGGAGCGGCCGGAAGGCGAGGCCGAGCTGACGGCGACACTCGAGCGCACGGTCAGCCGACTCGGGCTGGGCGCTCGCCCGGCGATTCGGAGCGCGGGCGCGCACGGGCTCGTGGGGCGGTCGGAGGCGCTGGCGGAGGTCCTGGCGAAGATCGAGAAGGTGGCGCCCGGGGACGCCAACGTGTGCATCTCGGGGGAGTCCGGGACGGGCAAGGAGCTGATCGCGCGGGCGATTCACGCGCAGAGTGCGCGCTGGGAGCGGCCGCTGGTGACGCTGGACTGCACGG
>DATJXC010000120.1:0-3559 GCA_035500495.1 Gemmatimonadales bacterium
TCCTCAGCGCGGTGAGACGACCGCTACGACCGGTGCGATCGTCCCTCCGGACGATGAGGGCCTCGCTCGGCAGCGTGAGGGGACCGCGAGCCCCCGATAGATCACTCCGTCGCCCCAACACCACACCCTGCACGCCGCAGAGAGCACTCCGCGCCCCGAGCACTGCACTCCTCAGCCCGAACCGCTCGCTCCGGGGACCCGAACGGGTCTCCCGCTGCGGCGTGCGGGGACTCCGATCTTCGATGCGCGCGTTCCGAGCCACGGATCGACGACTCCGTTCGGCCGTCCCCCCTCGCCCAACGGGAGTGAGGGGACAGGGGGTGAGGCAAATCGAGGACAAAGTTCCTCGAGGGTTCCCCGTTATCTGAGCACGAATCCGGGTGGTCCGATTGTGGCACTCCCGCCCCTCCCGTCGGGAGATGCTCCGTGAGGCGGCACGACCCCCGACGTCGTGCCGATGGGTGGAAAGGGGTTTCGTATGAACGCGACGTTGCGGAGACGGCTCGAAATGGCCGCGCGGGTCCGGGATTTCCTGCAGGTCCACAAGACGGAGGTGGCAGGGGAGGAAGCGACTGCCCTGGCCCGCCTCGAAACGCTGCTGCAGCGGGCCGACGTGCTCTCCTCGCAGCAGCGGGCCGGCGTGGTCACCGCACGCTCGGCCACCGTGCAGCGAGAAGGGCTGCGACGCCAGCTCGTGAGCAAACTCCTTCGGTATCTGGGGGGAATTGGGGTGGCGGCGGCGAAGGAGCATACCGAGCTGGCGGCGCAGTTCCGCCTGCCGCCCACCAACAGCAGCAACCAGGCCCTCCTCACCATGGCCAAGGGCATGCTGGCGCAGGCGACCGCCCAGAAGGACGTCCTGGTGAGCCGCGGCATGTCCCCGACCGTGCTCGATGATCTCACCGCCGCGATCGGGGAGTTCGAGAAGACCCTCGAAGCGACGCGAGCCGGCCGCCGCGACCACGTCGGCGCCAGCGCCGATCTCAAGGCCGTCACCGCCGAGATCGTCGAGCAAGTGCACCTGCTCGACGGGATGGTGCGCTATCGGTTCGGCGACAACGCCGAGCTGATGGGGGCGTGGAACAGCGCCCGCAACGTGTTGGGGCCGTTTCGGTCCAAGACCGAGACGCCGACCCCTCCGGAGCCGACACCGGCGACGGATGGGAAGGACGCCGTGAAACCCGCGGCGTGAAGTAGAGCAGTGGGACGGAGGCGCGGTGGGTGGTGATCACCTGCCGCGCCCCTGCCTCCCGCGGGCGGCCTTATTCACTAGTAGTAGCCCTAGTTCCGCTTTCCCGTCCCGAGATTCAGATAAGTAGTTCCGTTGCATACGTGTGGAGGATGTTTCCATGTCGGTCTCGAGCGCGCATCACCAGATACTGACACTCCTGCTGTCACTCACCCCAGCCATCGGCCACGCGCAAACCGCGGTGGCGAATCACAACCTTGCTCTCCATACCGGACCTTCCTCCAAGACGACCGTGCTTGCGAACCTGGCACCTCAGGATGAGATGACTCTTATCGTAGGGACACCGACCCACGGCTACTACGAGGTGCGCCTCCCAAACGGAGGGCTGGGATGGGCCTATGGCAAGTACATCTCAATCGACACCTCGGGGACCGGTAGTTCGCGCGGAGGTCCGAGCAGTGGCGCCTCAGGCCAGCCTCCAGAAGGAGGACCGCCCGAGACCTACCGGGGATGCGACCTGGAGGGAACGGCCACGTCAGAAAAATTCAGAGCGCTGAACGTGCTGAAGAATAGGATTACCCAGCCCGGCAGCGCCGATATCGACCGAGGCGCCACGCTCAACGCCATCCTGGCTCCTGGGTCTGACAGCACTCGGTGGAGTGAAACCAAAGGCGCGTCAGTGGTCGCCTATGTCGCGGAAGTGAAGCATGGAGCCGTCGAAACGGTCAACTGTGGCGACAGCCTGCAGCCATACGAGGACACGCACATCGAGCTGGTCGGTCAAGCCGCCGACGCAGGCGTCAAGAATCCTGTGATCGCCGAGGTCACGCCCCGCTGGCGGGATTACATGAAGGGGAAAAGCCACGACTGGTCCACGCCGACCCTGAGAGCGACGCTGCGCCACCACTGGGTGCGGTTCACAGGCTGGTTGATGAAAGACTTCCAGCACGCTGGGCAAGCGGACAACACAAACCCTGGGGGCGTAGGAGCGGGTAACTGGCGTGCGACCGCGTGGGAAATTCACCCCATTACGGACTTCAAGCTGTGTCCGAACGATTCCCCGGCGGGGTGCTGAATGGATAACGCGATCATCTCGTGGCGGCGACTCGTCACCACGCTGTTCTGTCTGGTTTCCGGCCTCGGTTGGGTTACGCCTGCCACCGCTCAAGACACCACGAAGAAATCGGGCGCTGCCGCAGCTGGCGCGCACTATGTCCCCCACATCTCGCCTGGAGCGGTGGCGGCGATGCAGGTGCAAGCCAAACAGCTCGATCCCTCTACCATCTCCGTCCTCCTCGGCCAGACCGCTCAAGCCGCCGTCGTGCGGCGCGCGAATTCCAGCCAACCCGTGCCGCTGTCGCCCGGCGCAACCACCCTCGCTTCAGGTGACCAGATCTCCACGCGCGTCGCCGCCAGGGCCGAGCGCGTGCGCGCGACTCCCGGATTCGGGGTAGCCGACAGCGTTTGGAAGCTGCCACTTCGGGTACTGGCCTTGAGTGCCACCGGGGAAACACAGCTGCTCTACGTCCTCACGTTTCCACGCCCCCTCTCCTACGAGGCGAACAGCAGCGCCTTCAGCGGCACGGTGAGCTTCCTCGTTATCGACAGTCTCCACCCCACCGATGCCAGCCCGCTCACTACGCCCCTGGCCATCTTCACGGAGCTTCCAGAGGGCACGACTGCGCCCGCGAATTTCACCTTGGACCATCTGAACCTCCCTCCCGCGTCGGTCAGCGTGAGCACCAGTGTCTTCAGAGACTCCGTGCCACTGCACGTGAGCACGAAGCTGGATCCACAAGGCTACGACCTGCGCCTCCCGTTGGCTTCACCCATTCCCATCAAGGTCGAGCGGGCTCCCGAGGCAATCCTCGGCTTCGGACTGGAAGCCGCCGTGGTCTACGTGACGCTGCCGCGGGAAGCGGGATCCGCCGCCATGGACGTCCGCGTCTTAGCCGATCGTGCCGAGCCGGAGCCGAGTCTGTTGCACCTGGCCGGAGGCGAGACCGGTAAGACGTCGATCCGGTCCACCGGGGTCGGCGACGACCTGATCCACGCGACGGCCGGCCCATTCACCGCGACGCCGACCCCGATCCACTACTCGTGGCCTTTGTTATTCGTCGCAGCCGCACTGCTTGGCGGCGTTGTCGCGACTGCCATCCTCGCGGCGCGCGCCCGTAGCCGCGGCAAGGGAGCCTCCCGCTCGCGCCATATGCTGAGCGGTCTCGCATCGGGCTTCTTCGTGGCCGTCGCCTATGCCGTGGGCGTGAACTTCACCGGCGTCAACATCCCGGCACGGGGAGGGGAAGCGGTAGTGTTCGTCGTCGCGGCGCTTGGCACGCTGATCGGCCTGCCGGGGCTCGCCAAGGCGAT
>DATJXC010000121.1:0-57838 GCA_035500495.1 Gemmatimonadales bacterium
CCCCCACGATCGCCTGCTGCAGGATCTGGGACGTGGTCGCGACAGGGGCCACGTGGGACTCGTTCTGCTGGAACATCTGGTTGCCGGTGCGGGTGTCCACCGCCAAGGGCTCCGCCGACCCCACCACCTGGACGCTGGAGAGCTGCACCGGGGCCGGCACCAGCCGGATATCGACCTCGACCGTCGCTCCCGAGGCTACGGTCGCCGTCACGAGCGCCGGATGGAACCCCGGGAATCGCACGCGCACCTGATACTTGCCGGCCGGAAGATTGTGGATCAGGTAGCGGCCGAAGGCATCGGTGGTGGTGGTGGCGACGATGTGTCCCTGCTGCATCACGGCGACTTGAGTCGCCTGGAGCGCCTGTCCGGAAGCGCTATCCGATATGATCCCGCTGATGTTGCCCGGTGCGGGAGGTGGTGCGGCCGGCGCGGCTGCCCGCGCACCAACCGGCGCGGCGCACAGCGCCAAAAGCAAGCGGAAGACCATCTGGGGAAATCTCCTCGTCGACGCAGGGTGACCAGCGGATGGCATCCGCTGGATGCCACACACGCCAGTCGGCGTCGCGAGATACTCGCGATCGCCGGGGCGTCTCACACGAGACGCACGACCGGCGTGATGGCTACGATCGTGATGGATCCCTCGGCGCTGCGCCGAGGGTGCGTCGGACGACCAGCGGTGGAGCTCGGGAGGGGGGGTGGAGGGAAGCCCGGCGGCCCACGCGCGAGATGGCCGGGTGCGCGGTCCGCGCGCGGACGAGAATCCGGGAAGCGATGAAGACGTGGCTGTGCGAGGCGAGCCCCGGCTGCGCGAGGAAGCGGCACAGGGTACAGTCCGGCAGGTGGATCGGCGCGCAACGCGCCGTTGCGCGGTCCTCGATGTGCGTCGCGAGGCCGGACGCACGGCTGTCGGCCTCGAGGCGCGCGTCGGCCCATTGGGCCGCGGCCGGCTCCACCAGCTGGAGCGCGGCGAACGCGACTAGGAATAGGCGGGCCATTGGGGCTCGACGCATCGGCACCAACCTAAGAAGTGCCCGGCTCAGTGGCAATGGCTTGGCACACGAGTATACACGAGTATGAGGAAAGTGTTCGGTTCGTAGTGGCTGCCCCTCTTAACGTGGTGCGATGTCGAGGTGTCGAGGGAACGGCTCCTCGCCATGGCCGCATCCTGACTCCCCGACACATCGACGGCAAGGGGTTGAGGGGGTCGCGGGTTCAGCGCCGCCGCCGTCTACGGCTGGGAAATCCTGCTCCGGTGCGTTAACCCGGCCGCGATGGAGTCGGGCAACGCCACGGAATCCCCGCGCAGCAGCATCCCGGCGAGTACAACCTGCCAGACGTAGTACGTCCACTGCGCGATCCGCTCCGTCACGCCGAGCCAGGGGGTTGGTTCACCGGCATCGATGTGCGGAGCGTAGGAGAACGACAGGCTCGCGAGGGCGACGAGAACGATGAGTGAGGCGATCGAGTAGAGGCGGAACCACCTCCGGAACGCGATCGCCGCCACGAGCAGGCTCAGCGTGACGGACGGATTGGCGGCGAGGATGAGATGCATCGTGTCGGTGAGCGTCCGCGGGGCGCCGCGCATGTGCATCGGGAAGAAGTTCCACAGGACGAGGCCGTTCACGGCAGCGACGGCGAACAGCACCGCCATGGCGCGCAGGCTGCGCCGCTCACCCGCCCACCGCCACACGCCCCATGCAAAGGCCAGGAAGAACAGGCTGCCGAGACTGAATAGCGGAACGACGAGACCGCTCGTGGGGGCGCCGACCGCGAACAGCTCGCTGACGGCCTGGCTTCTGAAGCTGTAGCCCGGATACCGCGCACCGGCGAGGATGTCGGTTCCGGCGTAGACGACCGGATTGACGATCCCGCAGATGAGCAGAAGCTTCGTTGCGCTCAAAGATCCTCCCAGCCGGAACGCACCTTCGTTCCCGTCTCCTTGGGGAGCCAAGGTCAGGGGGTGAGGACCGCGGCCGGCGCCGCTCTCAAGAAGTCCGCGACTGCGGCCGTCGTTTCCTGCTGGTGCCCGACGAGCAGATGCCCACCCGACGGATACCCGATGAAGCGCGCGTTCGGCATGTGCTCGGCGCTGTACTGCGAGCAGGCGAACGTCTGGTACAGGCAATCCCGAGCCGAGATGATGAGCGTGGGCGTTTCCAGGTGCTCGAGGTCGAAGCGCGGCAGGTTGGGTATGACGGCCGCCTCGTTGATCAGGCCGAGGCGCCGCAGGGAGACGGGCAGGATGTGATCCAGGACGACGTGCGCGCGGGCCCGCTCGACGGGATCAGCCTGCGCCACGAGCGCGGGCGGCGTGCCGAGGATCATCCGGGTCATGACCCGAGGGGCCAGGCGCATCATGAACCAAAACAGGAAGTCCGACCGGAGTGTCAGGTCCATCAGGACGCTTGCGAGCGGCGACATCCGCTGCGGTCCTGCGCCGTCCGCTTGGTGTGGGGCGTAGAGGGCGGGGACCATCAGCACGAGTGAGGTGACGCGATCCGGATGGCGCAGGGCCAGCTGTATGGCGGAGGGTCCGCCCGCCGAGGCGGCGAGCACCGCGCAGCGCGGGATGTCGAGCACGTCGAGCACGGCGGCGTGGGCGTCGGCTTGCGCTGCGGCGGACGCGTTGTTCGGCAGGGGCGTCCGCAGGTAGCCGAAGCGCGAGATGGCAATGACGTGGAAGCCGCGCTGGACGAGGTCTGCGGCGAGGTCGAGTCCCTGATCGAACCCGCCGCCGGCACCGTGGATGACCAGGACCGGCGGGCCCTCACCGGCCTCGGCGTATTCGATCGGACCCGCCGCTGTCTCGAGCACGGCGCTGCCCGTGGCGACGCGGTTGCGGGCGCGATGGATCTGTTTCTCGTAGGCGATGGCGATATACGTGATGCAGACGAGGCCGAGCAGGCCAAGGAGCGGAAGCATCATGGCGGTCCTCCCGTTCATCGCTAGACGGGCGGGGATGAAGGGAGGGTGAATGGTGGGTGAGCGAAGTGAGCGAGGGGTGCGACCCCGAGCGGATTCGCGCGAACCTCCCGTCTGACGTAGGTTGGGCGCCACCTTACACCCCCGGAGGCTGGGTCACTGCTCCCAGCGGAGTTGTCCGCCCTCCTCGATGCGACCAATCAGCTGGCGCGCGAAGCGGCTTGGAAGACGTTCATCGAGACGCATAGCCCCTTGTTGCTGCACGCCGCCCGCGGGATGGGCCGGGACTATGACGCCACAATGGATGTGTACGCCTACCTGCTGGAGCAGCTCCGCCGCGACGATTTTCACCGCCTGCGCGCCTACGTCTCCGATGATCGCAGTGGATTCACCGCCTGGCTGCTCGTCGTCGCTCGGCGCCTCTGCGTCGATCACGTACGGCAGCGCTACGGGCGTCCGGATAAGACCAGCACGCGGAGCCGGGAAGCGGGTGCCGTGCGCCGCCAGCTCGTCGATCTCCTTGCCGAAGAGCTCGATGTTTCCCATCTGACCGACCCGGGTGGTTCGAACCCGGAAACCGACCTGCGCGTCCGCGAGCTGAGCCTGGCTCTCACTCTTGCGGTCTCCGATCTGGATCCGCTGGATCAGCTGCTGCTCAAGCTGCGATTCGAAGACGGACTATCCGTCCGGGAAGTCAGCCGGCTCGTGGGAGCCACTAGTCCATTCCAGGTCTACCGCCGCCAGAAAGCCATCCTCAGGCGGTTGCAGGCTGCACTGCGCCGGCGGGGCTTCCAGGGGCCCGAACCATGACCCGCACACATCGACCGGTGGTTCCGTTGGTTGTAAGTGATGACGGGCCTTCCCCTACACCTACTTCCAAGGGCCGACATGGGCACCGGACAGGACGTCCCGCGCCATCTCGCAAGCGGTGAAATCGCCGCCTTCGTCGAAGGCAGGCTCGCGACGGCGGAGCGGTCCCGTGTGGCCGCGCATCTGGTGCAATGCGATGCCTGCCGCGATGAGCTGATCGAAGTCTCACGACTGTTCCACACTCGGCCCCGGCCGAGGCGCCGCTACATGCCCATCGGTGCCGTCGCGGCGGTGGCGGCGGCCGCGCTGTTGCTGGTCGTGTGGCCGCGCCATGGAACCCAGTCGCCGATGCCGTCCGGTTACCGCGAGCCGCCGGTGACGACCACCGTGGCCCCGGTCGTCGTCGCACCGCGTGGTGTGATCCGCCAGGTGGGGTCGTTCGTGTGGAACGGAGTCTCCGGTGCCGATCACTACCGGCTGACGGTGTTCGACGACGTGGGTCGGGTCGCCTGGGGAACGGAAACCAGCGACACCTCCGCCGTGATGCCGGCCGGTGTCCGCCTGCAGCCGGGGATGAAGTACCTGTGGAAGGTCGAAGCCCAAACCAGCTGGAATCGCTGGGTCGGCTCCGACCTCGTTGACTTCTCGATCGGTTCCCATCGGCCGTGATGGTTCACGCGTCATTGCGGCTCATCGTCGCGCTCGCTGGGAATACGCAGAGCCCCTCCAAGTCGGGCGACCTGGGTCTCGTGACAGCGGGGTCGGACAGCACGCTCGCGGTCTGGGTACAAACCCGCCCCGATTCCATACGAGACGTGTTGCATCGGTTGCTCGTAGCGGCAGCAACCGATGTACAAAGCTCGGCTCTGGCAACCGCCGAGCGCCTTGCTCGGGCGTATGCCGTGACCTGGCGCGACTCGTTCTTTGTGCGTCAGGTCGCCCACTTTGCGGCATGGTCCCCGTCAGAACGCAAGACGAAAGTGTCGGCGGATAGCCTCCGCCTTGCCGGGAACGCGGCATTCGGTCGATCCGGGGTGGATGCGGCCTTGCGGGATTGGCGCGAGAGCTTCGCGATATGTCAGGCACTGGGTGATTCAGCCGGAATGGGGGCGGCGCTCGGGAACATCGGTGCCGGCTACTACCGGTCGGAGGAGTTGGATAGCGCCACGGAGTACTTCGGGCGCGCTCGGGCGATCGCTGCGGCCGTCGGCGATCACCGCACCGAAGGGAATGCGATCGGCGCGCTGGCCGGCATCCAGGCGGACCGTGGTGAGCCACGACAGGCTGCCGATCTCTATGCGCGGGCCGCCGAGGTTCGCTTGCTCACCGGAGACGATCGGGGGGCTGCTGCCGATCGCAACAACCTCGGGCTCATGCATCAGGCCCTGGGTGATCTCGATGGCGCCCGCGCCTCCTTCTCCGACGCCCTGGCGGCCAATCGCCGAGCCGGCCGCGCCGAGCCCGCCGCGGTCAACCTCATCAACCTCGGGAATCTGGCGAGTCTCGAAGGGGACTATCCCGCCGCGGAGACGCGTTACCGGGAAGCACTCGCGCTCTACCGCAACCACGACAACTGGGTCGGCGCCGCCACGGTGCTTCACGACCTGGGCTTGCTCCAGCTCGAGCGCGGTGACTATCGCGCTGCCCTGTCCCTGCTCTCGCAAGCGTTGACGAGCCTCCAGGCGACCGGCCCCCGCTCGGAAGAGATGGGCGTGCGGCGGGATATGGCGACCGTTCAGGCCGCGATGGGCAATGTTCAGGGTGCCCTGAAACAGCTGACGCATGCGGAGCGGCTGGTGGACGGCGGTGAGGCAGGATCGCAGGTCCTGGCCCAGCTCGCGCTGGCCCGGGCCGACCTGGCCGTTCAATTCAACACCTTCACCGAAGCGGAGCGCCAGTACTCGAGAGCCGCCGAGCTCTCCCGCCGAGCGGGTGATGTGCCGGGACAGGCTGCCGCCGAACGGGGACTCGGCCTCCTGCTGCTGTATCGAGGCAACCTCGCCCGCGCCCGCGGACAGTTCGAGCTGGCGCTGCGGACTGGAGAACTGGCCGGCGATCCGCGTTCCGTGGCACTGACCCGCCTGCTCCTGGGCTACACCCTGGGGCAACAAGGCGACACGACGTCCGCGCGGCTCGCGCTTGTGCGGGCGCGAGACGATCTCCACGCCCTGGGCGATGGGGTGAGCGAAGCATCCGCCCTCGGCACGTTGGCCGACCTCCAAATGAAACAGGGCCTCCCCCAGGCCGCCGAGTCCCTGTATCGCAACGCCCTCGCGCGGATCGGTGCCACGCCGGCGCCGACCGTCGGGTGGCAACTGCATGCCGGCCTCGCGGAGGCGCTGCGCGTCAGCGGCTCACCGGAAGAGGCGGCTCAGGAGCTTCGCGGGGCGGTGCAGGACATCGAGCGCATGTCGGGGACAGTGCCGCTCGAGGAGCGTCGCGCCGCCTTTCTCGCCGACAAGTGGGAGGTATACGCACAGGTGGCTCGTCTCGAGCTCGCGCGGGGGCGGATCGATGCGGCCTTCGACGCGAGCGAGCGCCTGCGGGCCCGCCAGCTGCTCGACCTGCTCGCCCGCGGCCGTATCGCGGGAGCAGTCGATGACACCCTCTCCGGTCGAGAGCAGGACTTGCGGCGTCGCATTGACGCGCTCACGAAGGCGCTGGAGCAACAGGGCGCCGCGACTTCCGGGATGCGCGGATCGGTCCCGCTGGAAGCCGGCTCCGGCCCCACGCGCGAAGCGCTGGCGCGTGCCCAGGAGTCGTATGCCGAGCTGCTGCGCCAGATGCGGGAATCCCGGCCGGAGTACGCCGCACTCGTCACGGGCACCATTGCTCCAGTGCGGCAGGTGATGGGGCAGCTCGCCTCGGACGAAGCCCTGCTGGAGTACCTGGTCGGCGACTCGAGCTCGGTGGTGTTCATAGTGACGTCGGATACGGTCGCGGCCATCGAGCTGGGTGTGGCGCGACACGAGCTCGCCACGCTCGTGGATTTCAGCCGCGGCGTGCTCAGCCGGGCCGGCCGTGATTCCGCGTCTGCCATGTGGCGCGCATCGCTGCGGCGGCTCTACCGCTACCTGATCGAGCCGGCGGAAGCGTCCGGCCTGCTCGCCGGCAAACGCGGTCTCATCATCGCTCCGCACCAGGAGCTCCACTACGTCCCGTTCGCGGCGCTCGAGGGTCCTCAGGGGCCGGATGCATATCTCGTGCAGCGCTATCGGCTGACCACCATCCCGTCGGCTTCGGTGTGGTTGCGGCTGCGGGCCCGCGACCGGTCATCCGTGTCCGGAGTCCTGGCTATGGCCCCACACGAGGACCAGCTCCCCGGATCCGCGGCGGAGGTCGCGGCCATCGGACGGGTCTTTGGGGCTCGAGCGCAGGTGCTCATCGGCGACCGCGCGTCGAAACAGGCACTGCGCAGTGCAGCGTCCGAACAGGGCATCATCCACCTCGCGACGTACGGGGTGCTGAACAAGGACAATCCTCTCTTTTCCTACGTCGAGCTGACCCCCCAGGGCAGCGACGACGGCCGCCTCGAAGTGCACGAGGTGTTCGGGCTGCGGCTGCGTGCGCGGCTCGTCGTGCTGAGCGCCTGTCAGACGGCGCTCGGTGCGGGGGCGTTGGCCGATGTGCCGGCGGGTGACGACTGGGTAGGCCTCGTGCAGGCGTTCCTCTACGCCGGTGCCTCGAACGTGATGGCGACGTTATGGCCGGTGCAGGATCGCGCGACGGCGGACCTGATGGCGCGGTTCTACGCCGGGTTGGCGGCGGGGCTTTCGGAGGCCGAGGCGCTGGCCGAGGCGCAGCGGGCGATGCTGGCCGATCCGGCCACCGCCCATCCGTTCTACTGGGCCGGGTTCACCATGAGCGGCGGGCAATGAGTCTGAATATGGAGGTTCACATGGGACGCTGGACGCCTTTCCGCCCGGTTCTCCTGGCTGGCGTACTCGCCTCGGCCACGGCCTGCTCGGACAGTAGCGGGCCGATAACGAGCCCTGGACCTCATCACCTGTCTGGTCTCGTCGTGTCCGCGCCGGTTCCCGCGTCCGCCGCGTTGCGCAGCGCCACCCCGCCCGAATTCGCCGGACCGTCGGGCGCGACCCTCGTGTACGTCTCCCTCGCACCGGGCTCGGTGCCCCTGGGCCTCCAGGCCACGATCACGAACCAGGCGACGGGCGGGACGGTGACGGCGGTGGTGGTGGACGGGGGGTTCGACCCGGTCGCGATCGCCGGCAGCGTCGGGGATACGCTCGTGCTGGCGATCACGCGGGAGGGGGCGGCAGCGGTGCGCGCGGGCGAGGTGGTGGGGGGTGACCGGCCGCCGGTGGTGGTGCGGACCAGCCCGCCGCGGGGCGGGCACGACGTCCCGCTCAATTGCGTGGTGGTGGTGGTGTTCAGCGAGCCGCTCGACCCGGCGAGCGTCACCCCGCGCTCGCTCTTGCTGGAACAGGACAGCACGCCGGTCCCCGGCACGGTGCGGTTCGCCGATTCGCTGGATCTGCGGGTGGAATTTCACCCGGACAGTCTCCTCGCGTCGCAGACGGAGTACCAGGTGATGGCGACGACCGCGATCCGCGACGTCAACGGGGTGGCATTGGACTCGGCCATCACCGTCCGCTTCACGACCGGGACCGCCGCGCTCGACACGGCGCTGGTGTTCACCACGGTGACTGGAGGCAGGAACCACAATTGCGGATTGACCACCTCCGGGGCGGCGTACTGCTGGGGAGATAACAGTTGGGGGCAGCTGGGTACCGGCCCCACAGCCGGCAGTTCCGTCTGGCCGGCGGCCGTCGCCGGGGGACTCCGCTTTACGACGATCAGTGCCGGGGCCTACGAAACCTGCGGTGTGACCACCACTGGTGCCGGGTTCTGCTGGGGCACCGACCATCTCGACGATACCAGCTGGACCCCGGCGCCGGTGCCAGGGGGACTTACGTTCGCGGCGATCAGCGTAGGTGACTGGAGCGACTGCGGTCTCACCACGGGCGGCGCCGCCTACTGCTGGGGAGGGAATGCCGACGGCGAGCTTGGTGACTCGACCATGACCGACGAGACGGTCCCTGTGAGGGTCGTGGGCGGGCTCACGTTTGTCCAGATCAGCGTCGGAACGGGTTCAGCGTGCGCGGTTACCGCGAACGGGGCAGGGTACTGCTGGGGACACAACATGTTTGGAGACCTCGGTGCCGGCACGGCCAGCGGCTTCGGACCTGGCGAAGGCGGCGTGATGTGCGGTGCATGCAGCCAATGGCCGGTCCCCGTTGCAGGTGGGCTCACCTTCAAGGCCATCAGCAACGGGTTTACGACTCCTTGTGGAGTGACGACGAGCGGAAGCGCCTACTGCTGGGGAGAGAACAATAGTGGCCAGCTCGGCACCGGCTCGGAGGCGGGACCCGAGGCGTGCGGCCTGAGTTGGGCGGGCACGCCTAATCCCTGCAGCACACGTCCCGTCGCCGTTGCAGGCGACCTCACCTTTGCCATGCTCGGCGAGAAAGCCATCTGCGGTGTGACGACTGCCGGGGCGGTGTACTGCTGGGGCGGTGGGGCGGCCGCGCCCGGGCCCGCGCCGATGCCCACGGGCGGGCACCCCTTCGCGATGGTGCACGCATACGGCGGCTCCTACTGCGGAATTGCCTCGAATGGCGTCGCGTATTGCTGGGGAGACAACACCTACGGGCAACTCGGCGATGGCTCACACACTTCCACCAACGTGCCGGTCAAGGTCGCCGGACAGCCGTAAGGGAGGCACGCATGCGCTCGCTCAACCCGCTTCTCCTGGTGGCGGCGCTCGCCTGGGCCTCGGCCTGCTTGGACAGCGGTGGTCCGACGAGCAATCCTCCGGTGAAAAACCCGGGGAGTCCGCTCGATCACCTCGCTGGCCTCGTCGTGTCCGCGCCGGTTCCCGCGTCCGCCGCGTTGCGCAGCGCCGCCCCGCCCGAATTCGCCGGTCCGTCGGGCGCGACCCTCGTGTACGTCTCCCTGGCCCCGGGCTCCGTGCCCAGCGCATTGCAAGCCACCATCACGAACCAGGCGACAGGCCTGGTGGTGACGACAGTCGTAGTGGATGGCGGATTCGATCCAGTCGCGATCGCCGGAAGCATCGGGGATACGCTGGCGCTGGAGATCACGCGGCACGCCGCGGCGGCGGTGCGCGCGGGCGAGGTCGTCGGGGGGAGCCGGCCGCCGGTGGTGGTGCGGACCAGCCCGCCGCGGGGCGGGCACGACGTCCCGCTCAATTGCGTGGTGGTGGTGGTGTTCAGCGAGCCGCTCGACTCGACGAGCGTCAACGTGCAGACGATCGCGCTGTGGCGCGACACCACGCGGATCGCGGGCAGCGTGGGATTCGCCGATTCGCTACATCTGCGGGTGGAATTCCACCCGGACACACTCCTGGTGTCCCAGACCGATTACCACCTGGGCCTCTCAACGTCGATCCGGGACCTGAACGGCCTGGCACTGGACTCGGCCGTGACCGTTCCCTTTACGACCGGGACCGCCCCCCCGCCCACCGGGAATCTGGTGTTCACCATGGTGAGCGTGGGGGACCGGCACGCCTGCGGCGTGACGAACACGGGCGCGGCGTACTGCTGGGGCGACAACAGCAGTTCACAACTCGGCGACCGCTCCTCGGTCGATTTGAGCACCACCCCGGTGCCCGTCGCGGGGGGGCTCACCTTCGCCAGCGTGAGTGCCGGTTACTTCGACACGTGCGGCGTGACCACGAGCGGTGCGGCCTACTGCTGGGGGGTGGGGGCGCTCGGCGATACCAGCGAAGGGTTCAGTCCCTGGCCCGTCGCGGGTGGGCTCACCTTCGCCAGCGTGAGTGCCGGATACGTTCACACCTGCGGCGTAACGACGACTGGGGCGGCGTATTGCTGGGGCCAGGGGTACTTCGGCGAGCTCGGCGACGGTGATACGACTGGCAGCGCCACACCCGTTCCCGTCGCCGGCGGGCTCACCTTCAGGGTAGTGAGTGCTGGGGGGAACCATAGCTGTGGCGTGACCACCACCGGCACGGCGTATTGCTGGGGCCTGAACTCGCTGGGTGAGCTCGGCGCCGGCGTGTCGACCGGACCGGAACAGTGCTGGTACGGCGATACCTCATCAGTCTGCAGCCGTACGCCCATCCCGGTCGCCGGAGGGCTCACCTTCGCCACAGTGAGCGCGGGTCAAGATGGCACGTGCGGAGTGACCACGAGCGGTGCCGTCTACTGTTGGGGGGACGACCGCTTCGGTCTCCTGGGAACAACGGACTCTGAGCAGTGCGACACCCCCCCGACCTGGTTGCCGGGGGCGGACCCGGGCACCGTCCCATGCAGCCACGCTCCCGTGGCGGTCCCAGACGGACTCACCCTGGCTTCGGTGTCTGTCTCGGCAGCGGATCAGGGCGCCTGCGGTCTCACTCCAGCCGGCAAGGCGTACTGTTGGGGGGTCACGGGCAACCTTGTTGGAGGCCTCTTGAGCCCCGTTGCCGTCCCCGGGCAGCTCTCCTTCGCGACGCTGAGCACCGGGCCGATAGCCTACGCCTGTGGCGTGACCATCGCCGGCGTGGCGTACTGTTGGGGGGTCAACCAGTACGGCCAGCTCGGCAACGGCACTACGGCCGAGGATAGTTACGTGCAGGGTAGCTACGTGCCGGTCAAGGTCGCTGGGCAGCCGTAAGGGAGGCACGCATCCGCTCGGTCAAACCTGGTTCTCCTGACGGGGGCGCTCACCCTGGCCACGGCCTGTTTGGACAGCGCGGTCCGGTGAGCAATCGAGGGCCGCGAAACCGATCAGGAGAAGGCTGGCCATCGGGGCTCGGTGCATCGGCCACAACCTAAGAGGAGGCTGCCCCACGGCAATGACGCGTCAGTTCGCCGTTGCAACACCGTCGAGTGGTCAGCGCCGCCGTCAGCCACTCACCGCGACGCGAAAAACGGCAGCCCGACAGGTCCACATCCCGTCGGGCTGTCCAGTACTCAGTGGGCCTGGGTAGAGTTGAACTACCGACCTCACGCTTATCAGGCGTGCGCTCTAACCACCTGAGCTACAGGCCCTAACCCGTCACCGCCCCCTGCTCCCGCCGCCTCAGTCCCACTCCCGCCGCGGAGTCTTCTTGGGGCGGAACCCCTCCTCATCCTCGTCGTCGAACTCGTCATCGAGGTCGTCGTAGTCGTCGGCGTCCTCGCCCTCCTCCTCGTCGAGCTCGTCCTCGTCGAGATCCTCGTCGAAGTCTTCGTCCAGGTCCTTATCCTCTTCAAATTCCTCGAACTGCTCGTCGATGTCGTCGCCGCGACGCTTCAGCGACCAGTCCATCGACGTTGCCACGGCCTGCATTGTCACCCCCGGCTGAGGTTAACTGCCGCTTCGACTCGGTTCCCTACTCTTCCGCGGCCCGTTGGGTGCGGGCCAGCTTCCGTCGCTCCGTGGCGCCCAACGCGTGCTTGCGCAACCGCACCGAGTGGGGCGTCACTTCGATCAGCTCGTCGTCCTCGATGTACTCGAGCGCCAGCTCCAGCGTAATCTGACGCGGCGGCTCGAGGATGATCATCTCGTCCGACGCGGTCGTGCGCATGTTCGTCAACTTCTTTTCCTTGGACGGGTTGACGTCGATGTCCCCCGGCCGCGCGTTCTCGCCGACGATCATCCCCTCATACACCGCGTCTCCCGGCTTGACGAACATGGTGCCGCGCTCCTGTAAATTGAATAGCGCGAACGCCACCGCCACCCCCTCCCGGTCCGCCACCAGCACCCCCCGCCCCCGCCCCGAGATCGGCCCGGCCCAGGGACCATAATCAAAGAACCGGTGATGCATAGTCCCCGTCCCGCGGGTATCGGTCAGGAATTCCGACCGGTACCCCAGCAAGCCCCGGGCCGGAATCTTGAACCGCAGCCGCACCGTCCCCACCCCGGGATTCCGCATGTCCAGCAGCGTCGCCCGGCGGGGCCCCAGCTTCTCCATGACCACCCCCATGTACCCCTCGGGGCAGTCGATCATCAACTCCTCGTACGGCTCGAGCAACGCCCCGTCCGGCCCCTCGCGCGGGATGATCCGCGGCCGGCTCACCTGGAACTCGTACCCCTCCCGCCGCATCGTCTCCATCAAAATGCCCAGGTGCAGCTCGCCGCGTCCGGACACGGTGAACACCTGGGGGTCATCGGTGTCCTCCACCCGCAGCGCGACGTTCCGCTCCAGCTCCTTGTAGAGCCGCTCCCGCACCTGCCGGCCGGTCACGTACTTCCCCTCGCGCCCGGCGAAGGGGGAATCGTTGACCTTCCAGTCGACCGAAATCGTCGGTTCCTCGACCGCGATCCCCGCGAGCCGGTCCAGATGATCCGGCGCGGTAACGGTCTTCCCGATCTCGACCCCGGCGAGGCCGGCGAGTGCCACGATCTCCCCCGCCGCCGCCTCTGGCACTTCTACCCGCTCCAGCCCCTCGAACCCGAACAGCTTCACGACGCGGGCCTGCTCGTAGGGCGCGTCGCCCAGTGGGCCCGCCTCCCCCAGCGGCAACAACGCCACGGTCTCGCCCACCCGGACGCGGCCCCGCTCGATCCGCCCGATCCCGATCCGGCCGAGATACGATGAATAGTCCAGGGTCGAGATCAGCATCTGGAACGGCCCCTCCGGATCCCCGCCCGGCGCCGGCACCGTCTCGAGAATCGTCTCGAACAACGGCACCAGATCGGTTCCCGGCACCGCCAGGTCCTTGCTGGCAATCCCCTGGCGGCTCGACGCGTACAGAAACGGGCAATGGAACTGCTCCTCGCTCGCCTCGAGATCGAGGAACAACTGCAGCACCTCGTCGTGCACGCGATGCGGCTCGGCGTCCTGACGGTCGATCTTGTTGATCACCACGATCGGCACGAGGCCGAGCGCCAGCGCCTTCCCCGCCACGAACCGGGTCTGCGGCATCGGGCCCTCCGCCGCATCGACGAGCAGCAGGAAGCCGTCCACCATCCGCAGGATCCGCTCCACTTCCCCGCCGAAGTCCGCGTGCCCCGGCGTGTCGACGATGTTGATCTTGGTCTCGCCCCAGCGCACCGCGGTGTTCTTCGCGAGGATCGTGATGCCCCGCTCGGCCTCGATGCCGGTGTCCAGGAAGCCGGTGGCGCCGTGACGCAGCGCCCGGGCCTGCCGGAGCAGCTGCGACACGAGCGTCGTCTTCCCATGGTCGACGTGGGCGATGATGGCGATGTTACGGATCTGCAAGGAGGCGTCCGAGATTCGGGTTCGTGTTGAGGGGCGGAGTATAGAAGGGCGGGCAAGGGCGGGCAAGGACGGGCCAGGGCGGGCGAAGGCGGGCAAGGACGGGCAAGGCTCTGCGACGGAAAGGTCGGTGATGCAATCGAATGATTGGTGATACCTCTCCCTGACGCACCATCCTTCGATGTGGAGCCGTATGAGAAGCTGCACGCGTGGCGGGAGTGTCATGCCCTGACACTCCGAGTGTACCGAGCCACTAACGCGTTTCCCTCGGAAGAGCGGTACGGCCTCAAGTCGCAGGCTCGCCGGGCCGCGTTTTCGGCAGCCGCGAATATCGTGGAAGGATCCGCTAAACGTGGAAGCAGGGAGTACCGACGCTTCCTGGACATCGCCATCGGCTCCCTCGCTGAACTCAGCTACACCCTTCGCCTCGCGCGGGAGCTCGGCATTCTTGATGATGGGAATTGGAAACAGCTGGAGAGCCAACGCAGCCGTGCAGCCTTCTTGACCTGGAGGCTGTATCGCAGCCTGCAATGAGACTGAATGACCTTGCCCGTCTTGGCCCGTCCTAGCCCGTCGCCTTTACTCGCACGTCTCCTCCCTTTCCATCTGCACCGTCACGTGGTGGACCCCCAGCCCCCCGAGCCGCTCCTGCGCGGCCTCCAGAATGCGCTGGTTGTCGCCCGGGTTCCGCACTACCAGATGGCCGCTCATCGCCACCACCCCGCTCGTCAACGTCCAGACATGAAGATCGTGGACCGACGCGACGCCGGGGATCGAGATCAGCCGGTCGTGCACGTCGGACAGGGGGATGTGTCCGGGGGCGGCTTCGAGCAGAATCTCGACGCTCTCCCGGGTGAGGCGCCACGCCCCCCCGAGGATCAGGAGCCCGATCCCGAACGACAGGATCGGATCGGCCGGGTACCAGCCCGTGACGAGGATGATGACCCCGGCGAGCACCGCGGCGAGCGATCCCAGGAGATCACCCAGCACATGGAGGTAAGCGGCGCGCTGATTGAGTGAGTGCTCGTGCCCATGATGCAGAATCCAGACGCCCGTGGCGTTCGCCACGAGCCCCGCGAGCGCGACGCCGAGCAGCAGCTCCCCGTGCACCTGCGCCGGCGTCTGCAGCCGGCGCCATGCTTCGATGCCGATCCCGGCCGCGATGACGAGGAGCACGGCGCCGTTGATCAGGGCGGCGAGGATCTCGAGCCGCAGCAGTCCGAACGTGCGCTCCGGAGTGGCGGGGCGCTGCGCCACGCGCGCGACGAACACCGCGAGGCCGAGCGCCGCCACGTCGGCCACCATGTGTCCCGCGTCCGCGAGCAGCGCGAGCGAGTGAGCGAACCAACCGCCCACGGCTTCGCCGATCGTCACCACCACCATGAGGCCCAGCACGAGCCCCATACGCCGCGCGCTCTCCGCCCGCGCCGGTGCGCGGTGCGCGCATTGCACGTCCAGGGGAATCGATTGCGCCATGGTTAGGAGGACCTCGGCTCCGTGCTCTTCCCCTCCAAGATAATGCTTGCCCCCGGCCCCGCGGGCGCTAGCTTCGCCCCTCCGATGCCTGAAGCCCCTGGAATCTCCTTCGGACTCCGCCTGCTCGCCGTCGTCGGCCTCGTGGCCGCGAATGCGTTCTTCGTCGCGGCCGAATTCTCGCTCGTGGCCGCGCGCCGCACGCGCCTCGAGGCGATGATCCGGCGCGGGGACCGCCGGGCGGTGGTGGCGCGCCAGGCGATCCAATCCATTACCCGGTACATCTCCGGCACGCAGCTCGGCATCACCATCGCCAGCCTGGGTCTCGGCTGGATCGGAGAGCCGGCCCTCGCCGCCCCGCTCGAGCGGCTGCTCGGCGGACTCGGATCGGTCGCACCCGTCGCGGCCCACAGCATCGCCGGCATCACCGCGTTCGCCGCGATTTCGTTCCTGCACGTGGTGCTCGGCGAGCTGGTGCCGAAAGGGCTGGCGCTGCTGCATCCCGAGACGATGAGCCGCTGGCTCGCGCCCTCGCTGATCCTCTTCACGATCGCCACCAACCCGTTTATCTGGCTGCTCAACAGCTCGGCGACCGGCCTGCTCCGGCTGTTCCGCGTCCGCCCGATGAGCGAGCGGGAGCGCGTGCACTCCCCCGAGGAGATCCTGATGCTGGTCGAGCAGAGCCAGAAGAAGGGGGAGCTCGCGGCCGAGGACGCCCGGTTGATCGAAGGCGTGTTCGAATTCAGCGAGAAGAACGCGCGCGAAGTGATGACCCCACGCACCCGGATGGTCGCCTTCCCCGTCGCGCTTCCCCTGGCCGAGGCCGCAGATCGCGTCGCCTCCACCGGCCGCTCCCGCTACCCCGTCTATCGCGAGTCGCTCGACGACATCGTCGGCGTCGTACACGCCAAGGATCTGCTGCGGGCCCTGCGCACCGGCGGTCAGAGCCTCGAGGGGATCGCCCGGGCGCCGTTGTTCGTCCCGGGGACGCGCGAGGTCGAAGACGTGTTGGCGGACATGAAGCGCCAGAAGGTGCATCTCGCGATCGTGCTCGACGAGTACGGGGGCACGGCAGGGCTCGTCACGATGGAAGACCTGCTCGAGGAAATCGTCGGCCCGATCTACGACGAGTACGACCGCCCCGAGCCCCCGACCGCCCCCGCGTCGGCCGGCGCGAGCGCCCCTGCCGCCACTATCATTCCCGGAGTCACGGAGTTGTCGGATGTGAACGAACGGTTCGGCCTGCAGCTCGAGAGTCCCGACTACACCACCATCGGCGGGCTCGTGTTCGGCCGGCTGGGCCGGCTGCCGCGGACCGGCGACCAGGTAGGCGTGGCCGGTGCGACGGTCGAGGTCGTAGAGATGGAAGGCCGGCGCGTCGAAAAGGTGAAAATCATCGTCACCCCTCCGCCGGTTCCTTCCCAGGCCGACTAGCCTCACGCTGGGCGCCGACGGCGAGGCTGGTCGCCGCCTCCAATGCCGCCCGCATCGAGCCGGGATCGGCGACGCCCTTCCCGGCGATGTCGAACGCGGTGCCATGGTCGGGCGAGACCCGGGGAAATGGCAGGCCGAGGGTGACGTTGATTCCCTTCCCGAACCCCGCCACCTTCACCGCCGTCATCCCCACGTCGTGGTAGGGCGTCACTACGGCGTCGAACTCCCCTCGTAGCGCGCGCACGAAGACGGTATCCGCCGGGAGCGGTCCCATCGCCCCCAGGGCCCGCGCGGCCGGCCGGAGCACGCGGTCGTCCTCATCCCCAAACAGGCCGCCCTCGCCCGCATGGGGGTTCAACGCGCACACCGCGAGCCGCGGAGCCTCGAGCCCCCACCACCGCTGCAGCGCCGAGCGCGCGATCTCGCCGACGCGCACCACCCGTTCGGTCGTGACCTGCTGCAGCACCTGGGCGAGCGGAATGTGCGTCGTGACGAGGACCACGCGCAGCTGGCCCGTGGCGAGCATCATCACCGTTTCCGTCCCGCCCGCCAGATGGGAGAGCAGCTCCGTCACGCCCGGGAAGCGATAACCCGCGAGGTGCAGCGCCCGTTTTTCCACGGGCGCGGTCACCACGGCGTCGACCTCACCCGCACGGGCGAGCCACACCGCCCGCTCGATCGACCGGATCGTGAGCAGGCCCGCGGCGCGGGCCAGCGCGTCTCCCTTCTCCCCTCTCCCCTCTCCCCACTCCCCGACTCCCACTCGGCTTCGCGCCGGGACGGCCGACACCTGATCGTCAGGCCCGATCAGCACGACGTCGGCGTCGAGCGGGGCCGCCGCGAGGGCCTTGGCCACGACCTCCGGACCAATCCCGCGAGGGTCGCCGAGCGTGACGGCGAGGCGGGGGCGGCGAGCCATCGAGCTACCAGCGGATGTCGATGTAGGTCTTGCTGCGGAGCTGGTCGACGAAGCGTTGCACGGCGAGATCCTGCGACAGCTTCTGGCGGATCTGCTCCTTCACGTCCTCGAAGGTGAGGTCCCCCTCGGACGAGCGCGCGGTCGCCAGCACGATCGCGAACTGCGGGCGGGCCCCGGGCACGGCGATCGGGGGCTTCAAACCGAGGGTGGTATCGGCCGCGAAGAGGCGCTGGTATTCCGGCGAGAGACTCGCCACCGGAGTCGCCTCGGCGAGGCGCTGCGCCGTCGAGTCGCCGAAGCGTCGGCTCACCGTGTCGAACGGGACCCCGGCCATGAGCTGCGCGTACGCGGTGTCGGCCCGGTGGTGGGCGAGCTCCAGCTGGGCCGGTGAAACGTGCGGTTGGATCAGAATGTGACGCGCGAGCACCTCACCCGCCTGGACGCGCTCCACCTCGATCACGTGATAGCCGAATTCGGTTTCCGTCACCGGAGAGATCTCGCCGGGCCGCAGCTTGAAGACCGCTTCCTCGAACGGCCGGACCATGACGCCGCGACGCACCCACCCCAGGTCGCCACCCTGCTCGCGCGAGCCGCTGTCGGCGGAAAACCGGCGCGCGGCGGAGGCGAAATCCCCGCCGTGCCGCAGCGCGGTGGCGAGCGATTCGGCGATCTGGCGGGCCTGAGCCTTCGTCTGCGAATCCGGTTCGGCCAGAATCACCACCTGGCGAAAGCTCACCGTCGCCGGCCGCTTACCCGCCCGGCCCCGGTTCTGCTCCCAGAAGGCGCGCAGCTCGGCGTCCGTGGGAGGGATCGCTTTCAGCTGCCCTTTGTTCCGCATCTGCTCCAGCAAGCGGTCGCGCAGCAGCTCGCGCCGCTGGTTTTCCGTGAGCCAGCGCCGCCACTCCTCGGCCGAGCCGAACTGCGCAAGGCGCAGCTGGCGCAGGAACTCCTGGTCCGACGGGAATTGCCGCTTGACGTTCTGGGCGGTCTGCTCGACGGCGTCGTTGACTTCCTGCTCGGTCACCTTGATGGTCGTGTCGCGCTCGGCCTCCTGAACGAGCAGCTCCGTGTTGATCATGTCGGCGAGCACCGTGTGCTCGAGGGTCGCGCGGGCCGCGGAGTCCGTCGGCACCTGCTGACCAGCGGCCTGCGCCCGGGAAATGACCTCCTCTTCCACTTGCGACCCCAGGATCGGGCGATACCCCACTACCGCGACGATTCGATCGACCGGCACGCGCCCCACCGCTTGAGCCGCGGCGCGCCGGGCCGTCAGGGCCGCCGCCCCAAGCAGCAGGAGGACTCCGGCGCGGGAGCGTCGCATCCGGCCTACTGTAACGTGCGCCGCGTCGGCCCGACCTGCTTCGCTCCCGGCGGGAGCGGCGGGGCGGGCGACGGGCGCAGGCCGGGCCGGCCCGCGGGCCCCTGGAGCGAATCGGCGGAGCTGCGCAGCTCGCCCGCGCGCTCCACGGCGCGCCGGACCCCCGGCTGATCGAAGGAATAGGTCGCGCGTTGCTTCAGGGCCTGGGCCAGGAAGGGCGGGACCGGCACGAACGGCGCCTGTCCCGACACCGCCCGGTCGAAGAATTCGTTGACGCGCGTCATCGCCATCCGCTCACGCCCTTCGAGCGTCGTGGCGGAATCATGGAGCAGCTGCGGCGACACCTTGAGGAATCCCTCGAGCATGCCCAGGGCCGAATCGTAGTCCGCCCGCAGGCCGGCCCACTCGTCCGCATCGAGCTGCACCTTGGCGGACTCGGCCTGCATCACGGCGATGTGGCGCTGCGTAAGCTGCAACAGCAGTTCGTCGATCTGATTGTCGGTGGCGCTGGGAAGCGTCTGGGGAATCCGCGAATCGACGGCCAGCATCCAGCGGGCGAAATCGCGCTCGCGGAATGTGCCGCCCTTGAATGTGGTGATCGCGGCATCGCTTTCCCGCGCCCGGTCCATGTCCTGGACCGCGGCGCGGGCGGTCGCCGCCGCGCGACTGGCGAGCTGGATCTTGCGCTCCTGCTGCAGCCGCGCGAAGAACGTCGAGTCGTAGCGGTCCCTGAGCACCTGCGAGATTCCGTCGGCGAACGAGTCGCGCACTTCGGCCAGCGGGGGCCGGCGCACGATGTGAAATCCGAACGGAGACCGCACGACGGCGGTGATCCCTCCGGGGGCCAGCTGCCATGCCGCGTCCTCGAATTGCGCCACGAAGCGGCCGCGACCGCCGACACCCAGCGAACCCCCGTTCGCTTTCGACCCGGGGTCTTCCGAGTAGCGCTTCGCCAAGGCCGCGAAATCCCGCCCGCCGCCGGCGTTGACCTGACGCAGGATCCCTTTGGCCGCCGTTTCCTTCTGTTGCACGACCGGTGGCGCGGCGTTCGGCGGGACCTGGATGAGGATATGCTGAAACAGCCGCTGGTCGCCGGCCTGGTAGGCGGAATCGACCTGCGCCGCGCTCAGCTTGGACCGCCCCGAGGCCTGGAGGCCGATGAAGTGCTCGAACTTGTCCTGCGCCACCCGCGGCCAGAGGGTCTGAGCGACCAGCGCGGAGTCGCGGAGCGAATCCCCATGGGCCAGCGCCATCACGAAGAGCGTGTAGTCCACCCAACTCCCGGCGACCCGGAGGAGATTCTGCTGTTGCAGCGGCATGCCCTTGATGCGGGACGAGATCTCCGCGAGCCGCTCCACCGTGAGCACCTGGCCGGCGGCCTGAGCCGCTACCGTCGGGTGCGCACTGAACGCGTCCTTCAGAACGCTGCAGCCCGCGACCGCCAGCACGAAGACCACCAACCCCATCCGCCGCATTCGAATCTCCTAGCTGTGTGAGTCCTGCAGAACCGCCGTGAGCGCCCGCGCCAACCCGGGGCCGATCGCTTCCCCCCCCAGCCGGCGGAGCCGTAGCGAAAGCGGAACCGCGCGCCGCACCTCGGCCTCGAATTGCACGGCATCGAGGGCTGCCGTGAGACCGGCGAGCCGGGGATGCGCTTCGCGTCGAAACGTCAGGCGGGCTTCATCGCCCCGAACCAGCACCGACTCCACCCCCGCCTGAGCCCCGAGCGCGCGCAGCTCGGTCACGAGGAGCAGGCGCTCGGCCGCCGCCGGGACGGGCCCGAAGCGGTCGCGCAGCTCCTCGCGTACGGCGGGAATCTCGCCAGGCAGGGCCACGCGCGCCAGCCGCCGATATACGTCGAGCTTGGCCGCATCGTCGGGGACATAATCGTCGGGGAGATGCGCCGGCTGATCGAGCACCACCTCGGGCGGCACGACTTCCCGGTGGGAAGCGCCGGGCTCCCGCGTCAGCACGCGGACCTCGTCCTCCAGCCAGCGCAGGTACATGTCGAATCCGACCGCCTGCGCGTGGCCGGACTGCTCCGCCCCCAGGAGGTTCCCCGCACCGCGCAGCTCCAGGTCGCGAAGCGCGATGCGATACCCCGACCCCAGGTCGGTGTGGTGCTCCAGCACGCGCAGCCGGTCGTCCGCCTCGGGGTCCAACAGATCCGGCACGAGGAGATAGGAGTACGCCCGACGGTGGCTGCGCCCCACGCGCCCCCGCAGCTGGTAAAGCTGGGCCAGCCCGAAACGATCCGCCCGGTCGACGATCATGGTGTTCGCGTTCGGCACGTCGAGCCCCGATTCGACGATCATGGTCGAGACCAGCACGTCGATCTCGCCCCGCACGAAACGCGACATCACCTGGTCGAGATCCGCCTCGGGCAGTTGTCCGTGCGCCACGGCCAGGCGGCCGCGCGGCGCGAGCCGTTGGACCCGCGCGGCAACGGTGTCGATGGTTTCGATCCGGTTGTGCACGACGTACACCTGCCCGCCGCGATCGAGCTCCCGGGCGATCGCCTCCTCCAGCAGCGCGTCGTCCCAGGGCTCGATGAAGGTGAGCACCGGCGACCGGTCCTTGGGCGGGGTCTCGAGCAGCGTCAGGTCGCGCAGCCCCGCGAGCGACAGGTGCAGGGTCCGGGGGATCGGGGTGGCCGTGAGCGTCAGCACGTCGACGCTCAAGCGCAGCGCCTTGAGCCGCTCCTTGTGCCGCACCCCGAAGCGATGCTCCTCGTCCACCACCACGAGCCCGAGGTCGTGGAACAGCACGTCGCGCGAGAGCAGGCGGTGCGTCCCGATGACGATATCAAGCTCCCCCGCCGCCAGCCGGACGAGCGCGGCGGTCGCTTCCTTCGTCGAGCGAAACCGGGACAGGACCTCGATGCGGACCGGGTAATCGGCCAGCCGCTCGCGGAAGGTGCGGCCGTGCTGCTCCGCCAGGATGGTCGTGGGCACGAGGACGGCCACCTGTTTGCCGGCCTGCACCGCCTTGAACGCCGCCCGCAGGGCGACCTCGGTCTTGCCGTACCCCACGTCGCCGACGAGCAACCGGTCCATGGGGCGCGGACGCTCCATGTCCCGTTTGACCTCGAGGGTCGCGCGCACCTGATCGGGGGTGTCCTCATACAGAAAGGCGGACTCCAGCTCGCGTTGCCACGGCGTGTCCGCGGGAAACGCGAACCCCGCGGCGAGCTGGCGGCGGGCGTACAGATCGAGCAGCTCCTGCGCCATCGCGCGGATCGCCGCCCGTGTCCTGTCGCGCTGGCGTTGCCAGGCCGTGCTCCCCAGTCGGTGCAGACGGGGGGGCTTCGCGTCGGCATCCCCGCCCGCCCGGTACGGCTCGAGCTGGTCCACCCGGTACAGCGGGACGTTGAGGCGATCGCCGCCTTCGTACTCGACGACGGCCACGTCCAGGGTCGCCTCCCCGACGGGAATCGTCTGGAGACCGCGGAACACGCCGATCCCATGCTCCAGATGCACGACGTACTGGCCCGGCACGAGCACCCCGGGACCGGCGGCCGCCGCCGCGCGGTAGCGGCGGGGACGGCGCAGGCGACGCGCGCGTCGGAAGATCTCGTGGTCGGTGAGCACCCGCAGCGTCGGGAGCACGAACCCACCGTCCAACGCGCCGAGCACGAGCGTCGCATGCCCGCTCCGCTCGCCCCCGCCGCCGAGCAGCTCCTCGAGGCGCTCCAGCTGCCCTTCGTTGTCGCACAGGATCACCGTCGGAAGCGGAGACTCGGCGGCCACCACCTGACGCAGCCGTTTCAAGTCGCGGTCGATCGCCTCGGGGGGAGCGATCGGGAACCGCTGCTCCACGTCGGCGGCGAGCGCATCCAGGGCCAGCCGCGCGAACCGCCCCTCGAGCTCCCGCCACGTCGCGGGATCGACGAACAGCTCGTCGCGTGACGGCGCCTCCTCGCCCATCCGGCGAGCCACCTCCACATGGTGCGCCGCGTCGGTCCACGCCCGCTCGATCTCGTGCCGCACGGCCGATTCCTGGTCCACCACGACCACGGCATCGGCGGGCAGCAGCTCGAGGATCGATGACCTGACCGCACCCTCTCCACCTCCCTCTCCCCCCGTCCTCCCCCCCGGCCCCTCGGCCGCCACCGGGAGCACCGTCACTCGCTCCACCGGACCCCCGGAGCGCTGCGAGTCGAGATCGAAGCTCCGCAACGACACGATGTCGTCGCCCCACCATTCGATCCGGGTCGGTGCCGCCATGCCGAATCCGTAGATGTCGAGGATGCCGCCGCGGACGCTGAACTGCGCCACCTCGAGCACCATCGGTGTGCGGGTGTACCCCATCCGCTCGAGCCGCCGGACAACGTCCGTCAGGCCCTCTCCCTTCTCCCCGCTCCCCTCCGGGAGCCCCAATTCCAGACGGGCCGCCGCCAGGTTGACCGGCACGCCCGTCCGCTCGGCGCTCGCACGAGCCGTCGTGACCAGGAGCCGCAAGCGACCGGCCAACAGCGCCGCGAGGGTCTCCACCCGCTCACCGGCGATTTCGTAATGCGGCTCCTCGGCACCCAGCGCTTCGCGTTGCGGATAGAGGGCCGCGCCGGCGCCGAGCAGCATGCGGGCATCCGCGTACCAGCGCTCGGCATCCACCGGTGTGGGGGCGAGGGCCACGAACACCCGCTGCGGCAGTCGACGTGCCAGCGCCGCGACGAGCACCGCGGGCGCGGAACCCGGCAGACCTCCGAGCGAGCGGCGCTGGCGCGGCGCGGGGAACTGCTCCAGGAGCGCCCGGGTCGCCGGCAGCTCCTCGAACCGGTCGATCAGGAATTCGAGCGACATCAGGGCGTCAACGCGGCCACGCCGGACTCGATGAGCGCGACGGCCAACGCGAGGGCGAGCAGCATGCCGGTGATCTCGGTCCGGCCCACCCCGGCAAACGCGGAAGCCGCGAACGCGGCGTCGTCCTGCACATCGGCCTGGAGCGCCGATTGGAGAAGTTCGGAGGAGGCCGGCGTGAGGTCGGACTCGCGCGGATCGGGTGCGAACACCGTCGCGCCGGTCGTATCCGTCCCGACCACGGTGAACACCACCCGAGCCGTCCCTTCGGCCTCGGTCACCGCGGCCTCGCCCCGCACCGCCCGGTTCACCAGCGCATCCACGAAGGGGACGAAGGCCGGGGTCGCCGGCAACGCGGTCCACGCCGTGTCCAACCGGCTCCCCAGGAGGACGAGGTCACCCGATCGCACGAGCCAGGGCTCCCCGTTGACGCGAGCCAACACGTCGGCGCTATCGTCCGCCGGTCCATCCAGACGCAGCCGCCTCGCCACCAAGGCACCGTCGATCACTCCCGTTACCGCTGCCGGGGTACCGGTGACCCGACCCGGCGTGCCGGCCAAACCGAACCTCCATCTGCCGCCGCGGGCTGTCAGCGCGCGATTCACCTGCCCCACCAAGGCCGGGTCGCCGGGCGGCACGATGACCGAGGGTCCGCCCGTACCACCTCCTGGCGGGAAGTCCGACACGATGACGTCACCTCCCACCGTGACCCGGTGGCCCCCTTCCAGCACGGCCAGGGCCGCCGCCACGAACGGCCCCGCGCCCGGCGTCGCGGTCACCGCCGCGGGTGGCGTTACGTGCCAGGCGAACAACCGACGATCGTCGGCGCGCAGCTCGTCGGGCTCGAGATCCACTTCCCCCACGCCCCATCCGCCTGACGTGAGCACGGCGGAGGGAAGCGGCAGGGTCACCGCGGTCCCGGGTGCGCCCAACCCACGTCCCAGGAGCTGCCCGCGCAGCCGCAAGGTCACGGGTGCCGGGCCTGTCCCCGGCGTACCTACGATCGTGGCGATGACGGCTCCTTCGGCCACTCGCACCGGACCCACGCCGCGGTTCTCCGCGAGGTGTCCGGACCGGAGCGGCGCCAACGCGACGATGCGGACACCACGCGGAGCGTCGACGCGGCCCTGGGCGAGCGTCGTGCGTTGCTCGTCGCTCACCACATAGACCTCGCGCGACGCGAGCGGTTGGGCGTCGAGCGCGCGGGCCGCGCGGCTCACGGCCAGGACGAGGTCCAGCCGTTGCGGCGCCACTGCCGTGGAATCGATCACCGATCCCAGGTCCTGGCGGGTGCCGGCCCGCAGCACCCCGTCGGCGAGCATCAGGAACAGCCGATCGCCGCTCGCGGCCCGCGCCAGCACGGCGCGCGCCGCCACTTTCAGCCGATCGAGCACCGGGTGTCCTTCGATCACGGCACCGGCCGACGGTGAGTTGTCCAGGATCACGGCGAGCGCCGTGGGTGCATGCGGTCCAACCGCCGACCGCACCCGCATGAGCGGTCGCGCCGCGGCCAGCACCAGCAACGCGATGAGGAGGGTGCGCAGCAGCAGGAGGAGCAGGTGTCGCAGCCGGAGTTTCCGGGCGCTGCGGCGCTCCGCCTCGCTCAGGTATCGCACGGCGGGGAAGACCAGCTCCGGCGGCGTGCGGCGCTGCAGCAAGTGCAGCAGCGCCGGGATCGCCGCCGCCACGAGCCCGAGCAGCGCCAACGGATGAACGAACATCACGTAAGCCGGCGGAGCGCCAGGCCGAAGGGTTGGTCCGTGGTGACGTGATGGTAGGCGATGCCGTGCCGACGGCAGACGCTGCGCCACGCGGCGATCTCGCGCCTCACCGTCTCCCGGTATGCCCGCGCCAGCTCCCGGGGACGCACCACGAGACTGGAGCGGGATTCGGGATCGCGGAACCGCACCTCCGGCGGGCCGGCCAGCTCGACCTCGGCGGGATCCATCAGATGAAAGACGATCACCTGATGCCCACGATGCCGCAGATACCGCAGGGCGGTGAGGAGCAGCTCGCGATCGAGCAGGAGATCCGAGATGAGGACCACGAGTCCCCGCCGCACCAGCAGACCCGTCAGGCGCACCAGGGCCGCCTCAGCAGCCGTGCCGTGGCCATCCGGTGTCGCCAGGAGCGCTTGCACAAATCGCGCCCACTGTCCGGTCTTCACCCGCGGTGGAACCAGCTCCCGCACCGCGTCGTCGAACGTGATCAGGCCGGTGGCGTCCCGCTGGCGCAACAGGATCAGGCCCAGCGCCGCGGCGAGGCGATCGGCGTACTCGCGCTTGGTGAGGCGCTCCGGGGGCGGGCTCCCCCGCCATGCCATGGATCGACTCGTGTCCACGAGCACCATGGCGCGCAGATTGGTCTCCTCTTCGAACTGCTTCACGAACAGACGGTCGGTGCGGCCCAGGATGCGCCAATCGAGGTAGCGCGGCTCGTCGCCGGGCTGGTAGGCGCGATGCTCGGTGAACTCGACGGAGAAACCGCGGAACGGAGAGCGGTGCAGGCCGGAGAGAAACCCCTCGACCACTCCCTGCGCCACGATTTCGATCCCTCCCAGCCGGGCAACTTCCGCCGGGTCTAACAGGTCGTATCGCACGGCTCTGGGTTGGACGGAAGGCATGGGTCGCGGAAGCTAACGGCCGCTCAGATGTCCGTGGTAGAGGACAGCTGGGGTCACCGAGACCTCTGGGGCACGGCTATAACCGATTGTGGCATAAGTGTTTGAACAGACAGCGCCGGACGGCACCGTCCCTGCTCCCTCCTGCTTCGGGAGGGCACCATGATCACCACAATCCTGCTTGTCAGCGCACTCACGTTTCCGGGATCCGGGACTCAGCGCGCGACCGCCGACCGGCCGCGGGTGGAGGTCTGGACCAACAACAACGACTCGCCCTACCATCGCGGCGAGGGCGCCCGGGTGTTCGTCCGGGCGGAGCAGGACGGGTATCTGACCCTGATCCGCGTCGACACCGACGGCCGGCTGCGCGTGTTGTTCCCGCGCCAGCCGTGGGAGGACAACTTCGTTCGCGGTGGTCAGGAGCTCGCAGTGCAAAGCGGGCGGGACGCGGACGCGTTCGACGTGGACGATGATCCGGGCGTCGGGTACGTCTTTGCGGTAGTCTCCGCCGACCCGTTCAGCTACGACCCCATCGTGGCCGACGACCACTGGGACTACCGAACGATTTCCCAGGGCCGCATCACCGGCGACCCCTACGTCGCCCTGACCGACCTGGCCGGCCGGATCACGCCGAGCGGCGACGACGCGTGGGACTACGACATGGTCCCCTATTACGTCGAGCAGCATTACGACTACCCGCGGTTCGTCTGCTACAACTGTCACGCGTTCAATGCCTGGAGCACGTGGGACCCCTATGCCTATTCCTGCGCCCGCTACCGGGTCGTGGTCTACGACGACCCCTCCTACTACCCCTACCGGTACTATGGGGGTACGCAGGTCGTGATGGCGCGGCCGTACCGGCCCGAGCCCCGTTTCGTCTTCAGGGACCGGAGCGGTTCCGGCGACGACCGGTTCGTAACGGTCGTGCACCGCGACGACCGCCCGGTGAACGACGACCAGCGGCGCGGGGGTGGGGTCGTGGAACCGCGCGATCGGCGACCCGACAACCGGCCCGACAGCCACCCCAATAACGGCGGCGAGGGCAATCACGGACAGCGCCGGGGTGGGGAGCCGGATCACCCGGATCGTCCGGACCATCCGAACCACCCGGATCACCCGGACCGTCCCGACCGTCCGGATCACTCGCCTTCCTGGGAGCGGCCGAGGCCAGCGCCGTCCCCCGACCGCTCCAACCAGGGTTCCTGGTCGCGGCCGCCCCAGCGGACCAATGACGACCGGCCACAAACGCGTCAGGTTGAGAATCGCCGCGAGACCCCTAAACGCGACCAGCCGGCGCCGAAGGACCGGTCGACCGAGGAGCGGCGCCACCGATCCTGATGCTTGGAGATGCAACAAATAGCGGCGTCCGGTCGTACTATTCCCCGGCCGCACGCTCGAGGGGCGCGGGTCTGGCGCCCCTCGTTCATTTCCCCGGCGCTCCCTTTTCGGAGGACTCCACACCCGTGTCCAGAACCCGGTTCGTCCTGGCGCTGATCATGCTGCCCGCCATGCTCAGCGCCCAATCGTCCGCGTCCCTGAAGCAGGCCGTCTCCTCGATCACTCCCGCGGACATCCAGCGCCGCATCGGCATCCTGGCCGACGATTCGATGCTCGGCCGCGCGACGCCCTCACCCCAGCTCGAGCAAACCGCCGCCTACGTCGCGGCGGAGTTCAAACGGTTCGGATTGCGTCCGGGTGGGGATAGCGGCGGCTACCTGCAACGCTATCCGATCACGTTGCGCCAGCTGGACACCACGCACAGCACACTCACCGTCACCACGGCCTCGGGGCCGACGACGCTGCACCTGGGCGTGGATGTGTTCCTGCTGTTCCGGCCGTCGCTGACACCGGTGTCGGGTCCCGTCCTGCTGTTTACGGGGCCCGGCGACACGCTCCACCCGCTCGCAGGCGCGGACGTCAAAGGGGCCTGGATCGCGGTCATCGGCACGGCGGACTCCAACGGGGTCAACATCAACGATCCGGCGATCCCGGCCGGGCTCTCGGCCGGCGCGGTGGGGGTGCTGTTGATCACCAACCGTCCCGATGCGCAGTGGCAGAACCGGTTGGGGCGGCTCCGCACCCCGATTGCGACGCTCGGCAACGCGGCGGCCGATACGAGCAAGCGGCCGGCGCTCGTTGAGTTTCGCGACGCGACCGCGGCCCGGATCCTGGCGCTCGACGTCCCCTCCTTGCGGGCTCAGACGACCCGCGCCTTCCGGCGGCTCGACGGAGTGACGCTCGCCTACGCACCGGTGTACATCACCGGCCGGGGAACGAGCGCTCCCAACACCATCGGGATCCTCGAGGGCAGCGACCCCAAACTGAAGGACGAATACGTCTTCTTCACCGGACACATGGATCACATCGGCACGCCGGGGGCGGGCGAGTTCTGCGCGGCCCGCGGCGCCGACTCGATCTGCAACGGCGCCGATGACGACGCGTCGGGCACCGTGGCGGTCATCGAAGCGGCCCGGGCGTTCTCTCAGCTCTCGCCGCGCCCCAAGCGGTCGCTCGTGTTCATGACCGTGAGCGGCGAGGAGCGGGGGCTGTGGGGGTCGACCTGGTTCACCGACCACCCCACGGTCCCGCTGTCCAACGTGGTGGCGGATCTCAATACCGACATGGTCGGCCGCAACTGGAAGGACACGATCGTCGTGATCGGCAAGGAACACTCCGACCTCGGTGCGACCATGAACCGCGTCGGGCAGGCCCACCCCGAGCTGCGGATGCAGCCGATCGACGACATCTGGCCGCAAGAGAGCTTCTACACCCGCTCCGATCACTACAACTTCGCCCGCAAGGGCGTCCCCATCCTCTTCTTCTTTAATGGGACGCACGCGGACTACCACCAGGTCTCGGACTCGCCCGACAAGATCGACAGCGAGAAAGAGTCGCGGATCGTCAAGCTGGTGTTCTACCTCGGGCTCGAGGTCGCCAACACGACCCAGCGGCCGCGGTGGAATCCGGAGAGCTACAAGAAGATCGTAGAGACGCGGTAGGAGGGCGGTCAGCGGTCAGCGGTCAGCCGATAGCTGACAGCCGACCGCTGATCGCGTAGCTTTCCCAGTCCGAGGTCTCTCCCTGACGACCATCACCGGCTGGTTCGACCCGACGCCCCGCGGCGGTCTGCTCCGTCGTGCGGCCAACAGCTACCTCCCCGCCCCCGGCGATCCCGCAGTCCGGCTCCCCGGCCTGCGTCGGGGCGATGCGGTGGTGCTCGACAACGGGCGAGTCACGAGCGTCAACGGCCAGCCGCCCGAGCAGCTCTCCACGCGGCCGGAGTTCGCCAAGCTCGGAGCCGTCCATCCTTCGCGCCCCCTGTTGCTCGAGTCCTCCCAGGCGTCGAGCCCGCGCACCGGGGAGATCGCCCGCGTGATCGACCTCGTATGCCCGCTCGGGTTCGGGCAACGGGCGTTGATCGTGTCACCCCCGAAGGCCGGGAAGACGACCGTGCTGCAGGCGGTCGCGGAAGCGGTGGCGTGCAACGCCCCCGAGGCGGGCCTCCTCGTGCTGCTCGTGGACGAGCGCCCGGAGGAAGTGAGCGAGATGATCGACTGGGGGCGCGGCGAGGTGGTGGCCTCGAGCTTCGATCTCCCGCACGCGCGCCACGTCGCCGTGGCGGAGATGGTGTTCGAGCACGCCCGCCGGCAGGTGGAAATCGGCCGCGACGTCGTCATCGTGCTGGACTCGATCACCCGGCTCGCCCGGTCGCACAACACGACGGGACGATCCAGTGGGCGGACCATGTCGGGGGGCCTCGACGCCAACGCGCTGGCCAAGCCCAAGGCGCTGTTCGGGGCCGCCCGGGCGGCCCCCGAGGGAGGCTCCCTCACCATCATCGCCACGGCGCTGGTGGAGACGGAAAGCCGGATGGACGACGTGATCTTCGAGGAGTTCAAGGGCACCGGCAACGCCGAGCTGCGGCTGTCCCGCGAATTGGCGGACCGGCGCATCTACCCCGCCGTGGACATCGCGGCCAGCGGGACGCGGCGCGAGGAGCTGCTCGCGGCGCCGGAGGTCGTCGCGGCCCGGCAGGCACTGCGACGCAACCTGGTCGCGCAACCCCCCGCCAAGGCCATGGAGATCCTGCTCACCCTGATCCGCCGGTCGAAAACCAACGCTGAGCTATTGGCGGGTTCGTAGCTGAAAGCTGATCGCTGATAGCTGATCGCCGATAGCTATATTCATCGCCGCTCAATGCGCCAAGCCAACATCCGCAACTTCTGCATCGTCGCGCACATCGACCATGGCAAGTCCACCTTGGCCGACCGGCTGATCGAGCTGACGGGCACCCTCGAGAAGCGGCAGATGCGCGCCCAGGTCCTCGACACGATGGACCTGGAGCGCGAGCGTGGGATCACGATCAAGCTGAACGCCGTCCGCATGAACTACCAGGCCAGGGACGGCCAGCTCTACGAGCTGAATTTGATCGACACCCCCGGCCACGTGGACTTCACCTACGAGGTCTCCCGCTCGCTCGCGGCCTGCGAAGGCGCCATCCTGGTGGTGGATGCGTCGCAGGGGATCCAGGCCCAGACCCTCTCCAACCTGTTCCTGGCCCTGGACGCCGGGCTCGAGATCATCCCAGTACTCAACAAGATTGATCTCCCCGGAGCCGAGCCCGACAAGCGCGCCAAGGAAATCCACGACCTGATCGGGGCGAACGAAGAGCTGATTCTTCGCATTTCCGCCAAGGAAGGCACGGGGGTCCCCGAGGTGCTCGAATCGGTCGTGCGCCGGGTCCCCGCGCCCGAAGGGCATCCCGAGGCCCCGCTGCGGGCGCTGATCTTCGATTCCTACTACGACCGCTACCGCGGGGCCATTCCCTCGATTCGCGTGGTGGACGGCCGCCTCGCGGCGGGGATGAGGATCGCCTTCGGCGCCCACAAGGACGACCTCTACGAGGTCGACGAGGTCGGCTACCTGCAGCTCGGCCACAAGCCGACCGACGAGCTCGTGGCGGGCGAGGTCGGCTACGTGATCGCCAACGTGCGCGGCGTCCGCGAAACCCGCGCCGGCGACACCGTCCTGGACGGCGCGCACCGCGAGGTGGCGCTCCTGCCGGGCTACCGCGAGATCCAGTCGATGGTGTTTGCCGGCCTGTATCCGACCAACGCGGAGCAGTACGAGGAGCTGCGCGACGCCCTAGCCAAGCTGCAGCTGAACGACGCCTCCCTGCACTACGAGCCCGAGACCTCGGTGGCGCTGGGGTTCGGGTTCCGTTGCGGATTCCTCGGCCTGCTGCATATGGAAATCGTGCGCGAACGACTGCAACGCGAGTTCGACCTCGACCTGATCTCGACGGTGCCGAACGTCGAATACCACGTGTACCGCACCGACGGCTCGATGGAGCTGATCGAAAACCCGAGCCTGATGCCCCACGGCTCGACCGTGGACCGCGTGGAGGAGCCGTTCGTGAAAGCGCGCATCCTCGTCCCGGCCGACTACATCGGCGCGATCATGAAGCTGGGGCAGGAGCGCCGCGGGGTGTACCAGGGCATGCATTACGTCGACCCGACTCGCGTGGAATTCAGCTGGGAATTCCCCCTCGCCGAGATCATCCTCGACTTCTACGACAAGTTGAAGACGATCTCGCGCGGCTACGCATCGCTCGATTACGAGTTCCTGGCCTACCGCGCGAGCGACCTCGTCAAGCTGGACATGCTGCTGAACGGCGAGCCGGTGGACGCCTTCAGCGTCATCATCCACGACGACAAGGCCTACGATTGGGGCCGCAAGCTGGCCGAGAAGCTGCGCGAGCTGATCCCGCGGCAGCTGTTCGAGGTGGTCATTCAGGCCGCCATCGGCACGAAAGTGATCGCCCGGGAGACGATCCGCCCGCTGCGCAAGAACGTCCTCGCCAAGTGCTACGGCGGCGACGTCACGCGCAAGCGCAAGCTCCTGGAGAAACAGAAAGAAGGAAAGAAACGGATGAAACAGGTCGGGTCGGTGGAGATTCCGCAGGAGGCGTTTCTGGCGGTGTTGCAGGTTGACTAGCCTGGTCGTCCAGACCGCGTTCCTCGGGGACGTCGTGCTGACGACGCCCCTGCTCGAAGCGCTGGCGACCCAGCACGGTCTCGTGGACGTCGTGACCACCCCCGCCGCCGCGGGGCTGCTGGAGACGCACCCCGCGGTGCGGCGCGTGATCCCCTACGACAAGCATGGCACCGATCGAGGGTTCGGCGGCCTGCGCCGCCTGGCCAGCCGGCTCCGTGCGGAGCGGTACGCGGAGGCGTACCTTCCCCACCGGTCCCTGCGGTCGGCGGCGCTGGCCAGGCTCGCGGGCATTCCCCGACGCATCGGCTTCGCCGACGGCTGGCGGCGACTCTACACCGAAGCCCGCCCGCGCCCGACGTCCGGGCACGAGATTGACCGGTTACTGGCGCTCGCCCGGGACTCGGCGACCCCCGGACGCCGTCCGTCGCTGCGACTTACGGAGGAAGACACGGCGGCCGCCGCGAGCCTGCTCGTGGGCGGTGGCATCGCCCCGGGTGCGCCCTTCGCGGGACTGGCCCCGGGGGCCATCTGGGGCACCAAGCGGTGGCCGCGCTACGAGGAGCTGGCCCGCCGGCTCGTCGCCCAACTCGCGGTGGTGGTCGTCGGGAGCAGGGACGACGCGTCGCTGGGCGAGGCGATCGTCGCGGCGGCCGGCGCGGGGGGCGATGGCCGGCATCCCGTCGTCAATGCGTGCGGGCGCCTGACCTTGCGGCAAACGGCGGCGCTCGTCGCGCGGGCGGCGGTGCTCGTCACGAATGACTCCGCCCCGTTGCACCTCGCTCAGGCGGTGGGGACGCGAACGGTCGCCGTGTTCGGTCCCACCGTGCCCGCATTCGGGTTCGGGCCGCGCGGGCTCGAGGATCGCGTGGTCCAGGTGGCGCTCCACTGCCGGCCCTGCTCACCGCATGGGCCGGCGGCGTGTCCCTTGGGGCATCACCGCTGCATGACGGAGTTGTCCGTGGAACAGGTTCTGCACACCATCGAGGAGACCGGTGCGCTACATCGTCGGGATTGATATCGGCGGCACCAACGTCGTGGTGGGAACGGTCGCCGAGGACGGCTCGGACATCACGGGAGTCGTCTCCGAGCCCACGTTCCCCGAACAGGGGCCGGATGCGGTGGTGGAGCGGATCGTCCGGCTCGCCAAGGCGTCGATCGCCAAGTCGCAAGGCAAGACGGTCACCGGGGTCGGGATCGGCGCGCCGGGACCGCTCGATACCAAGCGCGGCCTGGTCCTGCTCACGCCCAACCTCGGCTGGACCAACATGCCGTTGCGCGACCGGCTGTCCAAGGGTCTCGGGCTGCCCGCGGCACTCGACAACGACGCCAACTGCGCGATCTATGGAGAATGGTGGCAGGGCGCCGCCCGCGGGGCGAAGCACGTCGTCGGGCTGACGATCGGCACCGGCATCGGCGGCGGCATCGTGCTGGACGGGGCGATCTACCACGGCGCCTCCGACATCGCGGGTGAGATCGGTCACATGACCGTCGACATCAACGGCCGGCGCTGCAAGTGCGGGAACTACGGCTGTCTCGAGGCCTACGCATCCGGCCCGGCGATCGCCGCGCGGGCCGTCGAGGGGATCGAGGCAGGCGCGGAAACCTCGCTCCCCACCTACGTGGGCGGCGATCTGGCCAAGATCACGGCCCAGGTGGTCTACGAGGCGGCCAACGACGGCGATGCGTTCGCGCTCGAAGTGGTGCGCGACACCGCCAAGTTCCTCGGGGCCGGGGTCGCGAACATCATCAACATCTTCAATCCCGAGGTCGTCGTGATCTGTGGCGGGGTGACGCTCGCCGGAGATCGGCTCTTCGTTCCGTTGGGGGCCGAGGTGAAGCGGCGCGCCTTCAAACCCGCCGTGGACGTGTGCCGGATCCTTCCCGGCACGCTCCCCGGCACGGCGGGCGTGTACGGCGCCGCCGCGGCCTTCCTGCACCAGGCCAGCGCCCGGTGAAGCGGGTCGGCGTGGTCGGCTCGATGGTGTGGGACACGATTCACGGCCGGGATCCGGTGCAGCCTCCCGTGGAAGAATGGGGCGGGATCTCCTACGCCCTCTCCGCCTTCGATGCGGCACTGGCGGACGATTGGCAGGTCGTGCCTCTCATCAAAGTGGGCCGCGACCTGGCCTCCCGAGCCCGGCAATTCCTGGGCGGGTTGCGTCACGTGGCCCCCGGCGCGCGTTTCATCGAGGTACCGGAGCCGAACAACCGCGTTACCCTGCGCTACGAGTCGGCCGACCGCCGCTGCGAGCTGCTCTCCGGTGGGGTGCCCGCCTGGACCTGGTCGGAGCTGGGCCCGCTGGTACAGGACCTGGATGCCCTGTACGTGAACTTCATCTCCGGCTTCGAGATGGCGCTCCCGACCGCCCAGGCGATGGCGCGGGCGTTCCCTGGCCCCATCTACACGGACCTCCACAGTCTGTTCTTGGGAGTCGCGACCGATGGGCTCCGGGTGCCGCGGCCCCTCCCCGAGGCCCCCGGGTGGTTCGGGTGTTCGCAATGGATCCAGCTCAACGAGGACGAGTTCGCCCTGCTGGGACCCGACCCGCTGGCCGTGACGGCGAGCGTCCTGTCCGCCGGATGCCGGGGGTTGATCGTCACGCTGGGGCCGCGCGGCGCCGTCTACTTCGATCGCCCCGATCCGGCGCTCCCGATCGCCACCGAGCGCGTGTCGCTCGAGCTGGCGGGGGCCGCCACCCTCGCCGGGGTGACCGGCGAGGGGGGGGGCGATCCCACCGGGTGTGGCGACGTGTTCGGCGCCGTGACCTTCAGTCACCTGCTGCGGGGCACGCCACTCGCGGCGGCGATTCGTGAAGGCGTGCGGCTCGCGACCCGCAATGTCTCCTACCGTGGCGCGACGGGCCTGCGGGACCACCTGCTCGGGCATCTCGCCACCATATGACGCGCCTGGTTGACGTCCCGGGACACTTTGACGACCGCTCGTTCGACCAATTCGCCGGTGCGTTTCGCCAGGCGATGGACGATACGCAGGCGGCGGGCGGCGGCCGGCTCCTGTTCGACGCGCATGCCGCCGAGTGGGCCTCTCCCTATGGTCTCGTCGGCCTGCTGGCGGCGGGACAAGCCGGGCGCCTCCCCGACGGCGAGAAGCCGCTCCTGACGGCTCCGACCAATCCCGAGGTGCTGTCCTACTGGGCGCGCGCGGGATTCTTCCGCGCGGCGGCCGACCTGTTCGAGATTCACGGCAAGGTGCCGCGGACCAAGCCGGCGGAGGACTCCGCGGTGCTGCTGCCGGTGACGCCGGTGCGCGCGGCGGAGGACGTGCACGACGTGGTGAGTCACATCCAGCAGCGCGCGACGGCGATTCTCACTACCGAGCTCGGTATCGACCCGAAGGCGACGATGGGTTTCGCTATGGCGCTTTCGGAAGCCTGTCAGAATATTGTAGAGCACGCCGGCACGGGCGGCTGGGTCGCGGTGCAGAGTTACGATTGGCGCCGCCGGCTCGCGCGCCGGGTCGTCGTGATCGCCGTCGCGGACGCGGGCGTGGGGTTCCGGCAGTCGCTGGAGCCGACGCAGGCAAAACGCTTCGGTGATCGGTGGGGGGACGCGGCGGCGCTCGAAGCCGCGTTGATCCAGGGCGTGAGCCGGTTCCGGGATCCCGGACGCGGACAAGGTCTCAAGGGCATCCGGAATTACGTGACGCGCTGGGAAGGAAAGATCGCGATCCGCAGCGGGACGGCCCGCATCGCGATCGTCCCTCCCTGGGATGATGATCCCCCCCTGCAAGATGGGCTCCCGTCGTTTCCCGGTTCGCAGGTGCTCCTGATCATTCCGGAGCAGAAAGCCCGGCACGCGTGATGCAATCGATCGACGTTTCAGCGGTCCTGCGGCAGGCGGTGCGCGGCTACTACGCGGACCTGGTCACCCGGGCGACCGGCCGCGCGGTGCGCGAGGAGATCGAGCGGGCGATGGTGGCGGAAGAGCCGGTGGTGTGCACCCGGATGGACTTCTCCGGGGTGCGGATCATCGACTTCTCCTGCGCCGACGAGATCGTCGCCAAACTAGTGCGGGGGGGTGGGGGTGGGGGTGGGGGGGGGCGCGTCCGGGTCCTAGTGCTGCGCGGGGTGTCGGCCGGCCACCTCCAGGCCCTGGAGCAGGTGCTCGAGGGCCATGGCCTGGCCGTGGCGGTCGAGCACGACGACGGCACCCTCGACGCCATAGGCCCGCGCGAGACCGGTGCCCGCCTGCTCGAGGAGCTTGTCGCCCTGGAGCTTGCCTGGCGGACACCCGCCGGCGCTCTGGCGCTGCGTACCGCGTGAAGCGTCGTCGCCTGGGTCTGGCGACCCATGCCATTCACGGCGACGCCGAGGCTCGTGCCGAGTGGGAGGCCGTGGCGCCCCCCATCACCCAATCCAGCACCTTCACGAACCCGGTCGGGTCATCGGCCGAGGTGCTGTACACCCGGTACGGCAACAACCCCAACCAGGTCCGCATCGCCGAACGGCTGGCGCTGCTCGAAGGCGCCGAGTCCGCGCTGTTCGTGGCCAGCGGCATGGGGGCAACCGCCCTGGCGCATCTCGCCGTGCTGCGTCCCGGGGATCATCTCCTTGCCAGCGAATGGATCTACGGCGGGGTCTACCGGCTCTTCACGGAAGAGTTCGGTCGCTTCGGAATCGACGTCACCTTCGTGAACCCGGTGCAGTCGCGCTCCTGGAAGCAGGCGCTGAAGAAGACGACCCGCGCGATCTTCCTCGAAACACCGACGAATCCCCTGCTCCGGGTGCTCGACCTGGAGCCGGTCGCCACGCTGTGCAAGGCGGACGGCCTGGCGCTGATCGTCGACTCGACATTCGCTTCCCCCATCAACCTCCGGCCCCTGGAGCACGGCGCGGACATCGTGATCCACAGCGCCACCAAGTACCTGAACGGGCACTCCGACGTGATCGCCGGCGCCGTCGCGGGCTCCGAAGCGGTCGTGGAGGAGGTGCGGCGGTTGATGCAGCTGTGGGGCCAGGCGCTCGACCCGTTCGCCGCGTGGCTGATCGAACGGGGACTCCGCACGCTGGACGTGCGGGTGCAACGGCACAACGCGACGGGGCTCACGGTGGCCGAGTGGTTCACCCGCCAGCCGCAGGTCACGGCGGTCCACTACCCGGGCCTGGCCACGCACCAGGACCACGAGGTGGCGGCCCGGATGCTGAGCGGCTTCGGCGGCATGCTGGGGATCGAGCTGAAGGGCGGGGTGCGGGCGGCGGAGCGGTTCTGCCGCGCGTTGACGCTGGCGGCGCACGCCCCCAGCCTGGGAGGAACCGAGACCCTCGTGTCCGAGCCGCGGATCACTTCGCACAAGGCGCTGACGCCGGAGCAGCGCGCACGGGCTGGCATTCCGGACGGCTTCCTTCGATTTTCCCTCGGACTGGAGGATGCCGACGACCTGATCGCCGATTTCGCGCAGGCCCTGGCCCAGCTGTAAGTGATCCGATTCACGAGCGTCTTCAAGGCCTACCCCAAGGGCGGCCTCGCCCTGAAGGATGTGTCCTTCCACATCGCGAAGGGCGAGTTCGCGTTCCTCACCGGCCACTCCGGGGCCGGCAAGTCGACCGTCATGAAGCTCATTTACGCCGACGAGCGCCCCACCAACGGGGAAGTGCGGGTCTCGGGGTTCGCGATCGGTGATCTGCCGGGGCGCGGCGTCTGGCAGCTGCGGCGCCGGCTCGGGATCATCTTCCAGGATTTCCGCCTGCTCGAGGATCGCACCGCGGAGGAGAACGTCGCGTTTGCGCTCGAGGTCACGGGCGCGCGGCGGCCCACCATCGCCCCGCGGGTGATCCGCGTGCTCACTCAGGTGGGGCTCGCCGCCAAGGCGCAGGCCTACCCGCGCGAGCTGTCGGGCGGAGAACAGCAGCGGGTCGCGATCGCCCGGGCGCTCGTGAACGAGCCGACGGTGCTGCTCGCCGATGAGCCGACCGGCAACCTCGACGAGCGCGCGACCCGCGGCGTATTCCAGCTGCTGCGGGACATCAATGCGAGCGGCACCGCGGTGGTGTTCGCCACCCATGACCTCGAGCTGGTGCGCTCGGCGCCGTACCGCGTGATCGAGCTGCAGGACGGCAGTCTGGTGTACGACTCGGCCGTGGACGAAGGGGACGATTCCGCCCCGGCCGAGGTCGAGGCGCCGGCGCCGTGAGACTGACGATCCGCGAAGCGCTGCTGGCCTTCCGTCGCGCGCCACTCCTGTCCGTGCTGTCGGTCACGACCATCGCGTTCTCCCTCTTTGTGCTGGGATTGTTCGGGCTCGTGGCGGTGAACCTGCGCGACGCCCTGAACCGCGTCGCCGAGCGCGTGGAGATCGTCGCCTATGTCCTGCCGGGGACGGAGATCGAGACCGTCACGCTCGCCGAACAGGACATCGAAGCATTTCCGGAGGTCCAGAGCGCCCAGTACGTGCCGGAGGACAGCGCGCTGGCCCGCGCCCGCCGGGAGCTGGTCGAGTTCCGCGACCTCCTGGCCGAGCTCGAGCGCAATCCCCTGCCCGCCTCGATCGAGGTGCGGCTCAAGCCGGTCTACCGCGACGCCGCGCATGTCAACGCGGTCGCGGATCGGCTGAAGGGCTTCGAGTTCGTGGATGACGTGCGGTACGGGCGGGATTGGGTGGAGAAACTCGACCGTCTGCGGCAGCTCGCCGCGGCCGTCGGGATCGCCGTCGGCGCGGCGTTCGCGGCGGTGGCGGTCATCATCATCGGGACGACCATTCGCATGGCGGTGCTGCAGCGCAGCCGCGAGATCGCCATCATGCGCCTGGTCGGGGCCACCGACGGCTTCATCCGGCGCCCGTTCCTGCTGCAGGGGGCGCTCAAGGGCCTGCTGGGCGGCCTCGTGGCCGTGGGGCTTTCCTACGGCGCCTATCTCCTGATCAACCGTCTGCTGATCCAGGCGGCGTTCTTCACACCGGTGCAGGCGCTGGGGATCCTCGGCTTCGGGACGCTGATCGGGCTCATCGGAAGTCAGATGTCGGTTGGCAGACATCTGAAGCGGGTGTAGACCCAGAGAACAAAGGCGTATGGATAAAGGCGTGGGCAATAGAGGCGTAGGGAGAAGGCGTAGCGACCGGTTCCTACGCCTCTTCCTTACGTATTCTTCCTACGTTGTCGTCCTTACGTCTTCGCTGTTCGCTCAGCGCCCTTCCCTCGAGCAGCAAATGCAGGCCAACCAGCGTCGGCTCGAGGACATCCGGCGCGAACGGGTGGAGGCCGAGCAACAGCTCGACCAGCTGCGCGCGCAGGTGCACTCCATCTCCGACGAGCTGGCGAACCTGGAGCACCAGCGGGAGACCACCAACCGGATCGTCAACGAGCTGGATCGCCAGGCCGTGGAGCTGACCGGCGACATCGACCGCATCACGGTGGACCTGCTGCTGGCGCAGGACGCGCTGGCCGAGAAGCAGGCAGTATTCGAGCGCCGCCTGGTGGACATCACGAAGCGCGGGCCGCTTTACACCTATCAGGTGCTGTTCGCCGCCGAGAGCTTCGGCGATCTGCTGTCCCGCTACAAGTACCTCTACCTCGTGAGCCGGCAGGACCGCGCGCTCACCCGCGAGATGAACCGCCTGAAGGAGCGGATCGCGCGGGAGCGGGCCGGCCTCTTAGCCGCCCGGGAAACACTGGAGCGGCGGCGCCAGGAGCGCGCGGTCGAGCTGCAGAAGTACGTGGACCTGGCCCGCCAGCGGGAGGCCAGCCTGCAGGAAACCCGCCGCAGCGTGCGCGCGGCGGAAGCCCGCATTTCCGCCGCCGATCGGGAGGAGCAACGCGTCACGGACGCGATCGCCGGCCTCGAGCGCGCGCGCCGGGAGGCCGAAGCGCGGCGAGGCGGAGCCACCACCCGCGGCACGATCACCAGTGAGAGCCTCGGCTCGCTCGATTGGCCGGTGGACGGGCGGCTGCTGTATCAGTTCGGACCGGCCGCCGGACCGGACAACACCCGCATCACCTGGCACGGCATCGGTATCGCCGGGCCGGTCGGGACCCCGGTGCGGGCCGTCGCGGCCGGGACGGTCGCCCTCGTGGGGCCGCTCGGCACCTACCTGACGACCGTCATCCTCGATCACGGCGGCGGGTTCTACAGCGTCTACGCGACGCTGGACGACGCCACGGTGACGAAAGGCGAGCGCCTGGTGCGCGGAGACATCCTCGGCCACATCGGCGGCGCCTCCACCGATCAGGGACCGCACCTGCACTTCGAGATTCGCGGGCCGGGACAGATCGCGTTGGACCCGCTCAATTGGCTCAAGAAACGATGACCCGTAGGAAAGCGGCGTCGAAGAGAGGCGTAGGAAAGCGGCGTAGAAGCGATGCATACGCCTCTTTCATGCGTCTCCTTCCTACGCTTTTCTTCAACGCCATGGTCGTTTCTTGTTCATCCGATCACAACCTGCTCCGCGTCTCCGGTACCATCGAGATTCGAGAGATCCGGTTAGCCCCACTCACCGCCGGCCGCATCATCGACCTCCGGAAGGATGAAGGCGACACGGTGCGGCAGGGCGATACGGTCGCCGTCCTCGATCAGCCGGGTCTGTCGGCGCTCGTCGGCCAGCGGGAGGCGCAGGCGCAGGCGGCCCAGACACGGACGGCGGAGATCGTCGCCGCGGTCGCCGACAGCGCGCGCGCCGCGACCGACCTCGCCCGCGCCGGGGGGCTCCTGACCCAGCACATCATCTCACAACAGCAATACGATGCCCTGGCGGCCACGGCCACCGCCTCCGCGGCCCGGGTCACCTCGGCCCGCGCCTCCGCGCAGGAATCCCACGCCGCCGCCCAGGGGGCCGCGGCGACCGCCGCGATCCGGGATCAGCTCACACTGGTGGCACCGGCGGACGGGATCGTGCTGACCCGGTTCCTCGACCGGGGGGAAGCGGCCGCGGCGGGGACCCCGGTGGTGTCGATCGGGCTCGTGTCGCACCCCTGGGTGCGGGCCTACATCGGCGAGCCGTACGTCGCGCGCATTCGCGTCGGGCAGGACGCGCGGGTCTTCGTCGACGGCTACCCGAACCAGCCGTTCCCCGGGAAGATCTCCGAAATCGCCCCGCGGGCCGAGTTCACCCCCCGGCTCGCGCTCACCGAGCGCGAGCGCGCCGACCTGGTGTTCTCCATCCGGGTCGACATCGACCCCGCCGGCGGCCGCCTGAAAGCTGGCATGCCGGTGACGCTCGAGGTGCCGCTGTTGCCGTGACCAGCATCGCGGTCGAGACTCGCGACCTGACGCGCCGCTTCGGTTCGCTCACCGCCGTCCAACAGCTCACCCTCCAGATCCACAGCGGGGAGGTGTTCGGGCTGCTCGGCCCCAATGGCTCGGGCAAAACGACCACCATCCGGATGCTGTGTGGACTCATCGAACCGACGGAAGGGACGGCCATGGTGGCGGGCGTGGACATCCGCGTGGCCCCCGAGCGGGTGAAGACGCTCATCGGGTACATGTCGCAGAAGTTCGGTCTCTACGAGGACCTCACGATCGCCGAGAACCTCGAGTTCTACGGTGGGATCTACGGCCTCGACAGCACGGCCCGCGCGAGCCGGGAGAGCGCCGTGGTGGCGTTTCTGGGCCTCGGGGACCACCTGTCGCAGCTCGCGGGGACGCTGTCCGGCGGTTGGAAGCAACGGCTGGCGCTCGGGTGCGCGCTGCTGCACCGGCCCCCGGTGCTGTTTCTCGACGAGCCCACGGCCGGCGTGGATCCCGCCGCGCGGCGCAACTTCTGGAAGACGATTCACCAGCTTGCAGCCGAGGGTACGACCGTCCTCGTCACGACGCACTACATGGACGAAGCGGCGCAATGCGGACGCCTGGCGATGCTCTCCAACGGGCGCCTGATCGCGCTGGGCTCGCCCGAGGAGGTCGCACGCCAGGTGGGTGGGGCCACGCTGGAGGACGCGTTCATCATCCTGCAGGAGCGCGACGAGCGATGATGCCCCGCTTCTGGCCGATGTTCCGCAAGGAATTCATCCAGATGCGCCGGGACCGGCTGACGCTCGGCATCATGATCGGCATCCCGGTCATCCAGCTGCTGCTGTTCGGCTTCGCGATCCAGACCGATGTGCGGCACATCCCGACCGTCGTCCTGGATCAGTCGCGCACGCCCGAGAGCCGGGACCTGATCGCGGCCTTCGAGGCCACCGGGAGCTTCCGCATCATCGGATACGTGAACGATCGGCCGGCGCTCGACGGCGACCTGGCGCGAGGGACGGCCCAGGCCGCGATCATCGTCCCGGTGGAATACCCGCGGCTCCTCGCCAACGGCACGACCGCCACGGTCCAGGTCTTGGTGGACGCCTCGGATCCGTTGTCGTCCCAATCCGCCCTGGGAGCGGCCGCGGGGGTCGGGCAAATGCGAAACCTCGCCGTCCTCACCGCGGCGGCGGGTCGGTCCACCCTGCCCTTGGACATCCGCGTGCGGCCACGCTACAACCCGGGACTTCGCAGCCAGGTGTACATCGTCCCCGGACTGGTCGGGGTAATTCTCACCATGACCATGGTGCTGATCACGGCGATGGCCATCGTGCGTGAGCGGGAGCGCGGCACCCTCGAGCAGCTGATCGTGACTCCCATTACCAAGACCGAGCTCATGCTCGGCAAGATCACTCCGTATATCGGCGTCGGGATCATCCAAATGAGCCTCGTGCTCACGCTGGGACGGTTCGTGTTCGACGTCCCGCTCACGGGCAGCTTGTTACTTCTGTACAGCGTGACCTTGCTGTTCGTCGTCACCAGTCTCGCCTTCGGCCTGTTCATCTCCACCCTGGTGCGCAATCAGCAGCAGGCGATGCAGGTCGCGTTCTTCTTCATCATGCCCAACGTCCTCCTGTCGGGGTTCATGTTTCCACGACAGGCGATGCCGACGTTCTTCCAATACTTGAGCCTCATCCTGCCGCTGACTCACTACCTCCTGACGCTGCGCGCCATACTGCTCAAGGGCGGGGGGTTGGAAGCGATCTGGCAGCAGGTGGCGATCCTGGCCGGGTTCGCCGTCGCCCTGATCACCATGGCGGTGCGGCGATTCCACAAGACGCTGGATTGATGAGGCCGGGACGAGGGACCAGGGAAGCGGGAAAGGGCTCCATCGGTCCCACTTCCCGCGTCCCCCGTCCCCTGTTGCTTGGTGCCCATGTCTCCACAGCCGGAGGCGTAGCGACGGCGCCCGCCCGCGGCCGGGCCATCGGCGCCACCGCGATCCAGCTGTTCACCAAGACCCCCAACCAGTGGCGCGAGCCGGTGCTGACGCCGGCCGAGGTCGCCCGGTTCCGCGCCGAGCGGCGGCGCTGTGGCATCCGGGTGGCGGTGGCGCACGACAGCTACCTGATCAACCTGGCTTCGCCCGATACCGCCTTGCGCGAGCGCAGCATGGAGTGCTTGGTGGGCGAGCTGCGGCGCTGCCAGGCTCTCGGGATTTCCCACGTCGTGAGCCACCCCGGGAACTTCATCGACGACCGATCGGCGGGGTTGGCCCGCAACGCGGCCGCCTATGCCTCGTGCCTCGCCCAGGTGCCGGGGCGGGTCGGGGTGCTGATCGAGGGAACCGCCGGCGCCGGCACCGCGTTGGGGGCGAGCTTCGAGGAGCTCGCGGCGCTGCGCCGGGCGATGCCCCCGGAAGCCCAGTCGCGGGTAGGGTTCTGCCTGGACACGGCTCATCTGCACGCAGCGGGGTACGACATTGCCGGAAATCCGGGCGCGGTGTGGTTGGCGTTCGACCGGATCGTCGGATTGCCCCTGCTGAAATGCCTGCACCTGAACGACTCCAAGGCGAAGCTGGGCTCGCGCCTGGACCGTCATGCGTGGATCGGGGAAGGCACGATCGGCCCGGCCGCCTTCCGGGCGATCATGCGCGACCCCAAATTGCGGAAGGTGATTAAGATTATCGAGACGCCAAAAGGGGATGATCCCCTGTGGCACGACCGCCGGATGCTGCGTCGGCTGCGTGCCTACGCGCGTGACCGGCGGCCGGCCTCGGCGGTCAAATCGTGAGGATCATGTCCGGACCGCTCCGCCAGCCTCGTTCGTCGCTCGTGCGACTCGCGTCGTGCGCCCTGCTCCTCCTGCAAGCGCCGGGCGCCGGGGGCGCGGCGCTGGCGCATACGACCGAGCGGAGCGGCGGTCCGGTGTCGGTCGAATCCCGCCACACGGCGCAGTGCGCGGTCCTCCACGACGCCGGCCGCTGTGTGTTGTGTCACTTCGCCGAGATGCGGTCCGCGGTGGGACCGGTCTGGCTGCAGTTCCAGGACCCCGCGAGCACGCCGAGTACCACGCCGACCGAGCCTCCATTCAGTCATCCGGGTGACATCCGGCCAGCTGCGCCCTCCCGAGGTCCGCCCGCTTTCTCTGCCTGAGATATTTCACCGGGCCTCGTGAGCCCGGAGAGCCGTACGAACATCCGCCGGAGCCGTCGATCCGGCGCGCACGGAACGGGACCAGAGCAGACCAGAGGGCTACGCATGCGATCGACATTGACCTGGATGATGGGCCTCGCGACGTTCGTCGCGGTGCCGCTCGCCGCCCAGCAGCCGACCAAGCAGCAGGTGGATTCCCTCGCGGCGGAAGTGCGAGCGCTCCGCGCCCGGCTGGACAGCGCGCTGGCCGCGCTGAAACAGGTGCCGGGGCCGGGTGCCGCCCCGGCGCCCGCCACCGACACCAGCCTCGCCGCACTGCGGGCCGCGGCCGCGCAGGCGGCCGGGATCGATACGACCAAACCCGCCGCGGCCGCCCCCGACACGACCAAGTTCATCGGCCGCGAGCGCAACCAGAATCAGCTGAATCCCGAAATCAGCGTCACCGGCGACGTCCGCGGCTACGCCCGCTGGCCGAACAACCCGGGCAATAATTTCGACCCTCGCGAGTTCGAGCTGGGCTTTCAGTCGGCGCTCGATCCGTACTCGCACACCAAGATTTTCATGTCGCTCGAGAACGATCACCTGGGGCTCGAGGAAGGCTACGCCTACTGGACCGGCCTGCCAGGCCACATCCGGTTCGACATCGGCAAGTTCCGCCAGCAGTTCGGCGAGCTCAACCGCTGGCACCTGCACGCCGTCCCCGAGACGGAGTACCCGCTCGTCCTCACCTCGTACCTCGGCGACGACGGTCTGACGGGCAGCGGCATCTCGCTCTATCGGGCCTTCGGGTGGTGGGGCACCGCGGAGGCCACCGGGCAGGTTACGCTTTCAGGATCTGGGGACGCGCTGTTCGGCGGCGGCAACCGGCTCAGCTACCTCGGTCACCTGCTCAATTTCTGGCAGCTCGGCCGCTCGACCTACTTCCAGCTCGGCGGTACCGGACTCTACGGCGAGAACCCCGACTCGAGCCTCAAGACCACGGTCTGGGGCGGCGAATTCCGGTTCACCTGGCGGCCCCCCGAGCAGGCGCTGTATCACGAGTGGACCCTGCGCGGTGAGATTCTCTCCGAGCGCCACCAGTATGCGGGGGTGGGCCCGTGGCGCACCGGGTTCTACCTCGGCACGACGTACAAGCTGAATCAACGCTTCATCGCCGGCGTGCGCTACGACGACGTGCAGGACCCGACCACCGGCGCCATTACCCAGCAGCTCGTTCCGTCCCTGACCCTGTGGCAGAGCGAATGGGTGTTCCTGCGCGGCGAGTACCGCTGGCAGCAGCTCCCGTCCGTCACCGCCGCCAACCAGCTCGCCCTGCAAGTCGTCTGGGCGATCGGCCCCCACAAGCACGAGACCTACTGACATGATACTGATTCTGTCGCTGCTCGTTCTGGGCACGCCTTCCAAGCCGCCGGTGGCGCCCGTGAAGGTCGTCACGACGCTCACGACGTACGCGGCGATCGCCCGGGAGATCGTCGGCGACCACGGAGAAGTCAGCGCCATCGGATCCGCCTACGAGAACCCGCACTACGTGCAGCCCAAGCCGAGTTTCGCTCCCCTGCTCGCGGGAGCGGACGTCTTCGTGACGACGGGCCTCGATCTCGAACTGTGGGTCCCGGCGCTGCTCGACAAGGCGAGTAACCCCAAGGTCACCGAAGGGGGGCCGGGCTACGTCGCGGCGTACAACGGAATCCAGCTCCTCGACGCGCCGACCAGCTATTCCCGCACGCAGGGCGACATCCATGTGTTCGGCAATCCGCACATCTGGACCGATCCGCTCAATGCGGTCCAGATCGCCCGGAACATCCTCACGGGATTGAAGCGCGTCGCCCCCGACCAGGCCGCGTTCTTCACCTCGCGCGAAGCCGACTTCGAGCAGCGCATTTATCGGGCCCTCTACGGTGATCAGCTGGTCGCGTTGCTGGGAGGCGAAACGCTGGCGGGACTGGACCGGCAGGGCAAACTGTTCGATTTTCTCGCGTCCAAGAGCTACCAAGGCGCGCCGCTGGCGAACCGGCTCGGCGGCTGGCTCAAGGAGGGGCTCGTGTTCCGGGGAAAACCGCTCGTCTGCTATCACAAGGAATGGGACTATTTCTCCCGTGAGTTTCAGGCGCCCTGCGTCGACTACATCGAGCCCAAGCCCGGGATCCCACCGACGCCCAGCCACGTGCAGGACGTGATTCAGGAGATGAAGCAGCAGCATATCCAGGTGCTGTTCTCGACGACGTACTACGACCGGAACCAGGTAGAGGAAGTCGCCGCCCGAACCGGCGCCAAAGCCGTCATCGTGCCCGGCAACGCCGGCGGGGAGCCCGGGACCGACTCGTATGTCGGCCTCATGACGCTCTGGGTCCGGTCCCTGGCGCAGGCCTTCGGCGCGCCGGCGGCCGCGCCGTAACGGCGCCGTAACCTCCAGAAGGAGACTTCGTGCTCGCGTTTCTACTGGCGCCCCTCGTGGCATGCATGATCCTGGTGGCGATCCATTCGTACCTGGGACTGCACGTCATCGCCCGCGGCGTGATCTTCGTCGACCTCGCCCTGGCCCAGATGGCGGCCCTCGGCAGCGTGGTCGCCCTGCTCTACGGCGCGGCCCCCGATTCGCACGAGGCGTTCATTTTCTCGCTCGCGTTCACCCTGCTCGGCGCGGCGGTCTTCGCCCTCACGCGGACCCGGACCCAGAGTCGGGTCCCCCACGAAGCGATCATTGGCATCGTCTTCGTCGTCGCCTCGGCGGCGGCGATCCTCGTCGCCGACCGGGCCCCCCGCGGCGCGGAGGCGATCCACGACGTGCTGGAGGGCGCCATCATCTGGATCACTTGGCCGACGATCATCAAGAAGGGCGCCGCCTATGGAGCGCTGGGACTGCTCCATTTTCTGCTGCGCAAGCGCTTCCTGCGTATTTCCTTCGACCCGGAAGGGGCAGAGCGGGACGGGTGGAGCATCCGCTGGTGGGACTTCCTGTTCTACACCTCCTTCGGTCTCGCCGTGACCATGTCGGTTCCGGTGGCCGGCGTGCTCATGGTATTCACCATGCTGGTCGTGCCCGGCGTCATCGCGTTCCTGTTGACCAGCGACATCAACACGATGGGACCGATCGCGTGGGGCGCGGGGATGCTCGCCTCGGTACTCGGGTTGTACGCATCGTACGTGGGGAACTTCCCCACCGGTCCCGCCATCGTCTGCATGTACGGGGTCGTCCTGCTCATCACGGCGCTGATCAAGAGACTGAGCGCTGGACGGCGCACCGAACAGGCGGCGGCGTGAAAAGTCCGGCAGTCGTCTGCGCGGCCCTGCTGCTCGCCAGCCCGGGACCGCGCCGTCTCACCGCGCAGGTCTCGGTTTCGTTCACCGCCGGGGCCCGCTACACTACCACCCTCGTCCACGACTCCATTGTGACGTTGCTGGACGTGCGACCGGCCCTCGCCCCCGCGCTGTCCGCCAACGTCGGGTTCCCGCTCAGTGGCCCGTGGCGCGTCGAAGCGATGGTGGATGTTTCCTCGAGCCAGCTGCAGCTGCACGACGCCGGGGCGGGAGGCGGGACGACCGACATGGCCCGCCTCACCACCCTGGGATTCGGCGTCGGGCTGCGGCGACGTTTCCAGCCCTGGCTGGCCGGGCGCTTCTCGATCGGTGGCCTCGCCTACCTCCCGGCGGGCGACCTCGGGCTGTTCCGCGACGGTACCGGCGGACCGGCACCCTTCGGCCAAGTCGCGGTCGATTTCGCTCCGGCGGAGATCGCCCGGCATCACCTCGCGCTCGAGGCGCAGGGCGATCTGCACAAGTTCATCACCCCGGCGCTCAAGGCGGACGGGTTCACCGACTCCCGCATGGTCTACCGCCTGGCGCTCGTGATCCGGTTCGACCTGCGCAATGGAGAACCAGAGGCCGCGAAACCGTGACGACAATGAGAAGCCGAGCCCTGGTTGCGATGGCGCTCGCCGCCGCCGCGTGCACCGACCCGCTCATCCCCTCCCGTCCCGGCACGTATGGGTTCGACAGATCCGGGCAGATCTTTCATTGGCCGGTGAACCGGCTACCCGTCCGGTTCTACGCGGACCCCCGCGGCGCGCTCCACGGTTATGTCTCTCTGGCCGTGAAGACCTGGCAGGAGCAGCTGCTCTACGGCGAGTTCTCGGGTGAGATGGTGAACGATTCGACGCAAGCCGACGTGATCGTGGTCTGGGCCGATAGCGTCCCGCCCGATGTGCCTCCGGACCAGGGACCACCGGTGACGGCGTGCGACGGCCTCACACTGGCCTTCACCGACACGTCCGGCGTCCAATTGGATGGGCCGCTCCACACCCAGCTGACGGTGCTGATCGGCAAGGTGTTCACCGCGAGTCAGGTGGCGGCGTGCATGCAGCGCACGACGTTGCACGAGATCGGACACACGCTCGGACTGTTCCAGGAGAGTCCCGACACGCAAGACGTCATGTACACCACGCCCAGTGCCACCGCCCCGAGCGACGCCGACCGCTGGACGGTGCAGAAGCTGTATCACACCACACCGAACATCGCCCCCGCCCCCCGGTAAACCGCCCCCGGGGCGCCCCGGGGGGCATGGGCGATCAGCGCCTGAACGAGCCCACGATCTTTCCCGACTCGTCCATGACATAGATCATGCCGTGCCGGAGATCGTCGCCCAACGGAACGAGGGGGCCGCCCCCGGCGCGCAGCGTGAAGGTGTGGGTATACGGGTCCGCCGCCGCGTAGTTCACGGTGTAGCCAAGGTCCTCCTGCGCCGCCACCGTCACTACGCTCAACTGAGGATTGCTGGGAAGAAAGCCCACCATCAGCTCATTCCCGAAGACCACCTGCCGCCAGTGGCCGTTGACGGTTCCTGTCGTGCACAGGGGGTAGACGTACGGCGACGTGCCACAGTTCTCCACCGGCACGATGTGCCCCCCGGTGTAGGCCGTGCCGCCGATGGAGTCGAACTGCGCCTGCGCCTTCGGACAGCTGAAGTAGGTGTCTTGAATCGTGCCGGGGGGCGTCGATCGGAGCTGCACGCAGTTCGCCACAATGAAGCTCGGAGGAGGTCCCCACAGCGGGCCGAACCCAATAACGTGCGCCATCTCGTGCAGCACCACGCTGTTCAGTATTCCCGCCGTGATCAGCCCTCCGATATCCGCGCTGTCGAATTTCATCACCCCGACGATGGTCAGGCTATTGTTGAGCCGGACATAGCACGGCCCGGCGAAAGCGAGGGTTTTCCCGGGCCCATCGATGGAATCGACGGCCGCGAATATCACAACCCCGTCCGTCGACCCGCTCAGCGCCGGCGTGAGCGTGTCGCACAACCCCGCCGTGACGGCGGACAACGACGCCGTCCCGAGCGGCCGGTAGATGATGCGCCGCCACTTCGCCACCGCGGAGTCGAATGCGGCTTGAGCGGTTGGCGGGAGGCCGGCCCCGTAGGGCATGATCGTAATGGGGTATCCCGCACCGTAGCCGGTGTCCGCGAAGGTCACCGGGTTGCCGCTGATGCTTCCGCCGGTGACGGTCGCCGTCACCGTGTTCACCCCTGGCGAGGTGCCGAGCGCCCACTGCCCCACCTGGGCGACACCGGCCGCGTTCGTCGTCACGACCGCGCTGGTGACGCTGCCGGCCCCCGTGATGACTGCGAAAGTGACGGTTTGCCCGGAGATGGGTTTGTTGTTGGCGTCGGTGACCTGGACTGCGGGCCTGACATTCACCCCGTAACCCACGAGGCCCGGCTGATTATTGCCCGCGTAGACCGCCACGTGCGCCGGTCCGTTGGGCTGCGTAGTGCCTTTGTCGGAACATCCGACGAGCACCAGTACTCCGATCACGGTCGCCTGCCCAGACCGGAGCATTGTCGATACGATGCGCCGCATCCCACCTCCTTTTCTCCTCTATCGTTAATTGAAATCCGCCGGACGCGCGAGGAACACCGGAGCACGGAGTACCGAGCACGAAGCAGGGAGCACTATGTCTCGGTGCTCATTGGGGTTCCGTGCTCGGTGCTCCGTGCTCTGGGCTCTCTCACCTTGACACCGCGCCCTCCGACCAATAGCATAAGCCCTTTCCATCTAAGGACTTGCAGTCCCGATGTCTGTCCGCCGCCATATCGAGCATCGCCGCCACGCCGGCCATTCCCGGTAACCGCGAGGACCCGTGACGCCTTCATCGGCCCGGTCACCCGCCCTTCCCACGGCTCCCGGCCCCGCTCCTTCCGCCGGGGCGGAGCGTCCGCTGCCGGGCTTTGCGCCCACCCGGCCCGTGCACTGGAACCTGCTGCCGCCGGTCCTGTGCGAGCATGCCGTCCGGAGGGGAGAAGGGACGGTCACCGAGCACGGCGCGTTCTGCGCGGTCACCAGCCCCCACACCGGCCGCTCCCCGAACGACAAGTTCGTGGTGCAGGAGCCGACGACGACGAGCTCCGTGTGGTGGGGGAAGGTGAACCAGCCGATCTCCCCGCAGCACTTCGACCGGCTGTACGCCGACGTGGTGCAGCACCTGAATGGGCAGGAGCTGTTCGTCCGCGACCTGTTCGCCGGCGCCGATCCGGCGTACCGGATCCCGGTGCAGTTCGTGACGCCCAACGCCTGGCACGCGCTGTTCGTCTACAACATGTTCCTGCGACCCGGCGACCCCGACCTCGCGTCGTTCACCCCCTCCTGGCGTGTCCTGCACGCCCCCGAATTCCTCGCCGACCCCGCCGCGCACGGCACCAAGTCCGGCACGTTCATCATTCTGCACCTGGCCCGGCGCCTCGTGCTGATCGGCGGGACCCGCTACGCGGGGGAGCTCAAGAAATCGATCTTCACGGTCTTGAACTACATCCTCCCCGACCAGGCCGTTCTGCCGATGCACTGCTCCGCCAACGTCGGCGAGCACGGCGACGTGGCGCTGTTCTTCGGGCTCTCGGGCACGGGGAAGACGACGCTGTCCGCCGATCCCGAGCGCAGCCTCATCGGGGACGACGAGCACGGGTGGAGCGAGCACGGGGTGTTCAACTTCGAGGGAGGTTGTTACGCCAAAGTCATCCGCCTGTCGCGCGAGGGGGAGCCCGAGATCTTCGCGACGACGCGGATGTTCGGAACCGTGCTCGAGAACGTGGTGGTGGATCCGGTGACCCGCGCCCTGGACCTCGACGCGGCGACGATCACGGAGAATACCCGGGCCAGCTACCCCATCCATTTCATCCCGAATCACGTGCCGGGCGGCCAGGGGGGACACCCGTCGCACATCGTGTTCCTGACCGCCGATGCCTTCGGGGTGATGCCGCCGATTGCCCGGCTCACCCCACCGCAGGCGATGTATCACTTCCTGTCGGGATATACGGCCAAGGTCGCGGGGACCGAGCGCGGGGTCACCGAGCCGAAAGAAACGTTTTCGGCCTGCTTCGGCGCCCCGTTCCTTCCCCGGCACCCCGGCGTGTACGCCGCGATGCTGGGCGAGCGGATCGCCCGCCACGGCGTGCAGTGCTGGCTGGTCAACACCGGGTGGACCGGTGGGCCGTTCGGCACCGGCAAGCGGATCCGGCTCTCCCATACCCGGGCCATGGTGCACGCGGCGCTCACGGGGAAGCTGGACCGCATGGCGACGAGCCCCGAGCCGGTGTTCGGGCTCGCCGTTCCGCATCGCGTCCCGGGCGTGCCCGAGGACGTGCTGCTGCCGCGCAACACCTGGGCTGACCCGGGCGGCTATGACGCCCAGGCCCGGAAGCTGGCCGACCTGTTCCGGAAGAACTTCGCCCAGTTCGCTGATCAGGTGCACCCGGCCGTACGGGAGGCCGGTCCGCAGGTGTGACGGCCCCCCGCCCTCCCCTCGAGGTCGTTCGCGACCCGCTCTGGAACAACATTCGCCTCGAGCCGGAGGCGCTGGCCCTGCTGGAAACTCCGGCCCTGCAACGCCTCCGCTACGTCCGCCAGCTGGGCCACGCCTTTCTCGTCTATCCCGGCGCCACCCACACCCGGTTCGAGCACGCCCTTGGCGCCTACCACCTGGCCCGCAAGGCGCTGACGTTGTTGGAAGAGAGCGGCCACCGGCTCGATCGCGCCGATGCCCGCCGCATCGCGCTGGCCGCCCTGTTGCACGACATCGGTCACTACCCGTTTTCCCACGCGCTGGAAGAGGCGGGCCTCCCCAGTCACGAGACCCTGGCCGAGCGGCATTGCACGAACAGCAGCACGGGGGACGCACTGGCCAAGATCGGCATCCCGCCGGCGCAGCTGCTCCCGTTGATCCAGGGGGAGGCGCGCGAGCCTCTGGCGAGCCTCGTGTCCGGCGCCCTCGACGTGGACAAGCTCGACTACCTCTCGCGCGACGCCTGGATGTGCGGCGTCCCCTATGGCGTGATCGACGTCGATCGCCTGCTGGCGTCGCTGACGCTCACCGCGGGGAGTGGTGGACGCGTGACCCTCGCGTTGCACGAGAAGGGGGTCGCCGCGCTCGAGTCCCTGCTCTTCGCGAAATACCAGATGTACCGCAACGTGTACTGGCATCACGCCGTGCGCGCCGCGACGTGCATGTTCAAGCGGCTCGTGCGCACCGCGATCGCCGCCCAGCGTCTGACCGTCGATGACGTCGCCGTCGCCACCGACGACGGATTGATCCACGAGCTGCAGCGCGAGGACCCGGCGGGGCTGGCCCAGGCACTACGCGAGCGCCGGCTGGCCAAGCGCGCCGTCGATCTGCCTGCCACCGAGCTCCCGGCCGAGGTGGCCGACTGGCCCGCCTCCGATCCCGACCTCCTGGAGCGAGTCGAGGACCGGCTGGCGCACGAGGCCGGCGGCGGGCTCGCCCCCGGCGACCTCTATCTCGATTTTCCGATCAAAGCGGGGATGTTCGGCGTGGATATTCCCCTGCTGCAGCGGGACGGCCGGGTCGTCTCCCTCGCCGACGCCGGCTACGCCCAGCTGGGCCTGCACCACGTGGCGGCGGAGCTGTACCGGTCGGCGCGACGGCTGCGAGTGTTCGTGCGCAAGCCGGCCACCATCCCCGCGGTGGCGATCGTGGCGCTCGTGGCGCTCCCGGCCGCGGAAGTGCGCGCCCGGCTGGACGACGAACGACCGATCCTGGTCGAGCGGAGCGACAGGCGCCGGCGCGGCTAGGACTCAGCCGCGCTTGGTCGGGGCGAGGGTCTGCTGGGTGGATTCGGGATCGACATACTCCACCGCGTCGATCCGCACGATGACCGCCGTGATGTTGTCGAGCCCGCCGTGGCGATTTGCTTCGGAGATCAACAGATCCACTTGCTCCTGCGGCATCTGGCTGGGCCGGGACATGATGTCCTGCAACTCGAAGTCTTCCAGCATGCCGGTGAGCCCGTCGGAGGCCAGCAGGAACGTATCCGCCTGCTTGACGGATCCCACGTAAACGTCGGGGATCACGTCGCTGTTGGCACCGACGCAGCGGGTGATCACGTTGCTGTAGGGATGGGTGCGGGCCTGTTCGGGGGTCAGGTACCCCGCGTCCACCTGCTCCTGCACGTAGGAATGATCCTTCGTGATCTGGGTGAGTTTGCCGTCCCGCACCAGGTAGGCCCGGCTGTCGCCCACCTGTCCGATCTGGAATCGACCGCTGTAGAGGACCAGCGAGGTCACCGTCGTCCCCATGCCGCGCTTGTCGTGCTCGGTCAGGGTCCGCTCGAAGATGGCCCCGTTGGCGGTCCGGATCGCCATCCGGATCCGCTCAGCGACCTCCTCGTCCCCCAGCCCCTTCAGGGAACCCAGCTCCCGGGCGATGTAGCGGACCGCCATCTCGCTCGCCACTTCTCCCGCGGCGTGTCCGCCCATCCCGTCGGCGACGACGAAGATCCCCCGGTCGGGAACCATGAGGAAGTTGTCCTCATTCCCCGACCGAATGACGCCGACGTCGGTGCGACCTGCGCAGGTGATATGCACGCTGGATCGTTAGGCCAGAAACCAGTATGCCAACGCCGCCGCGCTCAGCACGATCACGGAAGCACTCGCTCCACAGCCCTTCCCCTTCTTCTCCTGGGAAGGCTGGGAAGCGGGGGGGGAGGCGGGTCGTTTCGGCGGCGCCGGGGCTTTGGGCGTCGGCAATGGCTTCTGGGACGGCACGGTTGCCTTGAGCGGTGATCCCGCCGCCTTGGGCGCCGGGGGAGGCGCGGCAGGCGGCGCCGACGGTTTCGGCGCCTCCGCGGCTTTGACCGCGGTCATGACTTTCGTGCCGCCGCCTTTGGTCACGCCGAGGGCATCGTCGGTCGGCTCGAACACCAGCTGTACGTCGCCGAACCGCACCAGCGCTCCCGGTGCGAGCGGCGCGTCGGCGGTGATCTTCTCCCCATCCACGAACGTGCCGTTAGTGGACTCCAGGTCGATCAGGACCCACACGCCCTCGCGCCGCTGCAGTTTGGCGTGTGCCGTCGACACGGACTCGTCGGGGAAGACGAGATCGTTGTAGTCGGCGCGTCCGACGCTGATGTTCGGCGTCTTGAGCGTGAGGCGCTGGCCCTTGAGCGAGCCGCTGCGAACCAGGAAGTTGCCGAGGGCCGAGGGCGTCGACGGCGCCGGCGTACCGGCGGTGCGGCGGGGTGCGTCCGGCGCCGCCCCCGAGGGACGCGGCGTCGCAGGCATCCCGAACGAGGTGTTCTGGAGCTTCGCTCCCCCCGCTCCAATGCCCGGGAGCGGAGGAGCCGGACTAGGCTGGGGGGAGGGCGTGCTCGCCGCCGGCCCCCCCCCCGGCGGAGGGCCCGGCAGTGGGGGAGGCGAGGGGGCACCCGCAGCGGCGTCCGCGTAGAAACGGAAACTCTCTTCGCCGATCCTGACCACGTCCCCACGGGCCAACACCCGCTGGCCCTCGACGCGCTGCTCGTTCACGAAGGTGCCGTTCGTGCTCAGGTCGACGACGAAGTAGCCTTTCGGGGAGGAGTGAATCTCGGCGTGCTTGCGCGAAACGTCCTTGCCGGGGACGACGACGTCGCACCCCGCCTCGCGGCCGAACACGAGCGATGCCCCGACCACCGCGTACTCCCGCCCATCGGTGAGGCAGACCACCCGCCCCCCCGTCGTCCCGGTCGGCTTGGCGGATGCCGCGCCGGACTTGGCGGCCGAGGGAGCCACTTTGGACAGGTCCATGGCGGCGACGTACTGGGTGCTGCCGCTGCGGCGCTCGTCGACGAAGGTGAGCTCGAACCCTCCGACCTGCACCTTGTCGCCGTGCAGCAGCGGCGTCGGTTCGGCGCCCAGGCGGACGCCGTTGATGGTCACTTCCGCTTCCGGCGTGGCTTTGCGGATGACGACCTGGCCGTCGGGAAGGCCCTTCAACATCGCGTGCTTCGCGAGAATCCCCGCCCCGGACAAGGGGACGGCTGAGCCGGGATCGCTGCCGAGCGTCACTTCCCCCGCGGGGATGGTGAACCGCTTCCCACCCATTTCGAGCAACGACATTCCCGTTCATCTCCCGCCGTTTGGGCTTGGAAAAGCTATGGCCACGACCGTAAGCTGGCAAGCGACCGCAGGTTAGGCAGTGCTCTCGATCACGGCATCCTCGCGTCGAACCAGCCCGGTGCGCAGCCAATGCCAGAACAGGAACGAACCAAAGATCACCGTGGCGTAGCTGTTGATGAACCGCCAGAGCAGCGTGTAGCTCGGCAACAGAGCCCGCGGCACGTAGATCGACATGACCGCCGCCGAGAGCAGCTCGGCCAGACCGGAGGCCCCCGGGGTCGGCGCGAAGTACAGCAGGAAGGTGATGAACGTCTGGATCAGCAGAATGTCGACGAATTGCGCCTGCAGGCCGAGAGCGCGCATGGCGACGTAACCGGCGAGCAGCTTGTTGGCGTGCGAGGGCCCGGAGAGGATGACCGCCCACAGCAGGGCGAGCCACCCCTTGGGACTCCGGAAGGCGACCATGCACTCGTGGGCCCGGTCGATCCCCTCACGCAGATGCTCGATCCGTTGCGCCACGCGCCGGCTCCGCCGCTCCAGCTTGCCGGCCAGCCAGTGAATGAAGTCGCGCAAGAGGCGGGGGAAGAACATCGCGAACGCCATGACGATGCCGATCAGCACGAAGATCAGGAGGCTCGTCTTGAACAGGTCGTAGAGGGTGATTCCCAGCACGACGCCGTGCGACTGCAGGGAACGGCCGGCGCCGAGGAAGATGGCGAGGGGCCCGGTCACGGCAAAGAAGATCACCGTGGCGACGAAGGTCATGAAGGTGGAGGTCATGGCCTCGGGGAGGCGCACTTGTGCCCGCCCCATGGTCCACATCATCATCGGCCCGGCGCCCGTCTGGAACGGCGTCAAGTAAGCGGCCCAGGCGCTCATCCCACCCGAGATGATCATGTCCCGCCAGCGCACGCCAGGATGGACGTGGCGCGCCACGACCCAGAGCCGGGTTCCGCCCCCGAACCAGTCCATCGAGGAGAGACCGAGGCCGATCGCGAGCCAGCCCCAGTGCAGCCCGAGGAACGCCTGGACGAACGCCTGGAAGTTGTTGCCGTAGAAGACCAGCGCTACGACGCCCGCGATCGAGATCACCGCGAACAGCTCGAGCCCGCGTCGCAGCAGCCGTGGGGTGAGCGCCATGGAGTGGGGCTAAGGTACGGCGGGACCCGGAGGGCGGCGAGTGGCCAGGCTCGGCGGGCCCAGCGGCGTTATCTTGACCGGTTATGCCTGCGCCTCCCGATCGGGTGATCCTCCGCAACGTACGCCAGCACAACCTGAAAGGCGTCACCGTAGAGCTGCCGCGGCGGGCCTTGACCGTGATCACCGGTCCGTCGGGCTCGGGCAAGAGCTCGCTCGCTTTCGACACGCTGTACGCCGAAGGTCAGCGCCGCTACATCGAGTCCCTGTCCACGTATGCCAAGCAATTCCTGGAGCGGATGCCCAAGCCGGACCTCGATGCCCTGGAGGGCCTCTCGCCGGCGGTCGCCATCGAACAGAAGAACCCCACGACCTCCAGTCGGTCCACCGTCGGCACCGCGACGGAGATCTATGACTTTCTTCGCCTGCTCTGGGCCCGGGCGGGAACGACCTATTGCCTCAACTGTGGCGCCGAAGTGAAGGTCGACACCGTCGAAGAGGTGGTGGACG
>DATJXC010000122.1:0-3087 GCA_035500495.1 Gemmatimonadales bacterium
CCTTCGCGCCGCGACCGCGTGACCAGCTCGCGCAGCGCATGCAGGCCGGTCGAGTCGATCGCCGGAACGTGGCGCATCCGCAGGATCAGCACCTGCGGGCGCCGGGCGACCTGGCTCAAGCGGTCCTTGAACGTCTCGGCCGCGCCGAAGAAGAACGGCCCGGTGATCTCGTACACCTCCACCCCGGGCGGGACCGAGCGCCGCAGCACGGCGTTCGGGTCCCGCTCGAAATCATCCACCGGATCCTGGAACTCGTGCGTCAGCACGCTGATGTTCGTCACCTCGGCCATGCGCCGCATGAACAGGAAGGCGGCGAGCACCATCCCCACCTCGAGGGCGAGGGTGAGGTTGACGAGCACGGTGAGGAAAAAGGTGACGAGCAGCACGGCCACGTCGCTCTTGGGGGCCCCGCGCAATTCGGCGCCGAAGCTGCGCCATTCGCTCATGTGGTACGCCACGACCACCAGGATGGCGGCGAGCGTGGCGAGCGGGATCAGTTCCGCCCAGTGGCCGAAGAACAGCGTGATAAAGAGCAAAGTGGCGGCGTGGGTGATCCCCGCGACCGGCGTGCGTCCGCCGTTCTTGACGTTGGTGGCGGTGCGCGCGATCGCTCCGGTCGCGGGGATCCCCCCGAACAGCGGTGAGGCGATGTTCGCGACGCCCTGCGCCACCAGCTCCATGTTGGAGCGGTGCCGTCCCCCGATCATCCCATCCGCGACGACCGCCGAGAGCAGCGATTCGATGGCGCCGAGCATCGCGATGGTGAACGCCGGCCCGACGAGCGTTTCGATCTGATGGAGGCTCACCGCCGGGAGGTGGGGGCTGGGCAGCCCCGCGTCGATCGCGCCGAATCGCGACCCGATGGTCTCCACGGGCCAATGCAAGAGCTGCACCAGCGCCGTCGTCGCGAGCAGCGCGATGAACGCGCCCGGGATCCGGCGGTTCACTCGCGGCCACAGCCAGATGATGCCGAGCGTGAGGACGGCGACCGCGACGGCGCCGGGATTGACCGAGTCGGCGGCCGCCCCGAAGGCCTCCCACTTGGGCAGGAAGTCGGCGGGCACCGCGCCCATGCGCAGTCCCAGGAAGTCCTTCACCTGGCTCGAGAAGATGATCAGCGCGATCCCGGCCGTGAACCCGATCGTCACGGGATACGGAATGAACTTGATCGCGCCACCGAACCGGGCCAGGCCGAAGACGATCAAGATCACGCCGGCCATGAGCGTCGCGATGATCAGCCCGTCCAGTCCATGCTGCTGCACGATCGCATAGACGATCACGACGAACGCCCCGGTGGGGCCGCCGATCTGCACCCGCGAGCCGCCCAGGACCGAGATGCAGAATCCCGCGATGATCGCGGTGTAGAGACCCCGTTCCGGGGACACTCCGGAAGCGATGGCGAACGCGATCGCGAGTGGCAACGCGACGATGCCGACGATGACGCCGGCCGTCAGGTCCGCCGTCAATTGAGCCCGGGTATATCCCCTGAGGGTCGTGACGAGCTTGGGGACGAGCACGAGGGCTAGCTAACCAGGCGACCGAACGAAACGCGAAGGCCTATGGGAACGTCACATCCAGGGCCAGGTTGAACGCGTTCTGCTTCCACCCCTTGATCACGCCGACCGAGCCGGTGTTGATGTCCCCCACCGAGCCGTAGAAGTAGCTCGCGGTCGGGGTGAGCCAGAACCCCCTCGTCAACCGGATGTCGTACCCAAGTCCTCCTGTCACCCCGACGCCGGTTCCGGAAACCGAGTACCCGCTGACCGTCCCGTTGAACGTCGCCAGTCCGGCGCCTCCCTTTACGTAGAGCCCAGCGGACTCGAGGGGATACCAGTAGAGGGCGGCCGCCCAGTTCGCGGACTTGGCCCACTTCCCGCCTTCGGTCTTGTTGAACGATTCCACATCCGCGCCGACAAGCAGGCTGTGGCTCAGGGCCGTACCTAGGCGCACCTGGCCGGCGACGCCGTCGGTGCGGCTGATACTCCCGCACTGGTCGCACGACGCGCCGAGGGAGGAATAGCCAAAGCCGAACGCGATCCAGAACCCTTGCGGCCGGGTGGGTGCCTGCGCCTCGCCCGTGGCCGCGACGCCGATGGTGAGTGACCCGAGTACTGCGATGCCCAATAACGGTCTCATGCGGCCCCTCTCAATGGAACGTGGCGTTCAATGGGAAAGATGATCTCACCTGCGTGGCGTCGGGCCGTGCTCAGTGGAACGTCACCTCCAGGGCGCCGGCGATCAGGCTCTGACTCAGGCCGGGGAATACGGTCGGCCCGCTGGGCAGCTTGATGTCGCCGATCGTCCCGTACTGGAACTGGACCACCGGGGTGATGGAAATATTGCGACCCACGCGGATGTCGTAGCCCGCGCCGAAAATGAACCCGAGCCCGGTCCCGTACGCGGTGTTGCCCCCGGTCTCGAAGTGCGCGGTCGAAGCGCCCACGCCGCCCTTCACGAACAGGCCGGACTGCACCATCGGGTAGAAGTACCCCGTTAAGGCGGCCGTGCCGTAGGTTTCGGTCACGCCGTTTTCACTGTGGGTCCACGCCGAGAGGTCGCCTCCCAGGAGCAGGTCGGGGCGCAATGTCCCGCCCAGCCGCAGGTCGAAGCTCCCGCCACTCTTCGACTCCCCGGTGCAGCCGGTGCAGGAAAAGTGGGAGGATCCGTACCCCGGCCCGAAGGCGATCCAGAACCCTTCGCGCACCTGCGGGTGCTGGGCCAGGAGGGTAGGGGGCGCCGCGCCCGACAGGGCGAGCGGGATCATGAGGAACCAGCGTGACGGCATGCGCATGTGACTCTCCTCGCGCCTAAAGCGGTAACTTACGGCGACAGCTTCGGGGCGTGATGCTGCCCTCACTTTAGGGGGTCGCCCGAGACGCCGCCAGTGATGGGAACTCACGACCGATCCTTCAAGCACTCATGATGCAGTCTGACGTCGTCACCTCGGCGCTGACGCGCCGCTTCCGCTCTCTCGTGGCCGTGGATCACATCGACCTCACGGTGGAGCACGGCTCGATCTTCGGATTGCTGGGACCGAACGGCGCCGGGAAGTCGACCACGCTCAAGATGCTGACCACCCTCCTGGCC
>DATJXC010000123.1:0-5772 GCA_035500495.1 Gemmatimonadales bacterium
CGTATACTCCTGGACGCACTCATAGCACTGAAACGCGTACTTCCTCCCCCGCGCCATCAGGATAGCGGTGGTAGTGCCGCCTACTACGAGCCCGCCTCCCCCAAGCAATGAGTAGCCCACTGCTGTGCCAACGAACTGCGCCGATGCAATAAGGGGAATGAGCCCGACGATGACGCCGGCCCAGCCGAGTGCTTCGTTGCGCCGCACCCACCTGAAGAACCGATCCATGCGCTTAGCTCCGGCGCCGTTGGGAATCGAACAGTGTTCTGTATGCGGAGATAGTACGTCCTCGCCGGAGTCGCCGTAACCCTGGGACATCTTATAGCGGACGAGGCGGGGTCCGTCGCGCACAAGCAGCGGGTCCGGTGAGTCAGTCTATGTGTCGGTTTCGGGTGTCAAAGGCCGACATTGCAGCTCTTCAACCCCGGCAGCGGCCGACACGAACTCGTGGTTTGACAACATTTTGCCGGGATTGGGCCTGAACAGAGGTGCGCCTCTGGATCAGGAGAGTCCTGGTTCGATCCCAGGAGGGGCAACTCGAATCGCGACATCGCGATGAGCGGTGCCGCGCTTCGCCGTCATGGTCAGGGTGATTTGGCGGCGGGCGGCTTCGTCGTCCGTGGACGAGCGCTTCTGGTCAGGCCTTCGACATCTGGAGCAGCTTCTTCCACTGGGCCTCGGTCGCCGGGACGACCGACAGCCGCGGCATCCTGACCAGCGCCAGGTCCTGCAGCGCCGCCTCGTTCCGGATCTCGCCGAGCGTGACCGGGCGAGGCAAGGCCTTCCCCGCCGCGACGTCCACCACCGCGAGCTTCGCGTCCCCGGGGTCCGGGTAGGGCGCCGAGGCCACGGTGGCCAGGCCGACCACAGCCTTCTCATCGCCCGTGTGGTAGATCATCAGCCCGTCGCCGCGCTGCATGGCGCGGATGTTCTTGAGCGCCACCGGATTGGTGACGCCGTCCCAGCGGGCGGTGCGCTCCCCGACCAGGCGGTCGAAGGAGTACGTCGAAGGCTCGGTCTTGAGGATCCAGTATGCCATGGGTGCGGTGCGGGCAATCTACCCAGGCCGTCCGATCCAGCAAACGAATCAGGCTTCGACCGGCTACGCCTCCTCGCGCCCCCGCCCGCCGGGCCGGCCGCGCCGGGCCCACGTGCGCAGGGCGTTCTTCGCGCGGGGCAGGATCGGGAGGCGGCGCCGAACGAAGGGCTTCACCTGTTGATCGCTCACCCACCTCGCGCCGCACCGCGACAACGGATTGGAGAAGATGCAGACGTGCAGGTGCTGCCGGAAACCCGTCGCCATCTCGTTCTTCCAGCGATACTCGCTTCCCATGAAGTCGAAGACCTTGAGCTTCTGCACGCACGCATCCTCGATGCTGCGCAGGATCAGCACCGCGCCGGGGGAGAAGCCGCCGAGCGCCGCATCGAACGACGAGTTGAACGCGTAGTACTGGTCCCGGAAGACCATCCCGAACACGTGCGCGGCCGGCTTGCCCTTGAAGTGCATCACGTAGATCCTCGGCCAGGCCACGCCGGCGCTCTTGGCGAAGAGCGTGCGGTAGAACTTCTCGGCGCCGGGCGACTCCAGGAACGAGCTCGCGACCTCGCCCTTCCAGGACTTCGCCTCGATGGCCCGGACGTCCTCGAACGCGGCGTGAAGCTCGTCGTCCTGCTGCACGATGCGGATCTCCACCGGGCCGGCGTTCAGCAGGCGCTTCTGCTTGCGACGCAGCTCGTGGCGCACGTGCTTCGTGCGCGACTGCAGGTACTCCTCGATGGACCCGGGCACGGTGATGATGGGCGTGCGGTCTTCCGTGCGCCACGTGCCCCAGAGGCCGCGGCGCTGCACCGCCGCGCGCAGCGCCCGCGCCGTCGTCGAGTCGTCGGCCAACCGGCGCAGGTTCAGCCGCACGCCCCCGCCCGGGGCCAGGTGGCCCAGCATCGCATCGAGGGTCGCGTCGCCGGCGGCGGGCGTGTGGAGGACCTCGCCGCGCCACGACACGGAATCCACCGGCAGGGCCAGCGCACCCCGGCAACAAAAAGTCCCCTCCTCGTCGACCAGCAGAGGAGCGACCCCCACGAGGCGTCCATCGTCCCTGGCGAAGAGAAAGCGGATGGGGCGTCCTTCCCAGAACGCGTCCAGCCACGAGGTCACCCACGCCGGCGTGCTGAACAGCTCCGCCACCGGAACGTCCGCCACGAACCGGCCCCACTCCGGCTCGAGCGCCGACAACTCCCCCCGATCGGTGACTTCCTGAATGCTGAACGTCACGGCTGGGACCCCAGGAATGCCGGTTCGATGCTTCGGGAAGGCATTCGGTACCGGTACTGAATTATCACCTACGTGTGAAGCTGTCGAGTGCGGCCACCCATGGGAACGACCAGGCCCGCGACGATGCCGGCCAGCAGCGCCCCCCCGTCCCGGGGCGTGAGCGGCTGCAAGCCGACCAGCGCAGGCAGAACCGCCATTCCCACGAGCAACAGACCGACGGCGAGGCCGCCCCGCGCGCTCCTCGGCGCGAGCACGCCGACCGCCAATCCGAGCAGCGCCACGAACGCCCAGCCGACCGCCGTCCCCCAACCCGTGAACCGGAGCGGCAGCGCTGCGATCAGCGTCCAGACCTGGTCCGTCGCGTAGGCGACGCCGCACCGCGTGCGGCCGTTCAGCCGCAGGCAGTTCGTCCTCCCCGTCCTCCAGGCGGCGATGGTGAGCGTGTCGCCCGCGGCCGTTCCCGCGAGCGCGTGGGGCCAGCGCAGATCCGGCTCGCGCAGGAGGAGACTCGGAGCCTCCGTGTGCAGCCGGAACAGGAAGTCGTCGTGCTCCACCGCCAGCACGACGAGGTCGAGGTTGCGGACGTCGGAGATGCCGAAGAGCTGGCTCGGCCACCGGGGGGCGGGGACCGCGACGACTCGAACCAGGAGAGTGTCACCCCGCTGCAGCCGCTCGCGGGCAGCCTCAGAATTGGCGAGCGGCGCCCAGGGAAGCGGCATGCCCCCGATTGCCGCGCTCAACACCCGGCCGCCGTAGTTCGGGTACGGGGTCCGGTCGCCGTTCCACTGGACGTAGTACTCCTCGGCCGGGAACCGCGGGAGCAGTAAGGCCCCCGCGGTCCCGATCGCCGCCAGGACCGCGGCGGCGCACCCGAGCGCGGCGAGGGCGGAACGCCGCCGGCGCGGCCACCAGGATGCCAGCGCGACGCCGAGCGCGGCGCCCAGGGTGTTGGCGCAGATATCGCCAAGCGCGGATTCGCGACCCGGGATCCACAGCTGCACGATCTCGATTGCGGCCGACATCAGGCACAGGCCGACGACGATCTTCCATGCCGGCACGCCCGCAAAGCGGAGGGCCAGCGCCACCGGGACGAACAGGATGACGTTGGCGATGAAGTCGGCCAGGCCCGCATCACCGCACAGGATGCACCAGGTGAAGACGCCGCTGTCCTGATCGGCCGTCGGCACCAGCGTCACGCGGAAGATCAGCGCGAAGCACAGGACCGCCACGGCCAGCCAAGGCCGCCGCCGCACGGAATCGCGAGCCGGAGGCGGTGTCACCGATCGTCGGGGGCGGGGGGAGTCACGGCGAGGAACGTACGCTGCACGGTTCGAATGAGCCATCGCCGGCGGGTGCCGCGCAACGACGGCCGCCCAGTCGCGACCGCCCTTGTCAAGAAAGGGCGTCGCGGTGTTTGTTCTTACCTCGCCGGCCTCCCGGGCGCCGTCATAAGGAGCGGTCCACCGTGAACGTCACACTGGTTTCCTGCTGGTTCGCCAACTCGTACGGCCTCTACTCCGACGGCCTGCGGCAGGCGCTCGAGCGCAAGCTCGGCGGGGAGGTCGCCGTGGTCGCCTCGAACTGCGGGTGCACCGATCCGGCCGAGATCAGGCGCGAGTTCCAGGACCAGCGCTGCGACTTCTTCGTGCTTCCCAACCTGGGATACTGGAAGTCCACGAGCCCGCTGAAGTACTCCCTGCGCAGGGCGATTCGGCAGGTGCTCTACCGGGCGCGCGCCAAGCGCTACCTCTCGCACGCGCGCGGCGCCGACGTCATGCACTTCATGCAGACGCTCAACGCCACCGGGTTCGTGACGTTGTACAACTGGCTGCGGCTCCCGTCGACGGCCGCCCGCGTCGTCACCGTGCACGAGCTGGATCCCCATCAGGTCGACCAGCCCGACACCAATCGGGTGTACAACACGGCGGACCGGATCATCGTCCACGCCGAGGAGATGAAGACCGACCTGGTGAAGCTGGGCGTCCGGGCCGACCTGATCGACATCATCGAGCAGGGCGTGGCCATCGGGCCGCTGCCCGAGGGGCCGCGCAGCGGCATCCTCTACTACGGCGGGCATCGGCTGACGGGCAACAAGGGATTCGACACGCTGCTCGACGCCATGAAGACGGTGAAGGCCCGCCTCGGCGCCGGCTGTCCGCGGCTGACGATCTACGGCTACTACGGGATGGAGGCGCCCGACTTCGCCGTGAAGATGGTGGCGGAGCGCGGGTTGACCGACGTCGTGCTCTGGCGGGACTGGCTGCGCCTCCCCGACGCCGTGAAGGAGTACGCCCAGGCGCAGCTGCTGGTGGTGCCGTTCACGGGGAGCTTCGCCGGTCTACCGGCGGGACTCGCGCTGGCCAACGGCGTTCCGGTCATCGGCACGAAGCGGGCGGGGCTGCCGGAGCACCTGGGTCCCCTCGGCCAGTGGATCGAGGAGAACGACGCGGCCGGCCTGGCCGCGCAGATCGTCCGGCTCCTGGGCGACCCGGCGGAGCGGGAGCGGCTCGCCCGCGCCGGACGCGAGCGCGCCGAGCGCGTCCTCAGCTGGGACGTCGTGGCGGAGAAGACGCTGCGCTCGTACGAGGCGGCCCTTCGGAACAAGCGGGAGTCGGCCGGTCGGCCGGCCGCGGCGGCCGTCTAGCTCTCGCTGCGGCAGCTCCGCGATCTGCCGGCGGGTGGAGCGCCGGTGAACGCGGGGATCAGGGGAAATTTACGCCCGTCGTGTCCTGCCCGTTGCGCAGGGTCAGCGTCTTGCTCGCGTTGAGCCCCGACCCCACGGCCGTCACCCGGTAGTCCCCGGGCGGCAGGACGTTGAGCCTGTAGGCGCCCGTCACCGTATCGGCCAGCGCCACCGTGATCGTGTCGCCCGTGACGGTGAAGATCGCGTAGAGCGTCGCCTTCGAAGAGGGCGGCGTCACGGTCCCGGCGATGGACCCGGCCGCGTTCTGGACCGTCGGATTCAGGCACGCCACGGCGAAGATCGTGCCCGCGAGGGCGGCGAAGAGGCTGGTCGCTCGGCGAGTGGACATCGGGCCCTCGGGCTGCGGGTGTCGCCCACGCATCCAATCCTCTCGTATGATAACCCCACCCGTCTCGCGCGTGCCGCCGCCCGCGACCGATCCGCACTCACTGGCGCGTCAGCACCTCCTCGAACAACGCGATCGCGCGGGGGTCGCCGGTCTGGCCGAGCCAGAAGAACGCGCGGCGCCGCACCTCCGGATCGCGGTTGGTGCGCGCCACCTGGATCAGCGCCGGCACGCCCACCTCCTTCGGCTCCTGCGAGAGCGCGAAGACCGCCTGCTCGCGCACGTCGCGGTCGAGCGTGTCGTCGCCCACGAGGGCCGCCAGGTCCTTCTCGGCCGCGTCGCCCGCGGCCTGGCCGAGCCAGAACACGGCCTGCTCGCGCGCGCGCCGGGAAGCGCCCGGCTCGCGCGCCAGCTTCACGAGGTCGGGCCACACCGTCACCGAATCGGCGAGGACCGCGGGGAAGACGGCGT
>DATJXC010000124.1:0-3759 GCA_035500495.1 Gemmatimonadales bacterium
ATCGAGTTGATGATCGTCGTGGCCATCATCGGTATCCTCGCCGCCATCGCCATCCCGCTGTACGCCAACGTGCAGGCGCGCGCCCGCCTGGCCAAGGCGCAGGCTGATGCCCGGGCCCTCGCGTCTGCCGTCAGCATCTACGGCGCGCACATGGGCAACATCCCGACGGCGCTCACGCAGCTCACCACGGCGGCCACCAACTCGCTGAACCAGGTGGCAGGGCCCTTCATGGCCTCCGTCCCCTCAGGGCCCACGGGTTGGGGCGCGTACACCTACACCCCCAACACCTCGGCGGGCACTTTCACCATCACCAACACAGGCGACGGTACGAGCGTTAGCGTTCCGTAGTCCCAAGTTTACCGATGTGCCGGGGGAGGCAGACGGTTGACTGCCTCCCCCGAACCACGTCGGCACCTGACGGTCCTGTGGAGATCAGCGCTGCGGCCTATATGATTGAGGTCATCATGCACACGCACCTGTGCAACGTCGTCACCGAAGTTGGGCAATCCCCATCCCGATGATATCGCCGGCGATCGCCTTGATCTTCTGCATGCTCTTCGGGCTGTGCATCGGGAGCTTCCTCAACGTCGTCATTGCCCGCCTGCCCGCGGGGCGAAGCATTGCCCATCCCGGATCGGCGTGTCCGCAGTGCGGGGTGCCCATCGGCTGGTATGACAACCTTCCCGTGCTGTCCTACTTCATTCTCCACGGCCGCTGCCGGGCATGTCGGGCGACGATCTCCTGGCGATATCCGTTCGTCGAGTTGACGTGCGGCGCATTGTTCGCGGCGGCGTATCTCCGTTTTGGCTACGGCATCCAGCTCGTCGGTGCGCTCGTCCTTCTGTCCACCCTGGTTGCGATCACTGGCATCGACGCCGACCACCAGATCATCCCGGACGTGCTCAGCATTCCGGGCATCGCCCTGGGTCTGCTAGTCAGTCTTGTCCCCGGTGCGATCGGATGGAAGGACTCGGTGCTCGGGGTGGTGCTAGGCGGCGGCGTGTTCATCGTGATCATCGTCAGCAGTGCCCTCGTCCTCGGCCAGCCCGGTATGGGCATCGGCGACGTGAAGCTCGGCGCCATGCTCGGCGCGTTCCTCGGGTGGAAGCTCGTGTTGCTGAGCATCCTGCTCTCGGTCCTCATCGGCGGGCCCCTGGCTGCAACTCTTCTCGCGACGGGCCGGAAGGGGCGGAAGGACCCCCTGCCATTCGGCCCGTTTCTCGCTGTGGGAGGCGCGATCAGCTTGTTCTGGGGTGATGCGGTCCTCGCCTGGTACTTCGGTCAGTTCGCGGGCTAACCACAGGCCGAAGGCACCACGTTGAGCCGCTGACGTCAGGAATGTCCCGGCTCGTTACGGCTGGCGGGGCGACCGCACTGCCGAACCGGCGTTTTGTCGGTTGGGATGACGAGGATTGTCACTCACAAATACGACGTCTTCTCGAGCCTGCAGGGGATGCAGCAATTTCGGTCTCTTTGCCGAGAACAAGCTAATCTAAGTAGTTGATTATACTGTAGTTATTACGCTACATATCTCGGACCAATCGCGCTAGGTCACGATCTGGGCCAGGCGAACCCCCGCTAGAAACCGACCACGTTGTTGGTCCCCTTCTTGCTAGGTAACAGGTGTCATGCTTGGACATTGCGGCAATTCAGGTCGCGTAGCAGGCTGGTGCAGGCGGCGGTCACAATCGGGTTATTCGTTGGTCGAGCTTGTGATCACGACCGCCATGATCCTCATCGTGTCCGCCTTTGCCGCCCCGTCGCTGATCAACTACTACCGCAGCGCCCGGGTGCGCGCGGCCGCGAGTTCGGTCAGCGCGTACCTCAACGAAGGGCGGCAGATGGCGATCAAGAGGAATACTCCGGTGTGTGTGGGGTACACGACGACAACGATCCAGTACCGCCTGAGCACCTGCGGCGGAACCGTCCTCACGGTCGCCGGGCTCACCACCTCGTCGAGCAACGTACGGCTCCCGGACAACATCAATCTGTCTTCGACTGCGAGCGCCATCTTCGGCAACCTCGGTAATGCCACCACCGGCGCAACGTATACGGTGACCGACACGGTGAGCACTCGCACCTTGACCGTCACCGTCGCGCCGTCGGGCCGGATCACCGTCCCCTAGGCCGGCCCGCGTGCGGCGGCTCCTTGCGGAAGAGCAAGGATTGACGCTCGCGGAAGTTCTCGCAGCGCTCACCGTGCTCTCTATCGGCCTCCTAGCTTTGATCTCCCTGCTACCCCTCGCTGGCTCTGGCGTTCACGAAGGAGCACACCGCTCCGGCGCCGTCTTCCTGGCTTCGCAGCGTCTCGAGCAAGTGAAGGCAGCGGTGGGCTTAGCCGAGGGTGACGTCGATCCTTTGAGCGGGGTAGCCACACTCTTCCCCGACGAGCCGATATTGGCGGCGCCGCACGGAGCGTTCAGCCGGTCGGTGCGGATCCGCGACTGCGGGCTGGCCCCGGGCTGCTCGGGCGTGAACACGTCCGGTGTCCGTCAAGTCTCAGTGGTCGTGACTTACCCGAGCGCCGCCGGGCAGGAAGCACACCCGGTCCGCCGGGGTATGGTTCTCCTCAGCACTTACATTGGGCCGCGGTGACGCACCTGCTTCGTAGGCTGCTCCGGTTCCAAGACCAGCGCGGCGCGGTGCTACCACTGGCAATGATGATCCTCCTCGTCCTGTCGGCCGTGCTCATGGGGCTGTCGGTGCTGACTGGGCAGGAGCCGCTCGTGGCGGGCAATCACCTGATGATTGCTCAGGCGCAGGCCATGGCGGAGGCGGGCATCGCGCGAGCATTGTGGGCCCTGAGCCATCCTGATTCCGCCGAAGGCGTCGCGTGGCCCGCGCCGGCCCCCGCCCCTTACGACGGTAGTCAGTTCATCCCGGTGGCCGCCGAGGGCGGCGCCATCCTGGGCGGCTTTCGCGTGACCATCGTCGGCGAGGGGGACCGCCAGCGGCAGATCCTGGCGATCGGGCTGGTTCCCGGCAACGAGGGCCCCTTGGGCCAGGCCCGCCAGGAAATCAGTGCCACCGCCATCCGCCTACGATTCCCAACTCCTCCGGCCGGCTTGACGGTGCGGGGCGATCTGGCCGTCGGGCCTGGCGCGTGGATCGATGCAAGCGGAGACGGCAGCTGCGGACCCGTCGCCGGAACCTGGTCGACCGGAGTCACTACCCTGGGGGCCGCGAGCCAGGTAGTGGGTAGCGTCGGAGCTGGCGCGATGTCCAACCAGCCCGCGGTGGATTTCCTGGAGCTCCAGACCCCGGACCTGTTCGATGCGGGGGCCTTCACCGCGACGGAGCTCAACGCGTTGAAGGCCGTCGCCCGGGCCCGGGGCACCTACTTCCAGGGCTCGACCACGTTCGATGCCAGGCATCCCCTCCGGGACGGTCTCATCTTCGTGGATACGACCAGCGGCCACCCGATCAATGCGGCGACCCCAGTCGGCGAGCTGGCGACCGTGAGTATCGGGAGCGGGGCGGGAACCGGCCCTGGGGACTCTTTCCGGGGCTGGATCGTGGCGAACGGCAGCGTCTCGATCTCCGGAACGGTCGCCATCGAGGGCCTCATCTATGCCGCCGATCGGTTCAGTCAAACTGGTGCCGCCCGGCTGACCGGCGCCGCGATGGCTGGGCACGTCCGCAGTACGACCCCCAGTGTGGTCGACGCCCGCCCAGGGATCGGTGCCGCCCTCGTGTGGAGCTGCGAGACGGGTCGGACCGGCGCCGGTAAGGTGCCCCAACGGTGGATGGTGAAACCAG
>DATJXC010000125.1:0-4006 GCA_035500495.1 Gemmatimonadales bacterium
GGAGACAACGCCTTGTGGGGGAACCGAGTGCAAGTCATCGAGCGTGAAGGTCTTGCAGCCCTGGTCCGCGTCCTCGCGGATCAGGGCTACACGGTCTTGGGCCCCACCGTGCGGGACCACGCGATCGTTTACGACCGCCTGGCGGCGGAAACGGACCTGCCTCGAGGTTGGACCGCTGTGCAGGAGGGGGGGCGCTACACCCTGCAACGTCGGAAGGACGGCGCGGTTTTCGGCTACGCCGTGGGACCGCACTCCTGGAAAGCCTGGCTGTACCCACCCGACGTGAAGCTCTGGAGTGCCAAGCGCAACGGGAAGTCGTTCGCGGCGACTCCCGAACCGCCCCTCGCCGAGCGGTATGCGCTGCTCGGCGTGCGCCCCTGCGAGCTGCACGCGATCCGGATTCAGGATCGGGTGTTTCTGGGCGGCTCATATGTCGATCCGACCTACCAGGCGCTCCGCGGTGGCGCCTTCGTCGTGGCGGTCAACTGCGGCGAGCCCGGCGGCACCTGCTTCTGCGCCTCGATGGGTACCGGTCCGTTCGTGGACCAGGGGGACGAGGGTGCGGGCTACGACCTGGCGCTGACGGAAATCGTGGATGGTGAAGTGTCCCGCTTCACGGTGGACGCCGGTTCGGAGCGGGGTGCGGCGGTGCTGGAGCGGCTGCCGCGCCGGCCCGCAACCGCGGCCGACGAGCAAGCGGTGGCGGCCGTGCGCCGCGACGCGACCGGTCGCATGGGTCGCTCCCTCGACACGACGGGAATCCGGGAGCTCCTGTCGCAGACCTTGGAGCACCCGCGCTGGGAGGAGGTGGCGCAACGCTGCCTCGCCTGCGGCAACTGCACGATGGTCTGCCCCACCTGCTTCTGCACCCGAGTCGAGGACACGAGCAGCCTGACCGGGGAGACGGCCGAGCGCCGGCGGCGCTGGGATTCCTGCTTCACAACCGACTTCTCCTACGTCCACGGCGGCAGCATCAGAAGGTCCGGGGCCTCGCGCTACCGGCAGTGGTTGACCCACAAGCTGGGCACCTGGTTCGATCAATTCGGCAGCTCCGGCTGCGTGGGGTGTGGGCGGTGCATCACCTGGTGTCCCGTTGGCATCGATCTCACGGAAGAGGTGGCGGCTTTGCGGAAACCCCCCGCACGGGTCTCGGGGGTGGGAAAACAGCGAGCGTCGTCGTCTGGAGGTACGCCATGAAAGGACTGGAATCGCTTCTCGCCGAGCATCCGTTTTTCAGCGGAATGACGGAAGCCGACCTGAAGCTCATCGCCGGGTGTGCCACGAACGCCCGGTTCGAGGCGGGGGAATACCTCTATCGAGAGGGCGGAGCAGCCGACCGTTTCTTCCTGCTGCGCAGTGGCCAGATCGCGGTGGAGGTGCATGCGCCCGGCCGGGATCCCGTCACCATCCTGACCGTCGGGGAGGGGCAGGTGCTGGGCTTCTCCTGGCTGATGCCCCCCTACCGCTGGGTGTTCGATGCCCGGGCGATGCAGCTGACGCGCGCCCTCGTGTTCGACGGCGCCTGCCTGCGAAACAAATGCGACGCCGACCCGCGGCTGGGCTACGATCTCCTGAAGCGGGTGGCGAGCGTGATGTCGCAGCGGTTGGAAACCGCGACCGTGCAGCTGGCGGACCTTTACGGCGTCGTGGGTCCATGATGACCGGCTCCCCGCCAATGCTGCCCGCTCCCTACCGCGTGCGCCACGTGCACCAGGAGACGTCGGACACCTGGACCTTGGACCTGGAGCCGCAAGGCGGCCTGGTGCCGTCGTTCAAGCCAGGGCAGTTCGACATGCTCTACGCCTTCGGCGTCGGTGAGGTGCCGATCTCCATCAGCGGCGACCCGACCGCGCCGGACCCTCTGATCCACACCGTGCGGTCGGTGGGCGCCGTGAGCCGGGCGCTCTGTGCCTTGCGTCCCGGCGCCGCCGTGGGAGTGCGGGGACCATTCGGAACCTCCTGGCCGGTCACCAATGGCTCGGGCCGGGACGTGTTGCTCGTGGCCGGCGGGGTCGGGTTGGCACCGCTGCGGCCCGCCTTCTATCAGGTGCTGGCGCAGCGCGCGCGGTTCGGCCGGGTCGTCCTCTTGTATGGGGCGCGCTCTCCCGGCGACCTGCTATTCGCCGACGAGCTGGCGCGGTGGCGGGGGCGCTTCGACGTGGACGTCCAGGTCACCGTGGACCATGCAAGGCCCGAGTGGGCGGGGAACGTGGGCGTGGTCACCTCGCTCTTGGACCATGCGCGGTTCGATCCCGACGACTGCGTCGCGCTGCTGTGCGGGCCGGAGATCATGATGCGGCTCGTGAGCAACGATCTGCTGCGGCGCGGGGTGACCGCCGACCGGATCTACGTCTCGCTGGAGCGCAACATGCAATGCGCCGTCGGATGGTGCGGGCACTGCCAGCTCGGTCCCGAGCTGACCTGCCGTGACGGACCGGTCTACCCGCTGGCGCGGGTCGAGCCGTTACTCCACGTCCGGGAGCTGTGAGATGCCGCGTCCTGCCCCCAAGCCCAAGCTCGCCGTCTGGAAGTTCGCCTCGTGCGATGGGTGTCAGCTGTCGCTGCTCGACTGCGAGGACGAGCTCCTGACGCTGGCCGATCGGGTCACGATCGCGCACTTCCCCGAAGCGTCGAGCGCCTTCGTTGGCGGGCCCTACGACCTCTCCCTGGTGGAAGGCTCGATCACGACTGAGCGCGACTTGGCGCAGGTCACGGAAATCCGCCGCGTCTCCCGCCGCCTCGTCACCATCGGCGCCTGTGCCACGGCCGGCGGGATCCAGGCGCTGCGCAACTTCGGCGACATCAAGGAATTCCTCGCCGCCGTGTACGCGCGGCCCGAGTACATCGAGACCCTGGCGACCTCGACCGCCGTCGCCGACCACGTGGCCGTGGACTACGAGCTGCGCGGCTGCCCGATCGACAAGGGGCAGCTGCTCGAAGTGCTGAGCGCCATGCTGGCCGGCCGCCGTCCCGCGATCCGCGCGCACTCGGTGTGCCTCGAGTGCAAGCGCCGGGGAACGGTGTGCGTCTGGGTGGCGCGCGGCGAGCCCTGCCTCGGCCCCGTGACGCATGCCGGGTGCGGCGCGCTCTGCCCGGCCTTCGACCGGGGATGCTACGGCTGTTTCGGGCCGATGGAAACGCCGAACGCCGCGGCCCTCGCGGGCTGGTGGCGGGAGCATCTCGGGGCGACGCCGGCGCTCGTGGCGCGGGCGCTGCGCACCTATAACGCCGATGCGCCGGCGTTTCGGAAGCAGGCGGATGCGGAGGTCGCGCGTGGCTAGCCGGGCGGGGAGCAGGTCCAACGGCCGCACCCGGACCATCCGGCTCGACGGCCTGACGCGGGTGGAAGGGCACGGCTCCGTGTACGTCAAGATCGAGCAGGGCCGCGTGGTGGAGGCGGAGCTGCGGCTGTTCGAGCCACCGCGGCTGTTCGAGGGGCTGCTGCGCGGCCGGCAGTTCACCGAGGCGCCCGACATCACCGCCAGAATCTGCGGGATCTGTCCGGTGGCCTATCAGATGAGTGCCTGCCAGGCGATGGAAGAGGCTTGCGGGGTGCAGATCGACGCTCAGGTACAGGCGCTGCGGCGGCTGCTGTACTGCGGCGAGTGGATCGAGAGCCATACGCTTCACATTCATCTCCTGCACGCGCCGGATTTCCTGGGATACGACGACGCGATCACCATGGCGCGCGACCATCCCGAACCGGTGCGCCGAGGACTCGAGCTGAAGAAGCTCGGCAACGAGATCGTGAGCGTGCTGGGCGGGCGGGAGATCCATCCGATCAACGTGCGGGTGGGTGGGTTCTACCGTCTGCCGTCCCGCGCCGCGCTCGCGGCGCTGCGGGAGCGGCTACCCCGCGCCCGGGATGCCGCCCGGGAGATCGTGCGGTGGGTCGCGGGGTTCGAATGCCCCGACGCCGAGCTCGACTGTGAGCTGGTCGCCCTGCGGCACCCGACCGAGTACCCGATGAATCACGGTCGCATCGCGTCCACGGGGGGGCTCGACA
>DATJXC010000126.1:0-23728 GCA_035500495.1 Gemmatimonadales bacterium
CACCCGGTGCTCGTGGCTGCGACCGTGGCCTCGGGAGCGACGGTCGAAGTCGATATCCGGCTGGTGCCGGCCCCCGTGCAGCTCTCCAGCGTCGAGGTGTTGGGGGCGGCTGAGCCCCTGGCCGTGGACACACGCACCGGCAACCAGGTGTTTCAGCAGAACGAGTTCCACGCGGCTCCCACCAGTACCACGTCCCAGATCCTGCAGCAGGCGATCGTCGGCGCGGCACGCGCGCCCACGGGCGAAGTGCACATCCGCGGACAGCACGCCGAGTACACCTATTACGTGGACGGCGTCCCCGTCCCTTCGGGTATTTCCGGCAGCCTGAACGAGCTGTTCGACCCCTCGGTCGTGAACCAGATCGAGTTCCAGACCGGCGGGTGGGATGCCGCCTACGGTGGTAAGAACGCGGCGATCGTCAACGTCACGACCAAAATTCCCGCGGGCGGCTTCCACCTGGACCTCACCGGGTACGGCGGATCGTACAGCGCGAACGGCCAGGGGGCGTCCGCGAGCACCAACGCCGGACGCTGGGGGTTGTTCTTCTCCGGCGCGCGCCAGAGCACCGACATGCGCCAGGAGCCGGTGGTGGCGGATACGGCCACCGGAGCACCGGTCAATTTCCACAACTCCGGCACGGACTACTTCGGGTTCGGCAAGGTGCAGTACCGGCCGCATGCGGGCGATGTGATGAACCTCGACCTCAACTGGGCCACCACTAATTTCGAGGTGCCGTACGATTCCACCGGCGGCCTCGTGCTCGATGCCCATCAGAAGGATGTCAACGGCTTCGCGAATCTGGGCTGGGATCACCTATTCGGCGAAGCGAGCGGTGGGGAGGCGCCGGGCGAACTGTTCACCGGGCTGTTCTACCGGCACGGGAGTCTGCTCTTCACGCCGGGGCCGAACGATCCCCCGTCGTTCATCTTCTACCCGGATCCGACCCCGTACAATCTGAACGAAGACCGGCTCTTCAACACATACGGGGTGAAGCTCGATTACACGCGGCATCTGAGCCACGAGGTGGCGTTCATGCTCGGCACCCTGGACTCCTGGACCACCGGCCACGAGAGCTTCGTCACCACCGACTCGCTCGGAAACCATGGCCCGGCGTCGAACTCCGACCTCTCCGGGCACGATATCGGCGTCTACGCGCAGACGGTCCTGGAGCCGGTTGAATCCTGGGAGCTCCGCGTCGGCGTTCGCTACGACGCGCACACCGCGCCGTTCGCGGGGACGCAGGATCAGCTCAGCCCGCGGGTGAAATTGAGCTTCTTCCCCACCCCGGGCACGACCCTGTTTGCCTACTACGGTCGCCAGTTCATCCCGACCAACGTGGAAGACCTGCGGGCGATCACCGACGTCGCCGATTCGGGCGTCGTCACCCAGCCGACCCTGCCGGAGCGGGACGATTTCTACGAGGTCGGTCTGGCCCAGCGGCTCAGCAGTTTCGTCGTGAAGCTGTCGGGATACTACAAACGCTCGTCCCCCGGTATCGACGACAATACGGTCCCCGGTTCGGCGATCGTGACATCGGTCAACATCGATCAGGTTCGCGTGACCGGCGTGGAGCTGGCGCTCGAAATCCGGCCCGCGGGGCCGCTCTCGGGGTATGCGAACTTCGCGCTGAACCACGCCTATGGGCACGGCCCGATCACCGGCGGATTCTTCCCCGCCGACCTGCCCACCGGGTACTTCGACCTCGATCACGATCAGCGCATTTCCGCGGTCGCGGCGATCAACTACTCGCCCAGCCGGCTGTACATGAACCTGTCGGGGATCTATGGCACCGGGCTCACCAACGGGGCCGATCCGGCGAGCTGCGGCTGCGCGTACGGGACGGGGCTGTTCGATTTCAACACGGGCATCCACGTCACGCCGAGCCTGATCCTCAACGCAAGCGCCGGCTACACCATTCCGGTCGGCTCGAGCGTCATCCGTCCGCAGGTGTACGTGGACAACCTGCTGGACCATCACTACCTGCTCAAGGGTGCCTTCTTCAGCGGGGCGTCCATCGGCCGCCCGCGCACCGTGCAATTCAGACTCAACATCGCCATGTGACGAGCGACCCGCCGGGTCGCTCGTGGGTGTGGCACCAGGGGGAGGCATGGAAAGCAGGATGAGGACGTGCGCGACGGCGGTCGTCCTGGCAGGGGCCGTTGCCTGCAGTGGTGACGGCACGGCCCCGTCGATGGCCAAGTGCGACGTGTCGCTCGCCGTGGGCGCGTATGTCGCCCTCGATCCCGCCGGCACGGGTGGTCATGCGTGCTTCGGGGCCAACGCCGCGGGAGACAGCGCCGAGTACCTCCTGGTGCCACAGTCCGCGGCGGGTAGTCCGGGGCAGTCGTCGCCGTTTCAGCTGAGGGGGGCGACGGCCGCCCCAGTCGCGCCGTCCCAGCGGCTTCTGGCCGCGCGGTGGGCCACCAGCTCGGCCGTGCAATTCGACGCGATGTTGCGTCGGCTGGCCGCCACCGGCGCGTACGCGGTACCCCGTCCCACTGGGCTCGTCCCGTCGCGGGCGGTGGCGGCGGGGCCGCCGGCGCCGGGATCGTTACGGACCTTTCTGGTGTGCGCCAAACTCGACTGCTCGATGTTTCAGCACGTGGCCGCCCGCGCGCAATCGGTCGGGGCCCGCATCGCCATCTACGTGGATACCCTCGCGCCCGCCGGCGGGCTGGACTCGGCCGATCTCGACACGCTGACGCAGCTGTTCGATCAGCGCCTGTTCCCGCTCGACACGGCCACTTTCGGCGGCGTCTCCGACATCGACGGCAACGGCGTCGTCGCGGTGCTCATGACCGGCGTCGTCAATGCGCTGGTGACGAGCGGCCAGTGCGCGACGAGCGGGTATGTAGCGGGGTTTTTCTTCGCCGGGGACCTGGATCCCGTGTTTGCCTCGCAGTACAACAACGGCGAAGTGTTCTACTCGATCGTCGCCGATCCCTCGGGTACGCTGAGCTGCAGTCATTCCGTCGCCGCGGTGAAGCAGGGGACGCCGCTCACCTTCACGCACGAGCTGCAGCACATGATCAGCTTCGTGCAGCACGTCCGGGTCCTGGGAGGACCGGCGGAGGAAGGCTGGCTCGACGAGGGGTTGTCGAAGTACGCCGAGGAGCTGGCCGGCCGGAGCTTTCTGCCCGGCGACTCCGTGTCGTTCGGTCACTACGTCTTCGATGATCTCTACGACGGCTACCAATACCTGGCCGCGCCAGGTGATTCGCCGCTCTTGATCCCCTACGACAACGGCACGCTGGCCGAGATCGGGGCGAGCTGGCTGTTCACGCGTTACGTCGTGGACCAGTTTGGCGGGGGGTTGCCCCGCCAGTTGCACCAGACTCGGTTGGTCGGATCGGCCGCCGTGGCCGCGGTCACGGGGCAGCCGTTCACGACCGTGGTGACGCGGTGGGCGCTCGCGAATTGGGCGTCGGCATTGCCGGGATTCGTCACCCCGCCGGAGTTGACCTACACGTCCTGGAACTTCCGTACGACCTATGCGTCGCTCTCCGCGCAGGACCCCGCCGATTTCCCGTTCAGCTTCCCGCTGATCCCGACGGAGTCGTCAGGGAGCGCCGTTGCGGTCGGCGACACCCTGCGGTCGGGTTCGGGGGTCTACATCCGGGCGTTTCAGCCCCCGGGCGGGGCGGGGTTCACGTTGTCCTTCACCAGGGATGGGGCCGCCGCCGTGCCGGCGGCGGTGGCGCCACGGCTCAACGTGCTGCGGATTCGGTAGCGCGGAGCTCAGGAGCTGTGGGCGCGCGCGGCACCACGGAGATCAGCACGACGAGACCCGCGACAACCATCGCCGTGCAGAAGATCTGGCCCATACTGAAGGGGCCCGCTACGAGCCCGAGCTGAGTATCGGGTTGGCGGGTGAACTCGAGCAGGAATCGAAGCACTCCATATCCGATCAGGAACCCGGCCGCGAGCATGCCGGGCCGATACCATCCTCGCGCGATGCCACGGCGTTCGAGCGCCCGCAGCAGCAGGAACAGGATGATCCCCTCCGCGAACGCCTCGTACAGTTGTGACGGATGCCGCGGGAGCTGTTGCGGGTCTGCCGGGAACACCATGGCCCACGGCACGGTGGTCACGCGGCCGTAGAGCTCCCCATTGATGAAGTTACCGAGACGCCCGAAACAGAGGCCGGGCGTGCCGGCCAGCGCGACCGTGTCGGCCAGCGGCCAGAACGAAACACCGTGCGCGCGTGCGAACATGAGGCACGCCGCCGTCATGCCGATCAGGGCCCCATGAAAGGAAAGCCCCCCGTGCCAGATCCGCACGAATTCGATGGGATCCTGCAGATAGTGTCCCGGCTGGTACGCGACCGCGTAGGTCAGGCGGGCCCCCCCGAGCATGCCGACCACGAGGTAGCCGATCAGCGCGTCGAGATCACGTTCGGTCAGCAATACCAAGCCGCGCTTGATCCGGCCGTGCACGATGCGGTAGCCGACGACATAGCCCGCGAGATACATGAGGCCGTACCAGCGCACGGCAAACGGGCCCAGGCGAAACAGCTCCGGCGGGATCCGCGGGTAGGGAATCGTCACGCGGCGCACCTCGCATTCGGCCGGCCCTCTCCACCCGGGTCGGGCGGGATGGTCATCGTCGGCAGGCTATCCCGGCAGGCCAGGCGAGACTGCCACCGTGCGGGGCAGGCTGCTGCGCTGCCACAGCATCACCGTCGTCCCGTACCCCACCAGAGCCGCCAGCGTCACGTCGCTCATGAAGTGGGCACCACTCGCCACCCGCGTGAGCGCGCAGCCGACGGCAAGCGCGTACCAGAGCAGCCGGGATTCGGGAAACAGGCGGGCCAGTACCGCCGCGGCGGCGAATGCCACGGCCGCCTCGCTGCTCGGCAACCCGAGCTGGGCGGTCGAGAACGGCTGGTCAGACCACGGCCGCAGTACATGGGCGCCATCGGTCAGACCGGGTCGCTCGCGACGGATTGCCACCTTGAGAAGCTCCGCGACGATCCCGCCCAGGCCGGCGGACCAAAAAAGCAACAGGCCGCGACGGCTCGCCCGGCGCAGTGTGGTCCGCGCCCGCGGCACCCAGTCATGCAGGAAGAGCGCCAAGGCCACAAGTCCCCACATCGGGAAGTACCCGGGAACCCGCAGCATGCGGCTCCAGTCACGGTCGTAGATCCTGGGATATGTGAAGTGATGAAAGATCCACTGATCGGATACCTGGGCGAGGACAAACAGCAGGAGCAGCGCCGCCGCGAAGCGGATCTCGGGACCAGGCCGCCCGCTGTGGTGAGTCTCCGGAGTCATCCGCGTTCTTGGTCGAGAATTGGAGAGTTTGGTCCCTGTACCGTACCCGGGTATTATGCCGTTGGGTCCGTGGCCGTCGGAGAACGGAGGACACGTGGCGCAACCCATTCGCACTGAGGCAAGGCTCCCGCAGCGTGGGGCGCTCCGCCGCTGCATTGCCTCGATGCTCGCGTGGATCGCCGTGGCGGGGTGCGAAGGCCTGACGCCCACAGCCGTGTCGACGCCTGCGCTCCCGCTGGCTGATGCGGTGTCGATCTCGGCGGCGGAGCACGATGTGGAGCAGGCATTCGACACCCCTGCGCTGCAGAGCCTCGCCGCGCTGGCGCCGATCCTCACCATTCCTGGGGGCGTTGCTTCGCGGACGGTGGCGCTATCTCACCTCGGCTCGACCTGCGGAGCCGGGCTCGTATCGGACGGTGCCGGGGCTCTGGCAGTGGCCGCCGGAATTCCCGACTCGATACTCGGCCGGGTGCTCGTCTACGACAGCGTGGCCCAAGGCTACGGCGTCGGCGCGGATACGGGTGGGCCCTCGGATGGCGTGCGGTTCCTGCTCTACACCCCCGGACTCTTCGGCCGACCGGCGTTCCCCCTCGCGGTAGATGGGTGGCTGGACTTGCGGGACCAAACGGCGGGGACCTCCACACTCCTCGCCGTCCAGGTTGTGAACGGGACCGAGCCAAATGCGGATTACACGATCGTGCCCTGGGGCGGCCAGGGCGTCGATTCGGGGTTTGTGACCGGCGCCGTCACGCAGGGGAAGCACCTATTCACCTTTGCAGACTCGATCGCCCAGCAGGGATCACAAACGGTGACGGCCGCCACGATCACGGGCCAAGGCCAGGATCTGCAGCTGCGGCTGGCCGCGACCCGGAACGCGATCGACCCGTACGACTCGTTCTACGACCTGGACTACACCTTCACGCGCAAGGCGGAGACGATTCGGATCGTCGGGAGTATCACCACGTACTGCCTGCTTCCGGCGATCACCACGACGGTCAGCGTAAATGGCGTAGCCTTTGCCCAGATCGGCATGACCACCGGATCGGTCGACGTCGTCCGTGTCGACAGCCAGCCACTCACGAGCGATCAGCAGCAGGCGATTCTCGATCTGCTCTATGGAGAGGAACGGCTGTTCGCCTCGTTGACGGGCCTGTTCGCGCCGGCACGCCAGTTCGTAGCGCCGTGACGATCTGTTGCTGACGGGGCGGACGGTGGCCTGCGAATCCGGTAGCGCCGGCAGCCGCGCTCCACTCTCAGGCGCAGGGGAAGGAGGAGGTACCGAAAGTTTGCCGAAGGATCATCGGGGGAATTCGCCGTGTCGAATGACACACGCTTTGTTTATGCATTTTCCCCTAGAAGTTGCAAGCTGCTACCCCAGGAGTGTCGGATCGCACCTCCCGCGCAAATCCGACTTCCCAGCTCAACATTGACTATTTGCACCTCTAAAACCATCATATCCCGCCATTTACATAGGATGCGCATTACGAGCAGTCTGTCAAAGTTTTTGACAGTACCTCGTAGCATCCCTAGGCATACCGGTTGCCTTGAGGAGCAGTGACTGCGAGGTGCGCGAGGCGATGGACGGGCTACGCGTTCGCGCGGTACGACAAGAAACCAGCAGGCGACGGACAACCAGTCACATCATTGGAGATGACACAACATGAACAAGCGCATGACGCTGGTGGCCGCTGCCCTGCTCGGGCTCGCGGCGACGACTCAAGTGAGCGCGCAGACCTGCTCCACGGCACCCTCGTGCTCCGTGAACAACACCGCCTCGGTCACGGTGCCGACCTTGATGCAGCTGACGCTCAGCTCCACCACGACGGCCCTGACGGTGCCGGCGGTCGCCAATTTCGACGGCGCCGCGGTGGCCGACAACGGCCCCACGGCGACGGTGAAGGCGAACAAGGGCTGGAACCTCACCATCGCGTCGTCCGCCAACGTGTGGACGGCTGCCGGCGGCGCCAACGCCGCGAAGGCTTCCACGGACCTCGCGTGGTCGACGGCGGCGAACGGGACCTTCGCGGGACTGTCGACGACCCCGGCGACCGTGCTCACCAGCGGCACCGGCAGCAGCACGAGCCAGTCCATCTTCTACCAGACGAGCTGGCACTCGGCGGGCGACACCCCCGGTACCTACTCGCTGACGGTCGTCTACACACTCAACGCGCCCTGAACTTGCTTCGCTTCTTGCGGGTGCGCGCCTTCACCGGTGCGCACCCGTTGACGCGGCGTGGGTGCGGGACTGGCCTCGCCGCGTTTGCACTTTGGGCGCTCGCCGTGAGACCGCTCGCGGGCCAGATCTCGGTCGATCAGGCCGAGCTGTTCCTCCGGCCGTGGGTCGACTCGACGGCCACGGCGTCGTTCAACGTGCGCAACGAATCGGACACGGTCGTCGAAGCGTCGGTGTACCTGATGGACTGGGACCGTGCCGAGGACGGCGCCAACCGGTTCGTGCCGTCGGGGTCGCAGGCCCAATCGTGCGCGCCATACCTGAAGATCTTCCCGCTGAGCCTCCGCCTGCCCCCGGGCGCCTCGCAGATGGTCCGCCTCGATGCGGCGGGCACGGACTCCCTGGCCGCCGCGTGCTGGAGCATCGTGTTCGTGGAATCGGGGCGCGGGACCATGCGCGCCGGGCACAACATCTCCTACGTCATGCGGGTTGGGGTGAAGGTCTACATCACTCCTCCGGGACTCGTGAAAGACGGCGAGGTCGAGGAGATGACGGTGGACACTGCGGGAACGAAACCGGTCCGGGGCCGCGCCGGAACCGACACGGCCGCCGCGCTCCACGTGCGCGCGGTCTACCACAACACGGGCGGGATTCCGTACTGGGTGCGGGGGTCGGTCGAGTTTCGCCGCCTCGACAACTCGGTCGCCGCGGCCGACAGCATCACCCCGTTTCCCGTCCTCCCCGGCGCTCGGCGCCGCTTCGCGCTGCTCGTGCCCCGGCTGCCGGCCGGGCACTACGTGGTCCTCATGCTCCTCGACTTCGGCGGCTCCGAGCTGGCGGCGGGCCAAGTGCTGATGGACGCTCGCTGACCATGCGCGCCGGCGTTCCCCTGCTCCTCCTGGTCTCCCTCGTCGCCGCGACGGCAACCTCGGCGCGGGCCCAGAACGTCACGGCCGTGATCACCGGGGGGCCCGTGTCGTTCCCCGCTCCCACAGCCGCGGACTACAACAATGGATTCGTGAACGACGGCACGCCGCTCACCTACACGCTGACCCTCTCGACCGGCGCGGCCAGCACGACCACTGTGGCGATTCACTCGAGCTCCGCGAACCTGGGCGGGGGTAAAGCGCTCTCCGACCTCCAATGGCGTCGTGGCGACCTCGTGGCCTGGAACGCCATGACCACCGCCAACGTCACGGTGCAGTCGGTCCAGCTCACGGCGGGCACCCCCTACTCGAACACCATCTTCTTCCGCACGCTGCTGTCCTGGACCGCCGATGCACCGGCGACGCATTCGGCCAACCTCGTCGTCGCGATCTCGGTGACGACGCCATGATCATGTCGCGCCTGGTCTCGGTCGTGGCATGGCTTCTGACCCTGCTGGGAATCGGACTGGGGGTCGGGCGATGGGTGCGCGCTAACGCGACCTTCGCGGAGGGATCACCCGCGCTGGTGAGCAGCGCGGCTCCGACCCCGGTCCCCCCCACCGCAGCGGCGAAACGACAGGTCTTCCCATCGCGTGCAACGCGACGCGCGGTCTCCCCCCTTGGGGCCGCTCCGAGCGCTGCAGCCGCGCCCGCGGTCGGGACATCCCAGACGCCGGCGGGGACCGGCTCAGGCAAGGACGGGATCCCCATGCGCCGCGCTCCGATCGTTGCGTTGCTCCGTGCCGAGCCGGTCTCGGCGCTGCCGGCCGCCGCGGGAGCTGGCGCGGTCTGGCCCCCAGCGAGCCTCCGCGCCGATCCGGGAGGCCGCTCTGTCACAGGTTCCGCTGCGGTCGCCCCCGACGCGCTTCCCCCCCCGCGAGGAGCCGCAGCCGCCATCGAGGTCGCCGCGAGTCCTCACAGCATGCAGATCGTGACGGTCCCCGTTCCGGCGGAGCTTGCGTCGGACGGCCGCGTGCAGTACACCATCGTGCCGGTGGCGGGAGCGCGGATCCTGCCGCCGTTCGACGGCGTGGCGGGGGCCACTCCCGTCGTCGTTACGGCCGACGTGCCGGCGGGGACGCCGGCCGGCTCGCAGCCGGTCGCGTGGGTCGAGTTCCGCCAGGGTGGGACCGTGCGGCAGCGCGTGCCCGTGCGCCTGAAGGTCACGCAGGCCCACGGCGCCACGCTCCGTCTCGCCCAGTCGGTATTGGGCGCTCGCGCCGGCGACCGCGTGCCGTTCCGCTATTTCCTGACGAACACCGGCAATGGACGCGATACGATCGACCTGCGGGTCGTGCTGCCGTCGGGGTGGCGCGTGGAGGGGCTGCCCGTGCGTCAGATACTCGAAGCCGGTGCCACCATCACCGCCGACGTTCTCGTGCTCATTCCCCAGACCTCGGGTGACGGGTCCCTGCGTCTGCGGTTCGTCGCCACCCTCGGCGGCCGCGAGGTGGCCGCCGCCGACGCGACGATCCAGGTGATCCGCGAGGGGATGCTCACGGCCCGCGGGGGAGGGCCGCAGCTGACGGTCGGCGTCGCGTCGGTGCTCACCGATCAGGCGACGGCGAGTCCAGTTGTGGGTTTCGATCTGCAGGGGCCGCTCACGAGCGACTTGCGGGTCTCCGGCCGGCTGGTCCAGCCGACGGATCGAGAGACCGCGGATGCGCTGGCCCTCACCCGAGTCGGGTACTACCTGGGGGGCTCGTACCTGTCGGTCGGCAACGACCGATGGAGTGCGACCGCGGGTTCCTCCGGGTGGTCGTTCTCCGAGATCACGGGCATGAACGTGTACGCCCGCGGCGGGGCGTTCACCTACAACGACGCGCACTGGACCGCGGACGCCCTCGCCGGCGCGCCCGCCTCGGGGGATGTGACGGGAACGGGGCACTTGTACGGCGCTCGCGTCGGCGCCAAGCTCTCGGGCGGATGGGTCGGCGTGACCGCGACCGATCTCCTGGATGAGCAATTCCAGATGCGCGAGCTGCAGGCGTTCGGCCTGGGCGGGGTAACGCCGCCGTTTTCCGGCTGGACGGCGACCGGCGAACTCGCCGAGCGGCACTACGCGGGGGGTTCCGGTCTGGGCTGGATCACCCAGCTGGATCAGCGGTCCGGGTCGGACTACGCGCAGCTGCGCGCCATGCAGGCGCCGGGCGGCACGGTGGCGTTCGCCCGTACCAGCCAGGAACTCTCGGGCACGGTGTCCCACGGGTTCGGACCGCGGGTCGTGGTCGGAGGGGGGGCGTGGGTCTCCGATGATCAGAACCCCGCCTACTCCAAGCTGCGGTCCACCGGCTGGTCGGTGTCCCCGCAGTATCGGCTGAGCGATCATGCCAGTCTACTGGCCGAGGTGCGCGCCAGCGGCTACACCGCCAAGGGGACGGTGGGGGAGTTCGGCAATTCGGATCGCGCCCTGCGCCTAGGAGCGACGGTGCACTACGGAACCGTGTACGGGATCGGCTCGGTGATTGTGGGAGATGCCTCCCGCAGCACCGCCCTTCCTTCGGCGCCCAGTGTCACCACTACCGCGGATCGGTTCGCCACAACGGGCACGGTTGGGTGGATTACGCCGCACGGGACCGTTGAGGCCAACCTCGCCTACGAGCGCAGCGGACCCGGCGTGGGTTACCTGCCCGAGCAGGCGTCGGCGACCGTGCGCGCGCAAAGGGTGAGCGTGATGGCCGATGGAGGCGGGCCGCTGTTGCACGGCGAGGTCCAATACTACTCCTATTTCGGCACGATCCCGGCGGTGACCGTGGTTCGGGTCGGCGTGGACCAGCCGCTGCCCGGCGAGCTGCTACTGACTGTGGATGCCGAGCACAACCCGCTGCTCACGGGCCGGGACGCCGGCTGGGTTCCCGTCGTGAAGCTCGAGCACGTGCTGCACCTTCCTGGTGTGACACGGGCCCGAGTCCACGGGATCGTGTACGAGGATCGGAATGGGAACGGGATTCGCGACCGGGGAGAGCCCGGTGTCCGCGGCGTCGTCGTGCGGCGGGACGGCGAAGTGGCGGTGACCGATGGGAATGGGGAGTTCACGTTCCCCGCGCCGAGCCCGGCGCCGGTACGCATCGACGAGACCTCGTTGCCGTTCGGGCTCGTGGCGAACCCCGCCACCTCCGGGCGGACCGGGGCGGGTCCCCTCGACATCGGCATCTGGCCGACGGCGGCGGTCACGGTGCGGCTCGTCCCCACCGCCGATTCGACCGGGCGGGTGCCGCACGCCAATCTCCGGGCGGCCGGCGTGCGGGCGGTGGACGCGCAGGGCAACTCCTGGAGCGCCGTGGTGGATAGCCTGGGCACCGCGCGATTCGACGCCCTGCCACCGGGGACCTACCAGATCGAGCTGGACCTGGGCGGGGTGCGGGAGCCGGTGCACGTGCGCGGCGCCCTGCCGACGTTCCAAGTCGTGCCCGGACGGTCGGTGCCGGTGCTCTCGATCCCGCTCTTGCCGCGGCCGATTCGCATGTTCGATCCCAGCAAGCAAACCGGGCGGGGAGCGGCCCGGCCGGAGGGGCGCCCGTGATCGCGTGGGTCGGCCGGGGCCTCGCCTGGACCACCGCCGTGGCGACGGCCGCGTGCGTCTCGACGACCGATTCCTCGGGCCAGCCGCCGGTGGCGCTGACCGGTGCCTGGGACTACGCCGCGATCCAGACCACGCCTACCCCGGCGACCCTGAGCGGCACGCTCACGGTCGCGAGCCAGGCGGGGCACGCCTTCCAGGGATCGATCGACGTCATGGAGGTCGACTCGGCCTCCGGCGTCTTCCATTTCACCGGGCCGGTGAGCGGCGAAGCCCTGGATTCGACGACGCTCGACTTCGACGTGTTTCTGACGGCTACCGCCCGGCGGCACGTCGGCACGGTGGCCCACGATTCCATGTCGGGCAGCTGGGTCGAGCAAGGGGGCATGGTCACCAAAGCGGGCTCCTTCCGAGCGGCTCGTCGGGCGGCGTCATGAGGCGCCGCGTGCTGGTGGGAACGCTGGTGGCGTTGCTCCTGCCCGGCGCGGCGCAGGCTCAGTCCTGTACCGCCAACAAGATCTTCGGGTTCTTCTGGCTGACGTGCAACATCAACACCTCGGCGAGCATCACCATCGGCACGGTCATGCAGCTCAGCCTGAGCGGCACGACGACCGCGTTGACGCCCCCCACCATCGCCGGGTACACCACGGGATACGTCCCCAATGCCGGGCCCACGGTCACAGTCCGCTGCAACCAGGCGTGGCATCTCCAGGTGGCGGCCGCCGCCGCTACCTGGACGGCGGTCGCTCCGGCGCGGGTGAACAAGCCGGCCTCCGACCTCCAATGGAGCCTCGCTGCCAATGGGACGTTTGCGGGTCTCACGACGGCCGCCGTGACCGTGACGAACGGAACCGCCACCGCTGGCACCGTGACGAATTTCTTCTATCGCACGCTGTACAGTTTCTCGCTCGATACACCGGGCAACTACTCGCTCGCCGTGGTGTACACCCTCATCTCGCCGTAGCCACCCCTTGGATTTCCGTCGGCACCCTGCTACCTTTTGACTCAGGCTCGATGCGCCCGCTGCGCGTCGACGCCAGCAAAACGTCAAGGCGGGACTTGGCCAATGCGCCGGTCCCGCCTTTGTTCTAGAGTAAGTCTCTCCGGACGGAGTCGCGATGCGTATGTTGGGCACGGTGAAATGGTTCGACCTGCTCCGCGGCTTCGGCATGATCCGGTGTGAGCCGGGCGATGCGGACTGTCTCGTGCATCACTCGGCGGTCCGCGGAAGCCTGCACCATGCGCTGGGCATCGGCGACCGCGTCGAATTCGAGCTCATTCAAGGCGGGGCGGGCGCCGTGGCCCGCGATGTCATCCGGCTCGGCGTCGACCTCATCCCGTTGTCCCTCAAGGCGGTCTGATGGCCAAGGAAGAAGCAATCGAGATCGACGGCGTCGTCGAGGACGTGCTGCCCAACTCCACCTTCCGCGTCCATCTGCCGAACGGCCATTACGTGCTCGCCACCATCGCGGGCAAGATGCGGCGGTTCCGCATCCGCGTGCTCGCCGGCGACCGGGTCACGCTCGCCGTGTCACCCTACGACCTCACGCGGGGCCGCATCACCTACCGTCACAAGTGAACCGGTCGGGGCGGGAACTGGGTCGCACCGGCATGCTGGCGGACGCCGGCGCCCCCCGCTGTGCGACGTGTCACCAGCCGCTTCGCTTCGGCACCGACCGCCAGGGTCGGACGACGGAGTCCTGCAGCTGCGGATATTCCGGTTACGTGAAGACACGGGGTCCATCCGATCCTCCCGAGGAGCTACCCACCCAATGACGTCATCCGCTTCCAAGCCGTCGGGCCTGCTCGGGGAACTGCTGCATCGGCGGCTGCGTGAGCTCGGTCGCTCGACGGAAGATCTCGCCGAAGCGGTCGCCGTGCCCACGCAGTACATCGACGATCTGATCAAGGGGTCCCGCCGTCCCCCACGGCCCGCCCGCACGGACATCTATCAGAAGATGACCACTTTCCTGCGGCTCGGCCGCAACGAGATCGTGGCCTGCGCGGATGCCGAGCGGGCCAGTGCCGTCCCGGCCGCCCAGTCCGGCCCCGACGCCGACGTGCGGTCGCGCCTGCTCGCGCTGTGCGCCCCGGAAACGGCGCGCAAACTCGAGCGCCGTCGGGCTCGCGGAGGACCGGGCGGCGCCGATCTGACCGGCTACATCGAACGCCTGCTGGATGTGGCGCAGGGGGCGGTGCGGCGGATGCTGGACGATCAGATCGGGCTCCGGGCGTTGGCGACCGCGCGCGGCTCGAGCTATGAGGTGATGCGGCTGCGGGTGCTGGATTTTCTCGACACCACCGTGGACGGCCTTACCACCGAGGATCTGGCCGAGTTCCTGCTGCCCCGCATCGCGAGCTGGGACGTCGATCTGGCGACCGGGGTGTTCCGAGTCGTATTGCGCACGCAAGAAGTGCGGGAACGCTCCTCGCGACGGGAAGCCACCGACGGCGTACTGTGACCGCCGCGATCAGCGACTTCAACGATCGGGTTCGGGTGCTGATCAATCAGCAAGGCGTCGTCGTGACGGAGCCGGAGCTGTCCCGCCTGGCTTCGCGCTATCCGGAATGCGGGGGGACGGACCTGTGGGATGTTCGGGCGTACGTGCGGTCGGTCGGCTTGGGCGCGCGCGAGTATCATGTGGTGCGGGGAAGCAGCGTGGTGGATGTGTACCGGAGTACCGAGCGGGACAACGCGGCCGCGGTGCGGTCGGCGCTCAACGACCTGGAGTTGCAGAGAAAGGACGACGGCGGGAACGCCTAGCCACCACTTGACTTTGCGCGGCGCCGTGAGGATATTCCTCTTCGAGCGTAAGGCTGCGGCACGGTGCCGTGGCTGAGGACCAGTGAGACCGATCGGAGGACCTGGGCATCGCCCGAGGTCCTCGTTTTGTTTTCTGGCCGTCCGCTCGACGGTGCCCGCAGCACAGGCAGCGGCTCGCCTTACAGCGTATGCCGCACGGCGCCGAACACAGTTTCTACAGTAGGAGTTATCACCAGATGGCACGCACCAACGGGACCGTGAAGTGGTTCAACGACGCGAAGGGGTTCGGTTTCATCACGCCGGAGAACGGCGAGAAGGACTGCTTCGTACATCATTCCGCCATTCAGGCGCAGGGATTCAAGTCCCTGGCCGAGGGCGATAAGGTCGAGTTCGACATCGTCCAGGGCCAGAAGGGCCCGGCGGCGGAAAACGTCGTCAAGTTGTAACCACACGCGATACCTTTTCAGCCCGGCGTCCTCTCGCAAGAGAGGGCGCCGTGTTCGTTAGCGGCTCACGGTATCGGCAAGGAGAGACCGCCCATGCTCCTAGCGTTACTGCTACTCAGTCTTCTGGCCGGCCTCGCCCTCATTCCCCTCGGGCTCCCCGGGCTCTGGCTCATGGCCCTCGGCGTAGTCGGCTACGGCTGGCTCACCGGATTTGTCGGTGTCAGCAGCGCGACGATCGCTATCGTCGTGGGACTCGCGCTCCTGGGTGAGCTCGTAGAATGGGGGCTCGGGTTTCAACTGGCAAAACGCTACGGCGGTTCACGTCAGGCGGGTTGGGGCGCGTTGCTGGGCGGGTTGGTGGGGGCGTTCGTGGGCGTCCCGTTGCCGATCATCGGCAGCGTGATCGGGGCCTTCCTGGGGTCATGCGCCGGCGCGGCCGCATTCGAGTATCTGCATTCCCGGGACTCCGCCTCCGCGTGGCGGGCCGGCTGGGGCGCGCTGGTGGGGCGGAGCCTCGTGACGGCGGGAAAGGTCGCGCTGGGGTTTACCATTGCCGTCATCGCGGTGTTCGCCGCCGTGCGGCGGTAACCGCCAACCGTCACGCACTCCGTAGGACTCAGCTCCGGCCGGGAAGGGTGGCGCCGTGCTGCTGCAGCACCCGCGCGGCCTGCGCGCGTGCCTCATCGTAGGACGTGATGGCCGTTTGCAGATCGTTCAGCTCTGTTTGGGCGGTCTGGGCGGCGGTGGTGCGCTGCTCATCGAGAATGGACGTATCCATGGCGGTCTGCATCAGTGTCGCCGCATGCTCCGCCTTGCTGGCCGCGAGGGTCAACGTAGCCACGAGATCGCGGTGCACCGCGGCCAGGTCCGCCGGCGGCTCCGATCCGGCGAACTCGTCGGTCAGGCGCTTCATCTGGGCGGCGGCGGTCGCGAGCGTCGCGACTGCTGACTCGTTGGTGAGGTTGCCGACCTGCGAGGTGAGGAACCCCACCACGCTGTCAGCCTTGGTGGCGATCGCGGCCGCGTACCGGGTGTAGGGGGCGTTGGCGCTCTGGGTGACGGCAGCGCCTGGTGCGACGAGCGAGAGGAACAGCAGCAGTCGGCGCGTCATGGGCACTTCCTCGGTTGAGACGGTCGAGCAGAAGATGCCACGCGCTTCGGACCGCCGGAAGTCACCGGCGGATGAGCCACGATTCCATGAAGGGCGGGCCCGCCTACTCGTAGCGCAGCGCTGCTAGCGGATTGAGCCGGGCGGCCTTGCGGGCCGGCACGACGCCGAACGCCACGCCCACGAGCGCCGAAACGCCGAACGCGAGTGGCACCGCGAGGCCGGGCAGGACGAACGGCACGTGGATGAGGTGCGCGACCCCGAAGGCCCCCGCCAGGCCGACGCCCACCCCGATCACGCCTCCCAGCACCGATAGCGTGGTGGCCTCCACGAGAAACTGCACCAGGATGTCGCCGGCCCGGGCCCCGACCGCCAGGCGAACCCCAATCTCCCGGGTGCGCTCCGTCACCGATACCAGCATGATGTTCATGATGCCGATCCCGCCTACGGCGAGGGAAATCGCCGCGACACCGGCCAAGAGGAGGGTGAGGACACCGGTGACGGTGAAGAGCACGCTCTGGATCTCTCGGGGGTCGAGGACGTTGAAATCATCGATTTCCCCGGGTTGAATGTGCCGGCGGTGATGCAGGATCGTGACGATCTCGTCCTTCGCGTCGTCCAGCTGGTCGCTCGACGCGGCGGAGGCGAAGATGTAAGCGATCCGGTCGCCTCCAAAAATGCGCCGGGAGAACGTCGAGTATGGCATCAGCAGGATGTCGTCCCGGTCGGCGCCGAAGGTGGCCCCTTTCGCTTCGAGGACGCCGATCACCCGACAGGTCATGGCGTGCACGCGGATTTCCTTCCCGATGGCCTCCTGGTCGGGAAACAGCGTGGTGGCGACGGTCTGTCCGATGACGCAGACCGGCGCGGCCTGGCGATCATCCTCGAGGGTGGGCAGCCGCCCGCGGCTGGGCCCCCACTGCCGGATGGCGAAGTACCCCGGCGTGACGCCGCCGACGCTGGTGGCGCGGTTGTTCGACCCCGCGATCACCTGCAGCACGCGCGCGTTGACGGCGGCGAGCTGCGATACGTCGTGGGCCTGATGCTGGATCGCATCGAGGTCGCCCCCCGTGAAGAGCGGCACGCCCAGCGGGGTGCCGCCAAAGGTGCGGGCCCGGGCTCCGGGAGTCACGAGCAGCATATTGCTCCCCAGCCCCGATATCGCCTCGCCCACATAGGCGGTGGCGCCTTCACCCATGGACTGCATCATCACCACGGCGGCGACGCCGATCACGATGCCGAGGGTCGTAAGGGCCGAGCGCATCTTGTTGCGCCACAGCGCGGCCACCGCTAGTCCAGTCGTCGCGGACAGTCTCATGGGCGCGGCCGGCGTTGGTCGGACACGATCCGCCCGTCGTGCAGAGACACCTCCCGCCCGGCGTACCCGGCCCAGGTGGCATCGTGCGTCACCATCAGAACGGTGATCCGGCGCTCCCAGTTGAGCCGCCCGATCAATTGGAGGATGTCGGCGCCCATGCGGGAGTCGAGGTTGCCGGTGGGCTCGTCGGCGAGCAGGACCTCGGGGTCATTCACGATCGCGCGGGCGATGGCCACCCGCTGCTGCTGACCGCCGGACAGCTGATTGGGGGTGGCGCCCACCCGGTCGCCGAGTCCTACGGCCGAGAGCGCCGTCAGCGCGCGGCGGCGTCGCTCCCGCGAGTTGAGGCCGGCATAAACGAGCGGGAGGGCGACGTTTTCCAGCGCCGACGTCCGGGGCAGCAGGTTGAAGGTCTGGAACACGAAGCCGAAGCGCGCATTCCGCAACGCGGCCAGCACGTCGCGGGAGAGGTCCTGCACCGGAATCCCTTCGATCCGGTACTCGCCGTCGCTGGGGAGCTCGAGGCAACCGAGGATCGACAGGGTGGTGGACTTGCCGGACCCCGAGGGGCCGGTGATGGCGACGAACTCCCCTCGCCCCACGTCCAGGTCGATGTGGTCCAGGGCGCACACCGCCGCGTCCTGCTCGCCATACACCTTGGTGATCCCCCGGAGCGAGAGCAGGGGGACGGTGGCGACCACCGGGGCTGACCGAATCTCAATGCCCGTTGCCAAACGCGGCTCGCCCCTGGGGGGTGAGACCGGTCACCACCGGCGTTCCCGCCGGCAGCGAGCCGGACGATACGGCGGTGAGCTCCCCGTCGGATATCCCCGGACGGAGGACCACCCAGCGCAGCGAATCGCCGGCCACGATCCAGACGCCGGGGCCTGGTGACGCGGCCCGTCCCGGAGGAGTGAAGGCGAGCGCGGCGTTCGGGACGCGCATCACCCCCTGGGCTCGGGCGATGCGGATGCGCACCGATGCCGTCATGCCCGGTTTCAGGGCGAGGTCCGCGTTGTCCACCGTGATCACGGTACCGTAGGTCACGACATCCTGTACGATCACGGGAGAGTTCCGGACCTGGGTCACGACGCCGCGGAACACGCGGTCCGGGTAGGCGTTGACGGTGAAGCTCGCGGACTGGCCGGTGAGCAGCTGCCCCACGTCGGCTTCATCCACCGCGGCCACCACTTGCATGCGGCGGAGGTCGGCCGCGAGGGTGAAGAGGACCGGAGTCTGAAGGACCGACGCCACCGTCTGGCCGGAATCGACGTTGCGCGTGATGATCACGCCGTCGATCGGGGCCTGGATCACCGTGTGCGTCAGGTTGGTGCGGGCCACCTGGTCGGCCGCCCGAGCCGCCGTCAGCTGGGCCTGGGCGGCGGCCACGGCTTGGGCGGCCAGGCGCGCCGTACTCAGGGCCGCATCGTGGTCGGCGTCCGTCACGCCCCCGTCCGCCCACAGCCGCGCGGTGCGGCTCGAGTCGACGGCGGCCTTCTGCTGCGCGGTGCGCGCCTGTTCCAGCGCGGCGGCCGCGGCCGCCACGGCCGCCGCGGTCTGGGCGCGCTGTGCCGAGAGCAGAGTGCGGTCGAACCGGGCCAGCACTTGCCCCGCATGCACGTGATCGTTGTAGTCGACGTCCACCGATGCGAGGCGACCCGAGATCTCGGCGCCGACCTGCACCGTCGTGATGGCCTCGACGTTACCGGTCGCGGTGACCTCGTGCACTACATCGCCCAGCGTCGCCGCCTGAACCCGAAAGCGCTGCGCGAACGGCACGGGACGGGGTCGCAGCATCAGGTACGTCGCGATGCCCAGGATCGGCACCGCCGACGCGATGACCCAGCGCCAGCGGCGGCGGCGGCGGCGCTGTGCGCTCTCGCGGGCAATCAGGTCGGAGAGCGGCAGCCCCGGGCGGGTGGACACGAGGGGCGCTGGTACGGCGACGATCGCACCCTGGACCGGCTCGGATGGCGATAGCGCGGCGGCCCGGGGTGCGTCCGGTGTCACAGTAGTGGACATGACTGCCTCCGGTCTCACCCGGAGGCTATTCACAGGGGGGTAACGGGAGCGTGAAGGGGACGTGAGGCGGACGTTCGTCTCCTCGGAGAAACCTCACTCCAGGGGATTTCGTTGTATTCTGGATCCCTTGGATTGCCTTCTGGTACTCACCCACTCCGGAGTCGCCACATGTCTGCTCTGCGCGTTCTCATTCTCACCACCGTCGTGGCCGTACCGCTCGCAGGCCAGAATCCCGTCTCGACCGCCGTCCAACGCATGGGGCAGGACCATTCGAAGAACCTCCTCGCCGCCGCTCAGGCCATGCCTGCCGACAAGTACGGCTTCAAGCCTACCCCCGCGCAGATGACCTTCGGGGAGCTGATCGCTCATATCGCGGACGACAATGGGATCACCTGCGGCGCGATCAGCGGAAAGCAATCCGGTGCGGCGAAAGTCACGGGGACTGACGGGAAGGAGAAGCTCGTGGCGGCCCTCCAGGCCTCGCTCACCTTCTGCGCCGGGGCCCTGGCCGGACTCACCGACGGGAAGCTCGGGGATACGGTGTCGTGGTATGGGTCGAACACCACTCGTGCCATGGCGGCCGTGGGGTTGATCGACGACTGGTCCGATCACTATGCCATGCAGGCGATCTACCTGCGCCTGAACGGCGTTCTGCCGCCCACGGCCCCGCAGGGAGGGATGTAAGCAAGCAGCGGTGGACGCCCGCCCGTGTCGCTGACTCGCCGCCAGGCGTTGGCGCAGCTGGCCACCCTGGCGGTCATCCCCCGGCTCCCGCGAATCCGGGCTGACGGGGATCCGCTCGACGACACCATCGCCGCCTACCAGGCGGGTCGCCGGAGTCGCGCTTGGACGGCCGAGGAGGTCACGGCCCAGGCGCTCGAGCGCTGCCGGGCGGGCGCGACGCGCTGGCACGCGGTGGATGTACTTTCGCCCATGGCGATGGCCGACGCGCGCGCGGCCGACGTCCGGGGACGAGCCGGTCGGCTGCTCGGCCCCTTGGATGGCGTTCCGGTTTTCGCCAAGGCGATCTACGATATGCGAGGCCTGCCGACCACCGGCTCCAACGCCCTTTGGGCGCGTCTCTTCCCCGACCCGGTGGGGCGCGATGCGCTCGAGGTGCAGCGGCTCCGGGCGGCGGGCGCCATCGTGCTGGGCAAGACCGCAGCCGACGACTTCGCCTACCGCGGCAACGGCACCAGCAGCCACACGGGCCAGGTCCTGAATCCGTATGACTCCACGGGCACGCGCACGCCCGGGGGGTCGAGCGCGGGGTCGGCGGTGGCCGTCGCCACCGGGATGGCCTTCGCCGCGCTCGGCACCGACGACGGCGGCTCGAACCGCATCCCGGCGCAGTTCACCGGCGTGGTCGGGATGAAGCCGAGCTTCGGGCTGGTGGCGCGCAGCGGCGTGATCCCGACCTGGCCCTACCTCGACACCCATGGGCCGCTCGCCCGCACGGTCGCCGACGCCGCGCTCCTCCTGGCGGTCGTGGCCGGGGCCGACCCGTCGGACCCCCTCACGCGCGAAGATCCCTGGGACGGCGCGCCGCTCGCCCGACTGCGAGACGACGCCTTGGCCGGGGTACGGCTCGGGCTCGTGGAAGCTCACGTCCCGCGTGCCCAGATGACGGCGGAGGCGATGGCGGTCTGGGATCGCGCGGTGGGTGACCTGCGCGCGGCCGGGGCCCTGGTCGAGCCGTTCGCACCCGTCGTCACACTGGCTTCGTTCCGGGATGCGTTTGCCGCAGCGGCGCAGGCGCGTGGCGACGTGGCCGGGAATCCCAAGTCGCCCGCCCCGACCGCCAACGCCCTGTTCCGCTATTTCGCGGGGCGCAGCGACGATCCGCGCGAGGCGGTGCGGCGGGGCTACGCCGCCTACCGCTCGTTCTACGACGCGCTGCCGGCCAGTTTCGAGGAATGCGCGCCCCTGCTCGAGCAGCCGATGACGGCGGATCCGGCCGGCGGCGCATTTGCCCGCTCACGCGCGGAGGTCGTGGCGGCGCTCGCGCAGTCCCTGCGCGCGGCCGGCGTGGTCGCGATGGTCTATCCGACGATGCCGTTCAACGCCCCGCGCGCGGTGGACGACTGGCCCGACGTCCGCACCGCGCTGGGCTACGGCAACTGGCTCGGGTTGCCGGAGGTCTCCGTGCCGGCCGGGCTCGGCCTGGACGGGATGCCGGCGCTCAACCTCTCGGTGGTCGGGCTGCCGGGCGAGGACGCGCGGGTGCTCGCGCTGGCGCACGCGTATGAACGGCACTCGCGCCGGTTCGTCGCCCCCCCCGCGACCTGGTAGACGCGAGCCCCGGGCGACGCGTCACCGATGGCTCTGTCGTTGCTCCGGAGGTATCATCCGTCGCGTCCCGCTCCGGCCTGCCCTCCGGCCGGCTGCATCCGTGTCCACTCTTCGAGGCGAGCGATGTTCATGACGCGCGTGCGGTACCAGATCGTGTCCCTTGCAGCGACCCTGCTCATTGTTCCGAGCGTCCTCCCCGGTCAGCAGAAAACCCGGTTCGCGAGCCTGCTGGACGCCGTGCGGGCCGGTGGCGCCCTCTCCGGCGGATCCGGACCGAGCGGGGTGACCTGGATCGACGGCGGCAAACGCTATTCGTATACGCAGCGGTCCGATTCCGGTGAAGAGATCCGCGCCTACGATCCCGCGACGGCCAAAGACACGCTGCTCTTCTCGGCCCGGGGCTTGAACTTCCCCGATACCTCCGAGGCGTTCACCTACCAGTCGTTCCAGTGGGCCAAGGACTTCAAGCACCTCGTCTTCCAGACACACTTCAAGCCGATCTACCGGCGCTCGGGGACCTCGGACTACTACGTGTACGCGCTCGCCGACCGCGCGCTGAAGCTTGCCGCCCGCGGCGCCCGTACCGCCGAGCTGGCTCCCGACGGTGGCACGCTCGGCTACGAGCGCGACGGCGACATGTTCGTCTACGACCTCGCCCAGAAGAAGGAGACACGGCTGACCCAGGGCGCCACCGAAACGGTCTACAACGGGCACTTCGACTGGGTCTATGAAGAGGAGTTCGGGATGGCCCAGGCGTGGAACTGGTCTCCCGACAGCCGCTTCATCGCCTACTGGCAGATCGACGAGAGCCCGGAACCGGTGATCCAGCTCTCGGATTTCAGCGGGCCCCACCCGGAGTGGACGAAACTGCGGATCCCCCAGCCCGGTGATTCCAATCCCAAGGCCAGAGTCGCCGTCGTCGACGTAAAGAGCGGGAAGACGACGTGGCTCGAAACCGGAGAGCCCGGGGAGTTCTACATCCCGCGCATTTACTGGACGAGCCAGCCCGACACGATCGCCGTCGTCACCCTGAACCGGCCGCAGAACCAGATGAAAGTGTTCTTCTTCGACGTGCACACCGGCGGGAAGCGCCTGGTGTTCACCCAGACATCGGCCACCTGGATCGACGTCTACGACTTTTACGCCGGTATCCAGGATCTCCTGACCTTCCCGGCCGGATCCCGCGAGTTCTTCTGGGTGGGAGACGGCGACGGCTGGCAGCACATCTATCGCTACAGCTATGCCGGCAAGCTGCTGCAACAGGTGACCGCCGGGCATTGGACGGCCACCCGCATCGAGGGGATCGATCCGGCGCGCAAGGTGGTCTACTACTCCTCCACGGAGGTGTCGCCGCTCGAGCGCCAGCTCTACCGCATCGGGTTCGACGGCAAGGGGAAGCGCCGCATCACGACCGCGAAGGGAACGCACCACATCGACATGTCGCCCGACGCCGGATACTTCATCGACCGCTGGAGCGCCGTGCGTCAGCCGCGGCAGGTCGAGCTGTGGAGCACGGCCGGCGACGGAAAGAAGCTCAAGACGCTCGAGGAGAACGCGCGGGTCACCCAATGGCTCGCGACCCACGAGTACTCCCCGGTAGAGCTGTTCAGCTTCACGAGCAGCGACTCGGTGCATCTCGACGGGTCGCTGATCAAGCCGGTGCCGTTCGACTCGACCAAGCGGTATCCGGTCGTGTTCGCGATCTACGGCGGCCCCGGGTCCCAGCAGGTGTACGACGAGTTCTCCGCCAGCGGGTGGTCGCAGTGGCTGGCGCAGCAGGGCTACATCGTCGTGGGTCTGAACAACCGCGCCTCCAACAATTACGGCAGCGCGTTCATGAAAGTCTCCTACAAGCACCTCGGGAAATGGGAGAGCCACGATTTCGC
>DATJXC010000127.1:0-25358 GCA_035500495.1 Gemmatimonadales bacterium
TCCCGACCACGGAGATCCCGTGGACCCCTGTCAGCCAATCGGTGACCGGCTCGGGTACCGCGGCGAGCCCATACCAGGTGACCACCGTCGTTACCGGCAACGATCCCTTCTCAAGCGGGGGGCCGCCGATCGTGTTCCAGACGACCGAGGTGGACACCTACGTCGCGGGCAACAGCTTCTACCGGACAGACGTGACGCTGAAGAACATCAGCGCCGTCAACCAGATCGCGCAGGGCACGCTTTACCACGCCGCGGACTGCCAGCTGCGCGGATCGAACACCGGCTTCGGAATCACCGAGCCGCCGCTTGGCGCCCTCGTCGCTGGGGTGGCGTGCAGCCTAACGGGCACTGAGACCAACAACCAGCCGCTTGAGGAGCTCGTCCCGATCACCCCGACCGGCGCCAGCTTCACCGAGACAACGGTCCCGGCGATTTGGAACGACCTCTCGGGCGGCACGTTCCCCACCCCAAACTGCTGCACCAGCAACACCGACAACGCCACCGCGATCTCGTGGCCAGTCCCAGGCCTCGCCGCTGGCGCCTCAGAGTCGTTCGCTTGGAATACCATCCTCGCCGACACGGTCCCCACCGGCGGCTTCTCATTCAGCGCCGCGGCAGGGTCCGCGGTCGGCGGAACCGTCGCGACGATCACCGATCCGAACACGAGCGCCACCCCGAGCGCGTACACGGCAACGATCAACTGGGGCGACGGCTCTTCCTCTCAGGGAACGATCAACGGCAGCAACGGCAGCTTCACGGTTACCGGCAACCACGCGTACACGACCGGCGGGCAGTTCCCCGTCGCGGTCACGATCACGTCGGTGGGCACAAGCCAGGGGAGTTCGACCGTCACCGACTCGGCCACGATCACGGCCACGCCGGCGACCGTCCTCACGGGGGCGCCTACCGTCAGCCCCACTAGCGCGGGGTTCTCAGGCTCGGCGAACCCGAACGGCCTTCCGACGACCGCGCTGTTCCAGTACGGCCTAGACCCGAAGTACTCCGGCGGCGGTCCGGTCGTGTACCCGAACTCGACGCCGGCGCAGAACGTCGGATCGGACTTCGCAAGCCACATCGTGAGCGCGTCGGTCGCGGGACTGGTCCCGAACGCGCTCTACCACGTACGACTCGTCGCGACGAACAGCGCTGGGAGCACGTTCGGACCCGACGTGACGTTCACGACCGGGAAGTTGCCCGCGCCCGGCTCCCCCACGCTCGGCAAGACGGTCAACATCTCACTCGTCAGCGGTCTCATACTGGTCAAGATCCACGGCGTGTTCGTGCCGCTCACCGAGCTCACGCAGATCCCCACGAACACCGTCATCAACGCGCTCCACGGGACGCTGAGCCTGACCACCGCCGCCGGCAGCCCCGCGCCGGCTCACGACGCCGCCGCGAAGGGCAAGAAACCCAAGAAGCACAAGACCCCAACCCAGAAGGGCAACTTCGGCGGCGCGGTCTTCAAGATCAGCCAGACAACCCGCGGCGCCGGCAAGGGCCTCGTGACGCTCGCGATCGTCGAGGGCGCCGGGTTCAAGGGCGCCCCCACCTACGCGACCTGCAAGAAGCACAAGGCCGCCGACCCCTCCGCCACCGCCGCATCGGCCAAAACGCTCCAGCTACTCCACGCCAGCGCCAAGGGCAAGTTCCGCACCAAGGGCCGCTATAGCGCCGCCACCGTACTCGGGACCAAATGGACGGTCGCCGACCGCTGCGACGGCACCCTCACCCACGACATCACCGACTCCGTGTCGGTGAACGATTTCGTCCGGCGCAAGACGATAATCCTCCACGCAGGGCAGAGCTACCTCGCCAAAGCACGAAAGTAGAGATGGGGTCCGATGCGGCAGATCCAGGTTCGCATCGCAATCCGATTGATCGCAGGGATCGCCACACTCGTCCCGTTTGGGCTCGTACCACAACTCGCGCAGGCCCAGACCCTAGGTTCGTTGACGGAGCTCCCAAGCAGCCCGGCGACGGGCTCCGGGCTGAACGGAACTCAGGACGTCGTGGTCAGCCCGGACGGCAAGAACGTCTACGTCGCCAGCATGACTGACGATGCCGTCGCCGAGTTCGCGCGGGGCGCCGACGGTTCGCTCACGCAGATCGGCTGCATTGCGGACAACACCGACAGTTCCAGCACCTGCTCGAACCAGGCGGCGACGGGGCTCGTCGATCCCCTGGCGATCGCGATCAGCTCCAACGGCAAGAACGTGTACGTCGCGGCTCAAGAAGTCCCGAACGGCGAGAGCGACGGCACTGTTGCCGAGTTCACGCGCAACGCCGACGGAACGCTCACGCCGGTGTCGGGCAACGACTGCATCGCTGAGGGCGAGGTGGAAGGTGGATGCGATACCCAGGGCGCTCACGGCCTTGCGCTCCCCGACGCCCTCGCGGTCAGTCCGGACGGCGCCAACGTGTACGTCGGCGACGAGCAAGATCAGGCCATTACGACCCTCACGCGAAACACCGACGATGGCTCGCTGACCGAGGCGGGCACCGCCGCCGACGACTGCATCCAGGACACAAATGTGGGCGGCAGCGAGTGCAACAACACCGCGAGCGGACTGTCGATCGTCACCGGCGTCGTGGTCAGCGCGAAAGGCGACAACGTCTATACGTCGGGTGCGCCCGGCGAATTCTCTAACGGCTCGATCGCGGAGTTCTCCCGCGGAGAAGGCGGCACGTTGGAGCCGCTCGACGCGCCCAACAATTGCATCGGGACTCCAGAAGGCGCGGACACGTGCGGCAGCGGCGCAACCGGTCTGATCGGGACCGTTGGGCTCGTGATCAGCCCTGACGGGAACAACGTGTACACGGCATCGGACGGCTCTGCCGGCCCGATCGCGGAGTTCTCCCGGGGTGCCGGTGGCGCGCTGGCGCAACTCGCCACTCCGAACGACTGCGTCCAGGAGCAAACGGGGGCGGACTTCGGGTGCGGAACGACGGGAACCGGGATCGGGAGCGGCTTCCGGCTGGTCGTCAGCCCGGACGGGGCGAACGTCTATGCCGCCGCGCCGAGCGGGTCTGAGGGGCTTCCGTGCGATGCTGACACGTGCGACGACGTGGCGGAGTTCGCCCGCGACGCGAGCACCGGGGCCCTCGCCCAGCTTTCCGCCACCGACGGCTGCATCCAGGACAGCAGCGCAAATGGCACCGAGTGCCCCGGGAACGAGAGCGGAACCGGCCTCGGCGGCCCTGGCGTGGCCATCTCGCCGGACGGATCCAGCGTGTACGTCACGGGCACCAACGACATCGCTGCGTTTGCACGCACGCTGCCCACACTCACAGTGTCCCTCCAAGGGACGGGGACCGGATCCGTATCGGATGGCACAGATCAGATTTCGTGCCCGTCGACCTGCTCGCACGCGTACGGCGTGAACGGCCAGGTCACGCTGACCGCGGCAGCCGCAGCCGGATCGACGTTCGCCGGCTGGGGCGGCGCCTGTTCCGGCACCGGCACTTGCCAGGTAACGATGAGCGCCGACATGAGCGTGAGCGCGACGTTCACCGCGATTCCCCCGGGGTCCCCGACGCCGGTGCTGACCGGCGCGCCGTCCGCGGTTACCGACGGGGGCGCCGGCTTCTCGGGTTCGGTGAATCCGGAAGGCCTGCCGACCACGGCCTACTTCCAGTACGGCCTCGACAAGCGCTATAGCCAGGTTGGCGCGTCGGGTCCGAACTACACCTCGCAGACCCAGGCGGTGCAGGTCGGCTCTGACTTCGCGGCCCAGGAGGTCGGACCCGTGACAGTCACCCGGCTGGTGCCGAACGCGCTCTATCACGTGCGGATGGCGGCGACGAACAGCGCCGGCACGACGTTCGGTCAGGACGTGACGTTCACGACCGCGGCGGCGCCGGCGCCCGGCGCTCCGACCCTCGGTCAGACGTTCAACATCGAGCCCGTGTCCGGTCTCGTTCTGGTCTACATCAACGGGCACCTGGTCCCTCTAACACAGCTCACCCAGATCCCGGCAGGCGTGGCAATCGACACCCGACACGGCACGCTGATGCTGACCACAGCGACCGGCGGTGGCGGCGGCGCGCGCGATGCGGCGGCCAAGGGGAAGAAGCCCAAGACGCAGAGCGGCGAATTCAGCGGTGCCGTCTTCCGACTCAGCCAGCAGACACGCGGCGCCGGCAAGGGCCTGGTCACGATCATGCTTACTCTGAGCGCGTTCAAGGGCTCTCCGAGCCAGGCGGTCTGCAAGCCGGGCGGCGCGGCCGGGGACGCGCACGCGGCGAAGTCCAGGAGCAAGGTGATCCAGCTCCTGCACGCGAGCGCCCACGGCAAGTTCCGCACGAGCGGCCGCTACAGCGCAGCGACGGTGCTCGGCACGATCTGGACCGTGGCCGCTCGGTGCGACGGCACGCTGACTCACGCCATCAAGGACGAGGTCGAGGTCACCGACTTCGTCCGGCACAAGACGATCATCCTCCACGCCGGCCAGAGCTACCTCGCTCCGGGACCGCACAAGCGCAAGTGACGGGACCACCGAGCACCCCTGCCGAGCGAGAACGTCAAAGACTCTCAGGTATGCGAAGGGATTGTTGACTTTGCACTGATCAGCGGTTAGCTTTCGGCATTGCAGTGGCCATGAGCGCGGCGCTCGAGGGGTGACATCGGGCGGAGGGGCTCTTGGGGCGACCGGAAGGGACCGTATGAAGTCGATGCAGGATCCGTGCTGAACGGGCAGCCGCTGTCCGTGCTAGGTCGAGGGCGCCTGCTCGGCCTGCTGACGCTCGCGGCGCTCCTCGTCATGGGCGTCTTCGCCGCCGTGGCCCACGCGGCGAATCCGGTCAGCGGCCTCACGGTGGACCCACTGACGCCGTCCAACGCGGGCCTAGCGCGGACCGACTACGTGATCCACTTCACCACGTCAGCTACGGGCGCGCTGGCCTCGGGGCAACACATCACGATCACGTTGCCGCCGAGCTCGAATGCGGCCACGATCGTCAACGCCGTCGTAACCGACACCACGACGAGCACCCAGGTCGGGACCTGCGGCGTTAGCTCGCAGACCGTCGAGGTCTGCACGATCTCCTCCGGCAAGACCGTCACCGCCGGAGACCACGTCACCGTCGAACTCGACGGCGTCACCAATCCGCCGCAGAATCCGACTGGTGGCCAGCAGCCGCTATCGGTCGTCACAGACACCGACACCACCACGGCTACCACGAACTACACGGTCGGCTCCGCGGGCTCCGTCTCGACCCCGTCGGTCGTCAACAGCTCTCCGTCGACCGCCGCGGGCGCCCGCACCGACTACGTGATCACGTTCAACGCCTCGGGCACCGGCGGGATGTCGGGCACCGCGCACAGCCAGATCACGATCACGTTCCCCGGGACTGCGACATCGCCCTTCAACACCACCACGATCGTCAACGCCATCGTCACCGACACCACAACGAGCACCCAGGTCGGGACCTGCGGCGTCAGCTCCCAGACCGTCGAGGTATGCACGATCTCCTCCGGCAAGACCGTCACCGCCGGAGACACACTCACGGTCGAACTCGACGGCGTCACCACCGAATCCCCGGCCCCGGTCAAGCTGGCCGACCTCCTGACCGTGTCCACGACCTCCGACGTCAACACCATAACCTCGAACCCCTATCCGGTCGCCAACGGGGGGGCAATCACGGCCCCGAGAGTCGACAACTCGTCGCCATCTACCGCCGCAGGCGCGCGCACCGACTACCTGATCACGTTCAACACCTCCGGCACCGGCGGGATGTCGGGCACCGCGCACAGCCAGATCACGATCACGTTCCCCGGGACTGCGACCTCGCCCTTCAACACCACCACGATCGTCAATGCCATCGTCACCGACACCACAACGAGCACCCAGGTCGGGACCTGCGGCGTCAGCTCCCAGACCGTCGAGGTATGCACGATCTCCTCCGGCAAGACCGTCGCCGCTGGAGACCGCATCACGGTCGAACTCGACGGCGTCACCACCGAATCCCCGGCCCCCAACGGGAACCTCGACACCCTTACGGTTTCCACGACGTCAGACACCGCCACGATGACCTCCGTCACCTTCCCGGTGGCCACCGCCGGCACCATCACCACCCCGACGGTGCAGCTCAGCAACCTCACCCCGAGCGCAGCTGCAAACTACACAATCCTCTTCGACACGTCGGGCACCGGTGGAATGACAGGGACCGCACACAGCCAGATCACAATCACCCTGCCGGCCACGTCGAGCACCCTGACGATCACGAACGCCGTCGTGACGGACGCCGGCGTACAGGTCGGCACCTGCGGCGTCAGCTCCCAGACCGTCCAGGTCTGCACGATTGCCTCCGGCAAGGCTGTGAATCCCGGCGACCAGGTCACGATCAGCCTCAGCGGGGTGACGAACCCCTCGAACGTCTCGACATCGTCCGCACTGACGGTGCAAACGACGTCCGATACGACTACGGCCACATCGAGCCCGTACCAGGGTCCGCCCCAGCCCCCAAGCGTCACGGGGATCAGTCCGGCCTCAGGCCCGACCTCCGGCGGCACCGGGGTGACGATCACCGGAACAAACCTCACGGGAGCGACAGCCGTCCGGTTCGGATCCAGCGCAGCGACGAACATCATTGTCGTCAGCTCGACGCAGATCACGGCAACGTCTCCGGCCGGGTCGGGGACCGTTGACGTGACCGTGACAACGCCAGCAGGCACGAGTTCCACGAGCGCCGCCGATCAATATGCCTACCTTGCCGCGCCTATTGTGACGCAGGTTAACCCGGCCGCCGGCCCCACCGGCGGAGGCACGAGCATCACGATCACCGGCACCGGCCTTGCTGGGGCGACCGCGGTCCGGTTCGGCCTGACCAACGCGACGAACTTCGCGGTCAACAGCGGGACGAAGATCACGGCCACCGCACCCGCCGGTACCGTCGGGACCGTCGACATCACGGTCACGACCCCCGGCGGCACGAGCACCACCAGCGCCGCCGACCAATACACGTACGCCGCGGCCCCCACCGTCACAGGCGTCAGCCCGATCACGGGGCCGGCCGCCGGTGGGACGAGCGTGACGATCGCTGGGACCAACCTGGCAGGTGCCACCGCGGTCAAGTTCGGCACCGTGTCAGCAACGATCACCACCGACACCGCCACCGGCATCACCGCTACCGCCCCCGCCGGCTCCGCAGCGACCGTCGACGTCACTGTCACCACCCCCGGCGGCACCAGCGCCACCAGTGCAGCCGACCAATACACGTACGTTGCGGCCCCGGCCGTAACGCAAGTCGCTCCCACTGCCGGTCCCACCGCAGGGGGAACCGTAGTCACCATCACCGGAACCAACCTCACCGGGGCCACCGCGGTCAAGTTCGGCTCGACGAACGCGACCAACTTCGCGGTCAACAGCGCCACCAAGGTCACGGCGACCGCACCCGCCGGCAACGCCGGGACAGTCGACGTCACGGTCACGAGCCCCGCCGGCACCAGCGCCACCAGCGCAACCGACCAATACACCTACGCCGCTCAACCCACCGTGAAGGGCCTGAACCCGACGTCAGGCCCAGCGACCGGCGGCACGACCGTCACGATCACCGGCACCAACTTCACGACCGGTGACACAGTCAAGTTCGGCGCTACGAACGCCCCCGGCGTGATCTTCATCAGCGCCACCAGCATCACCGCAACGTCCCCAGTTGGCGCCGTCGGGACCGTCGACGTGACCGTCACCACCCCGGGCGGGACTAGCCTCACCAGCCCCGTCGACCAGTACACCTACACCGCACTGCCCACCGTCACCGGAATCAACCCGACGTCCGGCCCGGCCAGCGGCGGAACGACGGTGACGATCACCGGCACGAACTTCTCAAGGGATGCCACGGTCAAATTCGGCTCCGCCAATGGCCTAAACACGATCATCAGCAGCACCACCAGCATGACCGCGACCGCACCCGCCGGCACGGCCGGCACGGTCGACGTCACCGTCACCACGGGCAGCGGGACCAGCACCACTAGCCCCGCCGACCAGTACACCTACACCACGCCGCAACCCGGGGCGCCGCCACCGTCCGCGCCGCCCCTCCCGTCGAGTTCGCCGCCAGCGGTGTCCGGCGGGGCGCCGGCAATCCAGACCAGCACCACCGGCGGCGTCTCGGGGTCGGTGAACCCGGAGAATCTCGCGACTACGGCGTTCTTCCAGTATGGCCTCGACCCAAGCGAAAGAGGACCTGGGCCCTCCACGACGCTCTACGACCAGTCGACGCCCGTGCAGCAGGTCGGCTCGGACGACTCCAGCCACCCCGTGTCCGCAGCTCTGACCGGGTTGGTGCCGGGAGCGCTGTACCACATCCGACTGGTCGCGAACAACAGCGCGGGCACGACGTTCGGCCCGGACCAGACGTTCACGACCCCGCAAGCGCCGGCGCCACCACCGCCCGTGCTCGGTCAGAGCGAGAACGCCCAGCCGGTCAGCGGCACCGTGTTCATCAGGCTGCCGTCGGGAGCCTTCGTGCGGCTGACCGGGGCGGAGAAAATCCCCTCTGGCGCGGAGATCGACGCGCTCCACGGCTCGCTCCAGATCACCACCGCCACCGCGAAGAAGGGCAAGACTCAGAAGGGCGTGTTCGGCGGCGCGGTCTTCAAGCTCACGCAGGCCCGCGCCGGCGCGAACAAGGGCCTGGCTACGCTGTCCCTTGTCGAGGGCGCGTTCAAGGGCGCGCCCTCCTACGCGCTCTGCACCAAGCACAAAGCCGGCGACCCCTCGGCCACCACGGCGTCCGTCAAGACGCTCCAACTGCTTCACGCCAGCGCCCACGGCAAGTTCCGTACCAAGGGCCGCTACAGCGCCGCCACCGTCCTCGGCACGATCTGGACGACCGCCGACCGCTGCGACGGCACCCTCGTCCACGACATCACCGACTCCGTGTCGGTCACCGACTTCGTCCACCACAAGACGATCATCATCCACGCCGGCCAGAGCTATCTGGCGAAGAAGCCGTAAGTGGGAGGGAAGTGAGGGTCGAGTGCTGAGAATCAAGGGACAACACGGGACGTCGATCCGGCGGATCGCCGCAGCGGGTGCCGGTGTCCTGATGGCGACGCTGGTGGCAGTCCCGACAGCGGCGGCAGCCTCGACGCCGTTCACCGACATCCACTCGGCGGGGCCTCTCAGCGACATCTACATCGGCAACGACCTCGGCTGCCAGGTTCGTAGCGGCGGCTTTTCCACCACCGAGTACTCCCCGAATGCGAGCGGCCCCGGCGACTGTGGGACGTTCCTGTTCCTAAACAGTGACAACGTGTCGGGCGGATTGTTCGGACCCGACTTCTCGAATCACGCCGGCGGCACGGCGACGTCGTTCACCCAGGGAGAGACGCCCTTTACATCCGCCGGCAACCAGTCGTTCAGCGGCTCGGGTACGGCGGCGAGTCCCTACAAGGTGACAACCACCGTGACGCTGACCTCGCCGACCGGCAATACCCCTGTCGTTCTGCAGCTCACCGAGGTCGACAGCTACATCGTCGGCAACGACTTCTACCAAACCGACGTGACGGTCACGAACACCGGCACGGTCACGCCGGACAACGGGGGCGAGCTCTACCACGCCGCCAACTGCTTCCTGCGCGCTTCGACCACCGGGTTCGGAGCCTTCGAGCCGAACAGCACATCGCCGAACACCGCCGCCTGTACGCCAAACGTGCTCGGCAACCCACCGTCGGCCCTCGAGGAGTTCGCGCCGGTCACCGCCGGCAACAGCTGGGAGCAGAGAGCCGTTCCGGCACTCTGGGGAGACCTCAACGGCACCGCCGCTCTCCTGAATGAATGCGACAACTGCAGGGGCACCGCGACCAATAACGGAGAGGCGATCGAATACCCGGTTCCGGCTTTGACGCCTGGGTCGTCCTCAACGATCTCATTCGAGACCGAGATCGTCGACACCGTCCCCACCGGCGGCTTCTCGCTCAGTGGAGTTGTCGGCACCAGCGTAGGTGGCACCGTGGCCACCATCACCGACCCGAACACGAGTGCGACCGCGAGCGCCTACTCGGCAACGATCAACTGGGGCGATGGCACATCCTCGGCCGGGACCGTCGCCGGAGGCAGCGGCAGCTTCACGGTCACGGGCAACCACGCCTACGCGACCGCGGGATCGTTTCCGATCAGCGTGAATATCACCTCGTCCGGAACCAGCCAGGGCACCGCGACCGTAACGGACTCGGCCACGATCAAGCCGCCGGCACCCACTGTCACAGGCATCAACCCGACGGCCGGCCCAGCCGCTGGCGGGACTAGCGTGACGATCACGGGAACTAACCTCGCGGGGGCCACTGCGGTCAAATTCGGCAGCACGTCGGGCACAATCACTGCCGACGCCGCCGGCAGCATCACCGCCACCTCCCCGGCCGCCTCGGCCGGCACAGTCGACGTCACGGTCACCACCGCCGGCGGGACCAGCGCCACGAGCGCCGCGGACCGCTACACCTACGTCCCAGCCCCCACCGTCACGGGCCTCAATCCGACCACAGGGCCAGCGACCGGAGGAACGACGGTCACGATCTCCGGCACCAACCTCACTGGCGCGACCGCGGTCCGGTTCGGCACAACCTCGGCCACGGTCACCGCTGACGCCGCCACCAGCATCACCGCGACCGCCCCGCCCGGCGCGACGGGCACCGTCGACGTCACCGTGACCACCGCTGGCGGCACGAGCGCGACCGGCGCCGCGGACCACTACACATACGTCGGGGGTCCGACGGTCACGAGCATCAGCCCCTCGGCTGGTCCGTCAAGCGGCGGGACGACCGTCACGATCAACGGCACGCTCCTGTCGAGCCCGAGCGCGGTCAGGTTCGGCGGCACACCCGCCACGAGCGTCACGCCGATCAGCGCGAACAGGATCACCGCCACCGCCCCCGCAGGGACGGGCACGGTCGACGTCACAGTCGTGACCTTGGGCGGCACCAGCGGAACGAACGCCAACGACAAGTTCGCGTATCAACAGCCCCCGACCGCGAGGATCAACTCGCCGGCCGACAACCAGAGCTTCGGTCTGAACCAGTCGGTCGCGACCGCCTTCTCGTGCGGCGAAGGTCCGAACGGTCCGGGAATCAGCACCTGCAGGGACTCGAACGGCGCGACCGGCGGCACCGGCGCCCTCGACACCACATCCTCGGGGCCCCATACGTACACGGTCATCGCCACCAGCTACGACGGCCAGACCGCGACCGCGACGATTCACTACAGCGTGGCCACAGCCGCCCCACCGGCGGTGACCCCCAGGGCGCCGACGAGCATGACGATCACTGGCGCGGGGCTGACCGGATCGGTGAACCCCGAGGGCACTCCAACGCAGGCGTTCTACCAGTACGGCCTCGACCTGAGCGAGCGCGGGCCCGGTGCCTCGACCGTCCTGTATGACCAGTCGACCGCGCCCCAGCAAGTGGGTACGGATTCGAGCTCTCATACGGTGTCGGCGGCACTCACCGGGCTCCTACCGGGCGCGCTGTATCACGTCCGATTGGTGGCCATCAACGGCGCCGGCACGACGTACGGCCCCGACCAGACATTCACGACCCCGGCAGCGCCGGCTCCTCGACCGCCCGTGATCGGGAAGAGCGAGAACGTGTCCCCCGTCACGGGAACGGTGTTCATCAAGACACCGTCTGGGGCGTTCGTGCCGCTTACCGGCGCGACCCAGATCCCGAACGGAGCAGTGATCGACGCGCTCCACGGGTCTTTGCAACTCGTCGCGTCCGTGGGCGACCACAAGACCGAGCGGGGGACGTTCGGCGGCGCAATCTTCAAGGTCACCCAGCAACGCTCGGGCAAGAGCAACGGCCTGGTCACGCTCACGCTGGTCGAGAGCGCGTTCAAGGGCGCGCCGTCCTACTCCCTCTGCACCCAGCACAGAGCCGCCGACCCCTCGGCCACCACAGCATCGGTCAGGACGCTCCAGCTGCTCCACGCCAGCGCCCACGGTAAGTTCCGCACGAAGGGACGGTACAGTGCCGCCACCGTCCTCGGCACGATCTGGACGACCGCCGACCGCTGCGACGGCACCCTCGTCCACGACATCACCGACTCCGTGTCGGTGACCGACTTCGTCCGTCACAAGACGATAATCCTTCACCCCGGCCAGAGCTACCTGGCCAAGCGACCTTAAAGGTCAAGTCGGGCCAAGTGGACCTTCCGGCCGATCGGCCATCGACGCTGAAAGCACCGCTGCTCTCTCATAGTTCATAATCACAGCGGGCTTAGGGATGGACCGGGGACCGAACAGACAGCGACGTCTGCGCCGCGTGCTCTTAGCGCCGCTGCTGGCTGCCCTCGTGCTGCTCGCTTCGGCGGCGGCCGCCCAGGCGAGCACGATCATGGTCACGGTCACCGACGACCCGTCGGGATCCGGCGATTGCCTCACGGCGGACACGTCGTGCTCCCTCCGCCAGGCGGTCGCCGCTGCCTCTTCAGGCGACACCGTCGACCTCGGCGCCGGTACGTACAGCCTCACGCAGGGCACCGACATCGACATTACGACATCGCCGCTCACGGTCGAGGGTGCCGGCGTTTCCAGCACGTCGATCGACGGCTCCCAGAACCGTGGCAGCAACCAGTACGGCGAGACCGCTCGAATCCTCAGGGTCGACGACGGGGCGTCGGTCACGATTCGTGATCTCACTCTGACCAACGGTAATGACCAGGCGGACGAGAACTGTCCCAACGGATGCCTCACACTTCAGGAGAACGGCGGCGGGGCGTTGTTCAACAACTACGGCTCCGTCGCTCTGAGCAACGTCGCCTTCACGAACGACGGCGGCGCCCTCGGTGGCGCGATCTCCACGAGCAGCGGCTCGGTGACCTTGACGAATGTGCAGTTCACGAGTGATGGTGGATCCATCGGCGGCGCGCTCTTTACGCGGGGCGGAACCGTGACGGGCGACGGGGTCGTGTTCTACAACGACGCGGCGTCGCCGACCGACTCCGCCGCCGCCTATCTCTACGGCGGAACTGTCTCGCTCACCAACACGACCATCGCGGATAACGGCGGGGCGTCGAGCCGCGGCGGCGGCATCGACAACGGCGGCGCCACACTGACGCTCATAAACGACACGCTGGCGGGCAATATCCGCGGTTCGCTGCTGACCGACCAGGGAGCATCGACGACGGTTCAGAACACGATCCTCGGCGCCGGATTCTCCGACGGGGTCGACTACGCCTGCATCGCGTCCGGCAACACCGATGAGGTGAACGACCGGACGACCGCCAACGCGATCACGACAGATGGCGGGCGCAACATCGACCAGGACGGGCACTGCGGCCTGGCCGGCCCTACGGACGTATCGGGCCACGATCCGATGCTGGCTCCGATTTACGACAACGGCGGGTCGACACTGACCGAAGCACTGCTTGCCGGAAGCCCCGCCCTCGACGATCCGGCGATCACGAACTGTCCTTCGACCGATCAGCGGGGCCAGCAGCGTCCCGGGGGGAGCTGCGACATCGGCGCCTTTGAGGCGGTCTTGAACGGCCCGCCCACCGCGAGCACCGGCGGCGCGACTAACGTCACGGATTCGAGCGCCGATCTGTCGGCGACGATCAACCTCCAGGGCGAGGCTGGCGGCTATCACTTCCTGTACGGGACGACGAACGATCCGGCCGGCTTCACGGCCTCCCCCGAGGCCGCCGCGGGCGTGCCCGAGGGCGACACGCCCGAGACCCAGACGCTCTCGGATCTGACCCCGGCCACGACCTACTACTACGAGGCGGTGGCGGACAACGCGACCGCGTCCACCACCGCGTCCAGCGTCGAGCAGTTCACGACCGCGCCCGGCCCGCCCGCGATCTCCAACGTCACCGTCGACGCCGTCACGGACACGACGGCCACGATCGACTTCTCGATCGACCCCCAGGGCTCCGACACGCGCTACGTCATCAACTACGGGCCAGACAGCAGCTACGGCCAGCAGACGCAGTCCGTCGACATCGGCGCGACACCCGGCACCCAGAGTCTGTCAGCGACCCTCACCGGGCTTAGCCCGAACAGCCCCTATCACTTCGATCTCGTCGCGACCAACGCCGCCGACGAGAGTGCCGACGGCGGCGACCTCACCTTCAACACCGAGCGGCAGGTTACGGGCGTTGCCGGCAGCCAGGTGACGGTCACCGACAGCGGGACGACCGACAGCTCCTGCCCACCGGCTGACCCGGTGACCATTGACTGGGGCGACGGCAAGAATGACAGCAACGCGCAGATTGACTGCCAGCCCGGACCAGAAGACGAGGAAGACTACGAGCTGACGGCTACCCACACGTACGCGTCGCCGGGCGACTACCTCATCGCAATCACCTACCCCGACTTTGGGACCACCACGGACGAGTACGCCCATATCTCCGCCGCCGCCGGTACCCCGCCGCCCGGTTCCCCGCCGGCACCGAGCCCGTCAGCGCCAACCGTCGCGACAACTGCTCCGGCCGTGAGCGTCACGAGCGCCGGCTTCACGGGTTCGGTGATGCCGAACGGGCTGCCGACGCAGGCGTACTTCCAGTACGCGCTCGACCCGAAGTACACGGGCGGCGGCGCGTTGGTGTACAGCCAGTCGACGCCGGCGCAGTCGGTCGGATCCGATTTCGGGACCCACGCGATCGGACCGGTCCCGGTATCCGGCCTGCTCCCGAACGCGCTCTACCACGTCCGGCTCGTCGCTACCAACAGCGCTGGCACGACGTTCGGACCCGACCAGACGTTCACGACCGAGGCGGCGCCGACCCCCGGCACCCCCACGCTCGGAAAGACGGTCAATGTCTCGCCGGTCAGCGGCTTCGTGCTGATCAAGATCAACGGGAGGTTCGTGCCGCTCACCGGACTGGACCAGATCCCGTCCGGCTCGCAGATCGACGCCCGCCACGGGTCGCTGGAACTGATCACGTCCGCCGGCCAGAAGGGCGAGACGCAGCACGGGACGTTCGGCGGGGCGATCTTCAAGCTGACCCAGGAGCGCGCGGGCAAGAGCAAGGGCCTGGTCACGCTCACGCTGGTCGAGGGTGCGTTCAAGGGCGCACCCTCCTTCGGGCTCTGTACCAAGCACAAGGCCGGCGACCCCTCGGCCACCGCGGCTTCGGTCAAGACGCTCCAGCTTCTCCACGCCAGTGCTCACGGCAAGTTCCGTACCAAGGGCCGCTACAGCGCGGCCACTGTCCTCGGAACGATCTGGACGACCGCGGACCGCTGCGACGGCACGCTCATTCGCGACATCACCGACTCGGTCAAGGTCACCGACTTCGTCCATCACAGGACGGTCATCATCCACGCCGGCCAGAGCTACCTGGCGCTGGCGCCCGGTCACAGATAAGCCCACAACGCCGGCGTCGAATCTGACGTCAGCTCGCACAACGGGGCGAGATCTGCGAGAACAGCACCGTGCTGCGCCTATTCGGAATCGTGGTCTCGATCGGGTTGGCCGACTCGATGAACCCGAGCACGATCGCCCCCGGGCTGTACCTGGCATTAGGCGACCGGGCGCGGAGCAACCTGATCCAGTTCACGCTCGGGGTGGTCGCGGTCAACTTCGTGGGCGGTGCCGTGATCGCGCTCGGTCCCGGGCAGGTGATCCTGCACTTGGTTCCGCATCCGCACGCGACCGCCAGGTACATCCTCGAGACGATCGCCGGCGTGGTGATGCTGATCGCCGCCGCGGTGCTTTGGCTGAAGCGCACGAGCCTGCGGCGGCGCGAGCTCCCGACGCCGTCCGGCCAGGGCAAATCGGCGATCCTGCTCGGGGTGACGATCAGCGCCGTCGAGCTTCCCACCGCCTTCCCCTACTTCGCGGCGATCGCCGCGATTGTGGGCTCCGGCCTCGGCACGCTCAGGCAACTCATTGCGCTTGCGCTCTACAACGTCGCATTCGTGCTGCCGCTGATCCTGATGATCGTCGTCCTGGAGGTCGCCGGAGACAACGCCAAATCTGTCATCGAATCGGTGCGCGATTGGCTGCAGAAGCACTGGCCGACTCTGGTCGCCCTGCTGGCGCTCGTCGCCGGCGTGTTCGTGACCCTCCTCGGCATCACGGGCCTCGCCAGCGGCCAGCACAACACCGCCGGTCGCCTGTCGAGGCGGTTCCGCCGCGCGATTCACCACTGACCGCGCGCGACGATTCGACCGCGAGCCGAGTAGCATTGGTCCGAGCAATTTGACAACAGGGGTGCTGGCGGGAAATAGCCGGCTGAGATAGTGCCCTACGCATCGTGCGGCCCGGCGCTGACCCTTAGAACCTGTGGGGTAATGCCCGCGAAGGGAGCGAAAGCTGAGATGGTCGAGGCTCCCCCCAAGGAGCCTCGCGAGCTTAAGGGCGCCGACGGCGTCGAGGTCGAGCTCGTGAGTCGAATGTTCGAGACCAAGCGCGGGCGCGTAGAGGCGCTGGCGGGCATGTCGCTGCGCGCGGACGCGCATGAGGTGGTCGCGGTTGTCGGCCCCAGCGGGTGCGGCAAGACCACCTTGCTCGAGATGATCTGCGGCCTGCAGGCCCCGGACTCGGGAGCCGTTCGGGCGGCGCCGGCCGCGCTCATGCCCCAGCGCGATCTGCTGCTCCCGTGGCTGACCGCGATCGACAACGCCGGGCTCGCCCTCCGAGCCCGTGGCGTCGGTCGTGGAGAGGCGCGCAAGATCGCCGAGCCATGGCTCGCGCGGTTCGGTCTCGAGCGCTTCGAACGGACCCGCCCCGCGGAGCTGTCCGGAGGGATGCGCCAGCGCGTGTCGTTCCTGCGAACGCTGCTGGCCGGCAAGCCTGTCCTTGCGCTCGACGAACCGTTCGCGGCGCTCGACGCGATCACCCGCCAGGAGATGCAGGGCTGGCTCGGCCACGTGCTCGAGAGTGAGCCGCGGACGGTGGTCCTGGTGACGCATGACGTGGAGGAGGCGGTGATGCTCGGGGATCGTGTGGTGGTGATGTCGCCGCGCCCAGGTCGCGCTGTGTGCGAGATCGAGGTGACGTTGCCCAGGCCGCGCAAGCGCACCGACGCCCAGGTCGTCGATCTACGCGAACGCGCGCTGGCCGCGCTGGGGGTGCAGGAGTGAGACGGGTCATAGGAGCGTTGCCTGCGGTGCTCCTGCTCGCGGCGCTGATCGGGATCTGGGAGCTGTACGTCGACCTGCACGGCTCGTCGTTCTCGCTAGTGCTCCCTGCGCCCCATCAGGTCGCCGCCTCGCTCTACACCGACCGTGGGCTCCTCTGGAGCAATTTCCTGGTCACCGCCAAGGAGGTGCTGCTGGGGATGTTGCTGGCGACGATCGCCGGCTTCGTGCTCGCGGTGGCGATCCACTTCTCGCCGACGATTCGCCGGGCTGTGTATCCGTTGCTGGTCGCTTCGCAGGCGGTGCCGGTCGTGATCCTCGCGCCCGTGCTCGTCCTGTGGCTCGGCTTTGGGCTGCTGCCGAAGCTCGTGGTGATCGCGCTCGTTTCGTTCTTCTCGATCGTGGTCACCACCACCGCCGGGCTCGCGGCGGTCGATCCCGACCTGCTCAAGTTGATGCGGACGTTCGACGCCTCGCGCATGCGTACGTTCTGGCACGTCGAGCTGCCAGCGGCCCTTCCCGGCGTGTTCACCGGAGCGAAAATCGCCGCAGCGGTGTCCGTTATCGGCGCGGTGTTCGCCGAGTGGAACGGCTCGAACTCGGGTCTCGGCTACGTGATCCTCCAGTCGCTCCCGCAGCTGCTGGCGGCGCGCGGCGTGGCAGCGGTCGTGATCCTGTCCCTATTCGCGATCGGCTTGTTCTCGTTGCTGACGCTGGCCGAGCGACTGATCCTGCCCTGGGCCTACCCGTCGCGAGAGAAACACACATGGTGAAGCGCCTGATCGCGATGATCGTGACCGTCCTCGTCCTGGCGGCGTCGCTTGCCGGCTGCGGCGAGAAGCAGGAGACGGTGACAGCGGCCTCCGCAAACACGCAGCAACTGACGCTGATGCTCGACTGGTTCCCGAACGCCGACCACGTCGGGATCTACCAGGCGCTAGCGGAAGGCGACTTCACCAAGGCCGGCCTCGACGTGCACGTCAAGGTCCCGTCCGATCCGGCCGATCCGCTGCGCCTCCTGGCGGCCGGCAAGGTGGACGCGGCGATCTCCTATGAGCCGGAGGTGCTGCTCGCGCGCAATCAGGGGTTGCCTCTGGTGTCGGTGGCGGCGGTCGTCCAGAAGCCGCTTACGTCGATCGTGTCGGTCGGCTCCAAGCACATCACGAGCGCCGCCCAGCTGCGAGGGAAGAAGGTCGGCGACGCCGGGATCCCCTACCAGCACGCGTATCTGCAGACGATCCTGGCCAAAGCCGGGGTACCCGCGAGCTCGGTCAAGGAGATCAACGTGGGCGACAACCTGGTTCCCGCGATGCTCTCCGGTCGCGTGGATGCGACCCTCGGCGCCTTCTGGAACTACGAGGCAATCCAGCTCGCCCAGCTTCATAAGCACCCGAACGTGATCCACATGGAGGACGTCGGCGTGCCTACCTACGACGAGCTGGTCCTGGTCGTGCGCAAGAACACGATCGTCAACCGCCCCGACTACGTCCGCCGGTTCGTGCAGGCGCTCGCGCGCGGCTACGAGTCGGCCCGGAGCAATCCCCGGGCCGCCGTCGCCAACCTCGTCCACGCGAGCAGCGGGCTCGATCCCAAGCTCCAGCTGGCCAGCGTTCGCGCGACCCTGCCGGCGTTCTTCCCGACCAGTCCCGCTCACCCCTGGGGCTGGCAGGACCCGGCGCAGTGGAACGCGTACGGCCAGTGGATGCTGAGCAACCACCTGATATCGCAGCCGAACGCGGTGCTTGACGCCTCCACCAACGAGCTTCTGGCCGGCCAGGGTCTGTAAGGCCTCCGGCGCGGTCCGCCGCGACCGATGACTTTTCGTGGCGGCGCCGGTCTTCGGATCAAGCGCATGAGAAAGGTCGCGATGAGAGCTCGCATATCGATGTCCCCACGGATAGCCGATCCCTTACGATGAGTGTCGTGCAGGAATCGCAAGTCGCGGTCGCGCGGGGAGGGCTCGAGCTCCAGTTCGAGCAGCATCGCTCGGAGCTGACCGGCTACTGCTATCGGATGCTCGGCTCGCCGTTCGAGGCCGAGGACGCCGTCCAGGACACGTTCTTGCGGGCCTGGCGCGGATTCGACCGGTTCGAGGGCCGCGCGGCAGTGCGGTCTTGGCTGTACCGGATCGCCACCAACGTCTGCCTGGACATGTTGAGCGGCCGCTCCAAGCGGGCCCGGCCCATGGACTTCGGCCCGGCGCAAGAGCCCGTGGAGTCGAACCTGAACACGCTGCCCGAGGTCACCTGGATCGAGCCGATCCCCACGAGCCTCGTCAGCGGCGACAGCGATCCGGCCGAGCTGGCCGTACAGCACGACACAATTCGCCTGGCGTTCGTGGCCGCGCTCCAGAATCTTCCGGCCCGCCAGCGGGCGGTGCTGATCCTGTGCGAGGTGTTGCGCTGGAAGGCCAGCGAGGTCGCGGAGCTGCTCGAGACGAGCGTCGCCTCGGTCAACAGCGCCCTCCAGCGGGCCCGTGCCACGCTCGACGAGCGCGAGATCGCAGCCACCGATGCCGTGGCGCCGATGGACCCGACGCAGAAGGAGCTCCTCGCGCGCTACGTCGACGCATTCCAGCGCTACGACGTCGACGCGCTCACGTCGCTGCTCCGCGAAGACGCGAGCCAGTCGATGCCGCCGTTCGACATGTGGCTGTCGGGCCGCGACGACGTCTTCGCCTGGTGGTTCGGTCCGGGGATCGGGTGCAAGGGGTCGCGAGTGCTTCCGGTCGAGACCGCCAACGGCTCGGTCGCCTTCGGCCAGTACAAGCCGAGCGAATCGGGCTCGGGGTACGACCCGTGGGCGCTCCAGGTACTCGAGATCGCCGACGGGAAGATCGTTGAGTTGACGTTCTTCCTGTCCACCGAGCGGCTGTTCCCGCTGTTCGGTCTCCCGCCGCGGCTCGAGTCCTAGACGAGAAATCGTTCGGTACAAATCGGATGGCGTTCGGCGAACACCTTCGCTAGACCGCCAGCACGTCCTCGAGGCCCATGAACGCGATCAGGTCGCGAAGCTCGGGGGAGGTGTGCTCAAGCCGGACCCGGCAGCCGTGCCGGCGCGCGGCCAGCTGTAGGCGGGCAAGCGCGTCGACGGCGACGGCGTCAGCCCCGACCCCGTCGACGTCGCACACCGCCACGGTGGCGCCGCTCCCCGCGAGCAGCGAGCAGACCCGCTTATATAGCTCCGGCAGGTCGCCACGCTCGATCGGACCCCTGATCGCGAACGTGACGATCCTTGGCGGCGACGCTGCCATCGCCTGGTAGACCGCAAACCGGCCAAGAACTCATCGGGCCGGTACTCCATTTCGGCGAATCGCGGCGCGGAACCGAGTCTCGTCTCCGCGGCTGGGCTCGGTCGTGGCGATCCAGTCCTCGAGCGTGGCGACGGGAGGACCAGCTCCGAGCCGGGAAACGTCGCCGCACGCAGCAACCCGTTGACCCGGGGCTTGGCGCTCTGACCGTGCCCGAGCAGGTCAGGAGCCAGGACCGTGTGGTTGCGCGCCAGTCGTGGCCCGACCTGCTCCCAGACGACCGAGGACGCCGTGATCCCGTGCATCAGCACGATCGGCGGCCCATCGCCTGCCAGCCGGTAGGCGACCCGGTGGCCGTGGAGCGTGGTCTCTTGCAGTTCGAAGTTCATGGTGGTGCCCACGTGTTCGTCGCCGGGGCCGCGGAAGCCTCCCGCGCGCGCTCGTCCGGCGGTTGCGCAACGCGCCAATGTCCCTACCCGGCGAGAGCAAAGTACACATCAGAGCCCGCGAGGCGCTTCATGGGCCCCGGCGCCGGCGCCACCGAGCTTTGGCCCGTTTCGCCCCTCCCGGACCTGGCATAGCCACCGCCGCCTGGAAGCAGCAGCCGGCCTATGCCGCGATCCGTGTCGCCGCCGACCCGCCACCGAGCCGCAGCGCATGCAACCCCGCCAGCCCCGCCCATGGCCCGTACGGGGCGAAGAACTCGGCCACCTCGTCCTCGGTGGCGCGCGCCCAGGGGTCCCCGGACGCGCGCAGCCGCCCCACCAGCTTGAGGTATCCCACGTCGCCGCACGGCAGCTGATCGAGGCGCCCCTGGCCGGTCAGCCCCAGCATCTGGAGCGTCCAGCTGCCGATCCCCCGGATCGTCCGCAGCCGCCGCCACCCGCGCTCGTGGTCGCCGTCCAGCAGGTCGACGCGCCCGCTCGCCACCTCACGCGCGGCGCGGACGAGCGTGACCGCTCGGCCCCCGGAGAGATCAAAGGACTCCAGCAGCGCCGGCGCCTGCGCCGCCACCACCGCGGCGGTCGGCGAGTCCCGCATCCCGCTCTCAGCGCACCTCCGCCCCAGCCGCGCGATCAGCCGGCGCTCGATCGCCGCCGCGCGGCTGAACTCGATCAGCTGCTCGCAGATCGCCCACGCCAGCGCCTCGAACGGCTCGGGCTTGCCGCCGACCCGCAGGCCGGGCGACGTCCGCACCGACGGCCCGATCAGGGGGTCGAACCGGAACCGCTCGTAGAACGGCTCGATGTCCTGATCGATCCCGAGAGCGAGCCGCATGCGCTCAATCCCCCACTCCGCCGCGGCACGATCACCGGCCTGCGCTCCGAATACCACGCGGTTGCGTGCCGGCTGCGCGACCCGGACCAGCACGGGCGACTCCCCGAAGTGCAGCAGCCGGTGCAGCACCCCGCGCCGGACCCGCACCAGGCCATCGAGCCCGTTGCGCAACGGCAGCGCGAACACCCACCGCGGACAGACCTCGACGCGAACCTCGACCCTGGGGCCGCCCGGCGTGCTCAATCTCCTTGCTTGCCGATCACGTGCACGTCGACCAGGAACGACCGCGACGCGGTGATCGGCAACAGATCCGCTACCCGGCGGGAGCCGTTCTTTCCCGCGCGGGCCACCTTGCGGGAAGAACGCCGTTTGATCAGCGCGATCGTCGCGGCGCCCGCGACGAACCCGGTGGCGGCGGCGGCCGCCGCCTGGACCGCCGGCAGCGACGCCGAACTCGGCCGCTCGATCGTCCGGACGTCGGCAAGCACCGGCAATCCGTCGACGACTTCCTCCTCGGGCTCGACCCCAGCAGCATCCGTGCCCTCCGTGACAACCGGCTCGGAGGCGTGTTCGTCCGCAAAAGGCTCAGTCATGCCCGCGACATGGTGACAGCGCCGGCGGTCAACTTCAAAGAAGCTTCTCGTAGACCCGGTACGTACGGACGATTCTGCCCCCCATCCGCTCCATCGCTCGGTTCATCGACTTGTTGGTTTCGAGGATCCAGCCGGTCTCGCCCTTCTTCTGGTTGGTGCGCTCCGCCGCGTCGTAGTGCATCTCGTACAGCTTCGCGCCGATGCCGGTGTGCTGGTACTCCGGCTTGACCCCGAGCGCGAACACGCGGACTCGGTCGATCTTGCCTTTGTAGTACAGCGCCTTGGCCCAGCCGAACGGGAGCAGACGGCCGTTCAGGTGGATCAATACCTGGTTGTAGTCGGGCAGCGTCAGGCCGGCGGCGACGGGCTCGCCGTCCTTCTCGGCGATGAACGCCCAGTTCTCGTCGAGCACCGGCTTGAGGTCCTTGGCGTAGTGTCGGACCTCCTCCTCGGTGAGCGGCGTGAAGCCCCAGTTCCGTTCCCAGGCGGCGTTGTAGACCTGGAGGAAGCGTCCGATCTCGGCCTCCATGTCCTTCTTGCGCATCGGCCGCACCGTAATGCCGTACTTGCGCTCGACATCCGCGGCGGCCCGCCAGATCACGGGGCTGACCGACGACCTCTCGGCTACCTCGAGCGTCCACATGTAAAGGTCCATCGCCTTGGTCAGCCCAGCGCCTTCGATCAGACCCGGGTAGTACGGGTGGTGCCAGTTGGTGAGGACCGTGGGGAGCAGCTCGTAGCCCTCGACGAGCACGCCGCACTCGTCGTTGGTGGTGAAGTCCATCGGGCCGACCATCCGGTCGCGGCCGCGAGCGCGCAGCCATTCCTCGGCCGTCGACAGCAGAGCATGAGCCGCCTCGGGATCGTTCTCGCACTCGAAGAAGCCGAACATCCCCCAGTCGTGATGCTGGAACTCGTTGAAGTGGCGGTCGATCTGGGCGGTGATCCGTCCGACCGGCTCATCGCCCCGCCAGGCCAGGAAGAACTCCACCTCGGCGTGCTGGAAGAACGGGTTGCGCCGGCGGTTGAAGAACCGCTGGCGGTCGAACAGCAAGGGCGGCACCCAGTTGGGCTCGTTACGATAGAGCCGCCACGGCAGCTTGATGAACGTATTCAGCTCGCGCTTGCTCGCGACAGGGCGTACTTCCAGGGCCCGACGAGCCGGCAGGGTCACGTCTAGCGCCATCTGACCCGGAACGTTATATGTCCACCTCGATCGACGTCTTCGCCAAGGCCCGGGAGCACGAGCGGCTCGAACAGCTCAAGGCCGCCCGGGAACTCGACCTCGTCCCGTATTTCCGCGTGTTGGAGGGACCGACACTGCCCGTCGTGGAGATGGAGGGCAAGCGGCGGATCATGCTCGGGTCGAACAACTACCTCGGGCTCACCGGCGACGAGCGTGTCGCGCAGGCGGCACGCGCCGCGCTGGACCGCTATGGCACGGGGCTGACCGGCTCGCGCTTCCTCAACGGGACCACCGACCTGCACCTGGAGCTCGAGAACGAGCTCGCGGAGTGGTTCGGCACCGAGGCGGCGCTTGTGTTCACGACGGGCCATCAGGCGAACGTCGGCGCGCTCGGGACGATCCTCGGACCCGGCGACACCGTCGTCGTCGATTCCGGGGACCACGCGTCGATCCTCGACGGCTGCATCCTGTCGCGGGCCAAACTGCGGCCGTTCCGCCACAACCGCATCGCCAAGCTCGAGCAGACGCTCGAGAAGGCGGCGGCCGACGGGGGCGGAATCCTGGTCGTGGTCGACGGGGTGTTCTCGATGGAGGGGGACGTCGCACCGCTGCCCGAGATCGCCGAGCTCAGCCACCGCTACGGCGCGCGCATGATGGTCGACGAGGCGCACGCGCTCGGCGTACTCGGGGCCCGCGGTGCGGGCGCGTCGGAGCTGCTCGGGGTCGAGGACCAGGTCGACCTTCGGATGGCGACGTTCTCGAAGTCGCTCGCATCCTGCGGCGGCGTGATCGCGGGACCGGCCGACGTGATCGAGTTCCTGCGGGTGTCGTCGCGGCCATTCATGTTCACCGCCTCTGGCGTCCCCGCCGCCGTCGGCGCCGCACTGGCCGCGGTCAGGATCTGCCGCTCGGACGAAGGGCGCGAACTGTTCGCCCGCGTGCTCAACAACGCGCGCTACCTACATCGTGGGCTCGACGAGCTCGGGTTCCGGGTCGTCGAGCCGACCAGGCTGGCGGACGGCACCGAGGTCGTCACGACGATCGTGCCCGTGTTCGTGGGCGACGACTGGAAGGCGGCGTTTCTGTGGAAGGCCCTGTACGACCGGGGCGTGTACGTCAACGTCGCGCTCCACCCGGCCGTCCCGCCGGGCAGCGCGCTGCTGCGAACAAGCGTGATGGCCACGCACGATCACGACACGCTCGATCGCGCGCTCGGGATCTTCGCCGACGCCAAGCGGGCGTTCGAAGGCGAGCACGGGCCGCTGCCCGGCCGGGCGTAGGTGTGCCCTCACCCCTAGCCGCAGGGGAGCACTCGCGGGCCTCGGCTTGTCCACACTCGCACAAGACCGGTGGCCGCAGAAAAAACACGCTATAAGCGCATGGGCGGTACTTGTGACGTTGCTGTTACTCGTGCCGATGTCGTAGCTTCTTGCTCGACCCGAATGGCCCGGCAATACTGAGGTCGAAAGGTAGGGACCGGCCGTAAGGGGGTGTTGGAACCGCGCGCTCGTGCGTGCGGGAACAGTAGTTGAGCAATTCAGGACCCACGGGAGGGGGCCCTCGCGGACCCCTGCCATGTGTAAACAAGAGTGTCCGCTGCGTCGGACCGAATGGGAGGAAGCGAAGCACCAAATGAGTGAGACCGCCACGATGACACCGGCGCCGCAACGACTGCGAGCACTGGAACGGGCCAACGCGGTCAGGCTCGCCCGCGCGGAGCTGAAGCGAAGGATCGCCGAGGGAGAAGCTGCCGCTGCGGACGTTATTTTGGATCCGCCCGACGAGGCGCTGAGTTGGGCGATCGGGGAGCTGCTGATGAGTCAGCGGCGCTGGGGCAGCACGAAGTGCCGGAAGTTCCTCTCGCGACATCACATCACCGAGACCAAGACGCTTGGCGCGCTCACGGATCGGCAGCGTCATCTGCTGGCCGATCAACTCGAGTCGTGCCCCGCCGCTCGAGAGCTCGAGCTGCTCGGCGTGTAGCGAAGCTATGACGGGCCCGCGCTGACCGCCCGCAGGGGAGCGGTCA
>DATJXC010000128.1:0-5099 GCA_035500495.1 Gemmatimonadales bacterium
CATGCGGGATCCCTGGGCGGGCCCGTTCACACACGCCTGGCGGGAAATGCCGGCGTACCGCAGCCGTATCGCCCGGTGGATGGGCCAGTGGCTGGAGCGCCTCGTCCTCACCTCGGCGACGGGGGCCGTGTGCAACACGCGCGAGTTCGCGGCTGCGCTCGCCGAGCGCTATCCGTTGCTGGAGGTCGAGTGGATTCCCAACGGCGTGGATCGCGAGGTCCTGCCGCGGGTGGTCTCCGCGGACCGGTTCCCCGGGCTGGGGCTGGCCCACGTGGGGACGATCTACGGCGGTCGCAGTCTCAGCCCGGTGCTGCGGGGGCTGCGGGCGTTCCTCGATTGCCACGCCACCGCCGCGACGGACGGCACGCGGCTGCGTATCGCCGGCCATGTGGACGATCCGTACCACTCCGCAATTCTCCGCGAGCTGGGGGAGCTGCGGCTCGAACCGTGGGTGGAGCTGCTCGGGGTCTTGCCCCGGGCGGAGGCGATGAGCGTGGTGGCCCGTTCGCGGTTGGCGATCGTCCTGGCGCAGGATCAGGAGTTTCAGGTGCCGGCCAAGCTGTACGAGCTGGCCGCAATGGGGGTCCCCACCGTGGTGGTCGCCACGCCGGAGAGCGCTGCGGGCAGCGAGGCCCGGCGGTTGGGGACGGCGTTGATCGCGCCCGCGGATACCGACGGCCTCGTGGCGGTGATGGCGCGGGCCTGGAAGGACCAGCTTACGGTGGGCGGCTCTCCGGACGGAGAGACCGACTATTCGCGGATCGCGTCGAGGGTCAACTCTCTCCTGTCCGACATGTGACGATGCCATATTCGCTCGAGCTTGCCGATGTGCGGGATCACCGGTCTCCTGACGGCAGGTGAGCCCCGAGGCGAGGCGCTCGGGTCCGCGATCGAGCGCATGGCCACCGCACTCAAGCACCGGGGACCGGACGACGCCGGCATCTGGAGCACCGAATCGGCGGGCCATGCGGTCGGCTTCGGCTTCCGGCGCCTCGCCATCATCGACCTGTCCGAGCAGGGCCACCAGCCGATGCAATCGGCGGGCGGCCGTTTCACCATGGTATTCAACGGGGAGGTTTACAACTTCCTTCCGTTGCGCCGGGAGCTCGAGTCGGGCGGCGCCCGGTTCCGTGGGCACTCGGATAGCGAGGTCATGCTGGCCGCGTTCGAGCGCTGGGGAGTCGAGGCAGCGGTACGTCGCTTCCTCGGTATGTTCGCCATCGCGGTGTGGGATCGCGATGAGCGAGCCCTGCACCTGGTTCGCGATCGCCTGGGTAAGAAGCCCTTGTTCGTGTACTCGCGACCGGGTTTTCTGAGCTTCGGCTCCGAGCTCAAGGCCCTCGTCGCCGGCCCCCAGTTCGACCGCGCGTTGGATCGCGACGCTCTGGTGAGCTACCTGCGGTATCTGTACGTCCCGGCGCCACAGTCCATCTATCAGCACGTACGCAAGCTGGAGCCGGGGCACCTGCTCACGATCACCGATATCACTCGACCGTTGCCGAGGTCGCGGCCGTACTGGTCGTTGGAACAGGTCGCGAATGAGGGGCTGGCTCATCCGTTCACAGGCTCGGTCACGGATGCGGTGGATGAGCTCGAGCGACTGCTCCTGGACGCGGTGGCCCTACGGCTGCAATCGGACGTTCCTCTCGGCGCGCTGCTCTCCGGCGGAATTGATTCCTCCACCGTCGTCGCGCTGATGCGGGCCCGCGCCACGGGTGCCGTCAAGACGTACACGATCGGCTTCGACGTCGCTGAGCATGACGAATCGCCTCACGCCGCAGCGGTCGCCCGCCACCTCGGTACCGAGCACACCGCGCTGCATCTCAGCGGCGCCGATGCGCTGGCGGTCGTGCCCAGGCTGCCGGAGATGTTCGACGAGCCGTTTGCCGACCCGTCGCAGATTCCCACGTTTCTCGTCTGCCAGCTGGCCCGCCGTGATGTGACCGTCGCCCTTTCGGGTGACGGTGGTGACGAGCTCTTCAGCGGGTACAACCGCTACAGTCATGGCCCGCGGATCATCGGTCAGGCGCTCCGCATTCCCCGGCCCGCCCGCCGTCTCCTGGCGACCGCGATCCAAGCTGTGTCAGCCAACCGGTGGGACCGGCTCTACGGGGCGCTCGAATCTGTGCTTCCTGGCGGTGCGCAGGTACGGCTCGCGGGAACCAAGGTGTCGAAGATCGGCCGGCTCTTCGCCGCCGAAGGGGCACCCCAGATGTATCGTTCCCTGATGTCGGCCTGGGAGCAACCCGCCGACCTCGTGACGGACGGTGTGGAGGGGAGCGGCGTACTGGATCGCGTGCTCGCGGCGCGGGCGCCGACGGGGCTCTTGGAGCGGATGATGCTGGCCGATCAGATCGGCTATCTGAGCGACGACTTGTTGGCGAAAGTCGACCGGGCGAGCATGGCGGTGAGTCTCGAGGCGCGCGTCCCGATCCTCGACCACCGCGTGGTGGAGTTCTCCTGGCGGTTGCCACGAGCGTGGAAGCTGTGCGACGGTGTAGGGAAGTGGCTGTTGCGCCAGGTTCTCTACCGCTACATCCCGCGCGACCTGGTGGACCGGCCCAAGGTCGGATTCTCGGTGCCGATCGACACATGGCTGCTTGGCCCCCTGCGGAGCTGGGCCGAGGATCTCCTGGCCCCGGAGCGCTTGGGTGTGGAGGGGGTGCTGCGCCCTGAACCAATAACCCGAGCTTGGCGGCGGTTTCAGGGGGGAGACGGCTCATTGGCGCTGGGCCTGTGGGCCGTGTTGATGCTCCAAGCCTGGCAACGGCGCTGGGTCGCGCAGGCTGTGTAGATGCATGTTGGCGTCTATGATGAACGAGAGTAGGATATTGGTTTCCCATTCTGTGAACTCATGCTCGGTGCCAGGGTGCCTCGAAATGTGGATCTTCCCGTAGCCTGAGATTGGACGATCGCCGACTCGTGCGATCGGAAATCGCGCTGTGAAGGCAGTGGTTGCAAGAGCTGCGAATGCACGGAGGTCTCGGTGTCTTCGCTGAGCCCATGGTTCTCTGGGTCGGGCCCTGCCAGAGCCTTACACCTTGGGAGGAGTCAGTTGAGTCGGCGCAAGCGAGCTAGGCCTGCCTCCCTCGTTGCTCTCACAGAACCAGATATGTATGCCGTCCCGATCCTCACTCACGAGTTCGGGACCGTGCTAGACCTCGGTTGCGGAACTTCCCTGACGGCCCTTGGTGCATTGAAGATGCCTCGAGGGTCGATTCGTGTGGGAGTCGATATCAACAAGGAGGATGTCACGACAGCTGCCCGCCAGCGATCTGGAGGCATCTATCTATTGGTGGCAGATGGGCATGCTCTACCATTCAGGGCGGGGTGTTTTGACGTGGTGTTTTCGAAGGTGGCCCTTCCGTACATGGATCTGCCTGCTGCGGTGCAGGAGATCGGTCGTGTGTTGAAACCATGGGGCGAGGTCTGGATGACCCTTCACCCCTTCCGGATGGCGGGCATGAGGCTTCTCTCGAGTCTAAGGACTGGCCAGATCAAGGATGTTGTTTACCAACTTTATGCCGTCCTGAACGGTCTCTCCTTACATGTATTTGGTGCGCAATTTCGCTACCCCTTGAACCGGGCGAAGATAGAATCTGTCCAGACGCTCAGCGCGATCACCCGCCTGTTAGGCAGGGCTGGATTTGAGGATATTCGATATGAGTTACGCCTACGTGGCCCTGGGCTGGAAAGCAAGGACAAGTTGTTTGGCAGAATGTTGGTGATTGCTGCGCGCAAATCTCCACCCGCATAGAAACGAGAGCGGTAGCTATCGGATGATCGTCAGCGCGCAGCGGATCCCGACCGACCGTGGTCATAATTAGCCAAATTGAGGCTAGATAGCCCGCCACAAGGCTCACTGGCGCCCATACCGCACAATGCGTTGAATAATTGCAATATGCGATTCAGCACCACGACTTTCTATGTGACTCGGATCACTTAGGGAAAGGAATCCAGTCCAATCATGGAGGTCCTGTTCCTGTAAGGGCTCAATGGTACGCCGCTTGCGGGGGCAGAAATCGCAGATACACAATTGCTGCTCAAAGCAAAACCGTCGAAAGGCGGTGACGCAGAGCCACGGGGCTGCGGCTGCGATGAATCGCAGCTATGCTCGCCGGGCCGCCAGCAAATCGACCTCGGTCGCTTTGGCTGGCGGCCCGGTGTCTTTTTCACTGAGGGAGCAGCGGATGAGGAGCGTGAGGCGGTCCTTGATTTACCCCGGTGCGGCCGTATTGGTGCTCACGGCCGGGACCTGCCCGGGCGCCACGGACTCGGTGGTGACGCTCGCGCACGTGATCATCGTCCCCGCGTCGGCGAGCCTCACGTCCGGCCAACAGCAGCAGTTCGTCGCGTACGGGCGGCTGTCCAATGGGGACAGCAGCGCCGTGACCGTTGCCTATGCGGCGACCGGGGGGTCGGTCAGCGGCTCGGGGCTGTACACCGCCGGCTCGACGCCCGGGGCCTACCAGGTCGTGGCCACGCAGGACGGTGGCACCCTGGCGGACACCGCCGCGATCACGATCGCAACCTCAGCCACGCTGGTGCGGGTGATCCTCTCTCCCGATTCGGTCTCGCTCGATACCGGTGCCACCAAGCAGTTCTCCGTAGTCGGCAAGTACTCCGACAGCAGCACCGCGAGCATCGCGGTGGGGTACTCCGCCACGGGCGGAGCGATTTCGGGGAGCGGGCTCTACACGGCCGGGCACACCGCCGGGACCTTCCGGGTGATCGCGACCCAGTCCGGAGGATCACTGGCCGACACCTCCAAGGTGGTCATCCAGGCGCCGCCCCCGCCGACACTCGTGCGGGTGATTCTCTCTCCCGATTCGGTCACGCTCGATACCGCGGCGACCAAGCAGTTCTCGGTGGTCGGCAAGTACTCGGACAGCAGTACCGCGGCCGTGGCGGTGAACTATTCGGCCACCGGCGGCACCATTTCGGCGGGCGGTCTCTACACCGCGGGGAAGACTCCGGGGACCTTCCGGGTGATCGCGACCCAGTCCGGAGGGTCACTGGCCGACACCTCCAAGGTGGTCATCCAGGCGCCGCCCCCGCCGACACTCGTGCGGGTGATTCTCTCTCCCGATACGGTCACG
>DATJXC010000129.1:0-21920 GCA_035500495.1 Gemmatimonadales bacterium
TCGGGAAGTTCGAACTGGATAACCTGCTGTCGGAGAAGCGCTTTACCTGGTTGTCGAACAACGGAGGGTTCCTGTACGCCTACCATTACCAGCCCGCCGGCAGCGTCGACAATTACACCTTCGGCCTGGGCGATAACCAGATCGGCGCCGAGGTGATGGGGCATTCGAAGAACAGCTACACGCGCTACAGCCTGGCCGTCGTGAGCCAGGACGATGGCGAGCCGGGGTTGCCGAGTGGTAAGGGCATGGATGCCATGGTTTCGCTGAGTCAGGCCTTCGCGATGGGAAGCGGCATGGGACCGCAGCGCATCGGCGTGTTCGGTTATCTGGGGCAACGCCCGACGAGCGTCACGACCCTGGGCACCGAGCCGGTACCTGGTACGGCAACCGACAACAAGTCCTTCATGCGGGTCGGCGCGACCGCCCAATTCTGGATCGGAAATCTCGAGTTCCTCCCGATGTTCACGCACGCCTCCGACGATGCCGCGCTGGGCGGCGGCACCCAGAAGCCGACATGGAATACGGCACTGCTCGAAGTCCATTACAGCGCGACGGCCCGGCTCCTGGTTCAGGGTCGCTACGAGATGGTGCGGATGTCCGAGCAGGCCGATCCCGCCATTCCCAAGACGTTCGGCGACGTGGATGCAGTCGTCCTCGGGTTCCGTGCCTATCCCTTCATGTTCAGTCGTGACGGGATGGCGATCCACGGTGAGTTCGCGATGACGAACACCACCGGCATGGCCCCGTTGAGCGGGGACGGCTCCGGCGTGGACGCCCTGGATCCGGCGACGAAGATCAAGAGCCTCAGCGTATTCATCGGCATGGACTTCGCCTTCTGAGCGAGAGGAGCCCTCTAATGAGACCGCAAACGCCATGGCTGGCCGTCGTCTCGGGGTTGGGGATCCTCCTGTTGTCGGCCGGGGCGCAGCCGCTCCCGGCCCAGGAGGTCCACATCGGCAAGCTCACTGGCCACGCCGCCGCCGGTCAAAAGGATTATGGCCGGTACTGCGTCGGCTGCCACGGGCCCGACGGAGACGGCACCGGGGAAAACGCGATGTGGATCGACCCGAAACCACGGGATTTCACCGCGGCGACGTTCAAGTGTCGGTCCACCCCCACCGGGACCCTGCCGACCGATCAGGACCTGTTCGATGCGGTGACGCGGGGGTTCGTGACGACGAACATGCCTCCGTGGCTGCCGTTGACGGATCAGACCCGCGCCGATCTGGTCGCCTATATCCAAACGTTCTCGCCCCGCTGGAAGACCCAGGGGCCCGGAAAGCCGATCACGATTCCGGCGGAGACACCCACCAACATCGAGAGCATCCTGCGGGGACGTGATCAGTTCCAACGGCTGGAATGTTGGAAGTGTCACGGGACCGCCGGACACGGGGACGGCCCGTCGGCTTCCACGCTCACCGACAGCAAGGACAACCCGATCCGGCCGTACAACTTTGCAGCCGGGACCCCCCGGTTCAAGTGTGGCGAGACGAATCAGGATATCTACCGCATCTTCATGACCGGGGTGGACGGGACGCCGATGCCCTCGTTCGCCGACCAGCTCCAGCCGAACGAGGCGTGGGATCTGGTGCATTTCCTCCGTACGCTGCAGCCGCTGAAGACACCCGAAGCGGCGATTTGGACGGCGTGGTTGCCGGCGCACGCCAAGGAGCTCAAACCGCTTGGCGAGACGAACGCGCCATGATGCCGTCGAGTCACCCGGCGCCGTCGAGTCTTCTCTTGAAGGGGATTGGTTCTATGCGACGTCCACGAATGGCGATATTTGCGCTGGTCGGGCTCCTGGGGTCGGCGCTGTTGGTGTTGGCCGCCACCCGGCCGCCCGCGGCCGGCACGGTGAGCGGGACCGTGACCTATACCGGCACCCCGCCGAAGATGAAACCGATCGACATGGCCAAGGAACCCTCGTGCGCCAAGCAGCACGCGACGCCGGTCATGACCGAAAACGTCGTGACCGGTCCGAACAACGCGCTGGGATGGGTAGTCGTGTACGTCTCGGCCGGTGATCAGGGATCCGCCGCTGCGACCACGGCCGTTCGCTACGATCAGAAGGGCTGCCAGTACGTCCCGCACGTGGCAGTGATGCAGACGAACCAGCCGCTCGAGATCTACAACGACGACCAGACCTCGCATAACATCCATCCGCTCGCCAAGGACAACGCGGAGTGGAACAAGTCGCAGCCCCCCGGCGCGCCGCCGATCCACGCGACCTACGACAAGCCGGAGTTCATTCCGGTGAAATGCAACGTGCATCCGTGGATGCATGGGTACTTCATCGTCCTCTCCACCTCGCACTACGCGGTCACCGGAGAGGACGGGGCGTTCACCCTGAAGGGGCTTCCCCCCGGCAAGTACACCCTCACGGCGTGGCACGAGCGCTTCGGGACGCAGACCCAGGAGGTCACGGTCGGCGACGGCGCGACGCCGCCGGTGAAGTTCGTCTTCAAAGCCCTGCCGTACTAAGGCGGGGCGGGGATCGTGGGCAAACTCTTCGCGCTGCTGGTGGCGGTCATCGCCATCGTTTCCACGGCCTTTTTCGTGATGCACACCTGGTGGATGCCGCCGGACGTCTCCGTCCTGGGCGAGGGGATCGATCACCAGCTGCTGGAGACGATGACGGCGTCGGGCGTGCTCTTCGTCGCCGCGCAGCTGACCCTGGCGTTCTTCGTCTGGCGGTTCGCCGGGAACGATCCGGCGCGCCCGATCAAGAGTTTCCCCGGCGGCCCGACCCCGATGGTCGTGATCGCGACGGTGCTGGTCGGGATCGAGGTCGTGACGCTGTCCCTCGTCGGGTCCAAAGTCTGGGCCGGGATGTATCTCACGCCGGCCGACCCGGCGTCCCTCCAGATCGACGTCCAGGCCGAGCAGTTCGCCTACTATTTCCGGTATGCCGGCCCCGACGGCAAGTTCGGCGGGTTGCATCCCGATCTGATCGACGAAGGCAGCTCCAATTTCTTCGGCCTCGACCCGGCCAACGACACCACGGCGCGGGACGACATCGTGTCGAGCTCGCTCGTGGTCCCGGTGAACAAGCCTGTCCTGCTCAACATGCACGCCAAGGACGTCGGCCATTCCTTCTACGTCCCGGCGCTCAGGATCCAGCAGGACTTCGTGCCCGGACTCGTGATCCCGCTGCATTTCACGGCCACGACCCCCGGGAAGTACGAGATCGTCTGCACCCAGCTGTGCGGCCTGGGTCACTACAACATGCGGGCGTTCCTCGAGGTCAAGTCCCAGGCGGACTACGACCAGTGGCTGAAGGATCAGGCGAACCAATGACCCACGTGCGCGAGACCAAAGCCAAAATTGCCGAGCTGAAACGCGAAGTCCCGGCGAGCTTCCTGCGCCGGTACGTGTTCAGCCTCGACCACAAGGTGATCGGCAAGCAGTACCTGGGGCTGGCCCTCGTCGCAGTTACGGTCGGGATGATCCTCTCCTGGTTGATGCGACTCCACCTGGGCTACCCCAAGCTGGCGATTCCCGGCCTCTCGACGCTCTACCCGAGCGGGGCGGCGGGCGGCGTCATGACCCCCGAGCTGTATCTGTCGCTCATGACCATGCACGGCACCATCATGGTGTTCTTCGTGCTGACGACGGCGCCGTTCGCGGGGTTCGGGAACTACTTCCTGCCGATCCAGGTCGGCGCCGAGGATATGGCGTTCCCGCGGTTCAACATGATGTCGTTCTGGGTCACCTTCGTCGCCTTCCTCGTCCTGCTCGCGGCGTTCTTCGTGCCGGAGGGTGCCCCGCTGTCGGGGTGGACCGCGTACGCGCCGCTCTCGGCGGTTGGCAAGGATGCGGGCCCGGGGCAGGGGCTGGGTCAGACGCTGTGGGGGCTGTCGATCGCGATCTTCTGTATCGGGCAGCTCTTGGGCTCGTTGAATTTCATCGCCACCACCCTGGACCTGCGCACTAAAGGGATGACCCTCGGCCGCATGCCCTATTCGACCTGGGCGTGGTTCATCACTTCGGTGATCGGGCTCATCGCGTTCGCGGTGCTGTTGCCCGCCTGCATCCTCCTCGTGCTCGATCGGGTGGCGGGAACCAGCTTTTTCATCCCGGCCGGGCTCGTCATCTCGGACCGGCTGCAGCCGCACGCCGGGGGATCGCCGCTCCTGTGGCAGCACCTGTTCTGGTTCTTCGGGCATCCCGAGGTGTACATCGCGATTCTGCCGGGATTCGGAATCGTCTCGCATATCCTCGCGGCCCATATCCGGAAGCCCTTGCTCGGGCCCCGCGTGTTGATCGGGTGCATGGCCGCCATCGGGTTCCTGAGTTACGTGGTGTGGGGCCACCACATGTTCCTCTCCGGGATGAACCCGTTCTCCGCCATGTTGTTCTCGGTCCCCACGCTGATCATCACCATTCCGGCCACGATCGCCACGCTCCTGTGGATCGGCAGTCTCTACGGCGCCAAGCTGCGGTTCACCGCGGCCTCGCTCTTTTGCTTGGGATTCATTTCGGTGTTCGTGAGTGGCGGGATCAGCGGATTCTTCCTGGCGCAGCCGTCGATCGACATCTACCTGCACGGCACCTATTTCGTCGTCGGTCACTTCCATTTCGTGATGGGTGTGGCCGCCATGTTCGGGATCTTCGCCGCCACCTACTTCTGGTTCCCGAAGATGTTCGGCCGGTTCATGAACGAAACGCTCGGCAAGTGGCACTTTGCCCTCACCCTGATCGGCGTGTACGGCATCTTCATGCCGATGCACTATCTGGGGCTCGCCGGCAACGTGCGCCGCTACTCGGCATTTACCGACGACTATATGCAGAGTGCCCAGCCGCTGCACCAGTTCATCACCATCGCCGCGCTCTTCACCGGCGCGGTCCAGCTGCTCTTCTTCATCAATCTCATCTGGAGCCGGTTCCGCGGGCCCGCCGCGCCCGACAATCCGTGGGAGGCGACCACGCTGGAATGGACGACCACTACGCCGCCGCCGCCCAACAACTTCGGGGACACGCACCCGATCGTGTATCGCGGCCCGGATGAGTATGGGGTGAAGGGCCCCAACGGGGATTACCTGATGCAGACCGACCCCGCCGGCGCATGATTCCGGTGCGCGTCGAGGCCTCCCGAGCTTCCCGGACCGGCGTGTGGGTCGGGATCGCGGCGATCACGATGACGTTCACGGCGTTCACGAGCGCTTTCGTGGTGCGCCAGGGGAGCGGCACGGACTGGATCCACTTCCGGATTCCCGCGCTGCTGTACGTCAACACCCTGATACTCCTGGCGAGTAGCGGCGCGCTCGAGCTGGCGCGACCACGGATGACGCGCGCTGCGGCGCTGGGAGATGCGCCGGCGCAGGGCGCCTCGACCTGGGTGGCGGTGACCTTGGGCCTGGGGCTCCTATTCGTCTGCGGGCAGGTGCTGGCCTGGCGCAATCTCGTGGCCCAGGGTCTGGTGCTCGCCACGGGGCCCAGCAACGCGTTCTTCTACGTGTTCACCGTGGTGCATGCCCTCCATGTCCTGGGAGGGATCGCCGGGCTGATCTATCTGCTGCGCCGCCTCGGGCAGGTGCCCGCCTCCCTGGCCGAGCCGGTCTATGGCGCGACCGCGCTGTACTGGCACTTCATGGCGGTGCTGTGGCTGTATCTCCTGCTGCTCTTGACCGTTCGCCTGTAATCCTGTCGGTGGAGGAGACGTGAGTCATCCCGGGATGGTGATGGGGGTAGGCGCCCCGGCAGCGCACGGCGCGATCGAGGAATCGCCGTTCGGCATCCAGTCGAAGAAGCTCGCCATGTGGCTCTTCATCATGGCCGACGCGGCGACCTTCGGCGCGATTCTCTTCGCCTATGGGTACGTTCGGGTCGGCTCGCCCGACTGGACCAGACCCTTCGCGGCGTCTTCGATCGTCAACGGGGTCGTCATGACGGCGATCCTGCTCACCAGCTCCCTCACGATGCTGGGCGGCGTGGCGGCCGCGCAAGCTGGTCGCACGTCCGCGGCCCTGCGGTGGATGAGTGCCACGATTCTGCTCGGTCTGGCGTTTGCCGGGCTGCACCTGCGCGAGTGGGCCGCCATGATCCATGAGGGTTGGTCCCCGTCGCACAACCCGCTCGGCGGGCCCGCGTTGTTCGGGGCCACGTTTTTTGGGATCACCGGATTGCACCTGTTGCACGTGATCTCGGGGGCGATCGCGATCTCCGTCGTCGCGGCCATGTTCGGCCGCGGGCGCTTGAACGCCGGGCACGTCGAGACGGTCGGCCTGTACTGGCACTTTGTCGATCTGGTGTGGATGTTCGTCTTCCCGCTCGTCTACCTGATGAACGCCCGCTAGGCCGGCGCAAGGGAGCTCGATCGATGGGAACCACCGCCACCGCACATCAGCCAACCATGCGCACGTACGTCGCCGTGTGGATCGCCCTGCTCGCCATCGTGGCGGTCGAGGTCGCGCTGACCATGGCGCACTGGCCCACGCCGCGGCTCTTCGCGGCGCTGCTCGCCCTCGCCCTGATCGAGGCCGGGATCGGCCTGCTGTACTTCATGCACCTGCGCTTTGAGCGGGCCATCCTCTTCTGGTGTGTGGTGCCCACGGTGGTGTTCGCGTTGCTGCTGATGGACCACATCTGGCCGGATGCCTACCGCATGTTGCACATGCGGCTCCTGCCATGAACATGAACACGCCGGAGCAGGTCCACGCGATGAGCGCCATGCTCCGGAGCATGGTCATCCTGATGATCCCGTCGTTTCTGATCTGCACCACTGTCCTCATCGTGGCCTACCGGAAGCGCAACAAGAGCGTCGAAGACTGAAGCGTCGGCGCCCCGTTTCGTTCGGCGGCCGGGCGTGTTAGCGTTCGAGCCGTCGCACCGAGTCGCGGGGCGTGGCGCAGTCCGGTAGCGCGTCTGGTTTGGGACCAGAAGGTCCCGGGTTCAAATCCCGGCGCCCCGACTCATTCCCGCAGGAACGTCGCCCCTGCAACAGCTTCTCGCGCTCCTCTTAGGCGGACTTGCGCGGACGCTCACCTGACCTAGCGTTGTTCCGATGACCCAGGAACCCGCTCGGGATGCCGAGCTCGACCAGGCGCTGACGCTGCGGTTGCTGCAGGCTTCACCGATCGCGGAGCTGGCCCTGGTCGCCCTCGCTGCGGTGTCGGTGGGTTTCCTGTTCCACGTGGTTCCACTAACGAGCCTCGTCGTGTGGGGCCTCGCCGTCACCGCGGCGGCGCTCGGACGAACCTGGTGGCGAAGGCGCGTGCTCCGCACCAACCCGTCCGCGCAGCAGATCCGCCACGGACTCAGGCTTTGGGTCGCCGCCAGTGCCTTGATCTGGGGATGCGGCGCAGGCCTCCTGGCGGTGCACGTTCCTTTCCAGCTCGTGGCGCTCAGCATCGTCGTGCTCGCCGGCCTCGTCGCCGGAGGGCTGGTGACGCTGATGCCCGACCGACCGGCCTTCAAGATCCTGCTCGGCTCGCTCTTCGTCCCGTTGGTCCTCGGGATCCTGGCGGGCGGGATCGATCGCGAGCGGGTCGCCGCCATGACGTTGATCGCCGTATTCGCCGGCTTCGAGCTGGTCGTGCACCAGCGCGCCTATCGGGATCTGGTGGAGCACGAATCGACCAAGGCGCTGGCGGTGCGGCAGCATCGCGAGCTGGAGGAGTCGCTGACGCGGGTAAAACTGCTGAGCGGACTGTTGCCGATCTGCGCCGGCTGCAAGAAGATCCGAGACGCCGCTGACGTCTGGCATGAAGTTGAGGTCTATGTCCGCGAGCACTCCGAAGCCGAGTTCACCCACGGCCTCTGCCCGAGCTGCGCCAGGCAGTTCGAGCGTGGCCTTCCCTTGAAGGAGTGGCAGACCCGCGAGTGAGTCCCCGTGCCCGGAGACTGTGCTTTCAATACGACAGTTCGTAGTTCAACCGCAATCCGCGGGCCGGCTGGGGCAGGAAATCCTTGATTACCGACAGGTGATCGCGATACTCGGTGTTGAACACGTTGTCGCAGTGCAGGCTGATGCTGTGCAAGAGGCCGCCTTGCACCAGGCGCACCCCCACCCCGACGTTCATGACCGCGTATCCGCTCGTCGGGGTCTCACCTTCTCCCAGCCGCGGCTGACTGGCGGCCATCCGCCATTCGATCGTGCCCAGATACCTGTGGTCTTGGTAGGTGCCCCGGAGCAAGCCCCGCAGTGGCGGCGTAAACGGCAGCGGCTGGTGCCGCTGGGTGTCCTCCGCATTCACGTAGTCGCCGCTCGCCGTAATCGCAAGGCGCGGCACCGGCTGGAACGTGACGCTCGCTTCGACTCCAGCCAGGCGAGCCCGGGCGGCGGCGAATTGACGGACCGGGAAATTCTGGATCGTGTCGCCTCGCAAGAACCCGTAGATGTAGTGGTCGATGACGTTGACGTAGGGAGAGATCTCGAAGGCCACGGTGGCCAGGCTCCCCTTCAGCGAAGCATCCATGCCGACACCCGTCTCGGGACCGAGCGTCGAGTCGCCGATGGTGTAGGTCCCGCTCGCCGCGTCGAGGCCGTTGGCGAACAACTCCTGCACCGTAGGCGCCCGGAACGAGCGGGCGAGGCTGATGGATCCGGTCACGCTCGGGGTGAACTGGTGGATACTGCCGAGCGACGCCGTCACCGCATTGGCCTGGCGGGAGGCGTTGATCGTCTGAAACACGGAATCCGTCGACTGCGGGTAGGGCCGGGTCTGGATCTTGTTGTAGTCGTACCGGAGGCCGGCCTGGAGCCGAGTCGATGCGGCGGCATGATACTCTTCGTAGGCATACCCGGCCACGTCGGTGGTCAGCGAATTCGGTCCCAGCGGCTGATCGCCCTCGATCGTCAAATCCTGCACGTTCGCCCACATCCCGAAGGTGCCCTCGAGGCGACCCAGGGGCTGGTGTCGCAGCTGCAGGCTGCCGTTGAACTCGCGCTCGTGGAAGTGATTCGCCTGCGGGTCCGACACGCCGGACGAATCCTGCGCGGTCGGGAATTCGGAGTGCCCGTAGTCGTTGTAATTCGCGTCCAGCTTCCACTGCTTCACGAACGAGCCGCCGACGTTCAACAGTCCGCGCAGCTCGACCGTGTTGCGCGCTTGCGTGATGCGAGACGTGGTCGGGGGGACGTTGATCCAGTTGGGGTTCGGCGGGACCCCGGGGATCCCGTAGTTCATCTCGTAATGCTTGGTGCCTAGGCCGATGGTGGCGACTTCGCTTTGGTAGGAATAGCCGAGGCCCACTTCGCCGCTGTGATTGAACGTCTGTGGCATGTGGTCCAGGGTGAACGCCATGCCGCTCGCGGGATCCACCTGGGTGCCGGAAGGAATCCGAATGTCCTGCGTATGGACCCCGCCGGCAGAAATCTGGAATGCGTGGTTGCCGCTACTGAACACGTTGTTGAAATAGCCGGCGTACTGATCGCTCACGGAGTTGAGCTCGATCGCCGCGGTACCTGAGACGGAGCGGCCCGTGACGGTCGGCACGGTATTCGTGATCACATTCACGAGACCGCCGATCGTGTTGGGCCCGTACAGGATCGTCGCCGGTCCTCGCACCACGTCGATCTGCGAGACGGCGATCGCCTCGATCGGGGTTGCGTGCGCCGGGTCAAACGTCGCGATGTCGCCCATCCGTAGGCCGTTCTCCAGTACCAACACCTCATTGTCGCCCAGGCCCCGCAGGATCGGGCGGGCGGGGGCGGAGCCATTGAGGCGCGCCGTTACCCCGGGGAGGTCGGCAAGCTTCTCGGCGACGCTCATCCCGGCGCTGTTGAGAAACACCCCCTGCGACTTGGATGCCGTCGATTGGTATAGGTCGTTGGCCGCTCGCGGCACCGGCGAGGCCGAAACGACCACCTCGGCGAGCGGGATGGCGGTTGGCTTGAGATCGAATGTGGTCGTAGCGGTATCGCCGACGAGGCGGACGGTATCGGCCGCCGCCGCGTAGCCCAGCATCCCCACAAAGACAGTGTAGGTCCCATGGGGCACATTGACGAAGGTGAACTGCCCGTGGGCGCCCGTGCGCACGACGCGATCGAGCTCCAGCAGGCGCACCGTGGCCCCGACGATTGAGACGCCCGAGCTCTGCACCGTGCCTGTCACCGTCTGTGCCCGCGCCCTGGCTGCCCCAAGGAGCACCATGCCGAAGGCGAACACGGTCACTCTGAGGGTTGTTTTCAGCCGATTCATGATCTGATGAGCCTCCCAGCGATTTACTATAATCATCGGCATTGATCGGCTGCTCTGCAAGTGTTGGGGGCCCCCCGAACCCGGTCAGGCACGGTGGCGTAAGGGCTCCCGGAATGGTATCCCTACGTTGCCAGTCTACCCCGTCGGCGGTACTCCCTTCGCCCGGACGATCGACGCGGCAAACAAGTACGTCGTGTCGAGCACCTTCGCCTTCGAGGTCGGAGTACCGCAAGAAATCCTGTCGGACATTCATGCGGAGGTGTGACGGCATGGGCAAGCTCGTTTTCAGCATGATGCAGTCCCTCGACGGCTACGTCGATGGCGTCGCGGGTCGCCTGGAATTGCCTCCGCCTGGCGTTGCGCTTGGCCGTCATTTCACGGATCACTTCCGCGGCCTGGCCGGCGGCTTGTATGGTCGACGGATGTACGAGATCATGCGCTACTGGGACGAGGATCGACCGGCGTGGGATGCGGACGACCACGACTTCGCGGCGGCGTGGCGGGCGCAGCCGAAATGGGTCGTCTCACGTACGCTGAAGTCGGTCGGCGCGAACGTCACACTCGTCGCGGAGAACGTCGACGCGTTTGTGCGCAGACTGAAGGAGGACGTCGAGGGTGAAATCGACGTCGCGGGGCCCGCCCTGGCGGGGAGCCTCACCGATCTCGGTCTTATCGACGAATATCGTCTCTACTTCCGCCCGTTCGTGCTTGGCGGCGGCAAGCCGTACTTTGCCGGTGCCCGGCCACCACTCCGCATTATTGCCAGCGATCGCGTTGGCGAGGACGCGGTTCGGCTGACGTGTGTCCCAGCCTGAGCGTGTTGTCCGCCCACCTGGTGAGTCTTCGCTGTCGGCCCGCGGCGGCCGCCAGAGCAGGGCATGCGTCTTCCTTCTTGGGGCTTGAGCTTGGAGCTTTGGCACCACCAATGGCACCACCGCTTAGCGCATCGGCCTGACCTGCTTAACTTCTGGTGTGACATAGCGCGCCCGTAGCTCAGTTGGATAGAGCATCGGCCTTCTAAGCCGAGGGTCGGAGGTTCGAATCCTCCCGGGCGCATTCTCCACAAACGCCGCGAGCCCTCGTGCGGGTGCTGATCGTAGAAGACGACCCCGAGCTGGCCGGCCTCCTGCGGGACGGCCTCCGCGCGCAGCGCATCGACCCCACCCTCGCGGCCACCTTCCCCGACGGCGTCGAGCGGGCCACCCTCGGCGACTACGACGTCATCATCCTCGACGTGCGTCTCCCCGGTGGCGGCACCGGGTTCGATCTCTGCGCGGAAGTGCGCCGGGCGGGTGTCACGACTCCCGTCCTGATGCTGACCGCCCTGGATGGCGTGGACGACCGGGTCCGCGGGCTCGACGCCGGCGCCGACGATTACCTCACCAAGCCGTTCGCGTTCCGCGAGCTCCTGGCGCGGCTCCACGCTCTGGCGCGCAGGGCGCCGGCTCTGGCCCCGAGCGCGTTTCGGATCGCGGACCTGGAGCTCGACGTCGCGACACGCACGGTCCGGCGGGGTGGGCGGACGATCGGTCTCACCGCGAAAGAGTTCGCCCTCCTCGAGCTGCTCGCCCGGCACCAGGGACGGGTGCTCGACCGCCCGACGATTACGGCCCACCTCTGGGATGACAACCACGACCCCTTCGCCAACGTGCTCGACGTCCTGGTGCGGCGGCTGCGGCGCAAGATCGACGACGACTTCGAGCCCAAACTGATCAGCACCCAGCGCGGCGTAGGCTACCGCTTCGGCCCATGACCTCCGATCGCGCTCTCAGACGGGTGCGCTGGCGACTGACGCTCTGGTATGCCGGAGTGTTCACCGCGATCCTCGTGCTGCTGGGCGGGGGGCTCTTCCTGGCCGTACGGCGGCAGATGTCACGCCAGCTGGACCTCTCTCTGCAAGCTGCTACTGAAGCCCTGACCAGAGCGGCCCGGATTCGCGAGGTGGAGCGGGCCCACGCGACCGGAACGGTGATGGATGCGGTCGACGAGCTGCACATCCCCGACCGCCTGCTGTTCCTCTTCGACTCCGCCGGACGGCCGTTGAAGCCAGACTCGGCCCCTTCCTGGACGCGGACGGCGGCGCTGGAAGCGGTGGTTCGGGGGCGAGTCGATCGCGACATCGACGCGCCCAACGATCACGACGTGCGCCTGCACGCCGAACGGTTCAGCACCGCGCAAACCAGCTATATCGCGATCGCCGTCGCCGACCGGCTCGAGCTCGAGGACCAGTTCGCCACCCTGATCGAGGCGTTCACGGCGGCGGCCTTCGTGGCGATCCTGCTGGTGGGAGGGGGGGGATACCTGCTGGTGCGGCAATCGACCGCGCCGATCGAGCGGTCGATGGATCAGATGCGGCGGTTCATGGCCGACGCGGCCCACGAGCTGCGCACCCCGATCACCATCGTACGGACCCGTGCCGAGCTGGCCCTGGGGGCGCCGCGCGAGCCTGGGACCGATGCAGCGGCGTTCCAGGCGATCGAGCGCGAGGCCGGTCGGCTGGGGAGCATCGTGGGCGACCTGTTGACGCTGGCGCGCGCCGAGAGCGGCGACCGGCCGATCGCCCGCGAGCCGCTCTATCTGGACGACGCGGCCATGAACGCCGTCGAAGCGGCCCGAGCGCTGGCGGACCACAAGGGGGTCAAGCTCGAGGTCGGCGCGTTTGAGGAGGCACGCATCGCCGGCGACGCAGCCCTCCTCCGGCAGCTGTTTCTCATCGTGCTCGACAACGCGATCAAGTTCACGCCCCCGGGAGGGCAAGTCCGGCTCGACGTGGCCGCGACGGACGGACACGCGGAAGTGGTGGTGGCGGACACCGGGATCGGGATCCCGGTCGAGCAGGTTCCTCACATCTTCGAGCGATTCTACCGTGGCGACCCGGCTCGCCAGCAGGCGGAAGGGGCTGGCTTGGGGCTGGCGATCGCCCGATGGATCGCCGACGCGCACGGGGCCGACATCGCGATCCAGTCGGCGCCGGGCGCGGGGACCAGAGTCAGTATCCGGTTCGCGCTGGCGTCGTGAGGCTTCCGCCGCGCATCAGGGGGCCCGGTCCGGTGTGATCGTGTAGCCCGGTCCGCGAATCGCCACGAGCAGCGTCGGGACGGCGAAGAGCGTAATGGGGGTGGACAGAGCGAGGCCGCCGATGACCGCCATGGCCAGCGGTCGTTGCAGCTCGCTTCCCGCGCCCAGTCCCAGCGCCAGCGGCAGCAGCCCGAACAACGTGCACAACGTCGTCATCAGAATCGGCCGCAGCCGGATGCGGGCGGCCTCCCGGATCGCCGTCTCCAACGCCAGGCCTCCCTCGCGCATCCGCAGTCGTGTGAAATCGAGCAGAATGATCCCGTTCTTGACGATCAGGCCGACCAGCAGAATCAGCCCCATGAACGAGGACACGTTCAGCGCGGTCCCCGTGGCGAGCAACAGGGCGAGCGATCCGACAAAGGACACTGGGGCGACCAGCAAGACGACCAGCGGCTCGACAAACGACTCGAATTGCACCACCATCACCGCACAGACGCTGACCGCGGCAAGGCCGAGAACCAGGAGCAGAGCCTGGAACGCCTGTACCTCACCGGCGTATTGGCCCCCGAGCACCACGCGGATGCCCTCCGGTGGCCTGGTCGAGGCAAGCACGTGCCTCACGTCCTGCATGATGCTGCCGAGGGAGCGACCGCTGACGTCCGCCGTCATCGTGATCATCTGCTGCTGATCTTCCCGATCGAGACCCAGCCGGGAGGTCGTCGGCGTAAATCTCGCGAGGCTGCCGAGCGGCGTGACGCGCCGAGTTTTGGGGCTCACGACCGGGAGCGCTCCGAGCCGCAGCGGATCGAACCGCAGGGAATCGGGTGCCCGCACCCGTACCATCACCGGCCGGTCTTCGCGCCGCACCTCGCCCGCCGGGAGCCCCAGCAGGGCCCCGCTGACCGCGTCGCCCACGTCGGTCGGCGTCATCCCGATGCGGTCGGCCTCCGCCTGATCCACCTGCATCATGAGCTCGGCGGACGGCTCACTGACGCCGCTGTAGAGATCCTCGATGCCGTTGATGTGTTCCAGGTGGGGCGCCAGCCGTTGGGCGAATGATTCGAGGGTATCGAGCGGCTCACCGAACAGTTTGATCTCCACCGGACGGGCCGCGCCGGCCAGATCATTGATGACGTCGGAGAGGATCTGGACGAACTCGATGTGCAGCCGCGGCGCGGCGGAGCTGATCCGGTCCCGCACGTCGTCGATCACGGCGAAGATGCTGCGGGAGCGGTCTCCGCTCGGCTTGAGTCGCGCGACGAGGTCCCCGGAGTTCTGCGCCGTGGCGAAGAGTCCCAGCTCGGCTCCGGTGCGGCGCGAGGTCGCCTGGATCTCCGGGGTCGCGGCGAGAATCGATTCGGCGATCGCCACCTGGCGATTCGTCTCCGTCAGGGCGGTGCCGCCCGGGGTGAAGTAGTCGAGCACGAACGCCCCTTCGTCCATCTCCGGGAGGAACTCGGTGCCGACGAGGCGCCAGGCGCCGAATCCGGCCGCGGCCAGGACCGCCGCGGCGACGAGCATCCGGCGAGGATGTCGCTGCACCACCCGCAAGGCGCTTTCATAGCGAGGGCCCAGCTCGCCCAGGGCGTGATGGATTCTGGCGAGGGCGGGGGGCGGCGTGGCGGCGACGTCGTGGGGCGTCACGAACGCCTCGGCGAGGAGCGGGATCAGCGTGAGGGCGAGGCCGAGGGATACGAGCACCGCGACCGTCAATGTCGTAGCGAGAGCCGCGAAGAACTGCCCCGCGACCCCCTGCAGCAGGCCGAGCGGGAGGAAGACGACGACGGTCGTGATCGTCGAGGTTGTGACCGGCCAGATCAGCTCCTGAACGGCGGCGCGAATGGCCGACCCGCGATCGGACGATAGCGCCAGATGCCTGGCGATGTTCTCGGTGATCACGACCGCGTCGTCGATCACGAGGCCGATGGCGATCGCCATGGCACCGAGGGTCATCAAGTTGAACGACTGGCCGAGGCGGCCCATCACGAATACGGTGATCGCCAGGGTCAGGGGAATCGAGGCGGCGCTGATCGCGGTGATCCGGGCGTGTCCCAGGAACAGGAGCAGCACGAGGACGGCGAGGGCGGCTCCCACCAGCATGGCATCGCGCACCGCTCGAACCGCGTCGCGTACGAGCGCGGCCTGGTCGTACACCGGCCGGAGCCGCACCCCCGGGGGCAAGCTCTGCGCCAGGCCGGCGGCGATACGGGCGACGCTGTCGGCGACGGCGACCGTGTTGCCGCCGACCTGTCGCGTCACATTGAGAAGAGCGGCGGGGCGGCCGTCGCCGGCAATGATGCGCGTGCGATCGGCCGTGCCGAGCTGCACGGCGGCGACATCGCGCACCCGCAGCCCCGGACCGATCACGACCGCGCCGACATCCTCCGGCGTGTGCGCTTCCTGCGCGGTGACGATCAAGTACTGCCGGTAGTCCTGCGCCACACGGCCCACGGCCTGAACCGTCACGGCCTGCCGGATAGCGTCGGCCAGATCCGCATACGTCATCCCGAGGGCGGTCAGGCGCGCGGGGTCGGCCACCACGGCGATCTCCCGCACGTCGGACCCCTGGACCTCGACGCGCCCCACGCCCGGCACCCGGGAGAGCAGGGGCTTGATGTCGTAGCGGGCGATGTCGTACAGGGTCGCCGGGTCACCCCCCTCCAGGTTGTACGAAAGGATCGGGAACAACGACGGCGCGAGGCGCTCGACCTCGATATCCAGATCCGCCGGCAGGTCCCGTTGAACCTGGTTCACCCGGGCCCGCACCAGTTGGAGGGCGTAGGCCATGTCGGTGCTGGGGGCGAAGGTGACCTGAATCTCCGTGGCACCCCTGATCGAGTGCGAGTGGACCCGGGTCACGCCGGGAACCAGGCTGATCGCCTCCTCGAGGGGACGGGTGACACTGAAAACCACCTGCCGCGCCCCCAAGGTCGAGCCTTGAGCGACCACCGTGATGCGGGAGAACTGGAGCTCGGGGTAGATCGCCGAAGGGAGCGTGAGCGCCGCCCACAGTCCCGCCACGGTAAGGAAGCCCACGACCAGATAGACGAGGCGTCGCTGGCGGGACAGCACTTCGAACCACTTCACGGCTGATCCCGAGAGACCGTCGTGCCTTCCTCTATACCGTACGCGCCACTCGTGACGACGACCTCACCCGTCTGGAGGCCCTGTAGGATCTCGGCCTGCGTTTCGGTGCGGGCACCGACCGTCACGGGTCGGGCGTGCGCGACCCCGGCGCTGTCCACCACGAACACCTGGTATCCATCGCCCAGCGGGACCAGGGCCGCGAGCGGGACCGTCAGCGCTCGGGGGTGGACCGCCGAAACGATCCCGCCCGATACCGATTCCCCGATGCGCAGCGGCCTGGCGGGGCGGGGGATGCGGGAGCGCACCGGCACGGCGCGGGTCGCCGTGTCGACGGAGGCGCCGACCGCCGTGACCACGCCGGTTCCCAACGCCTCGCCGCCACCGCTCGCGGTGACCCGCAGGGTGTCGCCGACCCGCACCTGCGCGGCTTCGCTGGGCGTGACGTTGAACACGACGTCCAGGGTGCTGGGATCCGCCACTTCGACCAGCGGCTGGCTCGGGTCCACCGCGGATCCCAATACTCCGTGCATCGCCGTGACGACGCCGCTGATCGGGGCCCGCAAGGTGGCCAGCTGCTGCGAGCGGCGGGCGGTCACGGCCCCGGCCTCGGCCTGCGCCAGGTCCGCGGCCGCCTGATCGGAATCCTTCTGCGGGAGAATCCCGGCTTGCACCAGTCGCACGGCGCGGGCATACCCGTGTTGGGCACTGAGCAAAGCGGCTTCGGCGCTCTTCGCCGCGGCGTCGAAGGGCGCCCGCTCGAACTCGATGAGCGAGTCTCCGGCCGCGACCCGTTGTCCTTGGGCGACGAAGATCTGGGCGACCCGCGTCGGAGCCGGCGCGGCGAGCGACGCGAATCGGCCCGGCCGAGGCACGATGGTCCCGATCACGTTCACAAGCTGGGGAAATGCCTGTGCCGTTACCGGGGCGGTGCCGACCCGCACCTTCGAGGCTTCCTTCCCCTCGGGCGACTCCCCGCGCCCGTGGCAAGCCAGCGCGAGCCCGGTGACCGTCATGGCGAGGCGGAATCTGGTCACGGTTGCTCCGCGGCTGCGGCGAGCTGAAGCGCCGCAACGGCATTGTTCGCGGCTGCCAGGTCATCGATATAGCGGGCGAAGGCTTCGCGGGCGTTCCGCTGGGCCTCGAGGACGTTGGGAAGCGCGATGGCGCCTTCCGCGTACGCCTGCAACGACATCGCCGCGACGCGCTCGGCGCTCGCCAACAGCCGGCGATCCCGCTCCACCCGCGCGCGGGTCAGCGTGACGGATCGCCGGGCGCGCGACAGCTCCGCTCGAGACTCACGCTGGACGAGATCGAGCACCGCCTGCGCGCGGTCGCGCGATGCTTCGGCCTGGGCTTTCTCGCCACCGTTCCAGTTGAACAGGGGAATCGGCAGCGAGAGGCCGATCGTGGGGAGCGAGCCGGTCGGGCCGGCCGGGTCGCCCCCTTCGACGCCGATCTGCAGGCTCGGGGCGGGGAACAGCCGGCGGTCGGCGAGGGTCAGAGCCTCTTCCCCGGCACGCAGATTCGCTCGCGCCGCGGCCACGGGGAGCGGGTCGCTGGAAGGCATGCCGACGCTGTCGACCGAAGGCTCCAGGGAATCGACCAGCACGATCGCGACCGATTCCGCCTGCTGGCCCATGGCGAGCTGCACGGCCAGCACGGCATCCACCGCGGCCGCGGAGTCCCCGGCGGCGATGTTGGCCAGCTGCCCGGCGTTGACCTCGGCCAGCTGGACATCCAGCTCCGCTACATCGCCCACCTCCCGTCGCAGGCGGGCGAGGGCGAGCAGCGTGTCGGCGTCGGTGGCCGTGCGGTGTGACAGCCGGGCATGCGCGGCGGCCGCAAGCGCACCGGTGTAGGTCGTGTCGAGCGCGAAGGTGATCGCGGCCTGCTCGAACGCGAAGCCGAACCGGGCGGCGTCCTGCGCCGCGGTTGCCGCCCCGATGCGCGACGAGCGCAGCCAGGGGAGGTCGAGCGGAACGTCCGCGATGAAATGGTAGTTGGGAACGTCCTTCGTGTAGGTGGCAGCGAGCGACGGATTGGGATACACACGCGCGTCGTGCGTCAACGCCGCTGCGGCGGCGGTGTCCGCGCGATTCAGCGCGGCGCGGGATCCCCGTTGCAGCGCGGCGCTGCGCGCCGCCGCGCGGGTCACCGGTTGCTGGGCGCCGAGTCGGCCGATCACCAGCCCGGCCCACGCGGCGACGATGGAGAGTGGAAGACGCATACTGCGCAACAACCTACCGGGAGAACCTGTCAGGAAGCTGACAGGCGCGGCCGGGATCGCGTCTAGGCTCCAGCCCCTCCGCGCCAGCGTCGGCGGTCGGTCGGACCTGTGGCCTCGGCGTGTGTGGCTTCAGCGGTGGACGGGGCCGCCAGGCTTTGCTGGCTGAGCCAGACCCCGGGCAGCGGCAAGGTCGTCACGATCTCCTCGACCGGTCTGTTGCTCGCCCAGGTGGCCTCCGCGAATGCGGCCTGCAGGTTGGGTGGGAGCGACGCCGTCGATCGCAGCGGGCAGGCGACGTAATTCCCGAGGAAGCCGACGATCCGATGGTCGATCAGATCCGCGAGCGAGCGGCCGGTGGCATCCCGCACTTTGCCGATCGCCGCCTGACGCAGGGCGGGGTCTCCGGCCGCGATGATCGCCGCCGCATAGAAGGGCAGGTGGTTGGCCAGGTGCTCGACGATCCGTCCCTCACGCGGGTCGACTCCGTTGCGCTCGGCGAGCGCCGCGAGGCTGGCCAACCGCGCCTCGGTTTGCCCCGCCAGCGCGAAGTCCTTCACCGCCAGCAGACGTTTCCAGGTGTCCCCGGCCCGGCCTTCGAGCACGAGTTGGGTGAATGCCAACGTGGAGCGGGTGCCATTCTCGAGCGCCAGATGGCCGGGGAAGCGCAGCGGATGCTGGTGGAAGTCCGCGAGACGGATCGCGCCGATCCAGCGCGTGGGTCGCGGCGCGGCGAACCCCGGCTCGACCGGGACTCTGGGGTCGACCGGAAAGAAGTGGACGGTGTAGCGGGTCTGATCGACGTGGAGGTAGCACCACACCTGGCGCAGGTCGAGCGGTGGGGCGTTGGGATCGATCTGCACGATCAACCGAAGCTCGGAGACCGGAAGCGCAGTTTGCGGTGCCTCTGTGCCGTTCGGCGTGCTCAGTCCCGCCATCCATTCGAGATCCGGAACCAGGTCGCGGTCGAGCAGCGTTCGGCGCAGGATCCGTCCGAAGCGCTGGATCTGAGGCCGCGACGCCAGGTTGGGGAATTGAAACGGCACGAGCACCACCGGCCGCAGCCGCGCCGCGCGCGCGCCGACCCGCCAGCGCTCCAGCGGCTCGAAGTAATGAAAGGCGACAGGATGCCCGTCCGGATTCCGCACCGTCCGGACCGGCGTGCCCAGGGGAAGGCCGTTCGTGTTCGGTCCCGTTTCGACGACCTCGAGCGGCCGGCGCCGGATGAGCGCGGCGAGCTGCGCCGACTGATCGAGCAGCTGTCGGCTCGTCTCCGTGGCGATCACCTCGAGGTGCGTGTCGCCGGGTGCCAAGACCAGCGGCTCGAGCGGCAGACTGCCGTCGGACTCCGACAGGGCGGCGGCCAGGGGCGCACTGGCGGCCTGCCGGGCGAGCTGCTCGAGCGGCCGAGGGCGCGGGATGCCGGAGATGGGTGCGCCGCCCGGGGCCTCATCGGGAGTCGCCCAGCGGCGGTCGAGGATGGCGACGCGGGCCTCGTCGCCGGGGGCGAGGGAAACGGTGTAGAGCAGATCCCCGGTGACGTAGCCCAGCGACTGCCAGTACTGCTCGACTTCGATCAGGGCGCCATAGCGCAGCTCGAGGGCGCCGGCCTCCGCATCGTGCGGCGCGGGGAGCGCCGGGGGAGAGACGATACTCCCGTCGGGGCGCTCGAGCAGGGCGTGATCCGGCTGCGGCGTGAACACCACCAGGCGCGTGAATCGGACGGTCTGGCTCGGCACGCTCGGCTCGACGGCCGCAGGTGTCAGCCGGGGCGTTGGGTTCGCGGGGGCCGGGGATCGCTCGGTGCGGGCGGCGACCGTGGTGCCGAGGGTGGACGGTGCGGGAATGTCCACCGTTCCCGCTTCGAGCGCGGCGCGATCGATCTCGCGGGGGTCCTCGCTGCGCAGCCCCACGCGCAGGCGGATGCGCGGGGCATCGAGGTGCGGGATCGCGACTTCGCCGCGCACGTCGCTCACCCAATAGCCGGCGGGATTGCCGGCGTCGTCGAGCAGGCTGACGGGGACGCCGGCGGCGGCAGTGGAGTCAGGGCGGACGATGCGGACGATCCAGGGGGTCATTGGGGTGTGAGCTTATGCTCACCCATGAGGGAGGCACGGTCAAGGACGGCCGAGGTGGGTCGAGGTGGGTCCAAGTGGTGTGGGGTCGCCTCGACCCACCTGGACCTACCTGGACCAACCTCGACCATCTAATCCATTGCTACAGGCCCCCTTGACTGGCTTGGGGGGCCCGGTTAGCATCCGTGTCTCGCCGGGAGATTTTTTTTCGGCGCGCTCTTTGAGAATTGTCGATCGAGTGTGGGGAGTGCGGCCCCGATTGAGCGACGCGCGGTCAGACGCGCGGCGCAAGGGGTTTATCTCTGAATTGTGATTCGGACGACTTTTAACGCAGTCGTTCGACTAGAGCTGATGTCGAATTCTCTATTGGAGAGTTTGATCCTGGCTCAGGACGAACGCTGGCGGCGTGCCTAACACATGCAAGTCGAACGGGACTCGGGGGGCAACTCTCGAGTTCAGTGGCAGACGGGTGCGTAACACGTGAGGAACTTATCCAATGGTGGGGGATAGCCGGCCCAACGGCCGGGTAATACCGCGTACGCTCGTTCTGGGGCATCCCGGGGCGAGGAAAGCAGCCGCAAGGTTGCGCCGATGGAGGGCCTCGCGGCCTATCAGCTAGTTGGTGAGGTCACGGCTCACCAAGGCGACGACGGGTAGCTGGTCTGAGAGGATGACCAGCCACATTGGGACTGAGACACGGCCCAGACTCCTACGGGAGGCAGCAGTGGGGAATATTGCGCAATGGCCGAAAGGCTGACGCAGCGACGCCGCGTGTGGGATGACGGTCTTCGGATTGTAAACCACTGTCAGGGGGAACGAATGCGGGACGTCGAATAGGCGATCCCGAGTGACGGTACCTCCAAAGGAAGCACCGGCTAACTCCGTGCCAGCAGCCGCGGTAATACGGAGGGTGCGAGCGTTGTCCGGAATCACTGGGCGTAAAGGGCGCGTAGGCGGTTCGGTAAGTTGCTGGTGAAATCCCGGGGCTCAACTCCGGGGCTGCCGGCAAGACTGTCGGACTCGAGCACGGTAGAGGCAGATGGAATTCCCGGTGTAGCGGTGGAATGCGTAGATATCGGGAAGAATACCAGTGGCGAAGGCGTTCTGCTGGGCCGTTGCTGACGCTGAGGCGCGACAGCGTGGGGAGCAAACAGGATTAGATACCCTGGTAGTCCACGCCGTAAACGATGGACACTAGGCGTCGGGGGGAGCGACCCTCCCGGTGCCGTCGCTAACGCAGTAAGTGTCCCGCCTGGGGAGTACGGCCGCAAGGCTGAAACTCAAAGGAATTGACGGGGGCCCGCACAAGCGGTGGAGCATGTGGTTTAATTCGAAGCAACGCGAAGAACCTTACCTGGGCTTGACATGCTGGTG
>DATJXC010000130.1:0-12454 GCA_035500495.1 Gemmatimonadales bacterium
GGGAGGCGACGAGCACGCCCAGGTACTTGTTCTGGGTGCGCGAGGCCACTTCCGTCGGGGTGATGATCCGCATTCAGTCTCCTAGGTTCCGCAGCTTGTCAGCCGCGATTCTGAGATCCTTAACAAGGTCATACGGCTTCATGACGGATGGCTTATGAAGTACTCGACCGTCTTCGTCGATGATGCTGCTGACCTCTGCCACCGTTCTGTCTAAGGCATCGTTGACGACGATATGGCTCCAACTCAATGATTGTTGAATCTCAGTGACAGCCTGATCGAGTCTCCGAGCCAATGCTTCCGGGCTTTCGGTCTGTCGCTGCGTAAGTCGCCGCAGCAATTCCGCCCCGTTGGGCGGCCAAATGAAGACATCAATTGACCGCGGTTTCGGGTAAGTCTGCAGCACCTGCCGCGCGCCCTGCACCTCGATATCGAGCAGGACATGCCGCCCGCCAGCGAGCACCCGATCGACCTCTGCCTTCAACGTCCCATACAGATTCCCTGCGTATTCGGCCGACTCCAGAAACTCCCCAGCCGCAACCCGTCGCTGAAATTCGTCCTGGGTCAGGAAATGATAATCCACCCCGTCCCGTTCATTGGACCGCGGCTCGCGCGTCGTCGCGCTCACCGAGAATCCCACGTCCCGCCGCCGGGCGATCAGCTCGTGCGCGATCGTCGTCTTGCCGCCGCCGGAGGGCGCGGCAAGGATGACGACCCGCGGAGTCACTCGAGATTCTCCAGCTGCTCCCGAAATCGCTCCAGCTCGCCCTTCATCCCGATCACCACCTGGGCGATCTGCGCGTCGTTCGCCTTCGCGCCGATGGTGTTCGTCTCGCGCAGCAGCTCCTGCGCCAGGAAGCCGAGCTGCTTCCCGACGCCCCCTCCCCCCGCCGCTCCCGGCCTGCCATCGGCGAGCGCCGCGCGGCAGGCTTCGAGATGGGTACGGAACCGCACCAGCTCTTCGGCGATATCGAGCCGGTCGGCGAGCAAGGCGATCTCCTGCGCCAGGCGTTGCTCGTCGATCCGCAGACCGCCGGCCAGCTCCGCCACCGACTTCTGCAGCCGGTCCCGCTCGGTCACGAGCCGTTCCGGGGCGCGGGCGGCAATGGTCCGCACCGCGGCCTCCAGCGCCTCGAGCCGGCCCTTCAGATCGCGGGCGAGGGCCGCACCTTCGCGCTCCCGCATCGCCAGCACCTGCGACTCCGCCTGCTCGAAGACCGGTCGCGCGTCGTTCCATCCCACCGCTTGCTCCCCCGCGCCACTGACCGAGATCACCTCGGCCTGGCGGGCGACCAGCGAGAGGTCGGGATCGCCCTTCAAGCGGAGCTTTTTCTTCAGCTGCTTCAGCGCCCCCACCACCTGACGCGCCCGGTCCAGGTCGAGGGACACGGCGCTTGCCGACTGTGGCGCTTCGATCCACCGCGCCGTGACCGCCACATGACCGCGCCCCAGCGTCTCGCGCAGGCGCTCCCGCAGGTCGCCTTCGATCCCGGCGAGGTCACCGGGCAACTTCAGCTGGGGATTGAAATAGCGATGGTTCACGGTGCGGATCTCCACCCGCAACCGCCCACCCAGGACCTTGCCTTCGGCGGCGCCGAATCCCGTCATGCTCCGCGGCACAGACTTTAAGCTTAGCCGCCCAAAGCACTTAGGTCAACGTCGCCTCAGTTCTGGAAGATCCACTGGATCCCGTAGAGCTGCGCCTGCCGGGGGTAGTCGAGCCCCGCCACGTAGCCCTGGTGCGCGAGGTTGTAGTTACGGGTGATCCAGTACGCGGTGACTCCCAGGATTCGCAGCTGGACGTTCAGCTCGGTGAACGACTCGCCCAGGAGCGGCAGCGTGACGCCGTTCGAGTCGCGTCCTCCCAGGTTCCAGCTGCTCCACGATTCCATGGCCGTTTCGATGCGCAGGTCCAATGCCCCGCTCTTGTACACGCGCCAGAACTTGGAATGGAACGCCGCCGACAACCGGGCGTGATAGGGCGGCTGGAAATCCCCACCGCCGATCACCGGGTCGAAGTACCACGCCGAGAGGGCCAGCGACTTGAACGGCCGCAGGGAGATCGACCCTTCGAGGTAATCGCTCTTGGGATAATGCCCGAGCGCCGCCACCGGCTTGATCCCCGCGGAGAATCCCACTGGTTGGAATGGATCGAGCCGCACGCGCGCGACCTCGAGGGACAGCGGCTGCACGTCCCAGCGTGCGGCGACCCGGAAGTCGGCGGCATCCTGCGTGACGGTGTCCGTCGCCACGACCGGCGCTTCGATCCCCTTGAAGACCGCCGCTTCGGCGCGGGCCGAGAGCCCGAAGGGCAGCCGCAGGCCGACCGCCGCGTGGGCGACGTCGGCCTTACGGTCGCCGCTGAACGTCTGGTGGCGTGCGTCGGCCGTCATACTAAGGAAGCGAAGCGGCATCCAGGCGCCGCGCACTTCGTACCAGGAGGGACGCGCGGTGTCGAGATGGCGGTAGGTCACGCCGAGACTCGCCCGCGACCAGGTCTCGCTGACCGTGAACCCGAGCTGAGTGACGGATCGCGAGGGCACGAGGGGATCCCCGTTCACCTCGCTCGTCAGGATGGTGAGATCGGCGCGCGGACCGAGGCCATCTTCGCGCCCCGCCACGAACGCCCGGAACATCCGGTCCTGGCGAGTCTGCTTCCAGTAGCTCACCGCCGCCGCTGAGTCGCGCGTCCAGCTCGACGTCAGAATCTGGTACGCGAAGCCGCCATGCGCCGAGGGGACGTACTCGAACTTGGCCCAGATGTCGGCCTGATTGAAGGCCGTCGTGTTGTCGCCGGTGGCGTTGATCGCGTGATAGTCGGCGGAGAGCGACAACCCGATCCCTGACGGCCAGCGGGTCGCGAAGACGCCGTGATACTGAGCGATCGAGGCGTACCCGGTCGTGATCTGCACCATGCTGGACGACTTGGTCGAGGACTGCCGCAGCGACTGCAGGTAGACCTGCAGGGTGGACGGCCAGACGACGACCTCAATCCGCTCGAGATGCCCCAAGGGAATGCGCGCGGGGTCGAGCCACAGCGAGTCGCGGCCGAGCGGCACGTACGGCGCGCCGTCCAGGTACAGCTCCAATTCGAGCGGCCCGTGACTGCCGTAGATCGGGATCTCCGCCTGGCCGTACCAGCCCCCGCGCGCGACGTAGACGCCGGGGATGTGGTTCAGGAGATCGCTCAGGGTGTAGATGTTGGACAGCACCAGCGAGTCGGGCGGAAACACGTAGCGCATGCCGAGCGGCAAGGGACCAGCCGGGAGCGTCGCCGGGAGCACCGGCAAGCGATACTCGGTCGTGTCCTTGGTGGTATCGCGGCCCGTGGTGTCGTGGTGCGTGGTATCGGCGGGACCCCCCGCCGGAGCGGCCCCCGCCGTCGGAGGCGGTTGGCGCCGGGTCGTGTCGACTTGCGCGACCGCGGTCCCGGCGACCGCGAGCAGCAGAGCCCCCACACACAGGAGGCTCCGGCGCATCAGGTCCCGGCGCGCTGCAACAGGAATTCGGTGAAGAGGCGGACCCCGATCGCCGTCGGACCCTTGGCCTGGTGGGGGGCGTCGGTGTCGGTATAGGCGGTGCCGGCGATGTCCAGATGCACCCAGGGGTATCCCTCGACGAACTCCCGCAGAAACCACCCTCCCGCGATCGTGCCCGCGCCCCTGCCCCCGGAGTTCTTGACGTCGGCAATGTCGGATTTCAGGAGATCGCGGTACTCCTCCCACAACGGCAACGGCCAGCACCGCTCACCGGCGCGCTCCCCCGCCTCGCGGACTTGGGCGGCCAGCGGCTCGTCGTTGCCCATCAGGCCGATCGCCTGCGAGCCGAGGGCGATGACCACGGCCCCCGTGAGGGTGGCGGCGTCCACCACCGCGGCCGGCTTGTAACGCCGGGCCCAGGAGAGCGCGTCGCACAGAATCAGCCGCCCTTCGGCGTCGGTGTTGATGATCTCGATCGTCTTGCCGAAATGGCTCTTGATCACGTCGCCCGGTTTCACCGCCGTTCCCGACGGCAGGTTCTCGGTCGCCGGGACGAGACCCACGATGTTCGCCTTGGGCTTCAAGAGCCCGATCGTTTTGAACGTGCCGAGCACCGCCGCCGCGCCCGACATGTCGTACTTCATGTCTTCCATGCTCTGCGCGGGCTTGATCGAGATCCCGCCGGAGTCGAAGGTCACGCCCTTGCCGACGAGCACGAGCGGCGCGGCGTCCCCCGCCCCCTTGTACTCCAGAACGATGAACTTCGGCTCTTGCGCGCTCCCTTGGGAGACGGCCAGGAGGGCCCCCATGCCTTCCTTCTCGATCTCGTTCCGGCCCAAGACCGTCACCGTGAAGCCGTGTTCCTTCCCCAAGCGCGTTGCCTGCTCGCCGAGGAATGTCGGGGTGCACACGTTCCCGGGCTGCACCTGGAGCCAGCGTGTCAGGCGCTGCCCTTCGGCCACCGCCGCCCCGATGCTGCGCCCCGCTTCGGCCTCCTTCGCCTCCGACTGGGTGACGAGGAGCTGGACCCCCTCGACCGCCGGCCGCAATTCGTCGGACGGTCGCTTGAGATCGATGAACCCCCACCCGCCCTGCGCGGCGCCTTCCGCCACCACCTGCCCGAGATCACGCGCGCTCACGTTGTTGCGGGCTTCGGACGCGACGGTGAAGGCGAACCGGGGGGCCCCGAGGCCTCGCGCCCGCTTGGCGGCCACGGCTGCCGCCCGGCGCAGGCTGTTGCGGGTCACCTCGCCCGGCTTCCCCACGCCGACCAGGAGCAGGCGCTGGGCCTTCCCAGCGGCGGGATAGACGAGCGTCGTCTCGTCACGGCGGCCCTTACAGTCGCCGCTCTTGCACGCGCGGGTGAGTGCCCCGCCGGCGGCCTGGTCCAGGGCCGCGAGAGACGGGGGCAGCTCGGCGTTGACGGTCGCGACGGCGACGGCCAAGAGGGGCGTCTCGACGTCGACAGGGGCGGTGGTGGCGATGGTGCAGTTCATGAGAGGTGCTCGATGATGCCGTCGGCGAAGCTCGAGGTCGAGACTTCGGTGGCGCCGGGCATCTGGCGCGCCAGATCGTAGGTCACCCGTTTCGACTGGATGGCGCCTTCCAGGCCGCGGATGATCGCCAGGGCCACGTCGGTCCACCCCAGCTCCTCGAACATCATCGCCCCGGAGAGGATCACGCTCCCGGGATTGATCTTGTCGAGCCCGGCGTACTTGGGGGCCGTGCCGTGTGTCGCCTCGAAGACGGCGAACCCGTCGCCCACGTTCCCGCCGGGTGCCAGACCCAACCCGCCCACCTGCGCGGCACAGGCGTCCGAGAGGTAGTCGCCGTTCAGATTCGGCGTGGCGATGACCGAATATTCGTCGGGGCGCAGCAGCACCTGTTGGAACATCGCGTCCGCGATGCGATCCTTGACCACGACCTTTCCGGCCGCGCCCCCCTTGCCGACCTCCGCCTCGGGAATCGTGCGGTCGCCGAACTGCGCCCGGGCGATTTCGTAGCCCCAGTCGCGGAAGGCGCCCTCGGTGAACTTCATGATGTTGCCCTTGTGGACCAGCGTCACCGACGGCCGGCCCGAGGTGATGGCGTAGCGAATGGCTTTCGCCACGAGGCGCTGCGATCCGAACTGCGACATCGGCTTGATCCCGATGGCGCTCTTGGCCCGAACCTTCTTGCCCAACTGACCTCCCAGCAAGTTGATCAGCGCATCGGCCTCGGCACTCTCCGCTTTGAACTCGATCCCCGCGTATACGTCCTCGATGTTCTCGCGGAAGATCACGACGTTCAGCTTGCCCGGTTCCTTGACCGGCGCGGGGACGCCCTGAAACCAGCGCACCGGCCGGATGCAGGCGTAGAGATCGAGCACCTGGCGCAGCGCGACGTTGAGGGAGCGGATCCCTCCGCCCACCGGGGTCGTGAGTGGGCCCTTGATCGCCACCCGATGCTCCCGGATGGCGTTCAAGGTGTCGTCGGGGAGCCAGTTGCCGGTCTGGTTGAACGCCTTCTCGCCGGCCAGCACCTCGCGCCAGACGACGCGGCGGCCCTTGGCGAGCTTGGCCACGGCCGCGTCGAACACCCGCACCGACGCCCGCCAGATGTCGGGGCCCGTCCCGTCGCCCTCGATGAAGGGAATGATGGGGTCCTGGGGGACCACCCAGCGCCCGTCCTGATAGCCGATCTTTGTCCCGCCCGCCATCGTCGTCATCCTCGCTTGCGTGCCGGCACCCAGTGCCGGTCGATCTGTCCCACGTATTCGGCCCGCGGCCGGATCAGGCGATTGTCCGCATGCTGCTCCAGCACGTGCGCGCACCACCCGCTGATCCGGCTCGCCGCAAAGAGCGGCGTGTAGAGATCGAGCGGAATACCCATGACGTAATACATCGACGCCGAGTAGAAATCGACGTTGCAGTACAGCCCCTTCTCCCGCTTCATGACCTCTTCGATGATGCGCTGGATCGCGAACCACTCCGCCTGTCCGGCGCTCCGGCCGAGCTGCTCCGAGAACCGCCGCAGCTGCGCCGCCCGCGGATCCTCGGTGCGGTAAACCCGGTGGCCGAAGCCCATGATCTTGCGCTTCTGCGCCAGCGCGGCCCGGACCCACGGCTCGGCCCGGTCCGGCGTCTTGATCTCGAGCAGCATCTTCATCACTTCCGTGTTGGCCCCGCCGTGCAGCGGCCCCGCGAGGGCCGCGATCGCGCCCGTCACGGCGCCATACACGTCGGCCAGGGTCGCCGCGATCACCCGGGCAGCGAAGGTCGACGCGTTGAGCTCGTGATCGGCGTGGAGGATCAGCGCGATGTCCATCGCCCGCTCGGATTCCCGGTCGGGCACCTCGCCCAGCGTTAGGTACAAGAGGTTCGCGGCGAGCGACAGCCCGCGGCGCGGGGTGAGCGGCTTCTGGCCGTTGCGCAGCCGGTGGAACATCCCGACCATCGCCGGCAGCTGCGCGATCAACCGCACCGCCTTGCGGTACTCCGACTCGTGACTGGTATTGCCGCGGTCCCCCGGCGCGTCCGCGAAGGCGGCGGCGGATACCGCCGTGCGCAGCACATCCATCGGGTTGGCAGTCGGCGGCGCATCCCGGATCGCGCGCTGTACCACCCGGTCGAGTTTCTGAGACGACCGAATCTCCGTCGTGAAGCGCTTCAGCTGATCGCGCGTGGGGAGGTCGCCGTGGATCAGGAGATATGCCGTCTCCTCGAAGGTCGAGTGCTCGGCCAGATCGTTGATATCGTAGCCGCGGTAGATCAGGCGGCCTTCTTCGCCAAAGACGTAGCAGATCGCCGACTCGTTGGCGACGACGCCTTCCAGTCCCTTGGTGAAAGTGGATTCTGTTTCGGTGGGCATGTCCTGCACCGCGCTCAAGAGGTCGAGGGAAGTTCAACAGCCGGTGCAGTTTACCTAGCGCGGGCGGGATTGCGCCAGCCGTGTCCCGGTTGAGCCGGCGGCCCGTGCCGGAGCCACACGACGGCTCCGGCGCGGCCGCCTGGGAGTTAGTGCTGCTTACCGGCAGGTTTGGCGAGGACCAGGCGGAACTGCCAGGACCGGTTGTACACGTTCGAGTTATCGAACGCATGCGACAGCGGTACGGCGTAGCGCACATCGAGCCCGACGAAACTCCCGCTTGGACTCGCCTTCCCGAAGGTGAGGCCGAGCGGCAGGGCCCATTGTGTCCCGCTCGCGGCGTCGCAGACCAGCGAAGACGATGCCGAGCAGCCGATCTTGAAATCGACGCTCACGCCGATGTAGGGACGGACGCGACCCATGCCGCGCCCCGTCGTAGCGCCAAAAGTGAGAGGCACGCTGATGTAATCGAGCCGCGTATCCCCACCGCCCTGCTGGACCCAATTCGCTTCCAGCATCGCCGCTGTGCCGGTGGAGAGCCGCCGCCCATAGAACAGGCCGGCCATCCCGCCCCACCGAGTGTCCGTGGAGGTTCCCGAGTTCGCCAGATCGGTATTGGTCGCGCCACCGGCGAGACCGATCACCGCCTGCGGCCCCATCGCATACTGAGCCCCTGCCGGCGTGGCGATCGCCAGGCCGAGGATTCCCGTGAATAAGAGCGACCAACGTTTCATTCCGCACCCCTCGATGTGTTTGCGAAAGAAGCCGCGTGTGGCCTTCAGAGATCGCGCAATATGCCGGGGTGGCGCTGCGAGCAGCAACCCCTTGCCCGGCTCGGCATTGCCCGCCGCGGCCGTCGGCCCTATCATGAATCCCGCATGCGTCGCTCGAATTGGCTGCCCCGGACATCCTGGACCCTCGCCGCGATCCTGTGGCTCGCGGCGGGACCGCTCATGATTCCCCTCGTCGGGGCCATGCGTTGTCGTCACGAGCACGCCATGGCTCCCGGGCACCAGATGCCCATGCCTCCCGCCTCCAGCCCGACGGCGCCGTGCTACTGCGAGCAAATGGCCGGTGGGTCGGCTGGCGCTCTGCTACTGACACCGGCGGTGCCGGCGGTGTTCCCTGCTGCCCCGGTCGCCACGATTACGCACCTCCGGCTGCGCTTCTCCCGTCCCCCGACTCCCGTCTCCCGGATTTCTTCGCCGACCCCGCCTCCGCCGAACCAGCAGGTCTGACGCCCCGCTCATCTCCCGGCCGCGATCATCGAGGACGACTGCCTCGCTGAACGGCCGGATCCGGCATCACTCCCGGGGCGCTTCGAGTTCCATTCTCGTTGGTGGCTGCTCCGAGTGAACGCTCGGCAGCCCGGACCCGCGCGAGGAGACCCCATGTGGAATCGTGTCGTGGCGATCGCCGCCCTGGCCTTCCCGATCACGCTGGTGGCCCAGAATCCTGTGCCGCCGGATACAACGATGCATCAACACAGCGATACCTTGACCCGCCGGGCGGTCACTCTCCAAGCCATCACCGTGACCGCGGCGCCCGCTCGACGCGAAGAGCCGTCGGGGTACGTGCACATCACCCCTGCTTTGCTACAGCAGACCCCCGCGTTCAACCCCTACGACCTGCTGCGCCAGACGGCGGGGCTCGAGGTCCATGATCAGGGGCAAGGGCCGGGCTTCGCCTCGGACGCATCGTTACGGGGATTCAGCTCCGATCATTCGACCGACATTGCCCTGTGGGTCGACGGCGTGCCCAACAACGAGCCCGTGAACGGGCATGCCGAGGGATACAACGACTGGAACCTGCTCTTCCCGCAGGCGATTCGGGACCTCGACGTCATCAAGGGACCGGTGAGCCCGGTCTACGGGAACTTCGCCTTCTCGGGCGTCGTCAATGTCCGCACCGTCGAGCGCGTGGATCGCACCACCCTCTGGGTGGCCCCTGGCTCCTACGGGCGCGGTGAGGCGGTCCTGCTCACCGGATTCGACCACGGGCCAAATGGTGGGGTGTTCGGTCTGCGCGGCCTCCGTGAGGACGGCTGGCGGCCGAACAGCGGATACGAGATGGGACAGGCGCACGGGCGGTACGTGCACGAATTCTCGTCGCAAGTGGCGCTCGATGCCGGCGCTGAGCTCTATGCCACTACCTGGGACTCCCCGGGTTTCCTGACCGACAGCCAGTACCAGGCCCACGATTTCAACGTCGTGCAGAACCCGACCGACGGCGGGTTCAAGCGCCGCGCGCAGGAGCGGCTCAGCCTGCGCGTCACCACCAGCTCGTCGCTGCTGTGGCGCACGACCACCTACGCGACGCAAGGACGTTGGCAATTGTTCCTGACGATCCCCCCCGAGCCCGGTTCCGGTGAGGGATCGGGGAGTCAGACTGAGGAGGAGGACAAGCGGTACGGCTACGGCCTGACGAGCGCACTCTCCTGGTACTTGTCGCGCGCCGAGGTCACCGTCGGCGCCGAGGGCCGGTACGACCACTCGGACTACGAGAACTGGTTCACGACCAACCGCACGCGAGACTCCGCGCAAACTCTCGTGTCGGCCCATCAGGGCTCGGGCGCGATGTTTGTCGAGTCCGATGTGGATCTGGGCCAGCACTTCCGGGCCACGATCGGCGGGCGCTACGACGTGCAGAGTACGACGTCAACTCCGACCGGCGCGACGGAGACGAGCCACGCGAAGGGAATCTTCGCTCCCAAGCTCGGCGCCCTCTACCATCTGCCGGGCGGCGCGATGCTCTATGCGAACGTGTCGCGCGGATTCCGGCAGACCGATGGCGTGATCTCCGACCCGACCCTGCCGTTCATCACCGCCTGGGCGTACGAGGCCGGCGCAAAACTGGATACGCGGACCATTACCGCGAGCGTCGCCCTGTTCCGCATGGACGTCAGCAACGAGCAGACATTCGACCCGATCACCGCCTCGTCGGTGAGCGGCGGAGCCAGCCGCCGACAGGGCGTGGAGCTGGAGGCCACGGCGCGGGTTACCCGGGCCACGACCGTGACACTGAACTGGACCTTCACCGACGCGCACTACCAGCACCTCATCACCGAGGACGGGGATACGCTGGACGGCGCACGGGTGTTCAATACCGCGCGGTATGTCGGGGTCTTGGGGCTGGACGTGGCGCCTCCGACTGCGCCCTGGCGGTTCCGGGTCAGCTCGAATGTGGTCGGCCCATACACGCCCTTCGACCAGCCGGGGGTCGAGCTGCCCACGTACGGCCTGGTGCACCTCAGCGGAGGGTGGCGGATCGGCAACGCTGACCTGCAACTCGGTATTCGAAACGTGTTCGATACCGTGTACAAGGAGCTCCAGGCGGGCGGCTTCGTCACCCCGGGTCAGCCAAGGTCGGTGTTTGGCTCGATCAAATACACGTTTTGATCGATTGGCGCCTCGCCTCTAGTGGTCGCCGACCCGGATCTCGATGGAGGCGACGAGGCCCAGTGGGGAGCGGCTTCCGTAGAACGGCTCGAGCGAGGCGGGAACCAGGTTGACGACCCCTCGGCCACCGAGCCACGCCGCCCAGGGAGCGTGCACCCACACGCGCCGTGTGGCGCCGAGCGACGCCGCGCCCACATCTAACTCCGCCGGGACGGATCCCGTGAGCGCCAGCTCCGCCGCGGTGCGGCGCACGTACTCGACTCGCGCGAACAGGGTCGTCGCCGCCCGGAAGGTCCAGCTCGACTCCACGAGCGCACTGGGCAGGAGACGCCCCGTGGCGGTCGGGATGTTGGCACTGGCGATGAGCGACGCCGACCACTGGTGGGAGCCTTCCATCGGTTCGGTGTAAAGCCACGAGGCCCCGACGCGATGCTGCGCATCGTGGACGTGGAGCCCCTTTCCGCCGGCGACGAACCCGTACCAACCCGCCACACTCGAGCGCGCGCCCGGGTTCACCGTCAAGCGCAGTCCCCACGAGTCGAGACTGGCCCCGTTGTAATCGGGGAGCACGTCACCGGGGATGCTATGGGCTCCGTTGAACCAGGACCCCTCCAGGTGCACATCGTGAGTGGCCAGGTCGACGGTCACCACTCCGGCGCTCGAGTGGGTCGCGTCCTGCGCGTGGTGTCCCAGGGGAAGCGTGGGGTCGGCCGTCGCCGCCGGGCGATGCAGATAAACCGGCGGACCGAGAGCCGGATCCCCCACCGCCGCGAGATAGATCCCGGCGGTCAGGTCCCGCCCCAGGGAGGCGAGGTATGCCATGGAGAGATCCATGAGGGCGAGGTGGGGAGGCTGCCGGTCGGCGACGAGGAGCCCTTGATAGGGCACCGCCACCTGCAGTAGCTCGGGGGCGCCGGGCGCCGGCAATGTCCAGGGCTCGGCGCTCAGCATCATCCCCATCGCCAGCCTGCCACGTGGGGCCGGCCCGGTCACCATTCCCTCGATCCAGTTCACACTCCCGAACTGCTGAGCCGTTCGCGTCCCCGCCGTAGCCGCGTATTGGAGGAAGGCCCGTCCGTGAACCACCGCGGCCCACTGCCTGGTCGGTGCGAGGTGGCCCATGGCGGCGTCTGGGACCCAGGCAGTGCCGCCCGCGCGCCGCGCCAACGCCAGATCGAGGAGTGCCATGCTATCACTTCCCGTCTGCGCCCAGGCTCGCGTGCTGCCCATCACCGTGAGTGCAAGCGCGACGGCGGCGATCAGTGAATGAGGATGTCGAATGGACCGAACACCTTGTTCGTCATGGTGGCCGGCGAGAAGAGGTGAATGGTCCACGTGCCGGGCGTGTTGGACGCGGCGGTCGGCGTCACGAGCGCCCACAGCAACGCGCTATCGGTCTGGGCGGTCGCGAGGGAGGATGGGGCAAAGGTCACGCCCAATTGGACCGGGGCGTCCGTTAGACGGCCGACCTCCTGTCCGTTCGTTTCGAACAGGTGGATGTGGACCAAGGTCGAGTAGTGAGGGTACAGAGCGAGATGGCGCGTCACGTCCACACCATTGGAATCGACCAGCTGGACGGAGGCCACTTGAGACAGCGACGCGTCAACGGCCCCTGGCGCCGTCGACCGGCAAGCCAGGGCGCAGAGCAGCCCGAACCCCGTCAGACGTTGACCGCGGATCCTTCGTTCCAACCGACCTCGAACAGCCCGTTACAACGACGACAGCGCAGCGTTG
>DATJXC010000131.1:0-87688 GCA_035500495.1 Gemmatimonadales bacterium
AAAGAAGACCAGGGTGACGACCACGTAGACGATGTCGAGCATCAGAACCTCGGACCGCGAAATGACGGAACCAGGAGTATCAGCGGTGCAATGTAGGAAGCGCCGCGTTAGGAGAGTATTAGGATTCGATTACCGGGTAGACGGTGCAAGCTGTTGAAAACGAAGGAGATCGGGAGAGGCAGAAAACAAAACGGGGCGGCTCGACTGCGCCGCCCCGTAGAGGACTTGAACGGACTCAGCTCTTGGTCACGGTGAACTGCCCGCAGGCCGTGAAGGCGATCGTCACCGTCGCCGTGGCGCCGTTCTTGGTCACGACCGCGGTCAGCGTACCCGAGTCGAACCGCGGCCAATCCATGCACGACCGGTTGTAATGCAAGCCGGGATTGGTCGCGACCGTGAATGACAGCGTGTCGGTGTCGGCGGCGCTGCGGATGTAGGTGGACGTGCCGCTCAGATCCCAGGTCCCGCTCGGCAGCCGGCGCGACGTGATCGTGCCCGCGGTATCCGCGGTGAACATCGCGGACCAGTTTTTGAGGTGCTGGGCGCTGCGATCGCGCCACCGCCAGGTGGTCAGGAAATTCGCTTCGGTGAATTGCAGGGCGGACGACGTCCCGATCGCTTCTCGAGATCCATCCTCGGTGAACGCCCATATCGTGTCGCCCTGGGCATCGGTCGTCGTCTGGGCGAACCCGGTGTAGACCGTCTTGATGGCGCGATCGGTGGTGGTCGGGGTCGGGTCGATGAAGTCGATCGTGCCGCCCAAGGTGACCGTGCCGTGCCGGGTGCCGAAGGTGCAGCCGGTGAAGTCGATGCGCACCGAGTCGGGCACCGGGTCGCCGTCGCTGTTGGTGACCGGGTCGGGAGACTTGGTCGGCATGCACCACGGGCCCGATGAGGGGCTCGACAGCGACGCGGCGCCCGCCGGGCTGAACGGGAGAACAGCGGTGGCGTCGAAGCCCGTGCCTTCGATCATGGCGTCCGCATCCACGGCCACGACTTGCCCCAGCGAATCCGCTTGCGCCTTGGAAAGGAGCGGGGGTGGGGGTGGGTTGGTCTGCTGCGACGAGGGTGCTTCGGACGTGGTGCACGCACCGATCGCGACCAGGAGGCCCAAGGCCACGGTCGCGCACCGGCGGAAAAGTGTATGGTCGGTCATGACAGACTCCTGGATTTGTCCCGTGTCGGGAAGCATACCTAATACTAAGAGCGCACGAAGGTGACGGACGTCACGCCATCCCCGTCCGAGGCTGCTAAGCGCTTGGTGAACCGGTCACTTCGAGTGCGACCGCCCGGGAAGCCACTGTGTCCAGGTCTCCGCCCAAGGCGTCCATCTTGAGCTGGAACCGGCAATCGATGACCAGCAGCCCCACGACGTAGGCGGCCAGATTGATCGCGAAAATGATCTTGAAGAGCAGCGCGTAGGGTACCCACAATCCCAGGTACAGGACCACGCGCTTGGTGCCGGGGTCCAGGTTGGAACGTTCGACGATACTCGTCATCAGCATGATGGCGGTAAAGGCGAGCGCGATGATGAGCGGCGGCGCGAGCCCGGCCACGGCGAACCCGGCGAAGATGATTGCTTCGGACGCACGATCGAGCCGAGTATCGAGCCGCCGGCCCGCCTCGCTCACCAGGCCGAACTCCCGGGCGATCCCGCCATCCAACCCGTCGAGCACCTGCCCCAGCGCCATCAGGCCAAGCCCCAGCCCGAGGCGCCCGATCCCGATGGCGATGGCGGCCGCAGCGCTCGCGCCGAACGCCGCCCAGGTGACCTGGGCGGGCGAGAGCCCCAGGCCCCGGTGCACGAAGCGGATCAGCGGCCGGGTCAGCCGGTCCGCAGTCGAGCGAAAAAGACCAGTAAGTTCAGGCATACCAGGATCGACGCGAGGATCCACTCCTTGGTTTTGTCCGATATCGAGAGCAGCCAGCCCCGCGCCACGTAGGGCGAATACGGGTAGAACGGCATCTTCTCGTAGCTGACGCTGTAATCGATAGCCAGATGCACCACGAAGAACAGGGCGGGCACCATGGTGCGGAGCAGCAGGCAAAGCGGCAGGATCCAGAGCAGCGCCACCGGCTCCTGCAGCGACGAGCGCCAATAGTACCCCTTCTTGTTCTGGAGGCCCACCGCTTTCAGGTAGAACGGAGCCTTCACGGCATGGTCCACGTCCACCCCGACGCCGAACACGTAGGCGAGGGCCGTGTCGGAGCCATGCAGCCCCAGGACTTGCACGCCGAGCTGCGTGGCGAGGATATGCGTGAAAATCGTCATGTCAGGCCACTTCCGTGGAAGGAACTTTCCCAGCGGCGGGGGCGCCCGTGGTCCAGATCAGCCCCAACCCGGCGCCGATTCCGACGAGATCGCGCACCCGGCTGGCGAGCGCGGCGTAGATCCCTAACGCCGGATCCACCCCGACGAGCGACAGTAACGCGTACACCGATCCTTCCTTGGCGCCGATCTCGTACGGAACGAAGAAGAAGAGGTTCCCCGCGAGCGAGGCCAGCGTGCCGAGGGTGTAGGCGCGGACCAGGCCCATGTCTACTCCGACCGAGAGCAGGATCAGGTAAAACTCCGACATCAGGATGCTGCGCCCCACGAACTCGAGCAGCACGGCCAGCCAGAACCGTCCCCGATCCTCGTGATAGAACCGGGTGATCTCTTCGTCCATCAGCCGCAGGTGCTCCCGGTGCGGTTCGGCTCGGCGTGCCAGCCGCTGCAGACCGGGAAGGCGATGCAGGAGATCGAGGAGATGCACCAGGCCGCCGTGACGGTGCGCCCAGAAGATCACCATCACGACTCCGAGCAGCACAACGAACGCAGCCGCGAGGGGAAGGCGCCATCCGGGTTGCGGCGGCAGGACCACCAGGGCGAGGAGCACCGCGACCAGATAGGTGAGGACCATTCCGAACGAGTGCACGAGCTGATAGAGCACGGCGAAGCTCGTGGCGCGCCGGACGCCCAGCCAGCGCGACAGGGTCGCGATCTTGTACGGCTCACCGCCCAGGTTCAGGAGCGGCGTGACGAAGTTGATCGAGAACCCGGCCCAGGTGATGGAAAACAGCTTCCAGAACGGTGGCCGGACCGGCTCGCGCGCCAGCATCAGCCAGGAAGCGCCGGCGGCGCAGAGATACATCAGGGCCGTGAGGAACAGGAGCGGGACGAACATCCATCCCGTCTGCTTCGCGTTCGCGAGGAGCGCGGTGGTCCCGATCCGCGAGACGAAGAAGGCGAAGACGCCGGCGCCGCAGACGAACAGCAGGAACTGCAGCTTCCGATTCACGCGCCGAGGGTCAGGAGTTGGCGCGATCCGGATCCGGCGGAGGCGTACGCCGCCTCCAGGACCGCGGCGACCCGGGTGATGTCGTCCAGGTATCCATTGGGCTCACCCCGATCGAGGGCGGCCACAAAATCGCCGAACAGGCCGCCGAACCACCCGGTGTACGCCGACTTGTCGAGGCTGGCCGTCACGTCGCGCCGCTCCACCGCCCCGCCCCGATCCAGCCGCAGCTCCCCGCCCGCTAGCTCGATCATCCCGCCATCCCCGATGAACCGGATGACGTTCTCCCGTCGCGTCCCGGCCCAGGTGAGTAGCATCGTCGCCACCCGGCCGGGGTACTCGAGGACCACGGAGGCGGTGTCTTCCACGTCGTACTCGGTGTGGCGCAGCCGGCCCGTCCACGCGGTGACGGCGACCGGCGGTCCGGCGACGTCGACGAGCTGATAGACGAGATGCGCGCCGTGGTCCACCAGCACCCCGCCACGTCCCCCGGTGCGGGTGCCGCGCCACGGCGCCGTCCCCACCGGCACGGCCCCACGGTCGGCGGCAAGGCGATGCACGGCGAACTCGGCCAGATGCCAGTGGCCGATCGTCCCCGCTTTGAGCCAGTCGGCGATCTGGCGCCAGACCGGATTGAACCGGTACTGATGACAGGGGGCCAGGATTCTGTGCTGGCGCTGTGCCAGGGTGGTGAGCCGCCGGGCCTCCGCTGTGGTGAGGGCGACCGGCTTTTCGCAGAGCACGTGATACCCCTGCTCCAGGCCCCACGCCGCGAGCTCGACGTGGGTACCCGTCGGGGTGCAGATGTCGATGAAGTCGATCGGGCCGAAGTCGGCCAGCTGCTCGACTTTGGTGATCAGGGGAAGACCATCCAGCGGCTTCACGTCGGGTCCCACATCCATACAGGCGGCGAGCTCCACCCGGTCCCGTAACCCGGGCGTGTCCCGGAAGGCGGGGAAGTGAGACGTCCGGGCGATGTTCCCGGACCCGATGATCACCCCGCGATACCGGCGGGCGGCCGGCTCAGGCATAGGCGTTGGCGCCGCCGCGAAGCGATTCACCGAGCGCCGTGGCGTTCCACTCGTGGATCAACACGAGGATCAGCCAGACGGCGTTCATGACGGAGACTTCCGTCCACAGGTAGATCGACGGGTGGCCGGCCATCGCCGCCACGCCGACCAGGCCGAACCGGATGTTCTGCCCCAGCCAGGTGCAGACCGGCAGGAGCCGTCCCTGGCGATCCTGGTACTCGGCGCGGAACGCGTCGCCCACGCGCACACGGCGCATCAGACGCACCAGTCGCGTGGACCGGGGGAACACCCGCACCTGGCGCGAGACGTAGTCGTGGTAGATGTACGTGGCGAACCGGGAGAACCATCCCGTAGGCGGCGCCTCGGTCAGGTCTTCCGGGAGGTCGAGCTCACCGGTGCGGAGGCCGGCGTAGAGGTAGGCGTTGCGAATGAAGTCCACCGCCGAGCTTTGGAGCGAGTGGCTGAACCCGGCGAACACGCCGAGTAGAATCCCCTCCCACCCATGTCCGGCCAGGAACAGCCGCAGGCTCAGGTGGATATAGAGATTGGCGAAGCGGAGGGCATCACTCACCCCATCGAGGCTGCGGCCCAGTCGCGTCGACGTTCCGCGCAGGCGGGCGAGTTGGCCATCCGCGCTGTCCAGGATGTCGGACACGATCAGTAGGCCGAACCCCAGCGCGTTGACCCGCCAGTCCACATAGAGGAACATGTGGCCGGCCAGGAGTCCGACCATCAACGCCCAGATCGTCACCTCATCGGCGGAGACGCCGGTCGGGAGGAGCGCGCGGGCCAGGCGGAGACCGAGCGGCCGGTAGAACCGCAGGTCCACCCACTCCTCGACGGCGGCGCCCTTAACGGCCAGCGCGCTCGGCGGCTTCACGCAGCACATCCTTCATGATGGCGAGGGCGGAGAGGGCCTGCTCCTCTCGAATCACGAGCGGCGGATTGATCCGCACCTCGGGGTTGTAGATCATGGCGAGCACGCCGCGGGACAGCAGGGTGTCGAACACCCACCGCGTGTGCTTCTTGTCGAGCAGGGTCCGGGTTCCCGGCACCACCAGGTCCATCCCCAGCATGAGACCGCGGCCACGCACGTCGCTCACAATGGGGATCTCCTGCTCCCACTGCTGCATCTCGGCGAGCATCGCGTCACCCACCCGGCGGGCGTTCTCCACGAGGTGCTCCTCGAGGATCGTCTCGACCGCCACCCGCGCCGCGGCCGCGGCGAGGGGATTCCCGCCGTAGCTCGAAGAGCTCCCGCTCGGGTTGGCGAACGGCTTGGCGAAGGCTACGTCTTCCCGGGCGATGATCCCGCTCATCGGGAATCCGCCGCCGAATCCCTTCCCCACCGTGAGGACGTCGGGCAGGACGGCCTCGTGCTCGATCGCGAACATCTTCCCGGTGCGGCCGAACCCGGTCAGCATCTCATCGCAGATCAGGAGGGCGCCGATCTCATCGGCCAGGCGCCGCAGCATCCCGATGTAGCCGGGGGGGGGGATGATGTTCCCCGCCGTCCCCTGAATCGGCTCGACCAGGATCGCGGCCACGTTGTTCGTGGTCTCGACCTCGATCTTCTTGCGCAGGAACGAAACGCAGTGCCACTCGCAGGAGGGGAACGTCTTGTCGAACACGCAGCGGGCGCAGGACGCATAGGGCGCCGAGTAGCTGCCCGGCATCAAAGGTCCGAGCTGGTGCTTGAAGTTGCTTCCCAGGAGCGGCAGCACGCCGCCGGTCTTGCCGTGGAACCCGCCCCAGAAGCCGATGATCTCGGTCTTTCGGGTGCGGGACTTGGCGAGCCGCAGCGCCGCTTCCACCGCTTCGGCCCCGCTCGAGTAGAGCTGGGTGCGATTCAGGTCACCCGGGGTGATATCGGCGAGCAGTTTGACCAGGGCGGCGCGATGCTCGGTGGTGAAGCTCCCGATGTGGATGCGGGACACCTGCTTCTGCATCGCGGCCACGTACTTGGGATGGGCGTAGCCGAGGCTCGCCACGCCGACACCGGCCATGAGATCGGTGTAGGCATTGCCGTCGATGTCGTAGAGCACGGCCCCCTCGCCCCGGTCGATACAGAGCTGGCTGAACAGGGCCACGCTCTGCGTCCCCGGCGCCAGGAATTTGGCTTCGGCTTCGAACATCGCCCGGGACTTCGGTCCCGGGACGGTGATGATTCGCTGTTGAGTCGTCACTTCGGTTTCCCCTCCTCCAACCGCTCGAAAATGTAGTCGGCGATCGCCTGCGCCGCCTGCTCACGGAACGGCGCGAAGCTGGGCCAATCGTTGATGTCGATCAATACGGGACGGTCGGGACGCGGAAACGCCACATCCCCACCGAATACTTCGAGATTCAAGTGTGACGCGGCGTCGAAGGCGAGGGCCTTGAGTCGGTCCTCGACGATCGGCGGCACCGACCCGTTGCTTGCCGGATACCAGCGGAAGAACCGCCCATCCGCCACGGCGTAGAACTTCACCACGGGGCCGGGGACGTGCTGCTGCAGCGCCACCCAGGCGATCCCCCGCTCGGCGAACGCGGCCATCGCCGCCGCCACGCCGGTCGCTGGGACGGCTAGCACATCCTCCGGCCGCTCGGCGTGCACATCGCCGCGTTTGATCCAGATCTTGTCTTCCTCGCCGGCGAGCTCGCGCAGCTGATCGAGCGACAGCACCGCGGTACTCGGCAGGACGAGGGTCTTGGGAAACGACAGCGTGCTGTCGACGAGGTGCTTCACCAAGCGATGCCGGTGACAGTTGAGCACAGAGGATGGGCGATTGATGACGATCACCCCATCCTCTTCCAGCGGCATCAGCTGCTCGGACGCCAGCGGGCCCTGACACATGTTGAGATACACCGCCGCGGCGGGGAGATGGCCGTTCGCCACCTCCACCTCATTGGTCCGCACGATCTTCCAGCCTCGGTCCGCCAGACGATCGACGGTGGCATCGAGGATCGCGGTGTCGTTGTTCCGATGCTGCAACGGCGAGTAGGCAGGATTGCGATAAATGGCTACGACGTCCGGCACTCTCCCCCCGAGGTTGTGCGCTAGCTCCAGTCAGTCGTCTGCTCGAGCCACTGGTTCACGAGCGTCAGGTCCGCGATGCGGTCGAGATCGACGATCTTCTCGATCTCCACCGCGGTCACTCTTGCCCCACCGGCGATCAGGCGCTGCAGGAATCCCCGCATCCGCCGGACCCCGTCGTCCACGGCCACCGCGGCCAGTTTCCGCGCCGCGACGCTGAAGCCGTACACGCCGCCGGTCACGACCCGATCCGCCCCTGGACTCGAATCCAGAGCGCACACCAACCCCTGACGGTCCCGAACTGCGTAGAGCGGGGACTCATCATGAACGAACGGCGTCACGATCAGGACCGCGTCGGCGCCGTCCGCCAAATCGCGAACGGTCGCGCGATACGCCTCGGTCCAGCTCGCCTGGGGCATGACCGTATCCACCATGGTGCAGAACAGCGGACCCGGTGGAACCAGGGCCATTCCCGCGACAAGTGTATGAGCAGAGGTGGGCGTTTGGCAGGGGGTGACCGTAACCAACCGATTGGCTGGGGTTTCCGCGATGGCACGCCGCACCGCGTCATGAAATTCCTCCCGTACCATCACCGTCACCGTCGGACATCCGACCCGGATCAGGGTTTCTACCTGCGCCACGATCAACGGCCGGCCGGCGATCGGCACGAGCGGCTTGGGAGTCGCGTAGCCCTCGGCGGCCAACCGCGAACCTTCACCACCGGCGAGCACCAGGCCATGGACCGCGCTCATCGCCGGTCCCGGCGCTCCGCCAGCACCGATTCGAGCTGCTCGAGTCGGTCGATCCGCGCCGTCGGGAGAGCGCCCGCCCCGGCGGGCACCGCTCGCTCCGCCGGCGCGATCCAACAGGTCCGCATCCCGAGCGCCGCCGCGGGGATGACGTCGGCCGCGAAGTTGTCGCCGACCATCCACGACTGTTGCGCCGGGATCCCGAGTTGCGTGAGCGCGATGGTGAAGATTTTGGGGCTCGGTTTCGTGACGCCCACCACCGTGGAGTCGACCACTACGGAGAAGAGATCGAGGAGATTCAGCTCCGCCAGACAGCGGTCGAGGTTGCCGGTAAAATTCGAAACGACCGCGAGCCGATAGCGACCGGCCAGACGCTCGAGCACCGGACGATTCCGAGCCACCGCCGCCCGGGCCGCTTCATGAAAGTGGGCCGCTACCCGCGGTGCATCCACCCCCGTGATCTCGGCCGGCGGGAGCAGCTGCCGCAGGATCTCGACCTGGGCATCGATCGTGGCGCGGAATCCGAGCCGCGCGATCCCGGGGAGCCGTGCGAGACGCCGGTCGGACTCGGCAAACAGCGGCTCGAACTCGGGCCATTCCACGACGCCCCCGGCCGCGCGCCACGCCTGGAAAAACCGTGGGGCCCAATGCACGCCGTCGGCGTCCACGGTGCCACCGAAGTCGAGCAGCACCGCGTCCCTCTCCTTCCCCCGCCTCCCCTCGGACATCCGGCTTATGGCCTCGCCCCGCCCAGCGCCACCGTCCCTTTGCGTTGCTGTTTGCCCCAGCCGCGGGCCCGGCCCTCGAGGGCGGACACGACCGCCTGCACCACGACCCAGTAGATGACCTGGCGGTAGGCAAAGCGCTGCAGCAGCACGAGCCAGCCGAGGCTCCGGTCTTCGCCCGGCTCCATCCACAAAGCGATCATCGCAGCGAGCCAGTCGATGGCCAAGAACACCGTGTAGAACACGATCACCTGCTCCAGGGTCTGCATCGCGAACTCCGGCCCGTGCTGGATCTCATTCAGGTACACGGTGGCGATGGACCACAGGAACAAGAGGTCGGCGACCGGCGCGATCAGCGGGAACAGGATCTGAAAGATCCACACGTTCGGCAGGCCGAAGAGCCCGAGCTCCCCATACTTCGGCCGGAACATGGTGTGGCGGTGCTTCCAGGCGCACTGCAGCGTCCCATAACTCCACCGGAACCGCTGGCGCGCGAGCGTGCGGAGGGTATCGGGCGCCTCGGTGTAGGCGGCGGCGGTGTCGGCATAGGCGACGTGCGCCCCGCGCTCCAGCAGCGTGATGGTCAAGTCCTGATCTTCGGCCAGGGTCTCGTCCGAGAATCCCCCGGCCTCGATGACCCGCTCGCGCCGCCAGGCGCCGATGGCCCCGGGGACCACCATGATGGCATTGAGCAGCGCGAAGGCCCGGCGGTCCAGGTTCTGGCTCGTGATGTATTCGATCGCCTGCCAGCGCGTGACCAGGTTGATGCGATTCCCGACCTTGGCATTGCCGGCCACCGCGCCGACGCGCGGGTCGGCGAGGGGCTGGACCAGGGTCTCGATCGTCCCCGGCGGGAACAGCGTATCCGCATCCACCCCGACGATGATCTCTCCCGTCGCGTGGGTGACACCATGGTTCAACGCGCTCGCCTTGCCCCCATTGGGCTTGCGGTACAACCGGACGGCGGGATTGCCGCCGAACGCCTGCCGCACCAGCTCGGAGGTCCGGTCCGGCGAGCCGTCGTCGACGACGACGATCTCGAGTCCCGGGTAATGCTGATCGAGCAGCGATTGAACCGTGCGCACCACCACCTGCTCTTCATTGTAGGCCGGGACGACGACGCTCACGGTCGGCCGATAGGGCTCGCCCGGGGGGCGATGGCTGAAGCGATGGCGCAGCGCCAGGCCGATCACCACCACCAGCCGGAACGCGCCGAGCACCATCGCCACGATGAAAACGGCGTGCATCGCCAGCTCGATCCATCCGATGAGTGAGTAGGAGGTGAGCTCGAGGAAGCGTTGCAGCCGGCCCCCCGGCGGCAGGGGCGCCATGGCCGCGCTGGCGGGAATCCCGGCCAGGGCCGTCACCGTGGTCAGCTCGTAGCCGCGGGCCCGCAGCGAATCGATCAGCGGTCCCAGGGCGGCTACGGTCTGCGAGCGGTCGCCGCCGCCGTCGTGCAACAGCACGATGTTCCCCCGATCGAGCTGGGTGAGGGTCCGCGCGATGATCGAATCCACCCCCGGCGTTTCCCAGTCACCGGGATCGATGCGCAGTCCGACGGTGATGTAGCCGAGCCGCTGCGCGACGGCGATCGGGTCCAGCTCGTCCGCGGTGGTCGGCTCGGCGTCTCCGAAGTAGGGCGGCCGGAACAGCGCCGTCCGGCGGCCCGTGATCGCTTCGATCAGCCGCTCGGTGGCGTTGAGCTCGAACTCCGTCGCCCTCGCGCTCACCAGCGCCATGTTGGGGTGCGTGAAGGAGTGGTTGCCGATCTCGTCTCCCTCCCGCAGCTCGCGGCGCACCAGGTCCGGATGGACCTCGGCATTCTCTCCGATAATGAAGAACGTGCCTTTGACCCCGCGGGACTTGAGGGTGTCGAGAATCCTCGGCGTGTACTTGGCGTCCGGGCCGTCATCGAAGGTCAAGGCGACGGCGTGCTTGCGGCGCCCATAGCGCCGGATCACCCAGGTCGAGGGCAGCTGCAGCACGCGCTCGCCGATCACGAGCCCCGTGGTATCATCGACCGCAATCGATCGTTGGCCCAGGGTCGGCTCGGTCATCATCCGCAGGATTTCTCCCGACCCGACGAAGTCGACGTCGTAACTGATCCGCATCGAATCGAGTGGCGCCGGGCTTGGCGCCACGCCGTGGCGGCCGAGGACGGACCAGAGCGAGGGGTCTTCGGCACCGAGCCGCCACACCCCGATCCCCGCCACGCCCGTCGGGAGCGCGCGCCGCATTTCGTTGTACGCCGTGGGGGCGTCGAGATACCACACCGCGTACGCGGTCGAATCGGGGTCGAGCCATTCGGCGTGGGGATTCATGGAGCCGCGGTCCATCCGCAGCAACAGCGAATGATCGCGTGCCAGCTGCATGACGTCCTGGAAGGTGAGCTCGGTCGCGCTCTCGGCGGTATCGGACCACACGTACCCGTACTGGCCGATCCCGACCAGCACCTTGTACGCCGGGACCTGGCGCAGCACCCGGGCGAGGTTCCGCTCGAACCAGGGCTGGCTCGCGATCGGTCCTGGGTCGTCGGACGGGTCATGCTCGTCGTAGAGCATCAGGAAAATCCGATCGTTGACCTGCGCGTACGCCTCGATCGGCCAGGCGGGGTCGTCGCCGGGAATGGCCTCGGTGATAAGCCGTCCGGCGCCGAGCGACTTCCGCAATTGGCGCACGAACGAAAGCAGGAGCGGGTCGAGCGAGCGCGGGAGCTCTTCGAAATCGATCGTGACCCCCGCCAGGTCGTAGCGCGCGACCGTGTCCGCGATTTCGCGGATCGCGCGCCGCCGGGCGGCGGTGCCGCGCAGCAGGCGCGCCACCGGCGCCGCCTCGAATCCGTTGCTCGTCGCATTGGTCAGCATCAGCAGCACCGCGGGCGGCTCACGGGTCCTCGCGACCAGTGCCAAGACCCGACGGTCCACATTGAGGCGCAGCGGTACCGTGTCGTGCGGGGCGACGTTCGCCACGAACCCCCATTCGGCGACGACCCAATCGAGCTGGCCGATATGCTGCCGCAAGGAGGCGAGCGAGTTGTCGTCCCAGTTGACGTAGAACCCGGCGACGATCGGGTCCGCGGAGGGATGCGCCCCGCGCGGGCCGGACCGAATCGGCATTTCGCGATAGTGCTGCGACGGGGGCGCGGGGTGCTCGCGCAGAAACGCGAAGAGCCGCTGCCGCGCGGCCAGCCGCTCGCGCTCGGCGCGGACCGAGATAGGCCGTCGCGCCGCGGCGCGCGCGGCCCGGGGGACGTACCCCAGCGAATCACCCGCCGTCTGCCTCAGGGGCAGGCGCGGCAGGATGGGAGGGATAACCACGGCCACTACCAGGAAAAAAACCAGCAGCGCCGTCGTCACGACGCCGAGCACGACCGCGAAACGCCGCAGGACGCGCTGGCGCCGGCCGGTAGGATCGACGAACGTGCGGCGTGGCGCCGCGGGGGTGGTCATGCGTCCTTTCGATAGCGGTGGCTCACCGGAAAGCTAACAGCCGGCCAAAGCTACCGAGCCAACCGCCCGTACTGCTGCAGGACCTGCCGCAGCCGGTCGTGGGGGAGTGCCGTGACGCGCAGGTCGTTTACACCGGTCATCGTTTCGGCGGCGACCAGGGCATTCGTGATCGCCTCCTCTGTGGCCTGCGCGGTGGCCTCGAATACCGGATTGATTTCTTCATTGGGCACGTAGGTCATCGAGGGGTGCCCGTTCTTCACAGCGGCCCCGGGATTTGCCGTCGAGAAGGCGACGAAGATGTCACCGGAGCTGTCGCCGCCGATGCCTCCCATACGGGCAATGCCCAGGATGACTCGTTTGGCGACGCGCTTCAACTGACTCGGCAGGAGCGGGGCATCCGTCGCGACGACCACGATGATCGATCCCAGCTCCTCGGGCTCCATCCCAGGAGGAGAGCCCGCCGCTCCGCACCGCGGATAGCGTTCAGCCCCGGGCAGCGGATTGGTCGTGTTGTAGCACGGCATCTGGTCCGCGATTGCGGTCCCGACGGGCACACCCGCAATTCGCAGCTGCCGCCGCAGCCCGTAGTTGCACTGAACGAGGACGCCGAGAGTGTAGCCCTTGTCTTCGATGGTGAACTGGCGAGAGGCGGTGCCGATTCCCCCTTTGAACTGGTGGCAGATCATTCCGGTCCCGCCGCCAACGTTCCCCTCGGCCACCGGGCCGCCGCGCGCGCTGTCGAGCGCGGTGTACACATGCTCGGGACGGACGTGGAATCCGTTGATGTCGTTGAGACTCGCGTCCCACGTTTCCGCGACAATCGGCAACGACCAGTCGAAGGTGTCGAAGTCGTAGCCCTTGCGCACGAGCCAGGAGATTACCGCATCACGGACCACGCCGACCGAGTGCGTGTTGGTAATCATCACCGGACCGCGCAGGAACCCTGACTCCTCGATCCAGGTCGTGCCAGTCATCTCGCCGTTCCCGTTCAACGTGAACCAACCGGCGGATACGGGATCGCCGTTGGTGCGGCCGCGCGGCAGGATGGCGGTCACTCCCGTGCGCACCGGGCCCTGCCCGACCACGAGTTTCCCCGAGCCGGAGATCAAGGTGACCTGCCCTACCTCGATCCCGGGCACATCGGTAATGGCGTTCAAGGGGCCGGGCGTTCCATCAAAGGGAACGCCCAGATCGCGCGCGCGGGGCTTCGCGGCGGTGGACTGCTGCGATAGCAGCGGGACGGCGGCGGTGGCGACGAGTGAGACGGCGACGAGGATCCGAGTACCGACCATACGTGACCTCAGCTCTTCAGGAAGAGTTTCTGGGGATCGAGCACCTTGCGGAGCAGATCCAGCTCCCGCACGGTGGGCGGCGGTACCTGTGCCAGCTCGCGGCGCCCCTGCAGGTCCCAGCCGACCCCGGCCCGCAGGTCATCCAGGGTCATCCCGGGATAGACCGCCATCACCACCATCTCACCCGTCTGCGGGTCGGCCTCGAGCACGCCCTTGTCAGTGATGACCTTGACGGGCCCGCTCCCCGGGAGGCCGAGATCGCGGCGCGGCACTCCCCGGCAGCGCTGGCCCGGGCTGGTGATGAAATCCACCTGCTCCGGGAACGCCCGTGGCCCGAGCTTCGAGACGATGAGGGTACGGCGGGCGTGGGTGGCGATCTCGGCCGCGCCGCCGGAGCCGGGAAGGCGCACCTTGGGATGCGCATAGGGACCGATGACGGTCGTGTTGATGTTGCCGTAGCGATCGACCTGCGCGCCGCCCAGGAACCCCACCTCGATGCGACCGTTCTGCAGGAAGAACTGGAACACGTCGGCCATGCCGCAGACCATGAGCGAGCCGGTGACGAGCGCCGGGTCGCCGATCGACACCGGGAGGCGCTCGGGTACGGCTCCCACCGCCCCCGATTCGTAGATCAGCACGAGGTTCGGGGCGTGGGTGGCGCGCGCGAGGTTACAGGCCAGGTTGGGGAGCCCGATCCCGACGAACACCACCTCGCCGTCGTGCAGCTCGCGCGCGGCCACGGCGGCCATCATTTCGTCCGGGGAGTACCGCGCCTCAGAACCCGTAGTTCACTCCCGCGGACACCTGGGCGCGCGCGCGCAACCGCTCGGTCAAGCCCGGGTATCCGGCCAGGTAGCCGGCGCGGTCCGCCACCCCGTACACGTGTTGGTCGAGATAGGCGCGCAACCGGCCTGCGTCGCGTGAGATCGCTTCCCACGCCACGTAGAACTCGTTGTCACGATCGTAGTACCCTTGGGCGTACGACGGATGCGCTCCCCACGGCTCCACGACCACCGCTGAGACGATGAACCCCGGGATAATCGTCCGGTTGGGGTCGGCCCGTACCACGGCGGTGTCCACCAGCTCTTCGGCGACGACGATCACGCGCTCGGAGGCGAACGCCGCCTCCTTCTGGACGCCGAGCAGGCCCCAGATCTGCGCGTTGCCGGCCGCGTCCGCCCGTTGCGCGTGCACGATCGTCACGTCGGGATTGAGCGCCGGGACAGTCGCGAGCCGGAGGCCCGTGTACGGGCACGCGACCTGCTTGATGCGCGGATTCGCGGCGGGAAGGTCGGTCCCCGCGTAATCGTGCAGGGGCCAGAACGGCAGCCGGGCCGCGCCCGCGCTGAACCGCGCCACCATGCCGAAATGGGAGTATTCCTCGATTTCGAGCGACGGGCGCTCCCCTTCAACGGCGCGTCGGAATGCATGCAGCGATCCGACGCCGGGGTTCCCCGCCCACGAGAAGACGAGCTTCCTGGCGCAGCCGGCGGCGATCATCTGATCGTAGATCAGGTCGGGGGTGAGCCGGCAGAGCGTCAGGTCGCGCCGGCGTTGCCGGATGATTTCGTGACCGGCGGCGAAGCAGATGAGGTGGGTGAACCCCTCGATGACCACCGTGTCGCCGTCGTGGACGTTTTGCGCGACGGCTTGGCGCATCGACATGACTTTGGAGCTGTCAGCCATCAGCTGTCAGCTGTCAGCAAAATCACGCCAGCTCCTTGAGACACGCATCGAGAATCCCTAAGGCGGTGTCCACATCGTAGTCGTCAACCACGAGCGGCGGCGCGAGACGCAGCGAGCTCTTCCCGGCCCCGAGCAGCAGGAGCCCCTTGGTGAACGCGAGATTCTCGAGCTTCGCGATCAACGCCTGGTAGGGTTCCCGAGATGTCCGGTCCTTCACGAACTCGACCCCGATCATCAGCCCCCGGCCACGCACCTCTCCGATGATGCGATGCCGCTCCGCGAGCTTGCGGACGCCTACGATCAATCGCTCTCCCATCACGCGGGCGTTGGCCATGAACTCGCGCTCCACGAGATCGAGCGTGACCAGCGCCGCGGCGCAGGAAACGGGGTTGCCGCCGAAGGTTGAACCGTGAGCCCCGGGCCCCCATTTCATCACCGACTCCTTGGCGATGAAGGCCCCAATCGGCATCCCCGATCCGAGCCCTTTGGCGGTCACCAGCACGTCGGGCTCGATCCCCTCGAATTCGCAGGCGAACATCTTTCCCGTCCGGCCGATCCCCGATTGCACTTCGTCGCAGATCAGCAGGATCCCATGCCGGTCGCACAGCTCCCGCAGGCCGCGGAGATAGCCGTCGGGGGGGACCACGTAGCCCCCTTCGCCCTGGATCGGCTCCACCACGATCGCCGCGACGGTCTTGGGATCGAGCCGCCTGGCGAACAGGTCGTCCTCGATATTCGAAACGCAGCGCTGGTTGCACTCGGCGGCGCCGCGGCAGAAGTCGCAGCGATAGCGATACCCGTAAGGGACGTGGTACACCTCGGGGAGAAATGGCGCGAATCCGGATCGGTGCACTGATTTGCTGGCCGTGAGCGACAGGGCGCCGTAGGTGCGCCCGTGAAAGGCGCCGGTGAATGCGATCAACGCCGACCGGCCGGTCGAGTGGCGCGCGAGCTTGATCGCCCCTTCCACCGCCTCCGCGCCCGAGTTGGCGAGGAACACGCGCTTCTTCGATTTCCCCGGCGCCAGGGTCGCGAGCCGCTCGCACAACGCGGCGAAGCCCTCGAAGTAGAAGTCGGCCCCGCAGATGTGCAGGAATTTTCCGGCCGCCTCGCGCACCGCCGCGACGACCTGGGGATGGTTGTAGCCCGTGGAGGTCACGGCAATCCCGGCCATGAAATCGAGAAACCGGTTCCCGTCCACGTCTTCGACCATCGCGCGGTTGCCGCCGGCGATGACGAGCGGGTACTCCTTGGGCAGCGACGTGGACGCCCAGCGATCGTGGCGCGCCACCACCGCCTTCGCTTTCGGGCCTGGAGGCGGGACCACCATGCGGGGATAGTCGCGAACGGCCGTCATGACCTAACTCCTCACACCAGCGTTGAGCGCCTTCAGCGTCGCCTCGAGGGCGGCGCTGCAGCGCGTGACGATTTCATCCAGCTCCGGCTCGGTGACGATGTATGGCGGCGCGAGCATCGCGAGGTCGCCGTTCACCCCGTCGGCCTGGCCGGAGTTCGGCCAGACCACGAGCCCCGCGTCCAGGGCCGCCTGCTGGAAGGTCTCGGCGAAGTGCGCCGCGCGCGGAAACGGCGCGCGCGAGCCCTGGTCCTCCACGAACTCGATCCCGGCGAGCAGACCGATCCCCCGCACGTCACCGACGTGCGGCCGTCCGCGCAGCGACGCCAGCTTGCGGTGAAATTGCTCGCCGAGCCGCGCGCACCGCTCGATCAGGCGCTCCTCCTGCAGCTGGCGCACCGTGGCGAGACCCGCGGCACAGGCGACGGGATGAAACGAATGCGTCTGGCCGTGCAGCAGCGCGCCGGAGCCGCGCATCAGGACGTCGAGCACCCGCTCCGAAGTCGCGAATCCGGAGAGCGGCGCATAGCCACTCGTGATCCCCTTGCCGAACACCAGGATGTCGGGCGCCACGCCCGCGCGCTCGATCGCCCACCAGCGACCGGTGCGACCCACCCCCACGAGGATCTCGTCGGCGACGAAAAGCACTCCATGCCGGTCACAGATCTCGCGCACGCGCTGGAAGTACTCCGGTCGCGGCACCGCGACCCCCGTGGACGAGCCGCCGACCGGCTCGGCGATGAATGCGGCGATGCTGTCCGCCCCCTCCCGCCGGATCAAGTCCTCCAGCGCCGCGCCGCTGCACACCGGGCAGTTCGCCTGCGACCCGCCGCATTCGCAGCGGTACGCGTAGGGCGCCGGGAGGCGGCGCACATCGACCAGCCATTCCCGGAACAGGGCACGGTATGCCTCGCGCGCCGAAGCGGAAAGGGCGAGCAGCGTGTTGCCGTGATACGAGGGGGTCAGCGCGATGATCTTGTGCTTGCCGGGTTTGCCGGATTCGACCCAGAACTGGCGCGCGAGCTTCAGCGCCGCCTCGATCGCCTCGGATCCCGAGGAGAGGAAGTAGAGCTTGTCGAGGCCGCTCGGCATTACCCGCGCCAGCTCCGCGGCGAGCTCCTCCGCCGGACCGTGCGTGAACGCCGTCCCGCTGACATACGCGAGCTGGCGGGCTTGGCGCGAGAGGGCGTCCGCCACTCGCGCGTTCCCATGGCCCAGGTTCACCACGTAAGCGCCCCCGACCGCGTCCAAGTAGCGGCGTCCCTGCTCATCCTCCAGCCAGCACCCTTCCCCGCGCACGATGCGCGGGTACTCCCGCGTCAGCTTGCGATAGTGGACGTGACTCTCGGGATAGCGGTACATGCGTGGGGAAAGCTAGATGAGCGGACGAGGGCGGGCAAAGACGGCCCGCCTTCGCCCGTCCTTTAAAATCCGACCGCCACTCCCAGCCTCCCCAGCGACTGCTGGATCGGCGTCTTCAAGCCGCCGGTCGTCCGGTCGAGGCGCTGGAAGCTGTAATCGCCCGTGAACCGAAAGCGGCCGTTTTGCGGGCCGGCCCAGAACATGAGTCCGAGCTCGACCGCCAGCGATGCGGATCCCCCTCCGGAGAACTTGGCGGCGGCGAGGTAATCGCCGCGGATCCCGATGCTCGCGCCGGGCCCCAGGATCGCCATGTAGCGCACCCCGATGGGGATCGCGGTCATCTCCTGCGCCGCGAACTGGGGGTCAATCGATCGATGCACAATTCCCACTTCGCCGATCAAGCTGGGCGTGAACGCATAGCCTAAATGCCCGTCGCCTTCCTTGCTCTTGAACGACTGCTGCGAGCTGCCGGCGGTCGAGTCATAGCTGATCTGCGTACCGTAGGCATCCAGCCTGAACTGCCGCCAACTGAGGGTAAGGTCGAAGCCCCCGCCGATACCCTTGAACCGCAAATCCGATGAGGTCTCCCGGTAATCGCCCAGCGCCCCGTGCACCCCGATGGTCACCGTTTGGGCCTGCGCCGCCGTGGCACCCAGCAGCATCAGACCACACTTGGCCAGGGTGTTCATCGGGCCCCCTTCGGCAGCGGTGCCACGGTGATGTTCACTTGCTGGCGGAGCTTGGCGTTCTGTTGCGCGATGTCCGCGTTGCGCCGCGTGATTTGCTCGCGCAACAACTGGTTGAATTGAATGTTGGCGGGTACCGGGCGCGGCGCCGGCTTCTTCATGGTGAAGATGGTACCCACGATGAGTGCCGCGGCCCCCACGGTGAGAATCTCGCGGGAGGGTGCGGACCCCAGATTGCTGTTGTTCAGACCCAGAACTCCTACCCCCGCAAGACCGGTATACATCGCTGCCATCCCGAGTGGCCGGGCGCTCTTCGGCGGGACCTCGGTTTCGGGTAGCTCGTTGTAGCCGGGGAGCTGGGTCAAGTGAGGAACGGTATCAACGGACCCGAGTGCAACCCGCACCGGTTGTGAGGCCGAGAAGGTGTTCTGTCCGGCCGCCGCCTCGACGACGATCGTCCAGGTCCCCGCAGAGATCGGGTTGCCGTTCGGCAGCAACGCCGGCCATTTCAGATTCACGCCACCGGTGACGATGCTCGAGTCCACCAGCACCGAGCTATTGCCGCTCACGGCCCGGACCCTCACGCGGGCGGGGCTCGTCACCGTGAAGCTGATCGGGACACCCGCGCCGGTGCCGCCCACGAACGAGGCGCTGTCGACCTTCAACTGACGCACGACGAGCACCTGGCCGAGCGCCGCGAAGAACAGGCTATAGATCTTGGGTGAGACCCGCGCCGGATCGAGCGCCCGATCGGGGTCGAGCTGGATCGCCTGCTTGAAGGCGTCGACCGCCTGGTCCTGTGCGTTGGTGGCGCTGTAGGCGAAGCCGAGCAGCTCGTAGGCGCGCGCCGACTCGGCCGAGCTCAGGTGCTCCTTCAGCGCCTGTTGCGCCTGGGCGATCGCCTGGGTGTATTCCAGGTTGTTGTAGGCCTGGAGTGCCTTGTTCAACGCGGCGTTCTGGACCGCGGGAGCGGCGGGTCGCTGCGCCCACACCACTGCGGGGAGGGCGAGGAGCAGGGCCAACAGGGCTGTTCGGCGCATCAGTTGGATCCTCATTCCGGAGTCAGCACGTACCGCTTGCGGACCGTGTTGCCAGCGTCCACCTGAATCACGTCATTGACAGTCTTGTAACCGACATGCTCGATTCGGACCTTGTGTGAGCCCGGACTGACCGCTCGGTTGATCAACGGCGTCTGTCCCATGTCCCGGCCGTCGATGAACACATTGCCGAAAGGATCGGCGTCGATGGTCACGTAGGCCTCGGCGGCGGGCGCGGGCGCGGGAGGTGGCGCGGCCTGCGTAACCAGCTGCGGGGCTGGGCGCTGCGCCTTGTGCTGCGGTTTCGACGCCGGCGGTTTGGTGACCACCGGGGGCGGCGCTTGCTGCTTCGGAACGCTCTCGGCCGGGGTCTGCGTGGGCGGTGCCGGGGGCGGCGCCTGGGTCGTGGTCTGGGCGGCGGGCGGTTGGGCCGCCGGCTCCGTCGGCGGTGCCTTGCCGCCGCCCTTCAACACAAAGACCGCGACGATCCCGAGCGCCACGACACCCACACCGATGAACAGCGGCGTCTTCGATGCAGCCGCCTTGCGCTCCGGGGCGCGTGTTGGTGCCGCGGAAGTCGGCGCGGCGGATCTTGGCTTCGACGCCACCGGCATCGGCGTCGTCGCAGCCGCGGCGGAGTGCACGAACTCGGTCGGGGTGTCGGCGGTAACGGGCCCCTTGGGGGCCGGCGTCGTGGGCCCGGCCGGGCGCAGGGTCTGGCCCGGGCGCGGCGTCGCCTTCCCAGCGGTCACCGGCTGCTCCGGCCACACGGCCGTAGCGAATTCTTCCATCGTCGGGTAGCGCTGCGCCGGATCCTTCGCCAAAGCGCGCTGAATCGCCGTGGCCAGGTGCTGCGGGACATTCTGCACCGCGCCGGACACCCGCGGCGCGTCTTCGAAGATGTGCTTGTACAGGATGGTGTGGACCGAATCGCCGCTGAACGGGAGCGACCCGGTCAGCATGCGGTAACCCACAACGCCGAGGGAGTACTGATCGGCCCGGCCGTCCACCGGCTGCCCCTTGGCCTGCTCAGGCGCCATATAGTGGGGCGTGCCGATGATCATCCCGGTGCCGGTCAGCCCGCTCGCCGACTGCAACGCCTTGGAGATACCGAAGTCGGTCAGCATCGCCCGGCCGTCGTGGTCAAACATGATGTTGGCGGGCTTCACATCGCGGTGCACGACGCCGCGCGAGTGGGCATGGCCCAGGGCGCAGGCGGCCTCCCAGAGCACGCGCTGGATGTAGTCGAGGCTCAACGGCTCCTTGTGCTCCAGCACGTCCTCGAGCGAGGTGCCGGAGATGTACTTCATGACGAAGTAGTTGAGGCCTTCTTCGCTCTCAACCCGGTAGATCGGAATGATATTGGTGTGGTCGAGCTTGGCCGCGGTCTTGGCTTCCTGCTGGAACCGCTTGAGCACCTGTGCATCCTGGGTGAAATCCGGCGGCAGGACCTTGATCGCGACCTCGCGCTCCAGAGTCAGGTCCTGCGCCAGGAACACCGCGCCCATCCCGCCTTTGCCGAGCAGACGCTTGAGCTCGTACTTGCCCTGGACGGCGCGTTGCAGCCGCGCCTGCAGGTTGTCCATCTGCCCGCTGGCGCGCGCGTCCTGCCCCCCGCCCGTCTGGTCGGCTCCGCAGGCAAAGCAGAACCGGCTGTTATCGGGCAGCGGCGTGTGGCACTTCTGGCATTCCATCACCGGTGCCGTAATAGAGGCCTCGTTCCCACACGCTGCATCAGGAAATCGGACGCCGGGTGACGTGGCGACGCCGGCGCAACCGGGTTCGTCGGGCTCCCGTGGATGGCGCGTGGAGCACCCGGAGGCGGCTCAGCCGGAAGCGGCGGCGCTCCGGCCGGCGTGCATCCGGAGCCCACGGTGATGCAAACCGAATAGCGGGTCGCGTTCCCCGCCTGATCGGCGACGACCAGGTAGTAATCGCCGGCCGGGAGGTAAGCGGGTTGGCCGTTCGGCCAGCCGTTGTACTGGTAGCCGTACGGGTACCCGTAGATCCAATAGAGGCAGATCGACGCCGAGCTGTACGGGCACGGCGTGTCGTCCGGATACGTCGCGTTCGGGTTAAACCCTCCACCCTCGACGACACCCGTGAACGATGAAACAGGGAACACCTGGGCCGAGAACTGCGACCGGTCGGACTGCCCCGGGAACGGCAGCGCCCGGATCCCCAGGAACGTCGAGTCGGTGGGACCGGGAGACAGCACCCGGAACCGGATGATGTCGAGTGCGCCCGGATTCTCGAGCGCCAGGGTCGAATCGTACCAGCCCCCGAACGCCTTCCCCACCACTACGTGGAGGCGAGCAGGCGATGTGGAGTCCGTCGATCCGAGGAACCGCTGATCCACATAGCGGCACCAGATGTCATCGGGCTCGAATCGGTCCGGTGTGATCCGCTCATCGGAGGTCGCGTAACCCTGCACGACCTGCAGCGTGTACCTGCCCGGATTCTGGTAGAACGATAGCAGCTCCACCGTGGTATCCGGCAAGGATTGGAGGGCGAGGCGCGGCGAGGTCGGAATCAGCCGCCCATTCGGGTAGAAGCTGGTACTCCCGCACCAATACCACTGTCCTAATTCGACGATCCAGCTGGTGGGCAACGAGTTGAAGTAATCGTCGAGCGAGCCGCTGAAATACGTGAATGTGCTGTCGGACAGCGAAGGCACGGAAAGCTGGTAGCTGACCGGGAGGGTCGTGTCCGACCGGACGAAGCGATACCAGTCGTTGAAGACGTTCGCGGAGTCGGCGATGGTATCGCCGGGCTCGAAATAGAGTGCGGGGTTGTAGAACAGCGCTGGAAACCCGGCGATGGTCCGGGGCCCACCCGCGCCGTTGATGTCGATTCTCACGTTGGGAGTGGCGGCAGGGTCTCCGTTCCAACCATTGGGCTCGTACACGTCCCAGGGAAGAACCTGGATCAACGTTGTATCCTTGAGCGAATCGCCTCCTGCGAATCGAATCACCGACCGGTGGTCGTTCGCCGGGAACGGCACCCACCAGTCGGACTCGCCGATGCCCCCCTTATAGCCGCGAAACGCGAAGATGTCCGAGATCAGGTCCCCCGGACCGAGCGTGATGCCGAAGATGTTGTTCACACCCACGCCGTAGACCGTCACCTTTGATCCGTACGGGACCGTGGTCGGCCGGATGCTGTCGATGTGAATGGCCTGGGATATCCGGATTTTGGTGGTCCCGGCCACCGCGCTCTCGTAACCACTCGCGGTGGCGGTAATGATCACTTCGCCGGCACCAACCCCGATGACCTGCGCCGAAGCCGGTCCCGTGGGTTGAATCTTGGCTATGTGGTTATCGCTCGACGTCCAGCTGAACGTGACGTTCGAGAGTGGCTGCGTGTCAGCGGCCGAGGTCCCATGGACCGCGCGGGCGGTGACGGAATCGAACTTCCCGATGTCGATCACCCCTCGGGCGATAAGGGAGTCCGATTGCACCACTGTTACGCTCACCTGGGAACTGTTGTCCGTAGGGGCACAGCCTACGGCAACGGCCGCGAGCGCGAGACCGAGGCACCGGACTCGAACGATTAGGCGCATGTGAAGATCCCGTCAGCAAGGGGTGTACCAACTTATAAGCCAAGGGGTTGGCTCGCCAGAACCGAGGTCACAATCGGCCTCGGCGCTTCAAGTCGAGGTACTGCCGGACTACCACTTCGGCGGCGCGAACCGGTGGGACATCGAGGACGACCACCCCGGCTCGGCGCATGTGGCCCAGCGCCTCCTCACGGGCCTGTAGAAAGTTCTCGACGGCGCCTTTGCGGTACGCATCCTCCAGCGTGGCGGGGCGACCGGCGGCGAGGGCGTCGAGCTCCGGGTTGCGCAGCGTCACCGCCACCGGCAGGTGGCGCGGCCGCAGTCGCGCGACGTTGGCCACCAGGGCCTCGGAGGCGAACCGGTCCACCACGTCGGTGAACACCACGGTCAGCGCGCGCTTGCGATTCCGCACCGCCAGGTAGCGGAACGCCCCCGGGTAGTCGGGCTCCACCAGCCGCGCCGACACCTCCGCCAGCACGTCGAGTACCCGCTTCAGGCCAACCCGCCCCCGCTGTGGCCCCACGAAATGCTGGACCCCGTCCGCGAACACCATCAACCCGATGTTGTCGTCGTGCTGCACGGCGGTATAGGCCAGCGCCAGCGCCGCCTGCACGACGTATTCCATGCGACCGGTGCCGGCGACCTCCGCCGTCAGAAGACGCCCGGCGTCGAGCACGAGCAGCACCTGCTGGCGGCGCTCGGCCTCGAACTGTCGGGTGATCATCTTGCGACGGCGGGCCGTCGCCTTCCAATCGACGTGACGCGGATCGTCGCCCGGCACCCACTCCCGCAACGACTCGAACAACCGACCCTCCCCGAGCCGCCGCAGTGGCCGCCGGCCGAGCTCCCGCCGCCGCAAGGCCTGCGCCACCGACGCCTTGAGCCGCCGCACGCCGAGCGCGGGGTAGACCCGCACCTCCCACGGCACGTCGATCCGGCCGCGGCGCTTCCCGAGGCCCAGCGGCCCAATGCTGTCGACGGCGAATCCCCCCGCGGTTTCTCGGCCGCGGTGAACCGGATGGACCGTCGTGATCTCGACCATCCCGGAGCGCGGCCCTATGCGGACTCCACGCGGGGCTCCCAGACCGCCCACGATCTCCGGTCGCACCTCGCGCACCTGCAACCGGGCTCGGCGGGGAGCGCTGTTCCACCAGCGGTAATGGATCTCCGCGGAGTGACCCAACGTCAGTGCGGGTGGGGCATCGCGAACGACACTCACGCCGTCGACCCCAGGGGTCGGGGCACGCAGGGCGTCGAACAGGATCGCGCTGAGCAGCACGGCGTCGGCCATGAGCATCGCATCGAGCGCCCACGGAACCAGCAGCCCCGCCAGGCCGAGGCCTGAGAGCGCCGCGCCGATCCACAGGGCGCGGCGGGTGCACAGAATCACGTGGTGGGGACCTCGATCCGGTCGAGCACCGCCTTCAGCGCGGCATCGGGGGTCACCCCCTCGAGCTCCAGCTCCGGAGCCACGTTCACCCGGTGCCGGAGCACCGCCGGCGCGAGCGATTTCACGTCGTCCGGGATCACGTAATCGCGCCCTTCCAGCAGCGCCGCCGCACGTGCCGCTTTGAGCAACGCGACGCCGGCCCGCGGGCTCGCGCCGAGGGTGAGCGACGCCGCGTCGCGGGTGGCGCGCACGATCGCGGTGATGTAGGCGGTGATCTGGGGTTCCACGCGGACGAGGTCCGCGGCCATGCGCAGGCCCTCGAGACCTGCGGCATCGGTCACCCGGGACACCCCGTAAGTCTCCGGGCGATCCGCTTCGAAGCCCCCCACCACGCGAGTGAGAATCCCCTGCTCCGTGGCCGCCGCCGGATAGCCGATCATCACCTTCATCAGAAAGCGATCCAGCTCCGCCTCGGGGAGCGGGTAGGTCCCTTCGAACTCGATCGGATTCTGCGTGGCGAAGACCGTGAAGACGCGCGACAACGGGTGCGTCACGCCGTCGGCCGTCACGGTCCGCTCCTGCATCGCCTCGAGCAGCGCCGCCTGCGTCTTGGCCGGGGCACGGTTGATCTCGTCGGCGAGCACCAGATCGGCGAAGATCGGTCCCGGCCGGAAGGTGAACTCGTGCGTCCCCGTGAGCAGCGACACGCCCGTGATATCCGCCGGCATCAGATCCGGCGTGAACTGGATCCGCTGGAACTTCACGTCCAGCGCCAGCGCGAGCGTCCGCACCAGCAGCGTCTTGGCGGTCCCCGGTACCCCTTCGAGCAAGACGTGCCCTCGCGCGAGCAGCGCGACCAGCACCTCTCGGGTGGCGGCGTCCTGGCCCAGCACTACTCGGCGCAGGGCCTCCAGGATCAGACCGGCGTCCCCTGCGGGCGAAGTTCCTGCCACACATCCTCCACGGCTTGGGCGGCCTTGAGCAGACGCTCGGAAGAGGGGCCACCGGGTTGATCCACCACCCTCCGTAACGTGCGCACGGCCGCCCGGCCCCGCGGGCTGGTGACGGATACCTCGAGCGCCGTGAGCCAGTCGCGCGAGGCTCCAGACACCATCCGTCCCGAACGACCGAGCCGGCGGGCGAGGCCCGCCACCACCAGATTCACGACGACGTCGACACCGCGGGGCCCTGCCGCGGCGAGCCCCGCGGCGAGCGCTTCGACATGCTCGAGCGGGGAGCGACGCCGCACGTCGATCCCGGTCTGGGCGGGACCGAATCGCACGGCGGCGACGCCCAACCAGAGCAGCAGCACCGCCGTCAACTGGAGCAAGGCCCAACCGACGGGAGAGCCCGCCAACCAAGCCAGCACGGCCCGCTGCAGCGACCCCTCGCTGCCGTACCCATGATGATACTCGTCCCAGGTGATACGTCCCGGCTTGGGCGGAAGCAGGAGCGGCAGCACGACGTAGGGCGCTGCGGTCTCTCGCCAGGCCCGGTTGCGGAGGTAGCGATTCTCGGCGATGAGAGTCACCGGCCCCCCCAGCGCGTAGCGCAACCGCAGAATCACCGGCCGGTGGTCGCTCGTGGCCAGCACCGTATCGGTGGCAAGCGGTGTGAGCGCAACGCAATCGGAGGCGCTGCGGCGCCCCGGTCGGAACCGCCGGATCACTGAAGAATCCTCGGCGGTATCCGGAGGCGGGGGGGCGAACACCGCGCGCGCCATCGGGAGCCGCCCAATCCCCGGTGGCGGTCGCACCGCCACGCTGTCGAACCGGTCGTGGTTGACCGGTCGCGTTTCCCAGCCGAAGCACGAGGTCAGACCGCCCGCGTCCCCGACCGCCACGACCGCACCGCCGCGACGCACGTAATCCGTCACCGCCGTCAGCTCGCCGCCATAGAGCGGCATCGGCGGAGCGACGACGACCAGCACCGCCGGCCGACGCTTGCCTTCGCGGGCGAGGTCGAATAGCGAGGTGCGGCGTCGCTCCACCGGATGACCGAGACGTGCCAGGACGTCGTAGACGGCTTTGCTCCCGCCGGGACCCGACAGGAAGCTGGATGGCTCCTCGTTGCTGGGCGTGGCCCTCGGCCCGCGCCGGCCGGCCAGGACTCCGACCGTCACCGCCGCGACGAGCATCAGGCCCAACCAGATCTCAGCGCGACGCCACATGCTGCAGCAGGCTCTGGGCCTGCATCCCAAAATCGTCGTACTGCACCGGATCGCACGGCACGGCCGCGAACACGTGCCGGTACAGCACGGCCACGAGGCCGGCGAACGACTCGCGACCCGCCGCATCGAGCCGCGCATCCCCCACGTACTCGGCCGGCGTCTTCGAGACATGGAACTTCACGGCGTCCCGGCGATCGAGCTCGAGCAGCAGCGCGATGAAGCGGTGCGCCAGCGCCTCGGTGTAGCGGCCCGTGCGGGCGAGCGCTTCGGCACGGGCGATGTGTCCCGCCGCGTCGAGCAACGGCCCCCCCGCGAGAGCGGTGGCGCCGACCGGTGGCCGAACGGTTGCCCGATAGATGCGAGCGGCGATGAAGCCGAAATGCACGAGAATCGCGACCAGCAGAATGACCGCGACCCAGAACACGATCTGCGCGGCCACGGGATTGGCTGTTTGCAACCCGTTCATCCAATCGAGCAGGCGGTGCCAGAGGTCCTGGAGCCACTGCAGGGGATGCCGGGGCTCGACCCAATGGTATTCCCGGCGGGCGAAGACCTCCCGCAGGGCGGCCGGCAGCGAATCGGCCGGCTCGCTCCCCTGCAGGGGGTGGAGGGGTGCGAAGTTCAGAGGGATTCCAGCTGCTGCTGGAGCAGCTGGAGGTCGAAGGCCTCGCGGCGCACCCGCAGGTCGTAGTACAGCAGCGTGAGGATGCAGGGGAGAATCGGCGCGAACATCACGGGGACCACCGTGTTGACGATGATGAACACCGGGTTCACCCCGACCAACGGTCCACCAATCGTGGCCCCGACGACGCCGAGGAATAGCGCCGGGAGCAGACTCGCGATGATCCACCCGACGAGCACGAGTCCCAGGACCCGGCCGCGCATCGAGCGCGTCAGCGACCAGGATCGCCCGAACGCTTCGAAGGAGTCCCCCAGGTTTTCCAGCACCACCACCGGCGTCGTGACCATGTAGCCGCAGAACACCCAGACCACGAGCCAGATCAGCCCGACCGAGCCGGCGAAGATGACGAGGCCACCAACGAGCCCTCCCGCGACTCCTCCCGCGACGCTGAGCAGGGCTATCGCCACGCCGCCGCCCAGGGCAATCAGGAGCAGCAACAGCCCCTTGCCGAACCCCACGAGAAAGAGCGGCCAGAACTTGGCCGCGCCGAGGCCGAGGGCGTCCTGGAGCCGGGGGGTGTGACCCAGGTAGGAGTCGGAGATGATCCGCACCGAGCCCGCCGTGAGAAACAGCGCGCCCACGCCATACAGAACGACGAACAGGATGCCCAGGAGGATGGCCGAGACGGGGTTGTCCTGGAACGCGGACGCGACCTGGTCCGGGGTAACCCCCGACACGAAACGCAGCCGGAAATAGATCCCGAACGCGACCGGCGCGGTCATGACGATGAGGGAGAGCCGCAAGAACAGGGTGAAGTGACGGCGGAACAGGGTAAAAGTGCCGTCGAGGATCTCACCGAACTCCATCTGGCGCAGGTCGGGCATGGCGACTCGCTCGCGACACGGGGAAACGATAAGATGAAGAGGTGAGCGCGCCCCCGCGAGTCCCGGCTTCCGGTCCGGCCCTGGAGGTCCGTCACGGCGTGGAGATCCCGGAGCACGTCGAGCTGCAGTTCACGCTCGCCGGGCTGGGATCGAGAAGCGCCGCGGCGCTGGTGGACCTGCTGCTGCTCCTCGCGATCTCGCTCGCGCTGACGGTCGCGCTGGAGCTGATGTTTGGGGGTCGGCCGACGCGGATCTCGGGCGCCGAGTCGTGGGCGACCGCCCTGGTCGTCCTGGTGGCCGGCCTCGGCTTCTTCGGGTACTTCATCGCATTCGAGGCCTTCGGCGATGGGCGCACACCGGGCAAGCGCGCGCTGGGGCTCCGCGTAGTCCTCGACACCGGTCACGCCGTCACCGTCCAGGCAGCGATCCTCCGGAACATCGTACGCATCGTCGATTACGCCTTCATGCTCGGCCCCCCAATGCTGCTGCTGCATTCGAGGCACAAGCGTCTGGGGGACATGGTCGCGGGGACCATCGTGGTGCGGGATCGTCCCTCGGACTACCGCCTGGCCGCGGCGACCGCCCCTGCCCCTGAGCCGATCGACACCCTCCCGCCCGAGCTGTCCGATCGGGAGTACGCGCTGCTCGACCGCTTCATCGCGCGGCTCGAGGAGCTGGCGCCGGATGTGCGCACCCGGATGGGGCGCGACCTGGCGCATCGCCTGGAGGACCGGATCCCGCGGCGTGACGCCAACGTGGAGGGGTACCTCGTGGCGGTGCTCGCCTCCGAGGGGGAGCGGCGGCGCGGGCGGCTGGCGACGCGAACGGCGACCGGCGGTCAGGGAGACGGTGGACGGGTGGGACGGACAGCGGTGGCCGCGGAACGGTTCGTCGCGAGGAAACAGGCCACCTGGCAAGCATTTCAGACGGTCGCCAATCGGGTGGCGCGCGCCGGCGTGCGAGGCCTCTCCCCCACGGAGATTCCGGTCTTCGCCGCCCACTACCGCGAGGTAGCGGCCGACCTGGCGCGAGCCCGGACCTACGGCGCCGACCCCAGCGTGGTCGCGTACCTCGAGCGCCTGGTCGCGGCGGGTCACAATGCGCTGTATCGGGGGGCCGTGAAACGCCGCGGGAGGGTGTCGCTCAGCGACTACGTGCTCGGAGAATTCCCGGCCGCCGTGGTACGCTCCTGGCGCTACGTCCTCGCCGCCTTCCTGATCTTCGCCGTACCGAGCGCCGTCGGATACGCGATGTTGCGCGAACGCCCGGAACTGGCCGAGGAGATCGTCGCCCCGGAGATGGTCAGCCGGGCCGAGCAGGCGGCGGACCGGGAGGCGCGGGGCGTTGGATACGCCCAGAGCGAGAATGAGGTTCTGCCCGTCATCGCGGCCGCGATCATCAGCAACAACATCCGGGTGTGCTTCTTCGCGTTCTCGGGAGGCATCCTCGCCGGTATCCTGACCGTGTGGTCGTTGTTCTACAACGGTCTTGCCCTGGGGACCGACCTCGGCGTGTTCGCCAACCACGGCGCGGCGCAATACCTGTTGACCTTCGTGGCGGGGCACGGCGTGCTGGAGCTGACCGCCATTTTCATTTCGGGGGGGGCGGGATTCCGCATCGCCCGCGCCCTGATCGCCCCAGGCGACCTGAAGCGCGCCGACGCGCTGGTGCTCCAGGGACGTGTCGCCGTACGAATGATCGGTGCGGTCGTGTTTCTGCTTGCGATTGCGGGATCGATCGAGGGTCTGCTGTCGGCCAGCGATGCCGCTTCGGCGTGGAAGCTCGGGACCAGTGCCGTGACGGCGGTGCTGCTGGGACTCTACTTCTTCAACGGATGGCTTGTCTCAACGAAACAGCGGCCGGCGGCCCTGCCAGGAGCGGCGCCGCAAGTGGGGCGGGAGGTACCAGCGACGATCGATTAGGAACCGATGACGGCTACGCCACCATCGGGAAGGAGGGCAGAACCGCGGTCGGTGCCGCCGGCTCACGACTGGAAGGAACTCTCGGCGACGCTAGAGGAGGGAACGGTACAGGTCCCGGAGATGGTGATCCCGCAGGTCGCGCACCGACATCCAGAGGTCCTGCTCGGTTGTGGCGCAGAAGATCTCCGCGGTGGAGCGCTCATGCTCCGTATCCTCGGCCCCGAACAGGATCCGCCCGCGCCACATGCCGTCCTCGCTGCGACGCAGGGACAACCGGACCGCGACGGCCTGACCGTCGAATTTGATGGGGGGTAGATCGTGAACGACTGCTTCGCGTGGAGCGGGTACCGCGTATCGTGCCGGCTGTGCTGGCATGCCGTCCCGTTCGGGCAGGTTTCGGCAAAGATATGAAAATCCATAATTTGCGCAATACTCGAAGCCGCTAAACCCAACCTCCCAGCCAGCTATCAGCTGTCAGCATTCAGCCATCCGCAAATAGGGGTTCCCAGGCCTGGGATCAGAGCTTGAAGGGCACCGGAGCGAACGTAAGAAGGAAGAGGATCAACGCGGCGCAGGCCAACCAGTAGCGCGACGGCGGAAGCGGACGCGCCGGGCTCAACACATTGGGATGCCCGAGCCTGCCGCGGTGCAGCACGAGGACCAACCCGGCCCAGACGAACCACCCGGTCCACCAGTACCCAAGCCCGAGTAGCGCGACCCAGAACACCAGGGCCGCGCGTTCCTGCAATCGCGGCGCCGCGGCGTAGAGAATGTGGCCGCCATCGAGCTGCGAGATCGGCAACAGGTTCAGCATCGTGACGAACATCCCTACCCATCCGGCAAACGCCAGCGGGTGCAGCTCGAGCGCCGCAGCCGTGTGCCCCAGCACTACTCGGCGCAGGAACAGCGTCACCACCGAATCCCCGAGCTCCGCCACCGGCATGCCTCCGAAGACCAGCACGAGGCCGTGCAGTGTGTTGTCGAGCGCTGGGTGCGACAGCCGCAGACCAAGGAACAGGACCGGCAAGGCGACCACAAATCCCGCCAAAGGGCCAGCGATCCCGACATCGAACAGCTGGCGGCGGTCGGACAGCACGGTCCGCAACCGGATGAACGCGCCCATCGTCCCGATGAACGACGGGATCAACGGCACCGGGATGAAGTATGGCGGCGACACGTCGAGCTGGTACCGCCGCGCCATCAGGTAGTGACCCATCTCGTGGGAAAGCAGTATCGCGATGAGCGGCAACGAAAACCAAAATCCCGAGGCCCAAGCCGCCACCGCCCCGGGGGTCGGCGCCATGATCTCCTGAAATAGCCAGAGCGGATTCGGATCGGGGATGTTGCCGGTGATCACGCCTCCGGCCCACGTGGTCGTGATGACGGTCAGCAGGAGCAGCAAGAGGTGGAGCCACCAGCGCTCGGCGTGGAGACCGGCCCAGGGGTGGGTCAGGATCAGGTGACGGCCATCGGCCTCATCGGACCAGTAGTGCGAGCCGTCCCAGGTCCGGAGGGCCTGAGCGAGCGCCGGAGAGGGCGCGGCGTGCTCCGGATGTATAAGCGCATCAACGACTTCCCTGTCGGGAAGGTGCGTGATTTGGGGGGGCCTCGAGAAACCGGTCAGGTCCACCGGCGCTCTTGACGGAAAGGCCTGGGTCGCCCTAGGTTAGCGATCGCACACCGCCAGTTTCCCAAGTAACCACCAATCAACGCGTTCGTCCCCCCACCGTGGGGTCCCTTCCTGCTCGTCGCCCAATGGAGTCATTGCACCAGTGGACATCGCTGAACTAAAGAAGAAATCCGTCGCGGAATTGCATGCGATGGCCGAGAGCCTGAACATCACCAACTACTCGGGGCTCCGCAAGCAGGACCTGATCTTCCGCATCGAGCAATCACTGCTCGATACCGACACGGTGCTGCGTGGGGAGGGGGTGCTCGAGATTCTCCCCGAGGGGTACGGCTTCCTGCGCAGCCCCGACTGGAACTATCTGTACGGCCCCGACGACATCTACGTCTCTCCCAGCCAGATCAAACGCTTCGACCTGCGCACCGGCGACACCATCCTGGGCCAGGTGCGGCCGCCCAAGGAGGGCGAGCGCTACCTCGCGTTGCTCAAGGTCGAGACGGTCAACAACGAAGAACCAGAGAAGGCCAAGCACCGGGTCGCGTTCGACAACCTGCGCCCCCGCTATCCCGAAGAACGAATCCGTCTGGAGCGCAAGGACGGCGACCTGTCGATGCGGGTGATGGACATCCTTTGCCCGATCGGCAAGGGCCAGCGCGGGCTCATCGTCTCGCCGCCCAAGGCCGGCAAGACCATCCTGATGCAGAAGCTGGCGAACTCCATCAGCGAGAATCATCCGGAGATCTATCTGATCGTGCTGCTGATCGACGAGCGGCCCGAGGAAGTGACCGACATGGAAGAGAACGTCAAAGGCGCGGAGGTCATCTCCTCGACCTTTGACGAGCCCGCCGACCGCCACGTGCAGGTGGCGGACATGGTGATCGAGAAGGCGAAGCGCATGGTGGAACACGGCAAGGACGTCGTGATTCTGCTCGACTCGATCACCCGCCTGGGCCGCGCCCACAACGTCGTGGTGCCCCACTCCGGCAAGATCCTCTCCGGCGGCGTGGACGCCAACGCGCTGCAGAAGCCGAAGCGGTTCTTCGGCGCCGCGCGGAACATCGAGGCCGGCGGGTCCCTGACCATCCTGGCCACCGCGCTGATCGACACCGGCTCGCGGATGGATGAAGTGATCTTCGAGGAGTTCAAGGGCACCGGCAACATGGAGGTCATCCTCGACCGCCGCATCGCGGACCGGCGGGTGTACCCCGCGATCGACGTGCAGCGGACCTCCACCCGCAAGGAAGAGCTGCTGCTGGCCAAGGAAGAGCTCAACAAGGTCTATCTGCTGCGGAACTTCCTGGCCGACATGCCGCCGGTCGAAGCCATCGAGTTCCTGCTCGAGCGCATGAAGCGCACCAAGACCAACACGGAGTTCTTCGCTTCGATGCAGCAGGGATGAAGACCGACGGCCGCCTTCTGGCCGTGGATTGGGGGGAGCGCCGCATCGGGCTCGCCCTGACCGATGAATCGCAGCAGCTCGCCACACCGCTCACCACCATTCAGCGACGCGCCGGCAAACGGCCCCCCATCGCCGCGATCCTGAAGCACGTCGCGGACCATCAGGTCGTGGGGCTCGTGGTCGGGCTGCCGCTCGACGAGCTCGGCGCCGAAGGGCCCTCGGCCGCGGCGGCGCGGGCGCTCGCCGAGGCGCTGAGCCACCGGTCCGGGTTGCCCGTCGCCATGCAGGACGAGCGGATGAGCACCGCGCGCGTGCTGCGAACCGTGCGGGAGCTGGGCGGCTCGACCCGCGGCCGGAAGGAGGCGGTGGACGCCATGGCGGCGGCGCTGCTGCTGCAGCAGTATCTCGATGCCCGGCGCGGGTCGTCGCTGTGAAACGGGTCGGGCCCCCGCTCGTCCTGGCCGTAGCGCTCATCGGTTGTGCAGGACCCACCGGTGCACCGCAATGCGCGACCGCCGCACCAAGCGCGGCCTGCACCTATGTCACCATTCCCCGCGGCGCCACGCTCGACGCGACGATCGATACGCTCGTCGCTCACGGGATCATCAAGCGGCCGTGGCCGTTCTCCCTGTATGCGCGCCTGCGGGGGCTGCGCAATTCGATGAAGAGCGGCACCTATGGCTTCGCGGCGGGGGGGCGAACGAAGTGGCGTGAGGTGGTGGATGCCCTGGCTCGCGGCCGCGGCGCGATGGTGCGGTTCACCATCCCCGAAGGCCTCATGCTCAACGAGATCGCCGACCTCGCCGTCGCCCAGTTCGGCGTGTCGCGCGACTCCTTTCTCGCCGCCACGCGGGACCCCGGCGCCATCCACGACCTCGATCTGCCGGCCTCCGCCCAGAGCCTCGAGGGCTATCTCTACCCGACGACCTACACCATCCGCGCCCACCCCGGCGCGGGGGACCTCGTCGCCGCCATGATCGCCGAATTCCGGATGCACTGGCTTCCGGAGTGGCAGCCGCTCCTCGACTCCCTCGGGATGACGCGGTACCAGGTCGTCACCCTCGCCTCCATCATCCAGGCGGAGGTTCGTTACGCCCCCGATCGGCCCTACGTCTCCGCCGTCTACCACAATCGTCTGAAACGGGGGATGCTGCTGCAGGCGGATCCTACGGTGATCTACGCCGAAGGCCGGCGCCTGCGGCGCGTCTACGAGCGCAATCTCCTGGTTCGCTCACCCTACAACACCTACCTCCACCCCGGGCTCCCGCCGGGACCGATCTGCCAGCCGGACAGCGCCTCGCTCCACGCCGCCCTGTTCCCGGCCGCCGTGCCATATCTGTACTTCGTCGCCCAACCCGATGGCAAGCACATCTTCTCCGTGACCTACGCCGATCACGTCAAGGCGATCGAGACGGTGCATCGATTGCAGCGCGCAGCGCGCGCGCCGCGGACCGCGGATCGCCAGCACCAAACACCGCTCCAATGACGGCGACCCCGGCGGCGCCCGCGGCAATGATGCGCGCGGCGTTGGCGGCGCTGATCCCGCCGATCCCGATGACCGGTGTGCCGGTCGGCGCGAGTCGCGCTAACCGCTCGAACCCTGCGGGCCCGAGCGGGGGCCCGGCATCGGCCTTGTTGCCGGTGTCGAAGCAGGGCCCGATACTCCAATAGTCGGCCGGCCAGGCGCGCGCCCGCTCGGCTTCGGCCACGGATCCCACGGACGCCCCGAGGATGAACCCCGGGGGCAGATGCGGACGCAGGGCGTCGAGCGGCACATCGTCCTGGCCGAGATGGGCACCGGCGGCGCCGGCGGCCACGGCCACGTCGACCCGGTCGTCGACGATCACGGGTACCGGAAGCGCGGCAACCAGGGCGCGGGCCAGGGCCGCCGTGTCGCGGGGTACCGCATCTTTGGCCCGGACCTGCACCATGGTCGCCCCACCGGCCACGGCGTCGCGGCAGAGGCGCACCGCGTCCCGGCCACGCAGCAGCGCGGCGTCGGTGAGCACCATCAAACGCAGCTGATCGGCGAGTGTCATGGATGACGGAATCGAAACATAGTGCGGTCGTTTCCGCCAAGGGGGCGGCCCGATGGGACGCGGGCCACCCCTGGATCTACCGCTCGGACGTGCTGGAATCGCCGCGAGGGGGAGCCGGCATCGTCACCGTCGCCGACCGTCGCGGCAAGTTCCTGGGCCAGGCGCTGTACTCATCGAAGAGCGAGATCCGGTTGCGTTTGCTCACCCGCGAGCCGGAGCCCGTCGACGTGGCGTGGTGGACGTCCAGGATCGCCGCCGCGGCACGCCGTCGCGGAGCGATCGATGCGACGGCGTGGCGGGTCGTTCACGCCGAAGGTGACGGGCTCCCTTCACTGATGGTGGATCGCTACGGCCCCTACGTCGTCGCCCAGCTGCTGTCGGCGGGTCTCGAGGCGGTCCGCGCGGACGTCGTGGCCGCCCTGCGGGCGGCGCTCGCGCCATCCCTCGACGGCATCCTGTTGCGCAACGACGCGAGCGTGCGCCGCCACGAGGGACTGCCGCTCGAAGTCGTGACGGTGCACGGGACCGTCCCCGAGGTCGTCGAGGTCGTCGAACACGGTGTTCGCTATCTCGCGGCACCGCACACCGGACAGAAGACCGGCGCGTTCCTGGACCAGCGCGAGAACCGGATCCGCATCGCGGCGCTCGCCCGGTCGGGACGGGAGGCCCGAGCGCTCGATCTGTTCACCTATCACGGCTCCTTCGCCCTGCACCTCGCGGGCGGAGGGGGTGATGTCACCGCCGTGGACTCGAGCGCGGAGGCCCTGGCTCGGGGCGCCGAGAACGCCGCGTTGAACAACCTCACGAACATCACGTGGCTGGAGGCCAATGCTTTCGATCTGCTGCGGGAGCTGGAGCGGCGGCGCGAGCGGTACGACACCATCATCCTCGATCCACCCGCGTTCGCGAAGACGCGCGACAGCGTCCCCCGCGCGCTGGCAGGCTATAAGGAGATCAACCTGCGCGCCATGCGGCTCCTCGCTCCCGACGGCCTGCTGCTCACCTGCTCCTGCTCATTCCACGTCCAGCGCCACGATTTTCTGGACATGCTGGCCGCCGCCGCCGGCGACGCGCGTCGCCGGCTGGCGCTCGTGGCCGTCACCGGCGCCAGCGGGGACCATCCGGAAATCCTCACCGTACCGGAAACGGGCTACCTGAAGGGGGCGATTCTCCGCGCGGTGGACTAGAGAAGCCAGTTGACTCCAGCATCCGGCCTTACAACCTTGCATCCCATGCCAGGCTCCCCTCCCCGGCCGGAGGTCCCTCCCTCTCCGGAACGGACGGTCCAGATCCGCCGAGTGCTCGTTGGGTTGCTGTTCGCGAACCTGGCGGTGGTACTGGCCAAGGTCGTGGTCGGGCTGGCCTCGCACTCCCTCGCCGTCTTCGGGGACGCGCTGCACTCCACGGTCGATGTACTGAACAACATCGTGGCGCTGGTCGTGATCCGCGTCGCGGCGCAGGCGCCGGACGAAGACCACCCGTACGGCCACAGCAAGTTCGAAACGCTGGGGGCGCTCGCGATCGTGGGATTCCTGTCCATCACCTGCTTCGAGCTGGTGCGCGGGGCGATCACCCGACTGGCCGGGGACCATGCGGTGCCGAACATCACCGACGTCCAGCTCGTGATCCTGGTGCTCGGCCTGGGCGTGAACGTCTTCGTCGCCTGGTACGAGCATCGCCGCGGCGAAGCGTTGTCGAGCGATCTCCTCGTGTCCGACGCCGCGCACACCCGGAGCGACGTCTACATTTCGGTGGGCGTGCTCGCTTCCCTGCTGCTCGCCCGCCTGGGGTGGTGGTGGGCCGACCCCGTGGTCGGCATCGTCATCGCCCTGTTGATCGTCCGCGTCGCCTACGAAATCGGGCAGCGCACCGTGCCGGTCCTGGTCGATCAGCGCGCGGTCCCCCCGCAGGTCATCGAGGCCGTGGCCGGCGGCGTGGACGGCGTCCGAAACGTCTACGACATCCGCTCGCGCGGCGGGGACCACATGCGGTACGCGGAAGTCACGATCGCGGTGGACCGGGAGGCGAACGTGGCGGACGCCCACGCCATCGCCGACGCGGTCGAGCACCGGCTCACCCACGATCTGCAACTGCAACACGTCACCGTCCATATCGAGCCGTGCTGAACACCCTCGACCCCGATTCCTCATCCCGCTCCCGCCGCCCCCCGCGCGGACCCGCACTGTCCCTGCGCCGGGAATACGAGGAGTACATCTTCCAGCGCATTGAGGAACACAAGAACGCCCTGTCCCGGGCCGAGCTGCTGGAAGTCGGGGACGAAGCGGTGCGGGAATTGGAAGCCAACACGCGCGATCAGTACCTGCTCACCGAGGTGCTCCTCCTCGAGCACGTCGATCGCATCATCGGCCGCCGCCTGCGGCTGCCGACCTTCCAGAAATGGTCCCGCACCCACCGGGCCCTGCGGGCCGCCCAGCGCGAGCCGACTCACTGGGGGCTGGACGCCGACAGCTCGCTCGTGACCTGGGTCCGCCGTCTCGAGCACGGGGATACGGCCATCGTGATCGGGGCCTCGGCGCTCTCCGCCGCCCTGTTCATCGCGGCGCACGAGGCGGAGGTCCTGCTGCTCGATCAGGATCTCGGCGCCATCGAGTCCGCCGAGAGTCGCGCCGTGAGCGAGCAGCTGGCCGGACGGTTTCAGGCGCTGGTCGTGCAGTTCGGCCGCTGGCTCCCCGACGTGCCCGTCAGCCTCGCCGTGATCGACCCCGCGGCCCTCGTCGTGGCGGCCGCGGCGGAGCGCCGCACCCTGGTGGCGGACCTCCAGGGCCGCACGGCCACGGGGGGCGTCCACGTCGTGCTGCCGCTCGCAGATGTCGAGCCCGAGGCCGTCATTCCGATCGCTCCCGAGTCTTTACAGGTGCACTACGCCGGCTGGGAGATCCATCACCGTTCGCGCAGCCGCCGTGCGGGCTTTGCCGCGAGCAAACCGCGTCATATCAACACACGGGCGAACGTGTCGGAATAGAGAATCCGGTTGCGCCCACCTGTCGGCATATTCTCGTAACACATTGTCGTAAAATGAGTTGACGATTCCCCCGCGGCGGCAGGGTGCTTGCTTTGATGTTCCGCAGACCAAACCGTGGAATCGCAATGACGAGCCTGCCCCAAGTCCTAGATACTGAGCCGATCGGCATCATCCTCAGCGCCGGGGAGCGCATGCTCCGTCCCGCCCGCATCTGGGCGTACTGCTGGTGCGCCGACGAGGCCCTCGAAGCGGGCGATCACGTGCATCGCCACCTCCCGGTAGATCCGCATCTCGTGACCGCCTGATCGGGCGCAGTATCGGCAAGCAAGACGGGGCCGGCGGACAGCCGGCCCCGTTCGCATTCCACCCATGGACCCGCCGCTCGGCTAGTCGAGCTCTCGTTCCATCGCCGTACACAACGTCTTCAATACCTTGATGCGGGCGAAGTTCTTGTCGTTGGCCGGGACGATCGTCCACGGCGCCAATCCGGTCGAGGTGCGGTCCACCATGTCGCAGACCGCGGCCACGTACTGGTCCCACTTCTTGCGGTTCCGCCAATCCTCATCGGTGATCTTGAAGTGCTTGAACGAAGTATGCTCGCGCGACTTGAACCGCCGCAGCTGCTCGTCCTTACTGATGGCGAGCCAGAACTTCACGACCACGATCCCGTGGCGGGTCATCTCTTCCTCGAAGTCGTTGATCTCGCTGTACGCGCGACGCCAATCGTACTCCGAGCAGAAGCCCTCCACCCGTTCCACGAGCACGCGCCCGTACCATGACCGGTCGAATAAGGTGAGGTGCCCCTGGCGCGGGAGATGGCGCCAAAACCGCCAGAGATAGGGCCGCGCCTTCTCCTCGTCGCTCGGCGCGGCGATCGGCACGATGCGGAGCTGCCGCGCATCGACCGCCTCCGCCACCCGGCGGATGGCACCGCCCTTGCCCGCTGCGTCATTGCCCTCGAAGACCGCCACGACCGAGTGGTCGGCAAACCGCTTGTGTCGGGTGAGCAGGTTGAGCGTGCCCTGCCAGCGCTCCCGCTCGCCCCCGTAGCGGGCGTCCGTCAGCTTCCTGGTCAGGTCCAGAGTGTTGATCACGTCCTTGGCGTCCACGGGCGGTGCGGCCGGGACCGGGGTTACGGCGCGCGCCCCTGCGGGCGTCTGCAACCGGGCCTGCAGACCTTCCAGCACCGTCTTGCCGGTCACGAGGTTGCGGTAGCGCTCGTCAACGCCTTCCACCACGATCCAGGGCGCGTGGGCTTCGCTGGTGTGCCGCAGCGCGCGCTCCGACACCGCTCGGAACTCGTCGTACAGCTTGAAGCGCTGCCAGTCCTGCTTGGTCACCCGCCACCGCAACCGGGGATCCCGTTCCAACGATTTGAGCCGCTTGCGCTGCGCCGGCTTGGACAGATGGTACCAGAACTTGAGCAGGAGCATTCCTTCCTCGGCCAGCATCCGCTCAAAGCGGCGAATCTCTTCGATGCTGCGATCGAGCGCCGCCATGCGGTGCTTCTTCCGGCTCATCACGCAATCGATGATGGGCGCCGTGTACCAGTTGCCGAAGAAGATCCCGATCCTCCCGTGCGGGGGCAGGGCGCGCCAGAACCGCCACATCGGCGGCCGCTCGCGTTCCTCGTCCGACGGGTCTCCCATCGCGTTGGTCTCGATGTAGCGGGAGTCCATCCAGGCGGTGAGGGTGTTCACCGCCTCGCCCCGGCCGGCACCATCGACGCCGTTGATCAGGAGCACCACGGCGAAGTCCTTGCGCTGCGCCAGCTCGAATTGCGCCTCCAGCAGGGCGTCCCGCAGCGGCGGGACTTCCCGGCGATAGGTCGCTTTGTCAATGCTGTGGCCCAGCTCGGCGTCCTCGAACATCCAGACCCTCGTTGGCTAACGACGGCTCCAAAATGGCGCTTCCGCGGCCGGAGCGCAGCAGCGCTGGAGCGTCATCACCGTACGGATTGACGAGTGGAAGACTCCGGATACCGGGAGCCTGCAGAAGACCCGCAGGACCGGCTCATGCCGGCCCTGCGGGGCTCGACAACCTATCGTGTAGCGAAGTGGGGAAGTCTCAGTTGCACTTGGCGCCGGTCCAGGTCCCGCTGCTCCCCGCGCCGTTGTCCCAGGTGCCGCTGACGTTGGTCCCGCTGACCGTGCCGACCGCCAGACCGGGGATCGCGATGTTGCCGCTGGAAACCGTGCCGTCGAGCGCAATCACCGTTCCGGAGGTCGTGGTCGCGGTACCGTGCAGCGCGCCGCTGATCACCGTGAAGTTGAAGACGCCGTCATCGTCCCCGGTGAACGAGCCGCAATAGGCCACCGCCGTGTTGCCGTTGTCCTTGACGGTGACGAACGTGCCCGAAGCGGTTCCCGTCATCCCCCCTTCCATCCGACTGGAGCCATCGTACACCCCGGCGAAATTGTACCCGTCGCCCGCGGCCGCCATTGCCTTCGAGCCAGTGTTGTACGTGCCGGTCAGGGCGTGCGAAGAGGCTGACGGTGCAATGATGGTGAAGGTCCCGGTCACCGCCGTGCCGGTGATGGAGAACGAGACGGATCCGCTCAACCCGCCGTTGTCGCCGTTGACCGTCCCCACGAACACGAGGGTGGTGTTACTCGGGGTGGTACCGCTGTCCTTGCTGCAGGCCGACAGCAGGACGGCGCCGGCGAGTCCGAGCGCCAAGAGACGTTGGGGTTGCATGACACGCTCCTCCAGAGGTGAGTTGTTGTGACCGATCCGATTTCAATCCAACAGTTGTACGGTGATTTCCTTCACCACACCGCCAACGACTTCTCCCGTCACGGTCCAGCGGCGCCGCACGAAGTCGAAAAACCGACCGTCCTGACGGACCCGCGCCGGTGATCCCCAACGCGCTTGCATCGAGCTCGCCGCGTCCCCCACCCGGACCCCATCGACAGCCCCCGCCCCAGGACGACTCAGCACCATCACCCGCACCGTCCGCTCGTCGCGATCCCACATCAGCGTGAGGCCGCGCTGCGGGTAATCCCAGACCACAAATCCGAACGATTCGTGCCGCTGGCCAGGCTCCCCCAGCGCCACCCGCACTGCCGCCGCCGAATCGCCCACCGTCACACCGGCGACCGGTGGCGCCGCGTCGCGGGAGGCGCCGTCTTGCGCCCTCACGGAAGGCGCGCCGAGTAGCAGCAGTGCGCCGACCACCGGTATTCGCAGTCCCCTCAGCAGCCTCACGCTCACGCTTGACAAGTTGCTCCAGGGCCGTAACCTCCCTGTGCTCAGCGCGTGACTTCGCAGATAACGCCGTTAACTTCAGGACCTGCAGCATGATCCGCTTTCGGACCTTGGGAACCGTCGATTTGCGCGGCACCGATGGCACCGAGCTGCGGACCATCCTGGCCCAGCCCAAGCGGGTCGCCCTCCTCGCCTACCTGACCCTTGCCCGTCCCCGGGGCTTCCACCGCCGGGACACCCTGGTGGGGCTGTTCTGGCCGGAATCCGACCAGGAGCGGGCCCGCAACGCCCTCCGCCAGGCCGCCCACTTCCTGCGACAGCCCCTCGGGGGAGACGTGCTCGTCAGTCGGGGGATGGAAGACCTGGGGATCGACGCGAGCAAACTGTGGTGCGATGCGATCGCCTTCGAAGCAGCCCTGGATCGCGGGGAGGCGGAGGCGGGACTCGAGATCTACGGCGGTGATCTGCTGCGCGGATTCTTCGTCGCGGGGGCCCCGGAGTTCGAGCGTTGGCTCGACGCGGAGCGCAGCCGCCTGCGCGACCGCGCGACGCGAGCGGCATGGACCCTCGCCGACTGCGCCGCCGCCGAGAACCAGACGGCTCCCGCGGCGCATTGGGCGCGCTGGGCGGCTGCCCTGCATCCCGAAGACGAAATCGGGCAACGCCGGCTGATCGAGGTCCTGCTGCGGCTCGGCGATCGCCGGTCGGCGCTCAAGGCGTATGCGGACTTTGCCGAGCGGTTGCGCGCGGAGTTCGACGCCGAGCCGTCGGCGGAAACCCGCGCCCTCGTCGAACGCACCCGCACTTCTCCGACCCCTCCTCCCGCCCCCGCCACGACGCCGCCGACCGCGGCTCCGTCAGCGACACCAGCGCGGGCGCTCGAGAAAATCGCCGCGGTCCCTCGCTTGTCGCGTCGCGGTTGGTGGGCCGCGGTGGCCGTCATGGTGATCGGCACGATCGGGGGCGTCATCGCCATCCGGCAGGCCCATACCCGCCGAGCTGTCGAGACACTGGCCCCTGCCGTCGCCGTGCTCCCCTTCACCGTCCGTGGTCAGCCCGAAGTCGCCTACTTGCGGGAAGGCCTGGTCGACTTGATCGCCGCCGGCATCGATGGCGCCGGGCATCTGCGCGTCATCGATCCGAACGCCGTGTTGGCACAGGCGGCGGGCCGTGCTCCCCTGGACCCGGAGGCCGGCGCGGACATCGCCAGACGTCTCGGCGCCGCGTACTTCGTCCTCGGCGACGCGGTGGAGATCGCGGGACGGCTGCAATTGACGGCCGGGATGTACACCGTCAGTCGCCCCACGGAACCGCTGGCCAAGGCCAGGGCAGAAGGAGAAGCCAATGACGTGTTCCGTCTCACCTCCAGGGCGGCGGGACAACTCCTGGTGGGAGCGGTGCCGGGGGCGGACACCTCCTTCATGCGACTGGCTGGCGTCTCGACGCCATCCACCGAAGCGTTCCGCGCCTACATCGATGGGGAGGCGGCGCTGCGCGCGGGACACTACGAGCAAGCCGTCGACGGCTTTCAACGATCGGTCGCCGCCGATCCGCTGTTTGCGCTGGCCTACTACCGGCTGGCGGTGGCGGCCGACTGGGTCGGCAATGCCCCGCTACTGCAACGCGGCGCGGCGGCGGCGGTTCGCCTCGGCGACCGCCTGTCCCCCCTGACGCGGAGCATGCTGGCCGGATTTCAGGCTTATTCGGTGTCCCTCGGAGACTCGGCGGAGCGCATCTATCACGCGGTCGTAGCCGCGCACCCCGATAACCTCGAAGCGCGCTACATGCTCGGTGAGGTGCACTTCCACTACAACTCGTATCGCGGGCGGCCGTTTACCGAGGCGCGAGGGGACTTCGAGCATGTCCTCCGCATTGACGCGGATCATCCCCACGCGCTGATCCATCTGGCCCGGATCGCGGCCGCCGAGGGGAACCGGGAGGAACTGAACGATCTCGTGAATCGGTTCCTGGCCCTGCGTCCCGACGCCGACCGCGCGCTCGAGATGCAAGCCCTCCGAGCATTCGCGATGCAAGGCGTTCGGGAGCAGGATCGGATCGTAGAGGAGCTGCGGGGCGCCAGTGACGTAGTGCTGCTCCAGATCTACCAGTCCGTGGCGGCGCTCACCGAAGATCCCGCCGGTGCGGCGCGAATCTCGGCTCTCTTCGACGTCCCCACGCGCGACCTGCCCTTTCGGCTACTCTCTCGCGCGAATCGGGCCCGCCTGGGTGCTGCCCGGGGGCGCTGGGCGGACGCATACGAGCACCTCCAAGCCCTGGAACACCGCGCTCCGGACTGGGGGCTGATGCAGCACGCCCTGCTTGCGGCGACTCCCCTCCTTCCGGTACCGGAAGGCGATCTTCGCCAGGTTCGCGACCGCCTGAGGCGGTGGAAACTCCAAACCCCAGACTTCGACGGGCACGCTGGAAACGCGGTTGTGCTGATGCCTCCGCTCCGCCTCTATCTCTTGGGACTGATCGCCGCGAAAATTGATGAGCCAACCCGCGGGACGAAGCTGCAGAACCTCTCGGCCGAGCTCGATAGTCTGGCCGACCGGGAGCCGATCATCGGCTTTGCGGTCATCTCGCATGATGCGGCTCACTCCCTGCGCGCCTCGGCAGCAGGACTCCGGGGCCAACCTGGACTCGGTCTGCGGGAGATCGAGCAGATGAACGGCGAGTACGCCCTGCTATCAAGAAACCTTCCCGAAACGGAGGGCTGGGTTCGGTTCCTGCACGCAGAGCTGCTCCATCAGATGGGACGGGATGACGAAGCCCTCCAGTTGTACGCCTCCTTCCCCTCACCCAGTGCCCACGACATCGCGTTCCTGGGACCTGCGCTCTATCGACAGGCCCAGATTCTGGAGAAGCGTGGGGAGGGCGTACGCGCCGCCCAGCGCTACCGCCGCTTCGTCCTGTTGTGGGAGGACTGTGACCCCCCGCTGGTCCCGATGCTCGACTCCGCCCGGGCCGCGCTTGCCCGCCTCGGCCAGCCAGCCGCTCCGCGATGATGGAACTCTCAGTCCGAATGGACATATTGAGGGTCGGACCATGACCCCCGTCACCCTCACCATCGACGGTCGACTGCTGCAGGCCGACCCCTCTCAAACCATCCTCGATGCCGCCCGCGGGGCCGGTGTCGACATCCCCACCCTCTGCTGGTATCCCAAGCTCCCCGTCGTCGGGAACTGCCGTATCTGTCTCGTCTCCGTCGAAGGACAGCCCAAGCTCGTCCCCGCCTGCGCGACCAAGGTCGCCGACGGCATGGTCGTCACCACCGAATCCCACGCGGCGGTCGAGAACCGACGGGGCGTTCTCCGTCTCCTGCTGGAGCGCTACCCGGGCGAGCATCTCACGAACGGCGGCCGCGCGAAGCCGCGTAACGAGTTCGAACGCTACGTCGTCCGTTACGGCGTCGAGCCCCGACCCCTCGCCGATCGCGACCTGGCCCTGCGCGCCGGGGATGAGCGCCCCGGCGACCCGATGATCCGCCACGACATGACCACCTGCATCCTCTGCACCCGCTGCGTGCGGGCCTGCGAGGACATCCAGGTGGTGGGCGTGCTGGACGTCGGCCTGAGGGGCGATCATACGCAGATCATCGTCGGCGCCGACGGCGATCCGGAGAAGGCCGGGTGCACCTGGTGCGGGGAGTGCGTCCGCGTCTGCCCCACCGGCGCGATTTTCGAAGTGATCCCGCGCGAGCGGTTCACCCCCGAGCAGATCCGCCAGCCCGACCGCCTGGTGCGGGCGGTGTGTCCGTACTGCGGCGTCGGGTGCCAGGTCGATCTGCACATTTCCGGCGAGCAGGTAATGCGCGTGACGTCGCCCGACATCGAGGCGAACACGCCCAACCAGGGTTCGACCTGCGTGAAGGGCCGGTTCGGCTACGACTTTCCCCAGCACCGTGACCGCCTCACCAAGCCGTTGATCCGTCGCGGCTGGATGAAGGAAGACACACGCTGGGTCTGGAAGGGGGCCACCGGCGCCGACCGCCGGGCCGGGCCCTGGCAGACGATCACCGGACTGGGGCAGGAGGCCAAGCCGGCCACCCCTCCCAGGAAGACCGGCAAGAGCGTCCGCGAGCTGCCGCTGCTCGAGCGCCTCGACATGGACATCCGCGACCGTGTGGCGACCCCCGCGGCCTGGTACGAGCCGTTCCGTGAGGCGACCTGGGAGGAGGCGCTGGAGCTCGCCGCGCAGGAGATCCGCCGGATCAAGGGATCCTACGGGCCGGACGCGCTGGCCTGCTTCGCATCGGCCAAGTGCAGCAATGAAGAGAACTACGTCTTGATGCGGATGTTCCGGGCGGCGATCGGCACCAACAACGTGGACCACTGCACCCGTCTCTGCCACTCGACCTCGGTGGCGGCGATGCAACGCGCGCTCAATACGTCCGCGGCGTCGGGCTCGATGCGTGAGGTGGAACACGAGACCGATGTCATCTTCATCGCCGGCGCGAACACGACGGAGACCCATCCGGTGTTCGGCGCCGCGCTGAAACGCGCCGTGGCGCGTGGCGCCCGGCTCGTCGTGGCGGACCCCCGTCGTACCGAGCTGGCCGATCTGGCCGACATCCATCTCCAAATGCTCCCCGGGACCGACGTCGCTCTGTTCAACGCCATGCTGCAACACATCGTGGCTCAGGGGCTGGAGAACCGGGACTTCGTGAGGTCCCGCATGAAAGAGTGGGATGCCGTGAAAGCGGCCGTCGCGCCGTACACCCCGGAGCGGGCAGCCAAGATCACCGGCGTTTCGGCCGATCGCATCCGGGCCGCGGCGGAGATCTATGCCAAGGGTCCGCGCACGAGCACGCTCTGGGCCATGGGCCTGACGCAGCACGCCAACGGCACCGACCTCGTCACCGCCCTGCTCAATCTGATGCTCGCCTGCGGGATGATCGGACGTTGGGGATCGGCCATGATGCCGGTGCGGGGCCAGAACAACGTGCAAGGCGCGTCGGACATGGGCGCCATCCCGTTCGTCTATACGGATTATCAGCCGGTCACCGATCCAGCCGTGCGGGAACGGTTTGCCCGTGCCTGGCAGGTGCCCCCGGAGTCGCTGTCCCTGAAGAAGGGGCTGATGGTCACCGAGATCACCAATCCCGAGAGCGGCGTCCGCGGGATGTACATCATGGGCGAAAACCCGATCATCTCCGATCCCGACATCGCCCACGCGGAGGACTGGTTCCGCACCCTCGAGTTCCTGGCGGTGCACGATCTCTTCCTCACCGAGACGGCGCGCTATGCCGACGTCGTGCTGCCGGGCTCGAGCTTTGCCGAGAAAACGGGCACATTCGTAAATACCGAGCGCCGCATCCAGCTGTCGCACAGCGCCGTCAACCTCCCGGGGGCCGCGCGGGGCGATCTCGACGTGCTGGTTGACCTCTCCACCCGCTTGGGGTTGCCGGCACCCTTCCGCACGGCCGAGGAGGTCATGGCGGAGATCGTTCAGGTCACCCCCTCGTGGCGGGGCGTGACCTACCCCCGGCTGGAGGGCGCCGGGCTGCAGTATCCCGTGCCGACGTCCGATCATCCCGGCACGTCGTTCCTGTTCGACAAGACGTTCCCGACCGCGGACGGGCGCGGCACCTTCGTGCCCGTCGAATACACGAACCCGACCGAGCTGCCGGACGACGAGTACCCCTTCGTGATGAACACGGGCCGGCAGCTGTACCACTGGCACACCGGCACGATGACGCGCCGGGCCACGGGGCTCGACGCACGGGAGCCGACTCCCACGGTGGAGATCCATCCCGAGGATGCCGCGCAGCTCGGGGTCACCGAGGGTGACTTGGTCCGCCTCACCTCGCGGCGCAATTCGATGGTGACGGCGGTGCGCGTGTCCGAGCGGGTGGCGCGCGGTCAGGTGTTCGTGCCGTTCCACTTCCGTGAGGCGGCCGCCAATCTGCTCACCAATCCCGTGCTCGATCCGTACGCCAAGATGGCCGAGCTGAAGTGCTGCGCCGTGCGGGTCGAGCCCGCGAGGATCGCCGCGACGGTCTAGGAGGAATGATGGACCTCGGGCTGCGCAACAGAGTCGCCCTCGTCTGCGGCAGCACTCGCGGGATCGGCCGCGCCGTCGCCCGCGCGCTCGCCTTGGAGGGCGCCAGGGTCGTCGTGAACGGGCGGACGCGAGAAGGCACCGACGAGGCGGCCCGGACCCTCGCGGCGGAAACCGGGCGCCCCGTCGTGGCCATGGCGGCCGATGTCACCCAGCCCGACGCGGCCGAGCAGCTCGTCGCGCGGGTGCACCACGAGCTGGGCCGACTCGATATTCTGTTCTGTAACGCCGGCGGACCTCCGGCCGCCCCCTTTAAGGATCACTCGCGCCAGGCGTGGCAGGACGCGATCGAGCTCAACCTCCTGTCCACGATCAGCTTGTGTCGGGCCGCGGTGCCGCTGATGCGCAAGTCGCAGTGGGGTCGGATTCTCTGTTCCACCTCGATCGCCGCCAAGCAGCCGCTCCCCGGGCTCATCCTGTCCAGCACCGCCCGGGCCGGAGTGCACGGCTTCGCCAAGGTGCTATCGGACGAGGTGGCGCCCGACGGCATCACGGTGAACGTGATCTGCCCCGGCTACATCATGACCGATCGGATCGAGGATCTGACCCGGTCGCGGGCCGCCCGCGAGCGCCGCACCTCCCAGGAGGTCATGAAGCAGATCGTGCAGGACATTCCTCTCGGCCGGATGGGAAGACCCGAGGAGGTTGGCGCGGCCGCGGCGTTCCTGGCCTCCGAACCCGGCAGCTATATTACCGGCGCCGTGCTCCAGGTTGATGGAGGTTTCACGAGAGCCATCACCTAATTCCCTCTTCCCCAGTGCCGATGCACGCCATCGTCAAATCCACTCGCGCCCCCGGCCTCACCGTCACGACCGTTCCCAAGCCCACCTACGGCCCGGGTGAAGTCCTCATCGCCGTGCGCCATGCGGGCGTTTGCGGCACCGATCTTCACATCGCTGAATGGGACGCGTGGGCGCAGGGACGGATCAAACCCCCGGTGGTCGTGGGACACGAGTTCGCCGGTGAGATCGTGGCGGTGGGCGAGGGTGTCACGGAGCTGAGGACCGGCCAGCTGGTGACGGCCGAAGGGCACATCGTCTGTGGCCACTGCCTGCAATGTCGCACCGGGAACGGTCATATCTGCCGCAATACCCGGATCATCGGCGTGGACCGCGACGGGGCGTTCGCCGAGTTCATCACCATGCCGGCGACCAACGTCCTGCCGCTCGAAGGGATCCCCACGGAGATCGGGGCCATCATGGACCCGATGGGGAACGCGTTTCACACCGTGCTGACGGCGGATATCCCGGGCAGCACGGTGTTCATCGTCGGCTGCGGGCCGATCGGCTGCTTCGCGGTGGGGATCGCCCGGGCCGCCGGTGCCGCCAAGGTCATCGCCTCGGACGTGAACCCCAAGCGCCTCGAGCTCGCCCGGAAGATGGGCGCCCACGTTCTGATCAATCCGGCCACGGACGACGTGCTGCGCACCGTGCAGGCCGAGACGGGCGGCGAAGGCGTGGACGTCGTGTGTGAGATGTCGGGCGTGCCGCAGGCGCTGCACCAGGCGTTCGCCGCGGTCCGCATGGGCGGTCGCGTGCAGCTGCTGGGGATCCCCAAGGGCGAGGTGCCGGTCGACTTCGCCACCGAAATCATCTTCAAGGGGATCACCCTCTACGGGGTCATCGGTCGCAAGATGTACGAGACATGGCACCAGATGCGTCGGTTCCTCGCCGGCGGACAGTTCGACCCCCGCCCGGTCATCACCCATCGTTTTCCCCTCAGCAAGATCGACGCAGCATTGGCCGCCATCCGTTCGGGGGGTGCGGGCAAAGTCATCCTGGAGATCGCATGAAACTCGCAGCCACCCTGCAGACGGAGCTGGACCAGTTCAAGCGGGAAGGGGTCTACAAGACCCTCAACTACCTCAGCGCTCCGCAGGCTGCCCGGACCCGGATGGAGGGTCGCGGAGAGGTCGTCATCCTCTCCTCCAACAACTACCTCGGCCTATGCAACGTCCCGGAGGTCGTGGCCGCCGGGAAGGCCGCGCTCGACGAATTCGGCGCCGGCACCGGATCGGTGCGCTTCATCTGCGGGACTTTTACCATCCATCGCGACCTTGAAGCGGAGCTGGCCAAATTGGTTGGATGTGAGTCCTCGCTCACATACGTCAGCTGCTGGAACGCCAATGAGGGCCTCTGTCCCACGATCCTCAGTGAGCAGGACATCGTCATCTCCGACCAGCTGAATCACGCTTCGATCATTGATTCGATCCGCCTCGCCAAGGCCATCACCAAATGCCAGACCGCGGTCTACAAACACTCGGACATGGCGGACCTGGAAGATCGGCTGCGCGCCGCCAAGAGCGCCCGGCGACGCCTGATCTTCACCGACGGCATTTTCTCCATGGAAGGCGACATCGCGCGGCTCCCCGATATCATCGACCTGGCTCGACGCTATGACGCGATCGTGGCGGTGGATGATTCGCACGCGACGGGGGTCTTGGGAAAGACCGGACGAGGCACCGCCGAGCACTACGGTGTCGTGGGGCAGGTCGACATCATCACTTCGACGCTCGGCAAGGCGCTCGGAGGTGCCGCCGGGGGGTTCACAGCTGGTCCGGCCGCGCTCGCCGACTACCTGACCCAGCGCTCTCGTCCTCAGCTCTTCAGCAACGCCCTCCCCCCCACGGTCGCCGCGAGTGCCCTGGCCGCGGTCCGCCACCTCGGCCGGCACCCTGAGCTCATCACGCGCCTGCGCCACAACACCCGGTTCTTCCGGGAGCGGCTCCTGGCACTGGGATTCAGACCGCTGCCCGGAGAGACGCCGATTGTGCCCGTGATCCTCGGCGAAACCGCCAAGGCGATCCAGATGAGCGAGCTGCTGCTTGCCGAGGGAGTGTTTGTGACGGGCTTCGGCTATCCCGTCGTTCCGCAGGGACACGCTCGTGTACGCTGTCAGCTTTCCGCGGCGCACACCGAGGCCGACTTGGAGTTCGCGCTGCGAGCCTTCCAAAAGGTGGGTCGGCAACTCGCCCTGATATAAGCGCCATCATAATAATACTGTTGTGACAGTTAGCTCCGATCTTCGGCAAATCTTCGGCAAAATCGGATCGACCTAAAGTACTTTCACGTACGAATGTCATAAACGACACGCAGCCAATAGACTAGACTCAAGGTACCCCCTCGCGTTTTTTCCCGACTCTTCCTATTTTGGGTGTCCGCTGGCAGCCCAGGGGCTGCCACCCTCTTGTGGAGGACGTACGATGAAGGCGTACACCCGGTTAGTCCCAAGCGCGCTACTGCTGGTCCTGGCGGCTTCCCCCGCCCTGGCCCAAGAAAAATTCGACCGCTCCTTCCAGTGGTATTGGGGAGCACAAGCAGGCGCCCTGGCCTACAAGACCAACGTCGAGGGACCCTTCTACGACCCGACGATCGGCGCGCACTGGGTGATCACCCATCGACGGACCGCCCTCTTCGTCGGGGCCGAGCAGGCGTTCTTTGCGACCGACGCCATCGCCGAGGTCGCCGATCCCGGCTCCACGACGGGCGTGCGCGACGTGACCTTCAATCAGGTCCGCCGCCTGACATTCGGCGTTCTGGTGTACCCGCTCCCCGCACACATTGAGCCGTACTTCGGTGGAGGATTCGCCCTGATGAACGTGCTCAATCCCACAGTGGATTGCAGCGGCACCACGCCCAACTCGAGCTGCCCGACTCTCAATGACCAGTTGCAGGCGCAGGACGCGGCGTCCAATGCCGCGAGCTGGGCGTCCGGCTGGATCACGGCCGGCATCCAGATCAATATCGGGAAGCTTTCCCTATTCGGCGATTACGCCCTCAACTCCGCAGCGAAGAACGTGCTCCTGGATGGCATAACCCATACGATCCACGGTGGCGTGCGCTACAGCTTCGGCAACGCGAGAGAGGACATCACCGAGAAGCACTAGCGAGGGGTGAACCGAGCCGCTGCAAAACGTCGCTGTCGCGCAAATCGACAGCGACGTTTTTCCTTTCCCCATCAACGCCTGCCGCGCCCTCCTCGTGATGCCCAGGGCGAGTCCAGGAGCACGAACCGCAACGGCCAATCCACCGCTGCGGTGATGCCGATGCGCGGCGTGACCGCGACCGGGAGGCGCCGGCGGTCGCCACGGACAACCCTCAGAGCGCCACGCTGGAGCGGGATGCCGTTGAGGCGCCCGGTGATCCCCAGCGCTTCACACAGGCGAGCCGGGCCGGCGCAGAGGTCGGAGTCCGCCACCTTCCCGCCTCTTCCTCGGGCGCGTCGCCGCCGCATGGTGTCGACTCCATCCAGGGGTTCGAGCGCGCGGATCAGCACCGCGGCGGGATAGCCGGCCGCCTCGGTGACGGCGTTCAAACACCAATGCATGCCATAGGTGAAATAGACGTAGGCGGTTCCGGGGGGACCGTACAATGCCTCGGTCCGCGGCGTCCGGCGGCCGCCCCAGGCGTGGCAGGCGGGATCATGGGGGCCCACGTACGCTTCGGTCTCGACGATCCGGCCGGCGGTGCGCCGTCCGCCCACGTCGCTGACAATGATCTGACCCAATAGTCGACGCGCGACCTCTACCGTAGGTCGCGCGTAGAACGACAGGGCGAGAGGGGAGCGCCTCACTGCTTACTCGCCGCCGATGAGCCCCCGTTTGACCCGGGACCAGAACGATTCACCATCCGGCTCCACCGCGGGCGCCGGACGTGGAGCGGGGGCCGGGGCGGGCGCCGGAGGCACCGGAGAGGCCGCGGGTGCCACCCCCGGATTGATGCGTGAAGACGAGGGCATCTCGGGTCGAGCCTCCCCCCCACGCTGGGGCTCCCGCTCCCTGTGACTGAACCCACCGTGCGATTCCCCATTGCGGGGCTGCCGGCCGCGGCCACCACGGCCCCGGCCACCGCGACGGGCATGGCCACCTTCGCGATCCCCCCCGCCCCCCGCTCCGGAAGTTCCGCCGCCTTGGCCGTGATCTCGTTCCCCCCGCTCGTGCCCACGGCCGCCGCGTCCGCGGCCTCCGCGGTTCCGAGACGGGCGCTCATCCGTTCCACCGGGACGGCTCGGACTGTCCAACGACGACCGCGACGTTTGCGGCGGCGCGCCGGGGGGCCCTGACACCGGCGGCTTGGCCAGAATCGTCTCGATGCGGGGACGGAAGGTTGGATCGACTTCGACCACACCGACCTTGGGAACTCCAGGGGACGCAGGCCGGGGTCCCCGAGAGCCGCGGCGGAACCTTGCACCTCGGGCCGGGATCCCTGCCGGGGCTGAACCCGTCGAGTACGGAGGAGGCGGTGCGGAGGACTGGGGCTGCGGCGGCTCGTCCTGATCGTGCTCGGGTTCCGGCTCTGGCGTATGCACCGGAACGGCCGGCGCAGGCTCGGCCGGCGCGACGTCGCGCACGCGGACCTCATAACGCCCTGCCTGATTCTTGGAGAGATCGATCAGCTCGGCGTCGTGCGCCTGACGGAGCAGGCGCCCCATGTTGCGCGACTCCACCGGCTTCGACCCTTCGGGTACGATCTGGTTGATCGCCTCACGGACGGTCTCGGCGCTCATCGGCTCGCCAGTTCCGCCCAGCCGCGACAGCGCTTGTTTCATCAGCCCGAAGGCATCGCCGACCAGAGAGCCGCGGCGGCCACCCGGGGCCGGCGCGGTGACGGGGGCCGCGGGGGGAAGCTCAACCGGCGCCACGATCTCCCCGCGACCATGGGGCTCGCTCCGTCCGCCGCCCGCCTCGGCACCGAGGCTGATCTCGAATTGGCCGTTGTCGAGCCGGGCGGTCTGAATCAGGCCGCGGTGCGCCGCCTCGGACACGAACTTGGAGAACCGTGAGTACCCGACGTCTTTCTCGTCGAACGCCGGGTCGATCTCCTGCATCACCTGCTTCAGGCGATCGGATCGCATCACGTCGTTGCGGGCCTGCATCTGTTTGACCGCCTCGACCACCAGCTCCCACGGATCGTGCCGCACGTGCTCGATGTCCGACTCTTTGGTCAGACCGGCCAGCTCGTTGTAGGAGAAGTACTCGTCGCAGTTCTGGATCAGGAGGTCGGACGACGACTCGCGGATCCCGACGCCGATCACGTACTTCCCGTACTCCTTGAGCTTCAGCACGAGCGAGGAGAAATCGCTGTCGCCCGAGAGCAGGATGAACGTCCCGATCTCGGGACGCGTGAACACGAGCTCCAGGGCGTCGATCGCGAGCCGGATGTCGGTGGCGTTCTTCTTACTGGAGCCGTAGGCGGGGGCGAAGATGAGGTCGATCGAGGATTCCGACAGCGGAACGATGTACTGCGGGTAGCGCCGCCAGTCGGCGTAGGCGCGTTGTACGGCCACTTTCCCTTTGATGATCGCCGACGAGAGGAGTCGTTTCAGCTCCGACTGCAGGTCGGAACGGACACCCATCGTCACGTTGTCGAAATCGATCAGGAGCGCCGCGTTGGGCGCATGAGCAGGGGGTTCTTTGTAAGCGGGCCGTACGAGATGTGATTGCGGCTGAGAGGTCATACCTTCTGTGTGGGACTCCCGGGCACTACAGACCAGACGCGTGACTCGTGCAACGCCGGACTCCCCGCTCCCGATTTTGCGGAAAGTGGCTGTCGCGGATCTGGCTGGGCCAGTGATGGTGGCGATGGCCGCGGCCTTCCGCGGCGCCTGTTATCGCCTGTTTCGGTCACCCCGACCTGGAGCCGAGGCTGCTGCGGCAGCGAGCCGCGCGCGCGTTCGGTTACGGTACGGGTGGGCCCGGGTGAGTTCATCGGCTCAGAGCAGCGGACCAACGCCCGCTCCCTTGATGCCGGAGTCTTCCCCGGACGCCATCGGGAACTGTTCAAAATACACAACTTAGGTCGTGTCTGAAAGCCCCAGCTCACTCCCCCAGCACTTTGATGATCACCCGCTTCTTGCGCCGGCCATCCCACTCACCGTAAAACACCCGCTGCCAGGGGCCGAAGTCCAACTCCCCCTTGGTGATCGGGACGATTACCTCGTGCCCAACCGTCAGGCTCCGCAGGTGGGCCGCCGCGTTGTCTTCGCCCGTCTCATTATGGCGGTACCGCCCGGGCTCCCAGGGGGCGATCCGCTCCTCGAGCCACCGCAGAATGTCCTGCCACAGCCCCGATTCGTGGTCGTTCACGAAGACCGACGCGGAAATGTGCATCGCGGAGACCAGGACGATTCCCTCCTGCACCCCGCTGCGCTTCACCTCCCGCGTCACGTCGTCGGTGATATCGATGATTTCCTGGCGCTGCTTGGTGGTGAACCAGAGATAGTGGGTGTGGCTGAGCACGCGGTCCTCCGTAGAGCGTCCAAGGGTTCGATTTTCCAACAAGGTAGTAGCGTCACCGCGTGCACTGTGTCAATTTGTCACACACCATGGCTCTCCCATTCCGGAGGCGGATCTTCTTCATCCTCGTGGCGATGGCCGTCATACCGACGAGCCTCGCCGTAGTGGGGTGGGTGCTGTCGGTCCGGACCTGGGGACCGGCAAGCGGTGCGCGGGCCTCGTTGGAGCAGGTCGCCGCTTCGGCCAGGGCCATGCTCGAACGGGTGGACACGCTGCGGCTCTCACCCGGGGGGCGCCTGGCGGTGCGCAATCACCTCGACGAGATCTCCCACGGGCTCACGTTGGCCCGCCAGGCCGATACCTACCTCCGCTATTACACGGGAGGACTGGTCATCATCGTCATCATGCTCGGGACGATGGTGGTGTTCGCGGCGGTCCGGGTTGCCGGCCATGTGTCGCGGCAGTTGTCGCGACCGATCGACGAGCTCGTGGGCTGGACCAATCTGATCCGACTGCGGTCGCCGTTGCCGGAGGGGCCCCCGTCGCGCGGTGCCCCGGAGTTCGCCGCCCTCCGCCAGTCGTTGCGGGAACTGCCCACGGCGCTGGAAACGGCTCGAGTACGCGAACTGGAGGCCGAGCGCCTCCGCGCCTTCCGCGAGGTGGCGCGGCGCGTGGCCCATGAAATCAAAAACCCTCTGACCTCGATCCGCATCGCGGTGGATCAGCTGGGCCGTTCCCCTGCCGCGAGCGACGCCCGTGCCGCGGTGGCCGTGGAGGTGTTGAGCGCGGAGACCGATCGACTGGAGCGGCTGGCCAAGGAGTTCGCCGATTTCGGACGGCTCCCCGAAGGGCCGGCGAGCGAGGTCGACATCGTCGAGTTGCTCCAGGAGCTGGGACGGACCGCGGTGCCGGAGGGGATCCAGGTGAAGGTGTCGGCCACGACCCCCAGGCACAGCCTGACCGGTCATTATGAGCCGCTGCGACGGGCGTTCTCGAACCTGCTGCGCAATGCCGCCGAGGCGATGGGCGGGCAGGGGGTGGTCGATGTCACCGTGACCAGCGATGCCCAAGCCCTCCAGGTCAGCATCGCGGATCACGGACCGGGCGTCCCTATGGACCTGCGCGATCACGTGTTCGAGCCCTACGTGACGACCAAACCCGCCGGGACCGGACTCGGCCTCGCGCTGGTGAAGCAGACGGTCGAGCAGCACCAGGGCCGTATCCGGCTGACCGAGACCGCCGGTGGCGGCGCGACATTTCATCTGGTCTTCCCCGCATGAGTCCGCGCATCCTGCTCGTCGACGACGAGGTGAACATCCGCAAGATGGTCGGCGCCCTGCTGCAATCCGAAGGATTCGAAACCAGCGAGGCTCCCAACGGGACCGCCGCGCTCGCCGCCGCGCAGCAGGCGGCCCCCGATGTCGTGCTGCTCGACCTGATGATGCCCGGTGGGCACGACGGTCTGCAGACGCTGGAGGAGCTGCGTCGCAAGCTCCCCGATCTCCCCGTGATCATGATGAGCGGCAAGGCCTCCCTGTCCGATGCGGTGCGGGCCACCAAGGCCGGGGCCTTTCAGTTCCTCGAAAAACCGCTGACCCCCGAAGGCGTGCTCGTCGCCGTCCGGAGCGCGCTCGAGCTGTCGCGCACCCGCGCGGAAAACCGGAGGCTCCACGAGGCGCTCGGTCACGCCGATCCACTCGTCGGTGTCTCCCCCGCCATGGAGGAGCTGCGCGCGCTGATCGCGCGCATCGCCCCGACGGAGGCGCGCGTCCTGATCACCGGGGAATCGGGGACCGGGAAGGAGCTGGTCGCCTCCGCCATTCATCGCATGTCGAACCGGGCGGCGAAGCCGTTCGTCACGGTGAACAGCGCCGCCATCCCTCGCGACCTGGTCGAGTCGGAGATGTTCGGACACGAAAAAGGCGCCTTCACCGGTGCCACCGAACGTCGGCTGGGCCGGTTCGAGCTGGCGGACGGGGGCACCCTGTTTCTCGACGAAGTGGGAGATCTCTCGGCCGAAGCCCAGGCGAAGCTGCTGCGCGTACTCGAATCGGGAGTCGTGGAGCGGGTGGGAGGCGGTGGGGCGGCCTCGATCAAGGTGGACGTCCGCGTGATCGCCGCGACCAACAAAGACCTCGCCCGCGCCGTGCGTGATGGTTCGTTCCGGGAGGACCTGCTGTTCCGGCTCAACGTGCTCCCGGTACACATCCTGCCGCTCCGGGACCGCCCGGAGGACATCCCGCCGCTGGTGCGGCATTTCTCGGAGCGGCAGAGCCTGCGGCTCGGCCGGCCGGTGCGGGTGAGCCCCGACGCCCTGCCGCTCCTGAGCGGGTACACCTGGCCGGGAAACGTGCGCGAGCTCGCCAACATCGTCGAGCGCCTCGCCATCCTGTCGTCGGGCGACCGCATCGGTCCGGACGATGTCGCCCGCGTGCTGCCACAGAGCGCCGGGAGCACCGCCGCGGGGGCCGGGGGGGGGCCCTGGCAGGACCTGGAGCTCACTCGCGCGCTCGACGAATTCGAACGATCCCTCATCCTCCGCGCGCTCGCCGCGGCCAAGAGCAACGTGGCCGAAGCGGCCCGGAAACTCGCCACCGATCGCGCCAACCTCTACCGCCGGATGCGGCGGCTCGGCATCGAGCCCCCCCGCACGCAGGCGGAGTGAAACGGGAGATCCCCGTGCGACGCTGCTTGCTCCTCGTCCTGGCCTGCGGCGGGGCCTCGCTTCCGGCGAGGGTTCTCGCCCAGGACACGGCGATCGTGATCCATCCGGAGAGCGCCGGGATGCACCTGACACCGGTCGATCTTCCCCGCCCCGTGGCGGAGGAGGCGCTCCAGACCTACAACGCGCCGACCACCATCCGCCTCGTGTCCCGCACCCGGATGCCCGCCGGCACCACCTGGCGTGGCAACGTGGCGATCCGGAACGGCCCGGCCCTGATCGGCGGGCGAATCGAGGGCTCGCTGACCGTCATCAACGGAAACACGGTCCTCGATTCGACCGCGGAGATCACCGGAGACTTGCTGGTGATCGGGGGAACCATCACCGGCCCGCGGACCGGGGTGCAGGGGCAGGTCAGGGTCTTCGGGCCACCCCTGCCCTACAAAGTCTCGGCCGACACGCTGGTGTACAGTCCCGACCTGTGGCGCAAGCTGCGCCTCAGTGCGCACTACACGTTCGGTCAGGGAGAGACCAAGACCAGCCTGCTCCTCGCCACGAGCGGGACGTACAACCGGGTCGAAGCGCTGCCCATCGTGGTGGGGCCGTCGCTCGATTGGCGGATCAGCGGGTCGACGTGGCTGTACGCGAGCGCCGTAGGCGTGTTCCGGACCGCCCGCTCGCTCTCCGGGGAATGCTGCAACCTGGGCTACAACTTCCGCACCGAGCTGCGGGCTGGCGAACGGCGCACGGTCAGCCTGAGCTTCCGGTCCTTCGACTTGGTGACGCCGGTGGAGGAATGGGGACTGCACGCCAACGAAGTCGGCTGGGCGGCGTTCCTGTTCCACCGCGATTACCGCGACTACTACCGCAACAACGGCTGGCTGGGGCGCCTGGCGTGGCAGGCCGAGCCGCCGCTCGGGATCTCGCTCGAGTATCGCTACGAGCATCAGCGCACCGTGACGGCCCGCGATCCGTGGACGCTGTTCCGCTCCGAAGAGGACTGGCGACCGAACCCGCCGATCGACGAAGGGCACTACTACACCATCACCCCGGGTATCACGATCGACAGCCGCAACGACCGCGATCATCCGACCTCCGGGTGGTACCTGCGCGGGACGCTCGATTTTACCCAGAGCAACGATGCCACCCCGCAGCCGCTCCCGCTCAGCGTCCGCGACAGTTTGACCCCGAACACCTCGTACAACTTCACCCGGGCGTGGTTCGACCTGCGCAGCTACTTCCGGCTCAGCCAGTCGGGGCGGCTCAACGTGCGTTTCATCCTCGGCGGGTGGGCGGGGGGCGATCCCCTGCCGCTGCAACGGCGCCTCTCCATCGGCGGGACGGAGCCGCTCCCCGGATACGAGTTCCGCCAGGTGGCGTGCAACGAGAACATCACCAACCCAGCGTTCGCGGGGACGACCGTCGCCGCTTGCGACCGGGTGGTGTCGCTCCAGGCCGAGTACCGCGGCCGGCTCAGCATCTTCTCGCGGTACAACCCGGAGACCGGCCAGGCCGAAGGGATGGGGTTCGTCACCCGGTTCCTCCGCGGGCCGGACTTCGTCGTGCTGGGCGACGCCGGCCAGGCGTGGCTCGTGGGAAACGGACCGGGACATATCCCGAGCGACAACATTCCGGCGCTGGATTCGTGGCTCGCCGACCTCGGGGTCGGGATCGACTGGGGCGGGCTCGGGGTGTACGTGGCCAAAGCGGTCAACGCCAACCAACCCTTGCGTCTCACGGTTCGTCTCGAGCACCGCTTCTAAACCGTGCGACGCTTTCTCTTCCTCGGCGGAACTCTCGGACTGCTCGCGGCCCTTCCGCCGCGCGCGGCCGCGCAGGACCCGTCCATCGTCGTCACCATCGACGCGCAAACGGCCCGCGTGCAGACGAGCGACTTGCTCACCAACGGCAAGTACGTCGATCTCATGCGGTCGGGCTTTCCGATGCGGCTGCACTTCCGGTTGGAGCTGTGGCGGGTGCGGTCCAACTGGTTCGATCAGTTCGTCCGGGGGGTGGAATGGGACGAGGTGGCCCGACACGACCCGCTGGCGGAAGAGTTCGTGTTGATCCGCGCCGGCGGCAAGCTGTCCCGCTACACGAGCCCCGAGGAGCTGGCCCGCGCTCTCAATCTGCCGTACCGGATCCCCCTGACGCCGCCCGGTGATGGCAAGTTCTACCTCGTGTGCCGCCTGGTCATGACGACCCTCAACGACACGGACCTGGAGGAGCTGACGCAATGGCTGCGGGGGGACGCGTCACCGGCCGTGCAGGGAGAGGAAAACATCGGCAAGGCATTGGCCCGTGGGGCCGAGCGGGCGATGGTCAGGATCGCGGGGCTGCCGGATTTGACCTTGGAAGCGAGATCGAAACAGTTTCGGTTCTAGGTCCCTACGACTTGAAGCGGCCGTCGATCGCCTTGCGGATCTCGCCGAGCGTGACGCCGTTCATCGACATCTGCACCGCCTGCATCGCTTCGCTCATGCAGATGTCGCAGTAGGCGCCGTGGGTGGACTCGAAGCAGGTGAGCAGCGAGCGGTGCCCCGCCGTTTCCTTACAATGGCAATAACAGTAGACCCCGTCCATCACGCCGGGCATCGCCCGGGCCGCGGCATAGGCCTCAGCGGCCCCGGGAGTGTTGGGGACGGCGTCCTCGGAAAGCACCCGTGCCGCGGTGATCCCGGGGCGTGGATCCGGGTGCCGCGCGCGCGCCACACGCGGGAACAGCAGGACGCCGGCAAGCGCCAGGACGGCCACCCCGGCGATGACCCAGGGGAGCCGGCGAATGGTCACAGCTCGGCCAGAGTCCGCAACACCTCGGCCCCGTAGAACAACCGGATGTAACGGGACTGGATGACCGTGAGGCGGCGCACCGCCCAGGACAGGTGCACGAAGTGCGGCTCGACCGGTGCGCGCAGGGGGTGCATCCCCACTTCCTCGGGGAGCAGGTTCCCCTTCCGCGTGTTGCAGGACGAGCAGGCGGTGAGGACGTTGGTCCAGGCGTTGGTGCCGCCGCGCGAGAGCGGAATCAGGTGATCCCGGGTGAGGCACTCACGCGCGCGCAGCTCGTGCTGGCCGCGGCCGCAGAACTGGCACCGATAATCGTCGCGAGCGAAGAGGAAGGTGTTGGTCACCTGGCGGCGGAACCGGCGCGGGACGTGCACGAACTTGACGAGACGGATGACGGCCGGCCGGGGCAGCTCCAGCCTGGCGCTGCGTACCACTTCACCCTTGTCCGCCTCGACGATCTCGGCCTTGCCGTCGATGACCAGGCGGAGCGCCCGCCGGACCGGCACCATGGTCAGCGGTTCGAACGACGCGTTGAGCGCGAGGCAGCGCACCAGGGTTCTCTCCCGACGAAAAAATCGCCGCCCCGCTCACCACGAACCGGGCGGCGACTCGTATCCTACACCGGCGGCTAACCCAAGGCAAGAGAAGCGAATACCTGCCGCAACTCCGCGATCTGGTTGAGGACGGAATCCCGACTCGAGCCACCGGGAGTGGCTCGGGATTCGACCGAGGACTCCCAGGTGCCCAGTTGCGAGAGCGCCAAGGGCAGCGTCGGATGGATCCGGCCCGCCACCGCCGCCGGGACCTGATCGATCGCCACGCCCGCCTGCTCCGCCTCACGCACGAGCCGGCCGATCAGGCCATGGCTCTCACGGAAGGGGACGCCCGCTTCGACCAAGAGGTCGGCGAGATCGGTGGCTCGCAAGGACGCGTCGAGCGCCGCCGCCATGCGCTCGGCGTTGATGGTGAGGGTGTCGATCGCACCGGTCATCGCCGGCAACACCACCGCCAGCGTATCGCAGGCGTCGAACAGCAGCGACTTGTCTTCCTGTAGATCCTTCTGATAGCCCGCCGGGAGCCCTTTCAAGGTCGCCAGCAGCGCGACCAGATCGCCGAGCAGTCGGCCGGACTTGCCCCGGGCCAGCTCCAGCACGTCGGGGTTCCGCTTTTGCGGCATCAGGCTCGAGCCGGTGCTGAAGGCGTCCGACAACCGCACGAACCCATGCTCGGCACTCGCATCGGTCAACAGCTCCGCGGCGAGCCGCGAGAGATGGGTGCCCAGCAGCGCGAGCACGAACAGCGTCTCCGCGACAAAGTCCCGGTCTCCGGTGGCGTCGAGGGCATTCGCCGAAACGGCGCGGAAGCCGAGCGCTTCCTTGAGGAGTACCCGGTCGACCGGAAATCCGGACCCGGCGAGCGCTCCCGAGCCCAAGGGCAGCTCCGCCACGCGCCGCCGCGCATCGGCGAGCCGCTGGCGGTCCCGCACCAGGGGCCAGGTGTGCGCCAGCAACACGAACGCCCAGCGCACCGGCTGGGCGCGCTGGCCGTGGGTGTACCCCGGGAGCAGGGCGTCCACGCTCCGTGACGCCTGGGCGATCAACGCCCGGCCCAAGCCGACGAGATCGGCGTCGATCTGATCGATCGCCGCGAGGGTCCACAGGCGCAGGTCGGTCGCCACCTGATCGTTGCGGGACCGGCCGGTATGCAGCTTGCCCGCGACGGCGCCCACTTCCTCATACAGGAGGCGCTCGACGAGCGTGTGCACATCCTCGTCCGGCGCGCCCGCCGAGGCTCCGTCGGCCAGGCGCTCGGCGACGCGATCGAGTCCGTCCAGGAGCTGGTTCTCTTCCTCCGGCGTCACCACACCGACCCGACCCAGTGCGTGGACCCACGCCTTGCTTCCCGCGATATCCTGGGGCCACAGCCGATGATCCACCGGCAGGCTCCGGTTCAATGCGTCGAGCGCCTCGCTGGGGCCGATGGTGAAGCGCCCGCCCCACATCTGATGCGCGCCGGTGGCGGTCATGCATCCACCTCGGCGCCGATCTCGGTTTGGCGCGCGGCGGCGAGCCCCGCGGCGATGCGGACCGACAGGCCGTAAAGCCGGATGAAGCCTTCCGCGTCCTTCTGGTTGTAAACGGAGTCCCGGCCGAAGGTGGCGTACGACGGCTGGTACAGCGCGTATGGGCTCTCCCGACCGGCCACGCTGAGGGCGCCCTTGTAGAGCTTCATGCGCACCCGACCCGTCACCTGCTTCTGAGTCTCATTCACCAGCGCGTCCAGTGCTTCACGCTCCGGGGTCCACCAGCGCCCGTCGTAGACCAGGTCGGCATAGCGCAGGGCCAGCTCGTCCTTGAGCCGCAGGGTCCGGCGATCGAGCACCAGCTGCTCGAGCTCGCGGTGCGCCGCGTGCAGTACCGTGCCGCCGGGAGTCTCGTAGACCCCCCGGGACTTCATTCCAACGAGACGATCCTCCACCACGTCGGCCCGGCCGACGCCGTGCTCACCCGCGAGGGTGTTCAGGGTTTCGAGCAGCTCGACGGGCCCCATGGGCGCGTGATCGATCGCCACCGGGGTGCCGGCGTCGAACTCAATCTCGACGGTGACCGGCTTGTCGGGGGCGGCGGTCGGATCCGCCGTCATCAGGAAGATGTGGCTCGGGGGCTCCTGGGCCGGATCCTCGAGGATGCCGCCCTCGTGGGAGCAGTGCCAGAGATTACGATCGGTCGAGTACGGTTTCTCGGCGGTGGCCTGCACCGGCACGCCCTTGGCGCGCACGTAGGCAATGAGATCCTCACGCCCCGCGAACTGCCATTCCCGCCACGGCGCGATCACCTTGAGGTCGGGCGCCAAGGCGGCGTAGGTCAGCTCGAAACGCACCTGATCGTTGCCCTTGCCGGTGCAGCCATGGGCGAGCGCCTGCGCGCCGACTTCGCGAGCCAGTGCCACCTGCCGGGCGGCTGTGAGGGGGCGCGCCATCGCGGTGCCGAGCAGGTAGGTGCGCGCGTACACGGCCCCGGCGCGCAGCGTCGGGAAGACGAAGTCGCGCACGAACTCTTCGCGCAGATCCTCGACCACGCAGGTTTCCGCGCCCGAGGCCTTGGCCTTCTGCACCAGCCCCTGCAGCTCGGTCCCACCCTGCCCCAGATCCGCCGCGAAGCAGATCACCCGCGCGTCATAGCGCTCGGCGAGCCACGGCACGATCGCCGAGGTGTCGAGTCCTCCCGAATACGCCAGCACTACCCGTGGCCCCATCGCCGTCTCCCTCGCTGCGGTTGGTATTTTATGCACGATTGCGCATAAGCATACAGCGAGGGGCGAGGCTGTCAACCGCTCAATCGGGGAGTCCGGCCAGCTCCTTGAGGCGGATCTCGATCGCGTGGCGCGCGCGTTCGCTCTTGGCGACCACGAGAATGGCGTCGTCCCCGGCGATGGTGCCGAGGATCTCGGTCCAGCCGGTGCCGTCGAGCGCCAGGCCGAGCGCCTGCGCCCCGCCGACGGCCGTCTTGAGGACCAGCAGGGGACCCACACCGGCCACGGACACGAGCATGGTGGGCAACAGCTGCTCCAGGTGCGGCCGGATCCCGGCGCCCCCTTCGGGTGGGGGCGAATAATGCGAGCCGCCGTCGGGGGCGGCTACCTTGGCGAGCCCGAGATCCCGGATGTCCCGGGACAACGTCGCCTGTGTCACCTCGAACCCTTCGGCCCGCAACAGCGCGCGCAGCTGCTCCTGGCTCCCGACCGTCTGCTGGCGGGTGATGCGGAGGATGGCCGCGTGCCGCTGGGTCTTCATGGGGCGCAATCTAGCGCCCCGGCGGAAACATGGCTCAGGCCCGTTGTACGATTCGCCCCTGGACTACCGTCAACAGGGCGGTCGAGGGCGGGCGAGGGCGGGCGAGGGCGGGAAACACCGCGAGGTCCGCGGATTTGCCGACCTCCAGAGATCCGATCTCGTCCGCCCAGCCGAGGGCCCGCGCGCCCTCGAGGGTGAGCAGTCGCAGCGCCTCGTCCCCCACCAGTCCCGCGGCCTCCGCTTCGGACCAGAGCGACAGGTCCGGCACGCTCACCGCGGAATCCGTGCCGAGGCCCACCGGTACCCCCGCACCACGGAGCGCAGCCAGGGGAGCTGTCCCGTGACCGTGTGTCCGGTTGGAGCGCGGGCAGTGTGCCACTGCGGCGCCGGTCGAGCGCAGGGTCGCCACGTCGTCCGAGTCGATCTGGACACAGTGAATCGCCAGGGTACCAGGGCGCAGCACCCCCAACCGCGCGAGGTAGCCCACCGGTGTCGTGTGGCGCGGCTCGATGACGATGCCGCGTCGGCGCAGCGCTTCCGCGAAGGGGCCACCGCCGTCGCGAACCAGCGACGTTTCGGCGGGAGACTCGGCGAGATGAACGGCCATCGGCAGGCCTTGCTGCATCGCGAACCCTGCCACGCCCCGGTATAAGGTCTCGCTCACGGTGTAAGGCGCGTGGGGCGAAACCCCGATCCGGACCCGCGGGCCAGCCACCGCTCGCAACCGATGCACATCGCGCTGCAGCTGGCTCAGGCTCCCGGCGGCCTGCGACGGATCCGGTCCAAAGGCCTCGTGGTAGACGATGCCACGCCCACCCAGGCGCGCGAGCACTTCGATCGTGGCTCCCGTGCTCCCCGTCTCCGCGACACAGGTGACGCCGTACTCCCAGCAGGCGCGCAGCCCCTGCTCCGCCGCCGCCACGAAGGCTTCCGGAGGCGTGGCCTCCTTCAACTCCCGGATCCGCCTGATCCAGCGCGCGAACTCCGGCTCGGCATTCTGGCCGGCGAGATGCGTCAGCTCGAGGTGGGTGTGGAGATTGACGAGTCCCGGGACTAAGCTCGCGTCCGGGAACCGGAGCGCTGCGACGCCGCGCGGCGTGGGCACGTCCCGCTCGGGTCCGAGGGCGGCGATCCGGCCGGCCTCATCAACGAGAACGGCGCCGTCTGGAATCGGCGGCGCCGTGACCGGATAGACCATTCCCACCCGGATCCGCAGCATCCGATCAGGGATTCATGGGTCCCAGCCCGCCATGCACCGGGCACAGCTGCGTGGGCTCGGTCCCCGGGAAGAACCAGTCCCAGTGGTGCGTGCTGTCGGGGCAGAACGGGGTGGCGATGTACCCTGTGCTCCAGTCGACTTCGCGGGTGATGAGCGAATCGGGTCGCACCCAATCCGCGGGCGCGGGACGACGGTCGTAGACGTCCCGCATGAACGCGGTCCAGGCCGGCGCCACGATGCGGCCCCCCGCGCCGTTATTCATGATCCGCTGCACGAAGTCGTAGCCCATCCAGATCCCGGCCACGATCTCCGGGGTGAATCCGACGTACCAGGCGTCGGTGTAATCGTCGGTCGTGCCGGTCTTGCCCCCGGACGGAATCTGGAACCCGCTCCCCCAGACGGCGCCATACGCCGTGCCCCGCCGCACCACGTCGCGCAGCATGTCGGTCAGGAGCCACATGTGCTCCGGATCCAAGACCTGCTCCGTTTGCACCGAGGAACGCCACAGGATGTTCCCCTGCCGGTCCTCCACGCGAAGGATGCCCACCGGTTTCACGCGAGTCCCGAGCGTGGCGAACGCGGTGTACGCGGAGATGAGCTCCATCGGAATGACGCCCTTGGCACCGATGTGAATGGAGGGAAATGGTGGCAGTGGTGTGCTGATCCCGTACCGGCGGGCCTCACCCACCACGGTCTGCTCCCCCAGCGCCATCCCGAGCTTGATGGTCGAGAGGTTGCGCGAGAGATAGAGTGACTGCCGCATGGGAATCGGGCCGAGGGTGTCGCCCTCGTAGTCCCGAGGCTGCCACAAGGAGCTGTCGAGCTGGAGCACGGGGGGGTTGAGCGGCGAGTCCTGGAGGATTTCGGTCACCGGATGCCCGGCGCGGATGGCCGCGGAATAGACGAACGGCTTGAACGTGGATCCGGGCTGCCGGATGGCCTGCGTCATGCGGTTGAACTTCGAGTCCGCGAAGTCCCGTCCCCCGATCATGGCAAGCACGGCCCCGGTGTGCACGTCCATCGCGAGCATCGAGCCCTGGAGATACTTCGTGTATCCGCCGCTCTCCTCTTCACCGCCCTTGGCCGATTCGAGGTACTCGTGGTAGCTCGTCTTGCCCAGGGGCCGGCCGTTCGTGTACGCGCCGGCCTCGATGGCATCGAGCTGGGCGGCGAGCGCGCGCTCGGCGGCCTCCTGCATGTCGAGATCGAGCGTCGTGTAGATCCGCAGCCCCTTCTCGTAGAGGTCGCGGCCGAACTGCGGCTCGAGCACCTGCGTCCGCAGCCACTCGACGAAGTACGGGGCGACGTCCCCGTAGTTGGTGCGGCGGGTCGTGAGCACCAAGGGGTAGGCCTTCCACCGCTCGGCCGCCTCTTCGCTCAGGAATCCCTGGTCCTCCATCAGCGCCAGCACGACGTTGCGACGCCGCACGGCGCGATCGGGGTGCAGGCGCGGGTTATAGAACGACGGGGCTTTGGGAATGGCCGCGAGCGTCGCCGCCTCGGCGACGTTCAGATCCCGCGCCGATTTTCCGAAGTAGATCTGGGCGGCCGCTTCGATGCCGTGCGCCCCCGCCCCAAGGTCGATCTGGTTCAGGTACATCTGCAGGATCGTGTCCTTGGGGAAGTTGTTCTCGATCTCGATCGCGACGCGCGCTTCCTTCAACTTGCGGGTGAGCTTCTTCTCGCGGCTGATGATGTCCGGAAAGATGTTCCGGGCCAGCTGCATCGTGATCGTCGAAAAGCCCTGGGAGTAGCCGAGCGACACGATGTTCGCCTTGAGCGATCCCAGGATGCGCCAGTAGTCGATGCCGTGATGGTGGTAGAACCGCTTGTCCTCGGTGGCCAGAAACGCCTGCCGTACCCACACCGGGATCTGGGCCAGCGGCAGCACGGTGCGGCGCTCCAGCCCCAGCTCGGTGATGAGCCGGCCGTCCGCCGCATAGACCTTCGAGGTCTGCTGCGGCGTCGTGACGATGAGACGAGAGATGGAAGGGCAGCGCTCGGCCGCACAGACGCGAGTCCAGGAACCGTAGGCCAGGCCCGCGCTGAAGACGAGCAGCAGTCCGGCGACGCCGATCACCCGGCCGCGCAGGGTCGCGGCGCGCCACCACTCCAGGGGATTGGGCATGTGGGGTGGAACCTAGTAAGGCCGGCCCGTGCTTGCCAGCGCCAGGGAGGGCTCTTACGATTCGGCGCCATGACTTCCCTGCTGCGCGAGCTGGAATGGCGCGGGTTCGTCCAAGAAGCGACACCCGGCCTGGCGGCGCACCTCGAGCGTCGGTCCGCCGAGGGGAAGCCGGTGACGGTGTATTGCGGGTTCGATCCGACCGCGTCGAGTCTGCAGCTCGGCAACCTGTTACCGCTGATGCTGCTCCGGCACCTGCAGCACGCGGGTCATCGGCCCATCGTCCTGATGGGGGGCGGCACCGGGTTGATCGGCGACCCGTCGGGCCGGCGGGCCGAGCGTCCGCTCCTCGCCAAGGACGAGCTCCGCGCCAATCTGGAACGGCAGCGCGCCCAGATGGAGCGGTTTCTCGATTTCAGCGGCGGGCGCGCCCTGCTGATGGACAACGCCGACTGGCTCGTGCCGGAGACCCTGGTGGACTTCCTGCGCGAGGTGGGCAAGCACTTTACGGTCAACATCATGCTGCAAAAGGAGTCGGTGAAAGCGCGCCTGGAGGCCGGGCTCTCGTTCACCGAGTTCTCCTACATGCTGCTGCAGGCCTACGATTTTCTGCAGCTGTACCGGCGCACGGGATGCACGCTGCAGGTCGGTGGCAGCGACCAGTGGGGGAACATCACGGCCGGCGTGGAATTGATCCGGCGGGTGGAAAACGCCGAGGCCCACGCCCTGGTGGCCCCGCTGATCACGACCGCAAGCGGCGTCAAGTTCGGCAAGTCGGAGTCCGGGGCCATCTACCTCGACCCCAAGATGACCTCACCGTATCGCTTCTATCAGTTCTGGGTGAACACCGACGATCGCGACGCCGAGCGCTATCTCAAGCTCTTCACCGAGCGCCCCAAGAGCGGCGCCGATGGCGTCGACGCCCTGATGCGGGCCCATGCGCAGGCCCCCGCCAAGCGGGTCGCGCAGCACGCGCTGGCGGCGGACGTGACGAAAACCGTCCATGGTGACGCCGCGACCGAAAGTGCCGTGGCCGCGGGCGCGGTGCTGTTCGATGACCGCGATCCGCGCGAGGTGGGACAGCGAGTATTCGAGATGCTCACCGCCGAGATTCCGACGGCGCTGATTCCATCCGGGGCTGCCCTGGTTGACGCCGTGACCACGAGCGGCCTCACCAAATCGAAGAGCGAAGCGCGACGGCAAATCGAACAGGGCGGGATCTACGTCAACCGCGAGCGCCGCAGTGACCCCAACTCCACCCTCAGGGATGCCGACTGGTTGGCGGGCGGGTTCGCCTTGTTGCGAAAGGGAAAGAAAGAGTGGGCATTGCTGCGTAGACGCTAGCCGACATCAACTACTTCGCACTTCGCATTTCGCACTTCGCACTTCGCACTCAGATTACCCCGTCCAGCACCTCCACCACCTTCTCCATCTCCTCGACCGTATTGTAGAAGTGGGGCGACAGGCGGATCGCCCCCTCACGCAGGCTGCACACCACTTTGGCCCGCTTGATGGCGTGATAGGCTTCCACCGCCCGCTCCGGCGCAAGACAGACGATGGCGGAACGGTGGCGCTCCTCCCGGGGAGACGACACCCGGATCCCGCGCCGGTCGGCCCACCGCAGCACCGGATCGTGCAGGCTGCGCGTCACCTCGGCGATCTCGGGGATGCCGATTTCCAGCAGCAGCTCCACCGACTGCGTCATCCCGTAGAAGTCCTGGAAGGGTAAGGTCACCATCTCGAAGCGGCGCGCGTCGGCGCGGAACGTCGGGTTGTATTCCGTCAGGCGGGTGAAGTCGTCGGTGCCCTCGAACGCCATCCATCCCATCACCGCCGGCTCGATCTGCGGGATCAGCTCTTTGCGCACGTACACGAACCCGGAGCCCCAGGGGGACAGCAGCCACTTCTGCCCGCCGCAGGCGATGATATCCACGCTGGTCTCGCGGACGTCGAGCGTGGAATTCCCGATCCCCTGGATACCGTCCACGACGAGATAGGTGCCGTTCGCCCGGGCCGCAGCCGAGAGTTTTTTCAAGTCGGCCCGGTAGCCGTTCGAGAATTGAACGTATGACACCGCCAGGACACGCACCCGAGGGTCCCGCAGGCGCTCGAGCAGCGCGGCCTCGTCGGGCCAGCCCTCCGGCGTGCAGGGGGCCAACTCGACCTCGATCCCCTGCTTTCGCAGCAGGAGCCAGGGATAGACGTTGGCCGGGAACTCCTTGTCGGAGAGGATCACCCGGTCGCCCCGGGCGAGCGGCAGCGCCCGCGCGGCGAGGTTCAGCCCGAAGCTCGTGTTGACGGCGAGGGCGATCTCTCCGGTGTCGGCGTTGATGAGCCGGGCAGCGACGTCGCGGGCCGCCTGCAAACCGGCCTGGAGATCCCGGTCCGGCAGGAGATGCGGCGCCGTGCGCTTGGCGTTGAACGCGTCGAGGATCCGGCGCGTCCGCTCGGGGATCGGGCCGATCGAAGCGTTGTTCAAGTAGACGGTGTCCGCCGTCCAGGGAAACTCCGTCGCGCGCAGGGATCGCAGTTTTTCGCGCAGCACCTTCACCGTGGCGGGATGGACGGCGACGTTGGTCATGCCGGACGGACCTCCAGCGCATCGCGCAGGCCGTCGCCCAGGAGATTCACGGCGAGGACGGTGAGGCCGATGGCGACCCCCGGAACGAGCGACACCCAGGGAGCCACCCGGAGCAGGTCGCGGCCGTCCGCCACCATGGCACCCCAGGAGGGCGTGGGCGGCTGGGCGCCGAGGCCTACGTACGACAGCGCGGCCTCCGCCATGATCGCTCCGCCCACACCGAGGGTCGCGGCGACGATCACCGGGGCCAGCACCCCGGGAAGAAGGTGCCGCGCGAGCAGCCGAGGCGTCGATGCTCCGAGCGCGCGCGCCGCCTGCACGTATTCGAGCTGTCGCAACACCAGCACCTGCCCCCGCACCAGTCTCGCCATCGCCGCCCAGCCGACCACGCCGATCACGACGAACACCACGAACAGCGACGGCCTGACGGCGGCGGCGATGGCGATGAGCAGCAGGAGCGAGGGGAAGGCGAGGGTGACGTCCGCGCATCGCATGACGAGGGCATCCACCCAGCGGCCGAACCATCCGGCGATGAGGCCCAGAGCGAGCCCGAGCAGCGTCGCGACCCCCTGGCTGATCAATCCCACGCTGAGCGACAGCCGGGCCCCGTAGAGCGTCCGCGACAACACATCGCGGCCCTGCACGTCGGTGCCGAACCAGTAATGGCCTGAAGGCGCCTGCAGGCTCTGCTCGAGCGCTCCGCGTACGGGGTCCGCCGGAGCGAGCCACGGCGCGGCGACCGCCACGACCACCAGCGTGACGAGGAGTGCCAGCCCGATCAGGGCCCAGCGGTCGCGCGCGAGACGGTACCACAGACGTGGCGCATGCATAGGGGCTGTGACTACGTTAGTCGGGTCTTCCTTCCCCGGGCAAGCGGAGCGCCGACGACAATGAAACCGGGTACGCCCTATACCCTAGTGCTCGGCGGGGGCGGCATGAAGGGCCTCGCCCACATCGGCGTGTTGCAAGCGCTCGTCGAGCGGGGGGTCCCGCCCACCCAGATCATCGGTTCCTCGGTCGGCTCGCTGGTGGGCGCCGCCTGGGCCGCCGGCCGCAGCATCGGCGAGCTCCGGGAAGTGGCGGTCGGCCTGCAGCGCAAGGATGTCTTTCGAATCGCCCACGCGGACATGGCCCTCAAGCGGATGCGCTCACCCGCGCTGTTCCGCCGCGAGCCGCTCGAAGCGCTGATCGCCCGCCTGGTCGGCAACGTCAGCTTCGCGGACCTCGCCGTTCCGGTCGTCGTCAACACCGTGGACGTGAATTCCGGGATGCAGGTGTTCTGGGGTTTGCCGGGACTCGACGACGTTCCCGTCAGCGAGGCAGTGTTCGGATCGTGCGCGCTCCCCGGGTATCTGCCGCCGCGAGAAATCCGGGGGAAGTACTACGTCGACGGAGCCACGATGGACAACCTGCCGGTGGGGGCAGCGCGGGCATTCAGCGCGCCGCTCGTCCTTGCCGTGGACGTGTCGGCGTCGTCGACGCTGCGCGGAGACACGCAGGAAGAAGGGTTCGCGGCGGTGTTCGCCCGCGCGACCGAGATCGCGATGCAGTCCCTGCTCGAGCTGTGCCTGCGAGCCTGGACCACGCCCCCCCTCTACTATATCCACCCGCGGGTGGAGCACATCTCGCTGTTCTCGTTCAGCCATCTGCGCGAAGTCGTCGAAGAGGGCTATCGCGCCACCCTCGCCGCGCTCGACGCCCCGGCACAATGGCCGATTCCGGGTGACGTCGGGGTGTACCCGAAACGGCGCGTGCTGGTGCGGGTCGAGCGGGAGCGGTGCATCGGGTGCGGGGCCTGTCTGCTGCACGCCCCCGCGGGGATGTTCGTGCTGGACCCGTCGGGGAAGGCGGTGGTGACGACCCCGGAGCAGGAGTGGTCGCCCACGGACGGGGGGTTCATCCGACACTGCCCGACCTACGCCATCAGCGCTCGGCCGGTGGCGGCCACCGCGCAGACCCCTCCCCTTCGGGCGTCGGGCTAGACGACCTGCGCTTCGATCTCGCGGAGGTCGCGGATCACACGATCCCAGTTGTAGAAGGTCTCGATCGACTTGCGGGCGCCCTGACCGAGCCGGCGGGCGAACAACTGGTCGCCGAGCACCCGACCCACGGCGTGGGCCACCGCTTCGGGGCTGTCCGGATCGACTACCAACCCTGTTTCTCCGTCCTGCACGGCTTCCGCCAGCCCGCCGCTCTGACCGGCGATGACCGGTAACCCGCACGCGGCGGCCTCGGCCAGCGCCACCCCGAATCCCTCCACGTGCGTCCCGTTGGCGCGGCGCGACACGCCGATGTACACCGACGCGACGTTGTACAATCCCGGGAGATCGGCGTCGGGGACGTTCCCGATGAACCGCACCGCGTCTCCCAGCTTCAGCTCCTCGGCGAGCTTCCGGTATTGGGCGCGCTTCTTTCCGGTGCCGACCACGAGATAGCTGATGTCGGTGCCCAGTCTGCGGAGCAGCGCCACGGCCCGGAGCGCTGTGTCCACACCCTTGTACGGCTCGAGCCGGGCCACCGTGATCGCCCAGCAGTCGCCGTTCAGGCGATAGCGCGTCCGCAGCTCACGGGTGTCGATCCCGGGGTGGAACTGCTCGGGATCGGTGCCGAGCGGGACGACCCGCACGTGCTCCGCCAGCGGATCGAGCCCCAGCTCCCGCAGCACCTTTTGCGCCTGCTCGCGGGTCCAGTTGCTGTTGGCCACGACGGCCACGGCCGACCCGAGCAACGCCCGCGCGGTGCCGCGCGTCAACGGGCGGTGATGGATCGCATGCAGCTCCCCGAGCAGGTCCCCGCCGTGCACGAGGACGCCGTACTTGGTCCCCACCCGCTCGTGCGCCCACTTGGCGGCGTACCCGGCGGGGCGCACGGAGTCGCACCACACGAAACGCGGGCGATGGGTCCGGGCCAGGCTGGCGACCCGCCGCGACCAGAACAACAGCCCCGCGAGGCCCTTGAGCGAGCGCGTGGACATCGGGAGCCGGTCGATCGTCGTGTCGACGAACCGGCCGTCGGTCTCGAGGGAGTCCCGGTGCTGTCCGGTGGAGACCAGCAGCTCGCCGCGCGGATAGCGCCGAGCGATTTCCCCCATCTGTCGGGCGATCCCGGTCACCAGGGGTGGGAACTCGTCGGTCAACAGGAAGGTCTTTGCCATCATCCACGTCGTTGAAGGTCCCAGAGCCGAACGTACTTGAGGAACACGTTGACCGCCGACACACCACACAACACCAGTCCGCGCCACCCCTCCAGCACCCCTAAGACGAGGACGTAGGAGCGGAAGAACGCCCAGGCCGGCCGCAGCACGACATCCGAGACCCGCGCCCGGCGTCCGGCGTCCGCCAGGTCCCGCGCGCCCCATTCGCTGTACAGGACGACCTTGCGGATCTGATCGGCCAGGTCGCGATAGGGCGTGTGCTCCAGCGCCTCGCCCAGCTGCCCTACGTCGTCCACCGGCTCGACCCCCTCGTGCACCCGCCGCTCCACAAACCGTCGCTCCCGGCGGAACAGCCGCACGGCCCGGTTGCGACCCCAGCCCGCGAACCGCATCGGGCGTCCGAGGTAGTGGTTCCGCCGCCACACGGCGTACGCTTCGTGCTGGGGCGCGGCGATCGTCCGCTCCACCTCGGCGGCGAGTGCCGGGCCAATCCGCTCATCCGCGTCGAGCGCGAACACCCACGGGTGCGCGGCACGGGCGATGGCCGCGTTGCGCTGACCGGCGATCGTCATGCCGGGGACCTCCAGCACCACCGCCCCGGCGGCGCGGGCACGGGCCACGGTGTCATCCGTCGACCCGCCGTCCGCCACGATCACTTCAGCGGCCCACGCGACCTGCCCCACACACTCGGCGATCTGCCACCCTTCATTGAGCGTGGGGATGACCACCGTGATCGGCGCGGGCATGTCGTGGAGAACTCTAATGGGGAGGCTCCCCGTGGAGCAATCGTCAAAGGCGGTGGTTATACTATGGCGCCGATGCACGTCGCCATCGTCTCCCATCACCGGCTGCCCGTCACCGGATACGGTGGGACCGAGCGGGTCGTCGTGGCGCTGGTGCGCGGGCTGGCACAGCTCGGCCACCGGGTCACGCTCATCGCGCCGCCGGGGACCCGCGTCCCCGAAGCGGCCGTCGTCGAAATCGCCGCCAAACTGCTGCGGGACCGCAGCGCGAATTTCATCAATGCCGTCCCGGCCGACGCGGATGTCGTGCACGTACACTTTCCGATCGCGGACGGAGCGACGGCCGGCGGCGCTCCCCTCGTGCAGACCTCCCACGTCAACTGGAAGCCGGGACGGCCGGTCCCCCCCCGCACCATCTTCCTCTCCCGCGACCACGCGCGACGTCACGGCAGCGAAACGTTCGTGTACAACGGGCTCGATCCCGCGGACTTCTTCATGCGGCGCCGGAAGGAATCCTGGGACCTCTTCCTCGGGCAGCTGCACAGCGCGAAAGGCTATCAATGGGCGATCGAGGCGGCGAAACGCACCGGACACCCGTTGATCGTCGCCGGAGGGTGGCGCCCCACGTTTTCGCATGTCGTGAAGTACGTGGGCGAGGTGGACAACGGCCAGAAACGGGCGCTCCTGGCCCGCGCCCGGTGCCTGTGGAATCCCGTTCTCTGGGACGAACCGTTCGGCCTGGTGTCGATCGAAGCGCTGTTCTCGGGAACACCGGTCCTGGGGACCAAGCGAGGGGCGCTGCCCGAGATCATCACCCCCGAGGTCGGTGCCCTGCGAGACACCCTGGAAGAGCTGCTGGTGGCTTCGGTGGGCATTCACCGGTGTGACCCCGAGGCCTGTCGCGCCCGCGCCGAGCGGCACTTCAGCCACCTCGCGATGGCGGGCGCCTACGTTCGGATGTACGAGCACCTCAAGCGAACGGGTACGCTCCCCGCCGGAGTCCCGCTCCCGAATCCCTCCACCGCCGCCTAGACCCTCGCGTGCATATCGTCCAGGTCCATCACGAACGGCTACCGGTGACCAAGTACGGCGGCGCCGAACGCATCGTCGTCTGGCTGTGTCAGGCGCTGGTGGAGTTGGGGCACCAGGTGACGCTCGTCGCGGCCCCGGGAACCCGCGTCGACGGCGTGCGGGTGCTCCCGGTCGACCCGAAGCGACTCCTCGCACCCGATTTCGACATGTCCCGCCACCTCTCGGGCGGCGCGGACATCGTGCACTATCACATGCCGGTCCGGCATACGCCGGCGCTGCCGTGGGTGTGGACGCTGCACGGGAACATGGGACTCGAGGAGCGCGCGGGCCCGCACACCATCGCGGTCAGCGAAGACCATGCGCGCCGGCACGGGATCGCGAGTTTCGTCCACAACGGCCTGCGCCCCGACGAGTATCGCTTCGAGTCGCACAAGGGCGACTACGATCTGTTCATCGGACGGATGCACAGCGCCAAGGGGTGGCAGATCGCGATCGCCGCCGCGAAGCGCTGTCGTGTGCGACTGGTGCTGGCCGGGGGCTGGCGCCCGGACTTCTCGCGCTACGTCAGGTTCGTCGGGCGCGTGGGCGGCGACGAAAAGCGCGAGCTCCTGGCCGGAGCGCGCTGCCTGTGGATGCCGGTTCAGTGGGACGAGCCGTTCGGCCTGACGGCGATCGAGGCGCTCATCTCCGGCACTCCCGTGCTGGGCACACCGCGTGGGGCGCTACCTGAGATCGTCACTCCCGAGACTGGCGGGCTCGCCCCCACCCTCGACGGGCTGGTCGCGCTCCGCGGCCGTCTCGCCGACTGGTCACCCGCCGCCGCGCATACGCGGGCCGAGCGCTACTTCACTCACCGGCGGATGGCGCGCGATTACCTGCGGATGTACGAGCACTTGCTGACCCACGGCGAGCTGCCCCCCGGCCGGCGGGCTGACGCGCTAGTCACTGGCCGCTGACAACTGAACACAACGGTCCGCGGCAGCGGTCGCATGGAACAGACAGAATGGGAAGAAGTGCAGCAGGTGGCGCCCGAAACCGGTCCGGATGCCGAACAATGAGCTCATCTCCGGGTGGCCCAGGAAGGACAAGGCCGCGTATATGCCGAGGGTCGCGAGCCACCCCGCCAGGCCGAACCAGCCGTACCGCCGCGCCAGCTCCTGGGCAGCTCCTTCCGGTTTCCCTCCCCGCACGGCGGCCCACCCCGCGACCGCGATCCACGCCCAGGCGAACGCGCCCCAGCCGTAGTGCGAGAACACCTGGCCTTGTACGCCGAACAGCAGGCGCCCGACCACCCGTAAGGGAGGCTCGCTCACCCCGGCGCCGGCGAGAGTCGGCACGAACCTGGTCGCTACGTGCATCGATCGAATCCACCCGGTCCAACTGAGGTAGCCCGCGGCGATGCCCACGAGCGGCGCCCACAACCGCGGATCGCGACGATCTTCCCGGCGACCGACGGCGGCCAGCGCGCCCAACGCGACCACGAATTCGGGCAGGCCGTCGCGCTTGATGAGCGCGATCGCCAGTCCCGCCACGAGGCAGCCGGCGAAAGAGAACCAGCGGTTGCCGAGGGTCCCATCATCGGTAGCGAGAATAATGGCCACGCCGATCGCGATCATCTCCGGCGCCCCGGCGTAACTCGTCACCGCATCCCGAAACAGAGTGTCGGTCGCGAAGAACCAGAGCACGCCCCACGGCGCGAGTCGCGGCGCCACGCGACGCAGGACGTGATACACCACCAGCCCGAACGCCCCCATCATCAGAAACGGGAGCAGCCGCCCCTGGAACGTCGGGTCGTCGATCCCCAGCCAGAGCAGGATGGAATGCAACGGCGGCCGCCCCGGGTCGAGACAGTCGCTCACCCCGCCCAGCCCGCCCCGCGTGACGAACTTGAACGCCCGGCACGCCCACATGGTCCGGGAGTCGGTCCATTGGTACGGGAACACGAGATGCACAGCCTGCGCGGCGTAGAACCAGAGCGCCAGCCAGATCCCGGGATGCGCGAGCGTCGAAGCAGCCGCAGGGACGGCGGCTGACGGCGCAACGGTTCCGCCTCGGCGCACCCAAGCGCCAAGGGCGAAACAGATCCCGAGGGCGACCCAGGTCACCCGGTGGTCCAGAGCTCCGGTCCCGCTCGCGAGTGCCCAGCCATAGTGGAAGAGCACGACGATCCAGGCCATGAGGAGGAAGCGAATGGCCCACGCTCCGGCCGACCGCTCCCCGCTCCCCCTCCCCCGCCTCGGGAGCCACCACCAGGCGCAGGCGGCGAGCAGGCCGCTCGTCAACAGCTCGCTACCGAGCGCCCACGACCAGCCGATCGGTTGCGGCCCGACGGCCAGCGCCTCCTCTAGCATCACGGCCACGCGCCAGAGCCCGATCCCAACCTGGGCGGCCGTGAGGGCGCCGAGCCCCATCCACACGGCGCGCCGGGTCGGGGAGGTGTCGGTCACGAGACCAGCTCGTAGTTCCGGTATTCGAACAACCGTGTCCCGATGATGCGCTCGAGCGCGGCCGAGAAGTACAAGCGCAGGTGGCGGGGCTTGAGCCGGCGCGGGCCGATGCGATGCACCGCGTCCGCGCGCGCGGCGATCCACTCACGGGCCACGGCCGGATGCGCGCCGTCGAACTGGCGGAGCAACGGGATCCAATCGAGGTACCCCTGGACCTGCTTCCTGGCGGAGCGTTCGCGGCTCCAGGGGAAGATGGCCTTCGACGCCTCGAATTTCTCCTGGATGGCCTGGGTGGGGCGCGCCCAGCCGTAGTGGTACATCACGGCGTCGGTGAGCCGGGCGCGAACGCGTCGATCAAGAGGCCCGACACGGAACCCCTGGGCGTCACCGTAGGAATGGAGGCCACCGCCGATGCGCACCGCCCGGACTTCACGGCGGTACCACTCTCGGTGCGTCGAGACGACATCGAAACCACCATAGAAGTGGAGATAGCCGACGACCAGGCCCTCCACGCGGGGATCGCCGGCGGCGGCCAGCATGGCGTCTCGCAGGATTCCGGCTCCGCCGTCGCCCAGCACTTCATCCGCCTGGATGTAGATCCCCCAGTCGCCGCGGCAGGCTTCGAGCGCCTTTTGCGTCTCATCCGACAGCACCCGGGCTCCCTGGGCGAGGTTCCATTCGCTGTCGACGATCCGGATCCGTGGGTCACCGATCCCTGTAATGAGGTCGCGGGTTTCGTCCTCCGAGCGACCCACGTTCACCACGACTTCATCGCAGACGTCGAGAATCGATCGAATCGCGGGGACCACTGGAAAATCGAGCCGCACCGCGTTCCGGACGATGGTGAACCCGGAAATCCGCACCCTAGGTCCGGAACTGAAGGTCGTAGAGCCGGCGGTAGAGGCCGCCGGCCGAGAGCAGCGTGCCGTGGGCGCCGCGCTCCACGATGCGACCCTCGGCCAGGACGACGATCTGGTCGGCGTGCTGGACGGTGGCGAGCCGGTGGGCGATGACGAACACGGTCCGGTGCCGCATCAGGCGATCGATCGCCTCCTGCACCAGGCGCTCCGACTCCGTGTCCAAGGCGCTCGTGGCCTCGTCGAGAATGAGGATCGGCGGATCGCGCAGCAGGGCGCGCGCGATGGCGATGCGCTGGCGCTGGCCCCCGGAGAGCCGCGTGCCGCGCTCCCCCAAGACCGTCTGGTATCCGTCCGGAAGGTGCTCGATGAACTCCGCCGCGTTCGCGGCCCGGGCGGCCGTCTCGACCTGCGACTGGGTGAAGTCCGTCCGGCCGTAGGCGATGTTGGCGAATACGGTGTCGTTGAGGAGCATCGTTTCCTGCGACACGATGCCCATGAGAGACCGCAACGAGCGGCGGGTGAACCGGGTGATCGGCACCCCGTCCAGGAGAATCTCTCCGGCAGTCGGCTGGTAGAAGCGCGGCAACAGGTCCACGAGCGTCGTCTTGCCGGCTCCCGAAGGCCCGACGATCGCCACGATCTGGCCGCGGTGCACCTCCAGATCCACGTCGCGGAGCACCGCCGCGTCGGTGCCGTAGGCGAACGACACCCCGCGATACTCGATTCGCTCGTTGAAATGGGCCGGGCCCTCACCGGGCCGATCGCCTTCTTCGGCCGGCTCCTGCAACACGTCGCGCACCCGCTCGTACGCCGCGGACGCACCGGCGATGATGGCCGGGAAATTCGAGATCGACTTGATCGGCGAATTCAGCCGCAGCGCGACCACCAGAAAGGTGATCAGCTCTTCGGGCCGGAGCGTCGAGGCCGAGGCAAGGGCCAGAGTCGTCCCGTACCACAGGATGGCGACGACCATGACGCCGCCGAATACCTCCGAGAGCGGCGAGGTGAGACTCGAGAATCGCTGGGCGCGCAGCACCCGTTTGCGGAACCGGTTGGCCAGCTCCCGGAACCGGTCCGCTTCGAAGGTCTCGGCCACGTACGCGCGGACCAACCGCACCGAGCCGACCATCTCCTGGGCGTGGCTCGCCAGCTCGCCGCGCTCGGCCGCCACCTCACGCGCCCGGCGGCGCAGGCGCCGCACCAGCGGCCGGATCACGAACAGGAGCAGGGGCGCGAAGGCGAGGGCGATGAGGGAAAGCCGTACGGACAACCCGAGCATGATCGCCAGGTAGACGACGATCATCAGGCAGTTCTGCAGCAGCGACGCCAGCGCCCCCGACACGGCGGTCTTGACCTGGTCCGCATCGACGGTGATCCGGGAGACGACCTGGCCGCCTCTGGTGCGCTGGAAGTATCCCAGCGGCAGCAGCTGCAGATGCCGGACCACCTGCACGCGCAGGTCGCGCACCACGCTCTCCTGGAGCACGACCGACCAGTAGTCCGCGCCGTACTCGCAGGCGTTCTTCACCACCAGGGCGACGAGCAGGACCAGGACGACGTTGCGCAGCGCGACTTCGGGAGCCCCGGAGGCGATGAACGGCCCGGCGACCTTGTTCAGCACGACCTGGACGGCGGAGCCGCCGACCGCGGTGAATGCCGGCTGATGAAACAGCGTGCGCAAAAACGGAATCAGCAGGACGAAGGTGAAACCGTCCAGCACGGCCGCGAGGATGCTGGCGGCGATGGTGGCGAAGAAGAGCAGCGTGTAGGGGCGGAGCAGACGGAACAGCCAACCGCCATTCATCGGGTCGGCCCCCGTGCCGTGCCGCCCCGAGGCATGAGCAGCGCCACGGGGAGGATCATCTCCTCGGGGGTGACGCCTCCGTGCAGGAAGGAGCCGCGATACCGCGCCTGGTACTCGCGCAGCTTCGTCGGGTACACGAAAAATCGGTCGCCCGTGGCCAGGAGCAGGCGGACGCCGAGCCCCAGGGGAGGCAGACCCCACGCGGGGAGGTCTTCCACGGTGATCGCGGCTTCCGGGTCTTCGGCCCGCAGGTCCTCGCCGAACTTGTAGCGCAGGCTGGGGGTCGCATCGCGCTTGGCGAACACCGTGGCGGGCGTGCTGCAGTGGATCGATCCATGATCGGTGGTCAAGAGCACCGGGACGCGCCGGCGCTCGGCCTCCTGCAGCGCCTGGAGCACCGGTGAGCGCTCGAACCAGGTGCGCGTCAATCCGCGCAGCGCGGTGGCATCGCGCGCCACCTCGTAGAGGATCGCGCTCTCCGAGCGACCGTGCGTAAGCATGTCGATGAAGTTGAAGACGAGGGCGGTCACCCCGTCCTGCGCCAGGTGCGCCGGCAGGCGCCGCAACAGGTCGCCGGAATCGGCCGTGGAGAAGAACTTCTCGTACCGCACCGGCACCGGTCGCCCCAGCAGATCCTGCAGCTGCGCGGCCAGCAGCTCCTGCTCGTGGGCGTTCAGGCTCTCCTCGTCCCCGGAGTGGCCCCACCATTCGGGATGCCGCGTGGCGATCTCGCTCGGGAACAGCCCCGAGAAAATGGCGTTGCGCGCGTACGGCGTGGCGGTCGGGAGCAGGCCGAAGTAGTGACTCTCTTCGACGTCGAACAGCGGCGTCACGAGATCGCGGAGGACCTCCCATTGATCGAGCCGCAGGCAATCGATCACGACCAGGAGGGCGCGCCCGTTCTGTTGCAGGACGGGTACGAGGAACTCGGCGCCCACGTCCACCGACAGCGGCGGCCGGTCCCCGTCGGGGCTGGCGAGCCACTTGGCGTAGTGCCGGCGGATGAAGTCGGCGAAATCGCGCCGCAGCCCGGTCTGGAGGTTGGCGAGGGCTTCCGAAAGGCCCGGCTCGTTCCCGGTGGACAACCGCACGTCCCAGCGGGTGAGCTCCACCCACGTCTCGATCCACTCGCGCCACGCGAGGGTGGCGCCGCGCCGCGCCTCGAGCTCACGGAACCGGACGACGAAATCGCGCGCCAGGCGCTGCTGGCGGATGCGGTCGCCCTCGACGAGCCGCGTGACGACCGAGAGCACCTGGCGCGGATGCACGGGCTTGACGAGGTAATCATCCACCTCGACGCCGATGGCTTCGCGCAAGGTGGCCTCGGCTTCACTCTGCGTGACCATCACCACCGGCATCGCGGGATCGATGGCCCGGATCTCCCCGAGCAGCTCGAGGCCGCGGCGGCCGGGCATCTGTTCATCGAGGAGGACGACGCTGTAGGGTTGGCGCCGCAGCAGGGCCAGCGCGTCGTCACCGTGGGCGGCCTGCTCGACCGCGAACCCCTGCTGCTCGAGAAACTGCCGGTGCGCGGCGAGGCCCTCGACCTCGTCGTCGACCCACAAAATCGTCTTGGGGCGCGGCATCGACAGAAGCTAGTCCGACTGGCGAAGCCGGGCAACGCGCCGGTACATTGGCCGAGTGCTGCGCATCCTGCTCGTGCGATTCAGCTCCATCGGCGACATCCTCCTCACCACGCCGTTGATCCGCGCGCTGCGGCGCCGGCATCCCGACGCCGAGCTGATCTTCGTGACCAAGCGCGCGATGGTGCCGCTGGTCGGAGACAATCCCCATCTCACGCGAGTCGAAGCCCTCGAGCCGGGTGAATCGATCCGCCGGCTGGCACGCCGGCTACGCGGGCTGCAGGCCACGGACGCGCTCGACCTGCACGGCTCGCTGCGCAGCCGGGTGCTCCGAGTACTGCTCCCCGGACGCTGGCACGGCTACCGCAAGCGGAAATTCGCGCGCGGTCTGCTCATCGCCACGAAGATCAACCTCCACCGCCATGTGGTCCCGGTTCCGGAGCGCTACTTCGAGGCAGCGGCAGCCTTGGATGTCCAGCCCGATAGCGGAGGCCCCGAGTTCTTCGTCGGCCCGGGCGCCCGCGTGCGGGTGACGGAATGGCTCGCCGCCCACGCGCGCCCGAGCGCGGGCCAAAGCGAAGCTCCGCTGGCGGTACTCGCCCCCGGCGCCGCCCACGCCACCAAGCGCTGGCCGCTGGAGCAATGGGGCGAGCTGGCGGAGCGGCTCGGCGCGGCTGGATACCGCCTGGTCGTCGCGGGAGGCGCCGAGGATCGGGCTCTGGCGGCGGCGCCGGGGCTCGCGGACCGGGCCGATAACTCGGCGGGAGAATTCTCGCTGCAGGAGACCGGGGCCCTGTTGGCGCGTGCTCGGATCTGCATCGCCGGCGACACCGGCGTCATGCACATGGCCACGGCGGTCGGCACCCCGGTCGTCGCCCTGTTCGGGCCCACCGTCGAGGCATTCGGCTTTTTCCCATACCATGCCCGCGCCACCGTGCTGCAGCGGGACCTGGACTGCCGCCCCTGCTCGTCCATGGGCTCGGAGCGTTGTCCGCTGGGCCATCACCGTTGCCTGGCGGCCATCTCCGCCGCGGAAGTCGTGACCGCGGTCGATCGGCTGGTCGCGTGACGGCGCCGCACCCCTCCCCCACCCCGACCCCCACGCCCGTCGCCAGCGAGTCGCGGCTCGTCGCCCTGATCGCCGAGGCGCCCCGCGGCCCAAAGCGCGACGGGCTGTTCGCACTGTGGCTGGTGTTGCGGGCCGCGCTGGGGATCATGCCGCCGCACCCGATCAGCCCGCGCAATCACCGTCGGCGGCTGCAAGCGGTCGAGTCGCGGCTGGGGGGGTTGGCGCTTCCGGCCCCGCTCAAGCGGGCGCTACTCGCCGCCCGCGCCCACCTGGAGCCCGCCACCCCTCAAGCCGCCGCCGCGGCCCTCGCCCAGCTGGTCGCCCCGACCCGGGATGTCCTGGGCCCGGAGGCCGCCGACGCCGTCGCTCTGGCCGCGCGGCAGCCACACGTGACATTATAGAAGCGTGAGCCCGCGCCGGTTTCCCCATCGCCCTTCCCTGGAGTCGCTCGTGCAGCGGGTGGACGGGCAGCTCCCGGGCGCGATCACACCGGACACCGTCCCGACCGGATTCCCCTCGGTGGACCGACTACTCGGCGGGGGTCTGCGGCGCCGCGACCTGGTGGTGCTGGGCGGCGACATCGGCTCCGGCAAGTCGGCGCTCGCGCTCGGCATCGCCCTGCGGGTGGCGCAGATGGAAGCCGGCGTCGCGTTTCTGTCTGGTGAGATGGACGAGGAGCGCCTGATGGAGCGCGCGCTCGCCATCGAGGGACGCGTCGCCATCGACGATCTGCGCACCGCGGGCGTGAACGAGCAGGAACGAGCGGGAATCGGCGCGGCGGCGGTGCGGTTGCGGGGGCTGCCGCTCACCCTGCTGCCGCTCGCGGCCGCCGATTTGGACGCCGCGCTCGAGCCGCTGGAAAGCCAGCGCCGTCTCGCCCTCGTGATCGTGGACTATCTGCAACTTTCACCACCGCCGCGCGGAGCATCCCCGGGTGTGCAGGACGAGGAGATGGCGGCAATCCTGCGCCGGATGAAGGCCTTCGCGCTCGAGCGGGAGGTAGTGGTCTTCGCCGTGGCGCAGCTCCCGCGGTTCTCGGCGCAGCGCGCCGATCCGCGGCCGGGGCTCGACGACTTCGGCCATCTCGGCGCGATCAAGCAACACGCCGACGTCGTGCTCGGGCTCTATCGCGAGGAGATGTACCGACCCGGGTATGGCGTGGACGGCGCCACGGAGCTGCTCGTCGCCAAGAATCGCAACGGCCCGACGGGATTCGTGGATCTGTATTTCTACCGGAAGTGGATGCGATTCGAGGACATGGTCGACCCCGACCGCTGAGGTGTCAGGGGCGCCGGCGCGGTTGACCGGGCTTGAGAGCGGGCACCTTGGGCTTCGGAGGCGCTGAATCGGTCGGGATGGCTCCGATCAGTGTGTACGTCGTTCCTTCCGTTCCGACGTTCGAATGCAGCGTGAGCCAGATGGGTCGATCGCCCTGCGTTGCCATGATACTCACCGATCCATCCGGGTTCGTGACATCGCTCTGCAGCGTCCACTTGTTCAGGACGAGAAACTTCCGATACCAGTCCGCGACCCGGGCGAGTGAGTCGCCACTGCTGAGGGTGATTTGGGCCGCCTGATCACCGGCCGCCATGGACGCCTGCTGGGAGCCCGGATAGATGAGGATCCCGGTCATCGCCCGAGCGACCTGCAGACTCGGGTCGGGGGCCTGCCGGCGCTCGCAAGCGCCGAGACAGCCCAGCAAGAGCAAGAGCGGTATGCGGTTCCGGGGCATGGGAGCGGAATGGTACCTGTGGCGGGCGTCGCCGGTCAAGTTGTAAGTTTCGTCTTGATGCGACCCTGCGAGTAGGATCTACGTAACGAGTTCGGGTAGAGGGTGGTATGGCAGGCCATAGTAAATGGAAGCAGATCAAACGGAAAAAGGGAGTCGCCGACGTCAAGCGCGGCGCTCTGTTCACCCGGCTGATTCGGGAAATCACCATCGCCGCCAAAGCCGGGGGTGGGGATCCTCGCGGCAATCCTCGACTCCGCACGGCCATCGACGCCGCCAAGGCCGAGAACATGCCGCTCGACAACATCGAGCGCGCCGTGAAGAAGGGCACGGGTGAGCTGGAGGGGGTGACCTACGAAGAGGTCACCTACGAGGGCTACGGCCCCGGCGGCGCCGCGATCCTCATCGAAGCCACCACCGATAACGCCAACCGCACCGTCGCCGAGATCCGGCATCAGTTCTCGCGCCACGGCGGAAACCTCGGCTCGGCCAACTCCGTCGCCTGGATGTTCGATCGCAAGGGTCAGATCGTCCTCGACGGCACCCGCATCGACGAAGATCACGCCATGGAAGCCGCGCTCGACGCCGGCGCCGAGGACCTGACCCGCGAGGGCGACACGTTCATCGTCACCACCCCAGTGAACCAGTTCCACGCCGTGCACGACGCGCTCAAGGCGCACCAGCTGCCGGTGCAGAGTGCCGAGCTCGCCCTCATCCCCAAGAGCACCGTGCGGGTGGAAGGGGGCGACGCCAAGAAGTTGCTCGGGTTGATGGAAGCGCTCGAGGAGATGGATGACGTCGCGAAAGTCTCTTCGAATTTCGACATCGACGCCGAGGCGATGGCCGCGGTCGAAGGCTGAGGTGAAGGTCCTCGGGGTGGACCCGGGCACGTCCATCACCGGTTACGGCGTCATCGAGACCGGCAACGGAGCCGGGAGATTCGGCCGGCTCCTGGAATGCGGCATCATCCGGTTCCGCCGCGGCAGCCCCCTCCCCACCCGCTTGGCCGAGCTGCACGAGGGCATCACGGAGCTGATCTGCCGGCACCACCCAACCGCCCTGGCGCTCGAGAACGCCTTCTACCATAAGAACGTGCGGACCACGCTCGTGCTCGGCCATGCCCGGGGCGTCGTGCTGCTCGCCGCCGAGCAGGCCGGGCTCGAGATCGCGGAATACCCGCCGGCGACCGTGAAAAAGGCGGTGGTGGGAGTCGGGGGCGCGCCCAAGGCCCAGGTGGCCGCCATGGTCGTCCGTTTGCTGCGCCTGCGCCACGCGCCGAAACCCGCCGACGCGGCCGACGGGGTGGCCGTGGCGCTGACCTACATCATCCGCAAATGATCGCGTCCGTTTCCGGCACCATCGCCGCCAAGGGCGCCGACCGGGTCGTGGTCCAGACTCCTGGGGGGGTGGGGTACGAGGTCACGGTACCCCTCGGCGTCATGGAGCGACTGCCGGCGGTGGGGCTGCCGGTGACGCTGGCCACCGAGCTGGTGGTTCGCGAAGACGGCTGGGCACTCTACGGGTTCAGCGACGAGGCGGAGCGGAGGCTGTTTCAGCGGCTCCTCACCGTCACCGGGGTCGGCCCGAAGATCGCCGTGGCGTTTCTCTCCACCCTGGGGGTCGAGCGCGGCGCGCGGGCGATCCGCGGGCGCGACATCGGCGTCCTCGCGAGCGTGAGCGGCATTGGGAGAAAGCTCGCGGAGCGGCTCGCGCTTGAACTGGGAGACAAGGTCGGCGAGGTTGCAGTCGGCGCGCCGGCACCGATGCCGGGCCCGGCCGAAGCCGCCCTCCGCGCCCTGGAGCGGTTGGGGTACAGCACCACCGAGGGCGATCGCGCCGTGCGCGAAGTCCTGGCCGCCGACGGCCAGACCCAAGAGGCGGAAGTGCTCGTGCGGCGCGCCCTGCAACTCCTAACCCGGACCTGACACGACCGATGACGACGACCGCGGAATGGATCTGCACCCGGTGCGGCTCCACCAATCGGAAGCTCGTGCCCGACGGGGTGACCCGCGCGGAGGATGCCTGTGTGACCTGCCGCGCCCCGCACCACCTCGAGGCGGACGCCCGGCCGGTGCGGTGGCGGGCGAAAGCCAAAGAGACATGACGCGCGCGGAGATCACGACGCCGGAGGTCCTGCCCGACGAGCGCGTCACCGATGCCGCGCTCCGCCCGTCGTCGCTCGATGAGTTCGTCGGACAGGCCAAGGTGAAGGAGTCGCTCCAGATCGCCATCGACGCCGCCAAACAGCGCAAGGAGCCGCTCGATCACGCGCTGTTCTTCGGACCGCCTGGACTCGGGAAGACCACCCTGGCCCTACTGATGGCGCGCGAGCTGGGGGTGAACATCCGCACCACGTCCGGCCCGGTGCTCGAGCGGCCCGGGGATCTCGTAGGAATGCTCACCGGGCTCAAGTCGGGCGACATCCTGTTCATCGACGAAGTCCACCGCCTGCGGCCGGCGCTGGAGGAGTTCCTCTACCCCGCCATGGAGGAATTTCGGGTGGACGTCCGGATCGCGGACGGCCCGCACGCCCAGACGATTCCGATGCAGCTCGAGCGGTTCACGCTGATCGGCGCCACCACCCGCTTCGGCCTGCTCACCCCGCCGATGCGGGCCCGCTTCGGACTGGTCGAGCGGTTGCACTACTACCCCCCCGACGACCTGGCCCAGATCGTCGCCCGCTCCGCCGCGATCCTCGACGTCCCCGCCGACGCCGCGGGGATCGCCGAGATCGCCCGGCGCAGCCGCGGCACCCCCCGCGTCGCCAACCGGCTCTTGAAACGCGTTCGGGACTACGCTCAGGTTCGGGCGGGGGGGAAGATCACCGCGGCCGTCGCCGCCGAGGCGCTGCGCCGGCTCGACGTCGACGAGTTCGGGCTCGACGACATGGACGCCCGCATCCTCAAGGTGATCATCGAGCAGTTCGAGGGAGGCCCGGTCGGGGTCAACACGATCGCCGCCGCGGTCGGCGAGGATCCGGGGACGCTGGAAGAAGTCTACGAGCCCTTCCTGATGCAGCAGGGCTTCCTCGCACGGACGCCGCGGGGACGCTGCGCAACGGCGGCGGCGTACAAGCACTTCGGGTTCCCTCCACCGAAGCCAACCGCTGACCAGCAATCGATCTTCGATGCATGAACCCCGGGCCGCCGGCCCGGGGTCAGCCGTGCCTCTGCACACCTCAGACTTCGATTACTCCCTCCCTCCTGAGCTCATCGCACAGGAGCCACTGGATTCGCGCTCAGCCTCCCGGTTGCTCGTGCTCCAACGAGCCAGCGGTCAGATCTCCCATCGGACGTTCACGGACTTGGTCGAGCTCGTGGCACCGGAGGATGTGATCGT
>DATJXC010000132.1:0-2083 GCA_035500495.1 Gemmatimonadales bacterium
GCCATGTTGCTGCATATCCCCCCGGAGCGGACGATGCGCCGATTGCAGAATTTTTACACGGTAGAGGCCGGAGAGTATCGCTGCCGCCCGAATGGCCGAAGGGGCTTCAATGAACGATCCTGAACCCGAACCGAGCCCGAAGCCGGGATCTCGTCCTCGCGTCCTGGTCCTCGGTGGGGGGTTCGCGGGGATCGGCGCCGCGCGGAAGCTGCGCAAGGCGGACGTCGACGTGGTGGTGATCGACGGCCACGACTATCACACGTTCCAGCCGCTGTTGTACCAGGTCGCCACCGACCTGCTACCCCAGGGCACCGTCGGGCATCCGCTTCGTGACCTGTTCGACGACCAGCCGAACGCCCGGGTCCATACGACCGAGGTGACGTCGGTGGATCTGGACAAGAACGAGGTCGGGTTCGCGGAGATGGACCCGCTGGAATACGACTACCTGGTGCTGGCCCTCGGCGCCGAGGTGAACTTCTTCGGGGTCAAGGGGGCGGCCGAGCATGCCTTCCCGCTGTACACGCTGGCGGACGCGGTACGCCTCAGGGAGCACATTCTCGAGCGGTGGGAGGCGGCGGACAAGGACCCGGCCCTGCTCGAGGACGGCGCGCTGAACGTCGTCGTGGTCGGCGGCGGGCCGACCGGGGTGGAAAGCGCCGGCGCGATTGCCGAGTTGTACCGCGCGATCTTCGTGAAGGACTACCCGGATATCCCGCAGGACAAGGCGCAGATCGTGCTCGCCGAGGCCGGCCCGGAGATCTTCACCATGTTCAAGCCGGGCCTGCGCAAGTATGCCCGCAAGGCGCTGGCCGGGCGGGACGTGGAGGTGCTGTGCGGCCAGGTCGTGGAATCGGTCACGCCGACCCGCGTGACCTTGAAGTCCGGACGGGTGATCCCCGCGCACACGCTGGTCTGGGGCGCGGGGCTGCAGGCGAACCCCATCGCCCGGTCGCTCGGCGTGGACCTGCAGAAGGCGAATCGCATCCCGGTCCAGCCTGACCTCAGCGTCACGGGCTATCCGGAGGTGTTCGCGGTCGGGGACATCGCCTGGATCACCGATAGCAAGACAGATACTGTCCTGCCGCAGCTCGGGTCGGTTGCGCTGGAATCCGGGCATCACGCGGGCGATAACATCGCCAGGCTCGCCGGGGGCGGCAAGACCGAGCCGTTCAAGTACTTCGACAAGGGCACGATGGCGACCATCGGCCGCGGCGCCGCGGTCATGCAGGGGGCGCACGGGCGGACGATGCGGGGCAAAATGGCCTGGCTCGCCTGGGGGGCGGTCCACCTGGCGCTGCTGTCGACCGGGGAGGACCGGGCCAAGGCGGTCGTCGACTGGACCTGGGCCGTCTCCACGCACGAACGGGCCGGCCGGATCACCGTGCGGACCGATGAGAAATGACCCCGGCGAGAAACGTCCCGGCAAGACCAGGGAGAGAACGGAGCAGGCTATGACTGACCAGGCGCTCGCGGCGGACTATTCGAAGCTGGTGGCGGGCCAGCGCGCGTACTTCAAGGCCGGGCACACCCGCTCGGCGCAGTGGCGGATCGAGCAGCTCACGGCGATCAAGACGATGATCGACGAGAGCCGCGAGGCGATGTATAAGGCGCTGTGGCATGATCTGCGCCGCAACCGGACCGACGCCGACCTGATGGACGTCGACTACAACATCCGCGAGGCGGACTACGCGCTGAAGCACCTGCACAGCTGGATGAGACCAGAACGGGTGCACACGCCGCTGCTGATGGAGCCCGGCCACGTCCGGATCCGCCGCGACCCGTTCGGCGTGACCTTGATCATCGGCGCCTGGAACGAGCCGTACATGCTCACGCTCGCGCCGCTGGTGGCCGCGATCGCGGCGGGTAACACCGCCGTCCTGAAGCCGTCGGAGATCGGCGAGGCCACCTCGCAGCAGACCGCCGAGATGGTACCCAAGTATCTCGATCCCGAGGCCGTCGCCGTCGTGCTGGGCGGGGTCCCGGAGACGACCGCGCTGCTGGCGCAGAAGTGGGACCTGATCTTCTTCACCGGAAGCCCTCCGGTCGGCAAGATCATCCACAGGGCGGCGGCGCAGAACCTCAC
>DATJXC010000133.1:0-116584 GCA_035500495.1 Gemmatimonadales bacterium
GCGCTCGTCACTGCCCAGATCGACGCCGTGGCCGACGACCTCCCCCCGGAGGCCGTGAAGACGGGGATGCTCGGGACCGCGGAGAACGTGGACGCCGTGGCTGACGCCTTGATCCGCCGGCGCTTCGCCAATTACGTCCTCGACCCCGTCATGATCTCGACTTCCGGCGACCGCCTGCTCACGGCGCCGGCCGAGGCGCGCCTGGCCGACCGGCTGATTCCCCTCGCCACGCTCGTCACCCCGAATCTCGCCGAGGCGGCGCGTCTCGCCGGCATGGAGGTCGCCACGCCGGAGCAGATGGCGCAGGCCGGCAAGGCGATCCTGCGGCTCGGCGCCCAGACGGTGCTCGTGACCGGGGGACACCTGAGCGGAGATCAGGTGACCGACGTGCTGGTCAGCGCTCGCGACGTTCACCAGTTCACGCACATCCGGATCCCCGGCGCGACGCACGGGACCGGCTGCACGCTGTCGGCCGCCGTCGCGGCGGGACTGGCCCTGGGCCGGCCGCTGCTCACCGCCATTCAGGACGCGCTCGACTTCGTGCAGCGCGGGATCGCCGCCGCCCCGGGGCTCGGGGCCGGGCCCAGCCCCCTGAACCACTTCGTCCCGGCTCCGCCGCGCCCGCCGACCGAAGGGTTGTAGTGCGGTAGCGGGGTTCAGGACGCCGTGTTCAATTTCCATCATGCAGGTACTCGTGGTGCGGCACGCCATCGCGGAGGACCCCGCTGACTACGCGCGGCGGCATCCCGATGACGCCGGACGCCCGCTCACCGCGGATGGCCGGAAGAAGATGCGGAAGGCGGCCCGCGGCCTGCGCGCGCTCGTCCCCGAGCTGGACCTGCTCGCCACCAGTCCCCTGACCCGCGCGGTCCAGACCGCGGAGATTCTGGCGGACGAGTACGACGGCCCCGCCCCGGTGCAGACGCCGACCCTGGCGCCGGCCCAGCCACTCGCCACGCTCGCCGACTGGCTGGACCGCGAGCGCCGTCGCGAGGTGGTCGCGCTCGTGGGGCACGAGCCCGGGCTCTCGCGCGCGGTGTCCTGGCTGCTGAGCGGCGGCGACCGGTCCTTTGTCGAACTCAAGAAGGGAGCGGCGTGTCTGCTCGAGTTCCCCGATCATGTCGGCGCGGGACTTGGGGTCTTGCGCTGGTCGCTCTCTCCCGGGCAGCTGCGTAGATTGGGTGGAGAGGGAGGGGGGGACTGATGGCGACGTTTCCGACCGATCTGGCGCAGCGCTCCGCTGCGCTGGGCGCTCGCGTCGTGGCCCTGGCGTATCTCGACGACGCCAAGGCGGCCCTGGACCGGCTGGGCGATGCGGAAGACGTCGAGGCGCTGCACGACTTCCGAGTCTCGTTGCGGCGGCTCCGCAGTACCCTGCGCGCCTACCGCCCGCTCGTGGAGGCCAGCGTCCGGGGGAAGGACCGGCGCCGGCTGCGCGCGATCGCCGACGCGACCAACAGCGGACGGGACGCGGAGGTGCAGATCGACTGGCTCGCCTCCATCAAAGGCGAGCTGACCCCGCGCGAACGGGTCGGCTACCGCTGGCTCCTGGCGCGACTCGAGGCGCGCAAGCAAGAAGCCTACGACGCCCTGCTCGGCGAGCTCCCCCGGTCGTTCACCAAAGTCGATCGCCGCCTCCGCAAAGGCCTGGCCGTATACACGAGCGACATCCGCGTCGACGGATCGGTGCCGGAAGAACGGTTCGGGACGAAGGCCGCCAACGCGATCGAGCAGCAGGGGGAGGAGCTGACGCGGCTGCTGTCCAGTATCCAGGCTCCGGACGACGCCGATCTGCACCAGGCCCGGATCGCGGCCAAGCGGCTGCGGTATCTGACCGAGCCGTTCGTGGAACGGCTCCCCAGCGCCGCGTCGCTGGTCCGTTCACTGAAAGCGCTGCAGGACGTGCTGGGTGAAGTGTGCGACGCCGCGGTGCTCGCGGCCGACGTCGCGACCGGGGTGGAAGCCGCCGCCGCCGAGCGCGCCCGTCAGCTCCACGAGCTGGCGCTGGCGGAGCCGGCCGGACCGGCGCCGCGCGCGCGGCGACGGGACGAGCGCGCCGGACTCCTGGCGACGGCCCGGCGCGTGCGGCTGCATCGGGATGCGCGGTTCGCCGAGCTCGAAGCGTCCTGGCTGGGCGATGCCAGCATCGCCTTGTCGCGGGAGGTCGCCGCGGTGGCGCACCGGCTCGAGGCCGACGCGCTGGGGACGGCGGTGGTTCCGGTTCCGGTCCCCCACGCGGCCCGCCCCCGTCCGGCCGCGGCGACATGGCGCCGGCGGGCCCCCCAGGAAGGCAGCTAGCCCCTACACGTCGTCGCGGGATTTCTTGCGACCACCGGAACGCGCGACGCTGCGCGCCAACCGACGGGTCGCGGCGGCCTGCTTTCCGTCCGAGCCGTTGCGGCCGCCCTGCCGCAGGATCGGCACGAACAGGGGGCGCCCGTTCTCGCCGATTTCCCGGGCCGATTCGCGGGCCAATCCCTGCAGCACGACTTGCGAGCGCACCGGCGCTTCCCCCTCAGCCGGCGTCACCCGTTCGTACGACCCATCCGGCCGCTGCACCCGGGCCTTGACGTTGTCCGCCAGCACCGCCGGCAGGATGTTGTCCACGATCCGCGCCTTCAATCTGGGGTCTTCGACCGGGAACATCACCTCGACGCGCCGGAAGAAATTTCGCGGCATCCAGTCAGCGCTCGCGAGGAAGACTTCCGGCTCCCCCGCGTTTTCGAAGTAGAACACCCGGCTGTGCTCCAGGAAGCGGTCCACGATGCTGGTGACGCGGATGTGGTCGGAGACTCCCGGCAGCCCCGCCCGCAGGCAGCAGATGCCCCGGATCACGAGATCGATCTGCACACCGCCCTGGGAGGCCCGGTACAGGGCGTCGATCACCGAGGTCTCGACCAGGGCGTTCATCTTGACGATGATCCGGGCCCGCCGCCCTTCCTTGGCGTGCCGCTGCTCCCGCTCGATCAGCCCGATGACCTGCTCGCGCAGGCCGACGGGCGCCACCCGGAGTTTCTTCCAGTCCCGGCTCTGCGAGTAGCCGGTCAGCAGGTTGAACATCGCGCTGACGTCCTCACCGAAATCCGGGCTGGCGGTGAACAAACCGAGGTCCGTGTACACCCGGGCCGTGGGCGGGTTGTAGTTCCCGGTCGAGAGGTGCACGTAGCGGCGAATGCCGTCGGGTTCCCGCCGGACGACCAGGGCGGCCTTGCAGTGAGTCTTCAAGCCGACGACGCCGTACACGACGTGGACACCGGCCTGCTCCAGCTCGCGCGCCCAGACGATGTTGTTCTCCTCGTCGTAGCGCGCCTTGAGCTCGACCAGCGCCGTGACCTGCTTGCCGTTCTGCGCCGCGCGGGCCAGCGCCGAGATGATCGGGCTGCCCCCGCTCGTGCGATACAGGGTCTGCTTGATGGCGAGCACCTGCGGGTCGTCGGCGGCGCGCTCGATGAAATCCACGACGCAGGTGAACGACTCGTAGGGGTGGTGCACCAGCACGTCCTGCCCGCGGATGACGTCGAACAGATTCCCCGCCCTGGCGAACGCCGGCGGCACGCGGGGAACGAGCGGCTCGTCGCGGAGCGCGCGGAAGCCGTCCACCCGCTGCAGCGTCATCATCGCGGACAGGTCCACCGGTCCGGCCACGCGGAACACGTCGCGCTCGCCCAGCCCCAGCGCGCCCATCAGCATCTGGGCGAACCGCTCGTCGCCCGAGGCCAGGATCTCGAGCCGTACAGCCTCGCCGCGGATGCGCTGACGCAGCGTCTCCTCGATCGTCTGCAGCAGATCCTCGGCTTCGTCCTCATCGATCGTGAGGTCGGTATTGCGGGTCACCCGGAAGCAGGTGTGATCGATCACCTTGAAGCCCCCGAACAGCTCACCCAGGTGAGCGCCGATGACCTCCTCGAGCAGCAGGAACCGCACGCGCTCCCGGCTCCCGGGAAGCACGACCACGCGATCGAGCACCGCCGGCACCTGGACCACGGCGAACAGCTGCTGCCCGGACGCGGTGCTCTCCACCAGCAGGGCGACGTTCAGGCTCTTGTTGTGCACGAACGGGAAGGGATGCCCCGGATCGATGGCGAGCGGCGTCAGCACCGGGGCGATGCTGCTGCGGAACAGCTCCTCGACGTACTTGAGCTCGGCGGCGGTGAGCTGGTCGAGGCGCGCCCACTCGATCCCGTTGGCAGCGAGCCCCGGCACGATCTCCCCGTGCAGCAGCCGTTCCTCCTGCGCGAGCAGGTCGCGCACGCGGGTGTCGATGGCGGTAAGCTGCTGGGCCGGGTCGGTGCCGTCGGCCGCGTAATCCTGCGCCTCGATACCGGCGTAGAGCTGCTGCTGCAACCCCGCCACCCGTACCTCGAAGAACTCGTCCAGGTTGCTGCTGAAAATGGCGAGGAACTTGAGCCGCTCGAGCCACGGATTGGTCGGGTCCGCGGCTTCCTCGAGCACGCGGGCGTTGAACCCGAGCCACGACAGCTCGCGGTTCAGATAGTGGTCGGCCGGGAACGCCGGGACGTAGGTGGTGGGCATGGCGTTACCCCGCTGCGATACGGAGCCGCGCCCGCCGCGCCGGTCCGCCCTGGCGCCGCCGGGCCGCCTGGCTCCAGGCGACCGTGGGGAGGGAGCCGAACACGCGACCGAACAGCGCCGCCTTCCGCTCGGCGTCCCACAGCTCGACCTGGGGGTCGGACGCGGCGTCGACCACGAACCGCACCCGCCCGCGGCCCCGTTCCACGCCGACCGCGGTGACGCGCTGCGTGTGCGTCCGGTCCAACCCGTCGGCTACGCGCAGGATCGCGGCCAGCGTGCGCACCAGCCAGCGATCGGGCCGCTCCAAGCGGCCGAAGTTGGGATGACGTTTCTTCGGGAACGCCTTGCGGTGATACCGGGCCACGTTGGCGATCAGCTCGATCTCTCGCGTGGTGTACCCCTGCAGCTCGCCGTGCATGATGAGGTGATAGGCGTGCTTGTGGTGCTTAGCATGGTTGATGAGATAGCCGACGTCGTGCAACAGCGCCGCCGCCACGAGCAGCTCGCGCCCCTCCGCCGGCAGGGCCTCGCTCTCCCGCAGTCCGTCGAACAGCTGCCCGGCGAGCCGGGCCACGTGCTCGGTGTGCCGCTCGCTGGACCGGCACTTGCGCGCGAACGCCCGTACCGACTCGAGCCGGTCGAGCGGACGCGCCGCTTCCGCCGCGCCGGCCACCCGCTCCGCGATCATGGACAGGAGCAGGCCGTCCCTCAACCCCCCGGTGTTGACGAGGATCTGGTTCGTCCCCAGCCACTTGGCGAGCCGGCTGATCGCGGCGGCCCCGGCCACGATGATGTCGGCCCGCTGCGGATTCAACCCCGGCGTCTCGCGGCGCATGGACAACGGCATCCCGCGCAGCCGGTGCATCACGTGCACCACGTCCGCCCGTGTGAGTGAGTAGCCCTGGAGATTCTTCTCCGAGCCCTCACGCTCGACCTTGGTGATCCCCGCGATGTTCGTGAACGTGCCGCCGCTGCCGATGATGACGTCGGGGACGAAGGGGGGCTTGCCGAGCTGCGCCTGGAGCACGCGGTCGATGGCGCGGCGCAGCCGTTTCCAGCGTCGCCGCCCGAGCCGCTCGGCGCCGCCGTAGGCCTCCGTCAACCGCACCGCGCCGAGCGGGAGGGTGAGCAGCTGGTCCACGACGGAGCCCGCCGTGAGGACCACTTCCATGCTGCCGCCGCCGATGTCGACCACGGCGACCGAGCGTCCGGCGAGGTCGAACTGGCGCAGCGCGCTCTGCAGCGCGAGCTGGGCTTCCTCTTCCGGCGAGATCACCTCGACGTTCAATCCGCAGCGGCGGCGAACCTCGCGGACAAAGGCCCGCCCGTTCGTCGCCTCGCGGACCGCGCTCGTGGCGACCGCCCGCATTTCGGCGACCTCATAGCCGTCGGCGATGGCTTTCATCTTGTTGAGCGCCGCGAGAGCGCGCTCGATGGCGGAGGCGGAGAGCCGGCCGCGTTCGAACAACCCGTGCCCCAGCCGCGTCATTTCACGCTCTTCATCGAGCACCCGGTAGGACCCGTCGGCCTCCACTTCGGCGACGACCCCACGGATCGAGTTCGTCCCGATGTCGATGGCCCCGAGCCGCAGCGGGGCGGAAGTGGCGGCTGGAACGAGGCTCTGCGACGGCGTCACCGATGTACCCATGGGTGGAAAGCTAGCCTCGAAACGCCGTGACGGCCGGAAGCGCAACTCGCTGTCCGGCCGTCTGTTACAAGTCCGTTACGGATTCGCTACGAGCGGGGACGGTGGCTACAGTCGGGCGACGACCCCCCGAATCAGCTGCGCCAACTGGCCGCCGACCTGACGGCCGACCTCGAGTACTTCCTGATGTGACAACTGAGCCGGTGACAGGCCGGCGGCGGAGTTCGTGATGGTCGAGAACGCGAGACAGCGGATTCCCCTGGCCCTGGCGACAATGACTTCCGGCACCGTGGACATCCCCACGGCATCGGCGCCCAGGCGCTGCAGCATGCGGATCTCCGCCGGCGTTTCGTATGACGGACCAAGCAGGCCGCAATACACGCCTTCCTCCAGCGGGACGTTTCGCTCCCGGGCCACCGCCCGCGCCATCTCCCGCAGCCGAACGTCGTAAGGCTCGCTCATGTCCGGGAACCGCTCCTCGCCCTCCAGCGCGGGCCCGATCAGCGGATTGCGGAACATCAGGTTGATGTGGTCCGAGATCAGCATCAACGTTCCGGCGCGGAATGTCCCCCGAATACCGCCGGCGGCGTTGGTCAGGATCAGGATGCGCACGCCGAGCCGGCCGAACACCCGCACCGGCAGCGCCGCGACCTCGGCCGAGTGCCCTTCGTACAGGTGGAACCGCCCGCTCTGTACCAGCACCGGAACGCCTTCCAGCGTGCCGAAGATCAGCTCCCCTTTGTGACCCTCCACCGTGGGCGCTGGAAATCCCGGGATTTGCGCGTATGGGATCCGCACCGCACCCTCCACCTCTTCCCCGAGAGACCCCAATCCGGATCCCAGCACGATGGCCGCCCGTGGGAGGCGCGTGCCGAGTTTGTTGGCGACGACGTCGGTCGCGCGCACGGCGGGATTAGTCATGGGAGCGCTCCCAGCTCGCTTTGCACCCGGGACACGAGGGCGACCCGGTCCGATTCCGGGAGAAAGGCGCTCTCGCACGCGTTCACCACGACGCGGGCCAGCTCATCCCGAGTCATCCCCACCACGCGGTGCGCCAGATAATACTCGTCGGTAAGCGTCACCCCATCGACCAGCCGGCCATCGGTGTTGAGGGTCACGAGCACGCCGGCCTCGAGATAACGCTTGACCGGATGCGCCGCGGGCGATGCCACCGTGTGCGTGTGCACGTTGCTCGTGATACACATTTCGAGGGGAATGCGCCGGTCCACTACCTCGGCGAGCAAATCTGGATCCTCGGCGAGGCGCGTCCCATGACCGATGCGCTGCGCGCCGCAGCTGTGCAGCGCCTGACGAATGGACGCCGGACCGTCCCCCTCCCCGGCGTGGCAGGTGCAGGCCATCCCGTGCGCGGCCGCGAACTCGAACGCCGGGCGATGATCCGCCGCCGGGTGTCCACGCTCCGCGCCCGCCAGGTCGAAGGCCACGACTCCACTGCCCTTGTAATCGGCGGCCGCCCGGGCCAGCTCGAGCGACGTGGCCGGCGGCAGGGTGCGGATTCCGCAGACGATCAGGCCCACCTTGGTTCCCGTCTCCGCCTCCCCGCGCCGGATCCCCTCGAGCGGGGCTTCGATCGCCTGGGTCAGCGTCAGCGCCGGGCGGTGTAACAGCGGGGAGTACCGCACCTCGACGTAGCGGACGTTCTCCGCCGCCACATCGAGCACGAACTCGTGGGCGATACGGGCCAAGGCATCCGGCGTCTGCATGACCGACAGGGTGATCGCGTACTTCTCGAGATACTCTTCGAGGCTCCGCGATCCGGCGACCGACAACGCCCGGGTCAGCCCCTCGGGGGTATCGGCCGGCAGCTTGACCCCCTGGCGTCGGGCCAGATCGAGCATCGTCTGCGGGCGCAGGCATCCGTCGAGGTGGACGTGCAGCTCGACCTTGGGCCAGCGTCGCAGCTCATCCTTGCCGAGACCGCTCCCGGTGGCTCGCCCGGCGCTCACCACGACGCGAAACACCGCTCCCGCTTCGCCCACCGCCTGCCCCGAGTCCACCGGGCGCCCGACACCATCGGTCACGAAGGCCGCCTGGGTGGCGACCAGCTCGGCCAACTCGCGATCGAGCGCGCCCACGGCGTCCCGCACCGTCGCCCCGCGCGCGACGGTCACCGGCCGCTCGTTGACGAACACCCGCACCGCGTCCGCCATCAGCGGCCGCCCTCCGCCGGGTGGAATCGGACGTCGCCCGGCGCCACGGCCGGCGAGCGGATCACGCTCAGGTAGGCAATCACCGCATCCAGGTCCACCAAACCCACGTCGACCCGCGGCCGGCCTTTCAGCATGTCGTAGCCCGAGCCCCCGTCCGCCAGGAAATCGGGGACCGCGAGGGTGTAGGCGTGGTTGTCCTCGACGCTCGTGCCATTCAACAACCGCAGCTTCGTGATCCGGGCTCCGGCGGGCTTGCGCGGGTCGTACCACACCGCGATGCCCCCCACGTGGGCGGCGGGTGTGCCACCGGCCAGGGCGTGCTCGAGCACCCGACGCAGGTCGCCACCGGAGATCGTGAGCCGCACCAGCCGGTTCTGGAACGGGGAGACCTCGAACAGCGCCCCGTAGGAGACCGGGCCTCCCGGCAAGTCGGCGCGGATCCCGCCGTTGTTGATCAGGCCCACGTCGGCCTTCCCCATGTTGCGGTAGGCGTCAGCGATGAGCCGGCCCAACCCGTACTCGTCCCCGTTCCGTGCGAGGCCGAGCTGGAGCGTCGCCACGATGCGGCTGGTGAGACTGTCCACCATGCGCCGGGCGCGCTCGACCGACGCCGCGACGGCGGCGTTCGGCGTCACCTGATCCGCGTACGGGGTCTCGACCCGCGTGTGCACCTCCCGCCCGGTGCCGGTGCGGACGAGATCGGCCACTCCGATGCCGCTCCCCGAGGAGCCCGCCTCGACGACCGGGATACCGTGGATGACGGTGTGCACGATCCGATGAGTGTCGCCCCCGACGATCAGGTCGACGGACCCGGAATCGAGCCCCCGGGCGAGGTCCACGACTTCTCCGTGGCAATCCAGCGAATCGCACACCGCGCCGGCATGCGCGAGCACGATCACGAAGTCCGCCGTCGCCCGCACCTGGGGAAGGACGCGCCGCACGGCCACGGCCGGATCACCGAACACCAAGCCCCGGACATTCCGCGGATCGGTCGTGGTGGGCGTGCTCGGCGAGGCGATGCCGATCACCCCGATCTTGGTGCGATTCCGCGAGATGACGGTCCACGGCTCCACCCACGCCGGGATCGCCCCGGCGCTATCGGTGAGGTTGGCCGCGACGAACTGGTAGCGGGCCTCGCCCATGCGGGCCCGCAGCGTGTCCACCGACCAATCGAACTCATGATTGCCGACCGCCGCGGCGTCGATCCCCAGCGCGTTCAGGGCGGCGACACTGGTACGCCCGAACGTGAAATTGGAGATGGGCGTGCCCTGCATCTCGTCGCCCGCGTCGAGGCGGACACTCGCGCACCCGCAATCCGCGGCCAGGCTGTCGAGCCAGGTTTTCAGAACCGCCGCGCCGCCCACGGCCCGGCCCTGCGACCACCCCCAGGTCCGGGAAAGCAGTGCGCCGTGCAGATCGTTGATCGAGAGCACCCGCAACAGGGTAGTGTCGGCCCGGACCGTGGAGGCGGGTCGCGCGGGCGCGAACGCGGCGAGCGCGGCCTCGCGACCCGGGGGGAGGATTTCCCAGCTCGAGGTGGAGTAGTCGGCCGCCGTGACGGTGCCGACCCGACGGATTTCCTCGATCAGAAGGTCGCGCACGTTCTCGTTCTGGTCGTACACCACGCGCGCCCCTCTCAGCATGGCGTACCCTCCGCCCCCGGCCGCGCGGTAGTTGTTCAACGCGATGGTAAAGCTGTCCCCCGGGGCCACCGGGCGCCCGCGCACCGCGAGTCCAACGATGCGGCTCCCCGGGGCCCGCGTGAGATCGATCTGGTAGTTCGCGCCGCTGACCACATCGAAGTTGTACCCCGGCACGTCGTCGCGGACGACCGACGTCCCAGGTCGATAGGTGCGGTAGTAGGTGGCCGAGTGCTCGAGGTAATCCCTGAGCTGTTGCCCCGAAATCTTGAGGCCGACGAGCGTGTTCTCGTAAGGATAAATGCCGGCGACGTCGCGGAGATGAACGTCCCCGTCGGGCAGCCCGGCGTCGAGATCGAAGTCGGGCGTGGCCGACAGATCGGTTCCGGCGTGCCGGCGCTGTACCGCATTGATGAAATCGAGCAGTGGCGTGTCCTCGGCCCGCCCGTTGCGCGCCGCGAACCCGGGCCCGGCCGTCCCGAGGGGCTGCGCGGCCCACGCCCGTACCAGCTCCTGCGCCACTGCCAGTCGCTTGGTGAAGCGCGGCAGCTCGGGAGTGGTGCCCGTGGGAATCAGATCCGCGCGGATCTGGACGATGTGCCAGCGCCCCGGGGCGACCTGCTTGGCCGAGTCGCCTGCGGCACGGGTGAGCCAGATGTGCACCACCGAAATGCTCTGGGCCCAGAACTTGGGCTGCACGAAGTGCACCCCCGCGATCACCGAATCGCGCATCTCCTTGTGCGTGTGCCCGACGACCACCAGGTCGGGGCGGTGCGGATCGGCGGCGAGCGCGGCGGCGTCGTTTTCCGCGCCGACACCGGTGGTGTCGTACGTGGACGGCTCCCCCATCCCGCTGTGCACGAGCACGATCCGCACGTCCACGTTCGCCTGATCGAGCTGCGCCAGCGCCGGCGGCCCCGCCGTGGCGATCGGGCGCACGCGGACGCCGCCGGCCTTCACGACGCGACGGTCCCAGACCATGACGCCGGGAGTGGTGAGACCCGTGATCCCGATCTTCACCCCGCCGCGTTGCACCACGGTCAGCGCGGGAAACAGGAGCGAGTCGCTTTGCAGGATGTTCGCCGAGACGAACGGATAGGTGGCGTCCGCCGCCGCGTCGCGGAGCACGCCCAGGCCGAAGTTGAACTCGTGATTCCCCGGGGTCGCCGCGTCGAGCGCGAGTGCGTTGAACGCATCCACGATCGGATTGGGACGCGTGGGCGTCCCGGTTGGAGGTCGCCCGAAATACGCGGCGAAGGGATTGCCCTGAATCTCGTCACCGGCATCGACCGCGACGACCTGGTTCGGGTACTGGGCCCGGAGGGATTCGAGGATGGTCGCGATGCGGGACAGGCCACCCGGCGCCGGCTGGTCGCGCACGTAATCCCAGGCGAGGGCGCGGCCGTGCACATCGGCCGTCGCGACGACGACGACGTGCGCGGAATCGACGGCAGGGGGAGCGGAGGGCGATTGCAGAACGAAGATCAGCGCGAGCAGCGGATGCATAGTGCGCTGAAAATTGCCAAGACCCCGGGGTTCGCGCTACCTTGCCGTCCGTCAATGCTACCCGACGGACAGCCGACCCATCGCATTCTCGTCGTGGAGGACGAGCCCGACATTGCCGGCCTCGTCGCCTACCACCTCGCCAAGGCCGGGTACCGGGTCACCACGGCCGCCAACGGCACCGAAGCACTCAAGGTCGCCAACGTCGATCGACCCGACCTGGTCGTGCTCGACCTCATGATCCCAGGCCGCTCCGGGCTGGAGGTGCTGGCCGAGCTGCGGCGCCACGAAGCCACGAGCCAGATGGGCGTCATCTTGCTCACCGCGCGGAAAGAAGAGCAGGACCGGGTCAAAGGCCTGTCCCTCGGGGCCGACGACTACGTCCCCAAGCCGTTCTCACCGCAGGAGCTGGTGCTCCGGGTGGGGGCCGTGCTGCGGCGGCTCGCGGCGCCCCCGGTGGCGAGCGGCGGCGTCCTCGCCGCGGGGATGCTGCGGCTCGATCCCGCCGCCCACCGCGTCACGGTCCACGACGCGGAGATCGAGTTGACCGCCACCGAATTCAAGCTGCTCCGGCTCCTCATGGAGCGGCCGGGGCGGGCCCAGTCGCGGACGGAGCTGCTCCGGTCGGTGTGGCAGGCCCAGCCCGACATCCAGACGCGCACCGTGGACATGCACGTGCAGCGGCTGCGGACCAAGCTGGGCGCCGCGGGTGCCTACATCGAGACGCTGCGCGGCGTCGGCTATCGCTTCCGCCTCCCCGAACCGAAGACACGCCGGCGCTGATGCGGCTCGCCACGCGGCTGTTTGTAGCCTCCAGTCTGCTCGTGGCAGCGACGGTCGTAGGTCTCGTCCTCGCCGCCGACCGAATTCTGCGCCAGGAGCTGGAGGCGGAGACCGCGCGCGCGCTCGAGCGCGAGGCCCGGCTGGTGCTGACGGAGCTGCCCAACGACTCCCTCGCCTGGCCCGCCGCGGCCATGCACTTAGGCACCCTGATCGGTCACCGCGTGACCCTCATCGACTCGACCGGGCGGGTGCGCGGGGACACCGAGTTTCCGAAGGACGCGCTGCCCGAGCTCGAGAACCATGCTGGGCGGCCAGAGGTGCTCGCGGCGCTGGCGCACGGCGTCGGTGAAAACACCCGGCTCTCCGCCTCGACCAACGAGCGGCGCCTCTACGTGGCGATTCATGGAGGGCCGCCCCCGATCGTCATCGTCCGCGTCTCGACCACCCTCGCCGCAGTGGATACTCAGGTGAATACGGTCCAGGGGGCGATCGCGATCGCGGGCCTGTTCGCGATCTTCCTGGCCGCGCTGCTCGCCTGGGTGGGGAGCCGCTACCTCGCCCGTCCGCTGGTCGAGCTGACCGGCGCCGCGCGGGCGATCGCGGAGGAGCGCACCCCGGTGTTCCCGGACTCGGGGATCCCCGAGGTGTCCCGTCACATCCTGGCGCTGCGCGCGATGCACGAGCAGCTGGACCAGCGGTTCGCCGAGCTGCGGCGCGAGCGCGCCGAAACGGCCGAGCTGGTCGAGGCCATGGCGGACGCGGTGATCGCCGCCGATGCCAGCGGCGCGATCCTGACCTGCAATGCCGCCGCGCGCCGGTTGCTGCGGCTCGGGTCATCCGAGGCGCTTCCCCCCCTGACCGAGCTGTTTCACGAGAAGGCCGCCCGCGAGATCGTCCGGACCGTGCGGGACGGACATGACGTGGACGAGCAACCGATCCAGCTCGGCGACCGCGAGCTGCTCGTCACGGGACGCTCGTTGCCCGACGGCGGGAGTCTGATGGTTCTGCAGGACGTGTCCCAGCTCCGCCGCCTCGAGGCGGTGCGCCGGGACTTCGTGGCGAATGTGTCCCACGAGCTGAAGACCCCGCTCACGGCGATCGCCGGATACGCCGAGACGCTCACGGCGGAGACCGACCCCACCTCGCACAGCGGCAAGTTCTCCGCGACGATCCTCACGCACGCTCGACGCATGCAGCGGCTGGTCGAGGACCTGCTGGATCTCTCGCGCATCGAATCGGGCGTGTGGCGACCGGAGCCGGCCGTGCTCGACGTCGAGCGCGAGGTCCGCGAGGCCTGGGCGCCCTTCGCGGAGACTGCCGCCGGCGCCCAGGTGTCCCTGGTTGTGGCCCCCGCGCCCGATGCCACAAACCTCGCCGCGGACCCCGAAGCCCTGCGGCAGATTCTCACCAACCTGTTGTCCAACTCCCTGCGACACACCCCCGCGGGTGGTACCGTCCGCGTTTCCACTGAGCTCACCGCGGACGGGACGGCCCTCGCCGTCGCCGACACCGGGTCGGGGATCCCGAGCGAGCACCTGTCCCGCATTTTCGAGCGGTTCTACCGGGTGGACCCGGGGCGCTCCCGGGAACAGGGGGGGACGGGACTGGGGCTCTCCATCGTGAAACATCTGGTGGAAGCCCACGGCGGCCGGGTCTCCGCCGAGAGTGCGCTGGGCCGCGGCACCACCATCCGCATGGTGTTTCCCGCCGTTACCAAGTCGTAACCCAGGCGTCACACAGACTTGACCGCCCGCTTCGATCATGCGGGCGTGCGAATCGCGTTGGTGACCGATACCTACACCCCCCAGGTGAACGGGGTGACCACCGTGGTGCATCGCATCGTCGAGTCGGTGCGCGCGGCGGGGCACCCCGTCGCCATCGTCGCGCCCAGGTATCCCTCGGGGGACACCGGCACGCTCGACGAGCTGCGCATCCCGTCGGTGCCGTTTCCCCCCTACCCCAGCATCCGGCTGAGTCTCCCCTACCGGCGCCGGGTGTTCGCCCACCTGGATCGTTTCGCGCCCGACGTGGTGCACGTCGCGACCGAAGGGCCGCTGGGTACGCTGGGCCGGCGCTATGCGCTGCAGCGCGACGTACCGCTGGTCACGTCGTTTCACACTCACTTTCCCGCCTATGCGCGGCACTACGGGGTCCCGGTGCTGGCCCCACTCGTGTGGCGCTGGCTCGTGCACTTCCACCGTCCGGCGCGGATGATCCACACTCCCGGCGAGGCGGTGCAGGACGAGCTCGTCGGGCATGGACTGTCGCGCACGGTGGTGTGGGGACGCGGGGTAGACACCCGGCATTTCTACCCGGGCCGCTCGGACGCCGGCTGGCGCCGCTGGCTCGGCGGGTCGAAGGATGTGGCCATCGTGTTGCACGTCGGGCGCCTGGCCGCCGAAAAGAACCTCCGGGTCTTGATCGACGCCTGGCAGCGGGCGTATCACCGGCTGGGCCGCCGCGCCGCGTTCGTCATCGCCGGCGACGGCCCGGAAGCGGCCAAGGTCATGACGCGCGCGCCGTTCGTCCGGCGCTTGGGCTTCCTGGACCGGGACAATCTCGCCGTGCTGTACGCCAGCGCGGACCTGTGTGTGCTGCCCTCCCGCACGGAGACCTGCGGGCTGGTCGCCCTCGAGGCGATGGCCTCGGGCCTCCCCGTGATCGCCGCCGACGCCGGCGGTCTGAGGGAGAGCGTGCGGCCCGAAGAGAGCGGACTGCTCGTGTCGCCCGACGACCCCGCGGGGTTTGCGGACGGGATCGTGGCCCTCGTCGGTGATCCCGCGCGGCGCCAGCGCCTGGCGCTCGGCGCCCGGCGGACGGCGGAAACGCGCGACCTGCGCGGGGAGAATCGCGAGCTGCTCCAGCAATACGCCGCCATCGCCGCCACGCGGAGCGTTCCGGGAGGAGTGCCATGCGCCGCCTGATCATCGCGCTCGCCGACGGCCTGCGGCCGGATGCGATCACACCCAGCGTGATGCCGTCGCTGTTCGCGCTCGGCTCCGCGTATACGATCGCGCTGCGGGCCCGCACGGTGCGACCCAGCGCCACCGTCGCCGCGCTGACCTCCCTCGCCACCGGCGTCGCGCCCGACACGCACCGGCTGGTCGAGCCCGGCCTCGATTTTCTTCCGTCGGTGGGAAGGCTCCGGCCCGTCGCCCGCGAGCTGTCCCGCGCCGGCGTCTCTACCGAGATCGTGACCGGTGCGCTCGATCTCACCGCGCTCCCGATCGCCTGGGCGCTGGCGACCGCCGCCGGCGCCCGCAGTGTGCTTCCCGCCGGCAAGCAGGCGCGGCACACGGCGGCGGCGGCGGCGAGCGTGCTGAACCGCGAGGGTGCCCCGGAGTCGAGCCTCGTCTTCGTCTATCTGCCGGACTGTGACCGGGCCGGTCACCGCGACGGCTGGATGTCGCCAGCGTACCTCGAGGCCGCGGCCGAAGTGGACACGGGCATCGGCATCCTGTCCGCGTGGACCGACGATGCCGTCCTCGTGGTGCTGGCCGATCACGGTGGTGGCGGAGTGACGTCGCAGGATCACGATGAGCCGCATCCGGTCAACGACCACATTCCCCTGATCGTCGCGGGACCCGGGGTCACGCGGCGCCATCAGCTCACCCGCGCCGTTTCGATCCTCGATGTCCCGGCCACCATCCTCTGGTGGTTCGGCGTGACGGTGCCCCCCGAGTACGAAGGCCGCCCCCTGAGCGAGGCGTTCGCGGCGACGCCCGAGCCGGTCCCGGCGTGACGCTCCGCTGGTGGCGGGCGGTCACCCACCTGGGCGACGCCGCGACCACCATCGGGGCCGCGTTGCTCGTGATGGCGCTCGGGGAAGCCCGCCTCGGAATGACGATGTTGCTCGCCAACACCACGTCGCACCTCTCCGTGCAGATCCTGAAGCGCCTGGTGGCCCGCCCGCGTCCCTGCGATGGCAGCGGCCGCCCCCTGGCCCTGGTCGCGCTCCCCGACCCGTTCTCGTTCCCCTCGGGTCACGCGGCGGCGGTGTTCGCTATCGCCACGCCGGTTGCTCTGGCCCACCCCAGTCTGGTCCCGGTGGTCATGCCCCCGGCAGTGGTGGTGGCCTGGTCCCGCTACCGGCTGCGGGTCCACCATCCCGGGGACGTGCTGGCGGGCGTGGCCCTTGGCCTGGGCGGGGCCCTGTTGGCCTACGCCCTCCTGTAGACCCCGGATTCCGAGGAAGCGCCCGGCCTCCTCCTCACGCTCGGTTTCGTTCATCCGGCGCCGGTGCACGGCCGACGTTCGGGTGCCAGGTAGCGGAGGCCAGTTCGGCTCCGCTATCTGTGTCTCGCCTCCCTGTTACCTGATTGTGACGGAACGGCGGTTGGTCCGTGATGGGGTCACGCGAGCATAGGCGTCGAACCTTCTCACGGGAGACCGTGCCTCCATGATTATCCCCAGCTACCGTCGTTACCGTGCGCTTCTGGGCCTCGTCATCCTGGCCGCTTTGCCGAGGGTCATCGCCGCCCAGGGGCAGGCGCCTGCACCCGCGCCCTCGGGCCCGCAGATCAGCGTCGGCGGGCTCTCGTATTTCCAGTACTACTACATGCTGAACAAGAACGCCAACGGGATCAACGCCAACAACTTCCAGCTGACTCGCGCCTACATCAACATCATGGCCAAGTTGAGCGGAGGCGTGTCGGCGCGCATCACCCCGGACATCTACCAGCTGGCCTCCGACTCGACGCTCAACTACCGGTTGAAGTACGCCTATGTCGCGTTCAACCCCTCCGGCGGTCCCCTCACCTGGAAGCTCGGCGTCACCCAGACCCCGCTGCTCGATTGGGAAGAGGCGCTGTGGGATTACCGGGTGCAGGGCACCATGCCGATGGAGCGCAACGGCTACGTCACCTCGTCGGATCTGGGCGCCGGCGTCGACGGGAACTTCAACCACGAGAAAGTGGACCTGCAGGCCGGTGTGTTCAACGGTGAAGGCTACAGCAAGAGCAACACCGGCGATCAGGGCAAGGACGTCATGGCCCGGATCTCCTTCCGCCTCATGGACACCGACAACGACAGCCGGGTCGGCGGACTCCGTCTCACCGTGTACGGGCAGTACGGCCAGCCCACCACCACCGGCACCCGCCAGCGGTTTCTCGGCCTGCTCTCCTATCGCAGCAACAAGGTGCTGCTGGCCGGTGAGTATGCGACCACGGCGGATTCGGTCCACACCACCGCCAAGAAGGTGACGGGCAGCGTGGCCAGCGTGTACGGATGGTATCAGCTGGCCGCCAAGCTCCGCGTGATCGCCCGGGTAGATCAGTGGGATCCCAATACCAACGTGGACAACAACAAGCAGACGCGGACCATCATCGGCCTCGCGTACCACGTGACCTCCAACTTCCGCGTGCTGGCCGACTGGGACAATGTCAAGTTCGAGGGCGACGGCACGACGACGCCGCCCAGCACCGCGACCAAGTCCACCGCGTCGCAGGCGCTCCTGCAAATGCAGTTCAACTTCTAATAGTGAACGAGGCACACTTTCTTATGACGCGCACCAAGCTCCTGACGCTCGCCGCCGCGCTCGCGGCGGCCCCGGCGGCCGCCCAGGTGCAGTTGAACGGCGCCGGCGCGACGTTTCCGAACATCATCTACCAGGACTGGATGCTGACCTACAATCAGTCCCATCCCGACGTGAAGCTGAACTACCAGTCGATCGGCTCGGGTGGGGGAATCCGGCAGTTTTCGGATGGAACCGTGGACTTCGGCGGCTCCGATGCCCCGATGAGCGATTCCGCCATCGCCGCGATCCAGGGGAACGTGTTGCACATCCCCACGGTCATGGGCGCCATCGTCGTCACGTACAACGTCGCCGGCGTGGCCTCCGGATTGAAGCTCACGCCCGACGTGATCGGCGATATTTTCCTCGGCAAGATCACCAAATGGAACGACGCGCGGCTCGCGAGCATAAACCCGGGCGTCCAGCTGCCGGCCAGCGACATCGTCGTCGTGCACCGGTCGGACGGTTCGGGTACCAGCTACGGCTTCACCGATTACCTCACCAAAGTCAGCCCGGAATGGGCCCAGAAGGTCGGGAAGGGGACCTCCGTCAACTGGCCCGTGGGCCTGGGCGGCAAGGGCAACGAGGGCGTTTCCGCTACCGTGGGGCAGACGCCGGGAGGAATCGGGTATGTCGAGCTGGCGTACGCCAACAGCAACAAGCTGGCCTTCGCTTCGGTGCAGAATTCTTCAGGCAAGTTCATCACGCCGAGCCTCGAATCGGTCACGGCGGCGCTGGCCGGCGCCATGAAGACGATGGGCCCGAGCACGGATTTCCGCGTGTCCATCACCAATCCCCCAGGAGCCGACGCGTACCCGATCGCCACGATGACGTGGTTCCTGCTGCACAAGACCTACGGCGATGCCGCGAAAGCCAAGGCGCTGCTGCAATTCGTGTGGTGGGCCGAAACCGATGGCCAGGCGAAAGCTTCCGGCCTCGGCTATGCCCCCCTGCCCAAGCAGCTGCAACCCTGGATCCATGACCACCTGAAGAGCATCACGGCTGCCGGCAAGCCCGTGATGTAAGCAGTCGGCGGCTCGTTACCCCCCTCCAACGACCGCCTCCAGCCCCCGCGGGCAGTTCGCCGCGGGGGTTTTTTTCTTCCCGCGGTGACACAACTGTTACCCGGATGTGACGGTCTCCCCGGCCGCGACGGATAGAATCCCCGCGTGACGAGCATTCCCACGGAGCAGCCTCCGATCGCCGCCTCCCCGATTCCCCGGCCTACTCCACAGGTGATTCTCCGCCGCCGCAGCCGAAACGTGGGAGACCGCCTGCATCGGGGCATCGTGACCGTCCTGGCTTGCTCCGTGCCGCTGCTGCTCCTCGTGATTGCGAGCGAGCTGGCCTGGTCGGCCTGGCCGGCGCTCAAGAAGTTCGGGCCGGCGTTCCTGTGGACCTCCACCTGGGATCCCGTCGCGGAGGTGTACGGCGCCGCCCCGATGATCTTCGGGACGATCGTGTCGTCGCTGCTCGCCCTCGTGATCGCCGTCCCGCTGGCGCTCGGCGTCGCCATCTTCCTCACCGAGTTCGCGCCCCGCTGGGTACGCCAACCCGTCGGCTTCCTGGTGGAGCTCCTGGCCGCCGTACCGAGCGTCGTCTACGGGCTGTGGGGCATCTTCGTGCTGATTCCGTTCCTCCGCACCTTTGCCGTCCCAGGCCTCCGGGCGGTCTTCGGATGGACGCCGTTGTTCCAGGGCGTGTTTTACGGCAATTCGATGCTCGCCGGCGGCGTGATCCTCGCCATCATGATCGTGCCCTACATCGCGGCGGTGTCCCGCGAGGTGCTCGGCGCCGTACCCGGTAGCCAGCGGGAAGCCGCGATGGGCCTCGGCGCCACCCGCTGGGAGGCGGTGTGGACCGCCGTCCTGCCCTACGGGCGGGCCGGCATCATCGGCGCCATCATGCTCGGCCTGGGGCGCGCCCTGGGGGAAACGATGGCGGTCACCATGGTGATCGGGAACCGCCACGATATCGCCGCCTCCCTGCTGCAGCCCGGATTCACCATGGCGGCCGCGCTGGCGAACGAGTTCAGCGAGGCCACGACGCAGATGTACCTCTCGGCGTTGTTCGCCGTCGGGCTGGTGCTGTTCGTCCTCACCATCGTGATCAACGCCCTCGCCCGCCTGCTCGTGTGGCGGGTGGCGCGCGGAGCCTCGGCCGGGAGCCGCGCCCTGTGAGTCGCTCCACCCGTCGCCGGATCCAGAGCGCGGTGATGACCGGGGTGGTGATATTTCTGTGCGCGGCGGCGGTAGCCCCGTTGCTGTTCATCTTCGGCAACCTGGTGGCGAAGGGCGCCTCCTCCATCGATTGGAGCTTCTTCGTCAAGAACCCGGTGCCGGCGGGACAGAACGGCGGTGGCGTGGCCCACGCGATCGTCGGCACCGGAATCGTGGTCGGTCTGGCCTGCGCCATCGGCCTGCCGATCGGCGTCGGGGCCGGGATCTTCCTCGCGGAATACGGCAGCGGCAAGCTGGGTTGGACGGTGCGGTTTCTGGCCGACGTATTGAACGGCACCCCGTCCATCGTCGTCGGCATCTTTGCCTGGACCTGGCTCGTCAAGCCGGCCGGACACTTCTCCGCCCTCGCCGGCGGCGCGGCCCTCGCGGTGCTGATGATCCCGATGCTCGCCCGAACCACCGAAGAAATGGTCCGGCTGGTTCCCAATTCGCTGCGCGAAGCGGCACTGGCGCTGGGCTATCCACGGTGGCGGACGTCGCTGCGGGTGATCGTGCGCACCGCCCTCGGGGGCATCGTCACCGGAGCGCTCGTCGCCATCGCGCGCGCCGCCGGGGAAACGGCTCCGCTGCTGTTCACCGCGCTCGGGAACCTCAACTTCAGCACGAACATCTTCCAGCCGATGCAGACCCTGTCGCTGCAGATCTTCGTGTACGCGACGGGACCGTTCGAAGAGTGGCACCGGCTGGCGTGGGCCTCCGCGCTGGTGCTCATGGGGATGGTGCTGATCCTTTCGATCGCGGCCCGCTGGGTCACCCGGCAACGCCATGGCGCCCGATAATTCGCTGGTGCGGCTCGAGACCAAGCGGCTCACGGCGCTGTTCGGCCGTACGGCGGCGGTGCACGAAGCGTCCGTGTTCTTCCCCACCAACACGGTCACCGCGATCATCGGCCCGTCGGGGTGCGGGAAGAGCACGTTCCTGCGCTGTCTCAACCGCATGCACGAGCTGTCGGAGGGCGGCTGGGTCACCGGGTCGGTGCTGCTGGATGGAGAAGACATCTACGACAGCGCGGTCAATCCCGTCGTCATTCGCCGGCAGATCGGGATGGTGTTCCAGCGGCCCACGCCGTTCCCGACCATGACGATCTACGAGAACGTCGCGGCGGGGCTGCGGGTGAACGGCCGGTTGCCGCGGGCCGACGTCGACATGGCCGTGGAACGGGCGTTACGCCAGGCCGCGCTCTGGGACGAGGTGAAGGACCGATTGCAGGGGAGCGCCGTGGACCTCTCCGGCGGGCAGCAGCAGCGTCTCTGCATCGCCCGGGCGGTGGCCCCGAGGCCCGAGGTCCTGTTGCTGGACGAGCCCACGGCCTCGCTCGATCCCGCGGGGACCCTGCGGATCGAGGAGCTGTGCATCGAGCTGAAACAGCGCTACACCATCGTGATCGTGACGCACAACATGCAGCAGGCGGCGCGCGTGTCGGACTACACCGCCTTCTTCTATATGGGGAAGCTCGTCGAGGTCAACCGCACCACCTCGCTCTTCACGCGACCCAAGCAGCCGCAGACCGAGGCGTACATCACCGGGAGATTCGGGTGAGCGTCCCCGACCTGACCACGGACCGGCGAGCCGCCGCCCCCCACCCGGAGCCGGCGGTGGTGGGGGCGGCCTCCCCGTCGTCCAGCCCGTTCCCGGTGATCGATGTCCGGGGCTATTCCTTCTGGTACGGCCGGGTGCAGGCACTGTTCGAGGTGGGGATCACCATTCCCCGTCGCGCGGTGACCGCGCTGATCGGACCCTCCGGATGCGGCAAGAGCACCTTTCTGCGCTCCATCAACCGGATGCACGATCTCCTGCCGGGGGCCCGCCACACCGGCGACATCCTGCTGGACGGGGTGTCGGTGTTCTCCCGGGGAACCGACGTCGTCGACCTGCGGCGCCGGGTCGGCATGGTGTTCCAGCGGCCCAACCCCTTTCCCAAATCGATCTTCGATAACGTGGCCTACGGACCGCAGATGAACGGGCGGGCCCGCCCGCGTGAGCTGCCGGAACGGGTGGAACGGGCCCTGCGACGCGCGGCCCTGTGGGAAGAAGTGAAGGACCGGCTCGAGGAGCCGGGGACCGGGCTCTCGGGAGGGCAGCAGCAGCGGCTCTGTATCGCCCGGGCGCTCGCCAACGAGCCCGAGGTGCTGCTCATGGATGAGCCGTGCTCGGCGCTCGACCCGATCGCCACCGAGCGCATCGAAGAGCTGATTCACGAGCTGAAGCAGCAGTACACGATCGTCATCGTGACGCACAACATGCAGCAGGCGTCGCGCGTTGCCGATTTCACGGGATTCTTCTACCTGGGCCGGCTGGTCGAGTTCGGCGAGACCCCGCGGATCTTCACCAAGCCGACCGACGAGCGGACCGAAGCCTACATCACAGGACGGTTTGGATGAGCGCACACCCCGTGCACCGCCATTTCCACGATGAGCTGTCGGACCTGAAGGCCCGGCTGCTCACCATGTCGGCCGAGGCTCAGGCAGCCCTCGGCCTCGCCCTCGATGCGCTGCTCCAGCGCGATCGCCTGAAAGCGAAGCAGGTGATCGCCGGCGACGAAGAGGTGGACGCCATGGAGAGCGACATCGAGCAACTGGTCGTCAAGCTGCTGGCCACCCAGCAGCCGATGGCCCGCGATCTCCGCCTGCTGATGTCCGCGATGAAGATCGCGAACGACCTCGAGCGCGTCGGCGATCATGCGGTCAACATCGCGGAGTCGGCCGAACGGCTGGCCGCGACACGCCACATCGCCCCCGAGCCGGAGCTTCTGGAAATGGCCCGCCAGGCGCGCACCATGCTCGCCGACGCGCTGGACGCCTTCGTCCACGGCGACGCGCAGGCGGCCCGGGCCATTTGCCGGCGCGACGACCAGGTCGATGCGTTGCACGACTCGGTGTTCCGGATCCTGCTCACCCACATGCTGGAGGATCCGCATATCATCGGCGCCGCCATGGACCTGTTTCTCGTCAGCCGCAACCTGGAGCGGGTGGCGGATCTGGCGACGAATATCGCGGAAGATGTGGTGTTTCTGGTCGAGGGGAAATCGATCAAGCACCGCGTGGAGGAAGCTACCAGCTCCTGAAGCGCTCCTCCGGGACCGGACGCCGCGCCAGCAGGTCCGGCTTAGCGAACAGCTTCACCAGCAGCATTCCGGTCAGAAAGCCGCCGATGTGGGCGAAGTAGGCGACGCCCCCCTCCTGCGCGCTGAGGCTCGGCAACCCCCCGAGCAGCTGGAGCAGAATCCAGTAGCCGAGCATCAGGTAGGCCGGCAGCTGAATGGTCGTCACGTAAAACCCCAGGAACAGCAGGGTGTGCACGCGCACGCGCGGGTACAGCAGGAGGTAGGCCCCGAGCACCCCGCTGATGGCGCCGGACGCGCCGACCATCGGCACCGCCGAATGGGGCTGGACGAAGATCTGCGCCCCCGCCGCCGCGACCCCGCACAGGAGATAGAACACCACGAAGCGGACGTGGCCCATCGCATCCTCGATGTTGTTGCCGAAGATCCAGAGGAACCACATGTTCCCGATCAGGTGGAGCCACCCTCCGTGCAGGAACATCGACGTCAGCACCGTCCACCAATGCGGCTGCGCGGCGATGTGGCAGGCGAGATCGGGACCGAGCGGCACCGTGGTGCCGGGAGCCACCGTCCCCAACAGCTCCCCGGGAACGAGACCCAGGGTGCAGATCGAGTGGATGAGCGGCTGCGGGGCACCTAACCCCTGAACCAGCACCCACACCAGGACGTTGAGGCTGATGATGGCCACGGTCATCACCGGCTTCAGAGTGGTGGGATTGTCGTCTCGGTAGGGAAACATTTCTTCGAACTTACACGTAACTCATTGAGTGACAATGGGGTTGTCGCTGCCGTTTTGGCATCGTTTACGGGCATAGGCCTTGCTCGATGCGACTCCCGGCAAACCCTGCGCATCACACACACGAATAAGGAGTACCGGTTATGGCGGAGAAAATCATCGGCATCGACCTGGGGACCACCAACTCGGTCGTCGCCGTCATGGAGGGGGGCGACCCGGTCGTCATCCCCAACGCTGAAGGTGGCCGGACGACGCCGTCGGTGGTGGCGTTCACCAAGGATGGCGAACGGCTGGTTGGGCAGGTCGCCAAACGGCAGGCGGTGACCAACCCCCAGAACACGATTTTCTCGATCAAGCGCTTCATGGGGCGCCGCACCGGCGAAGTCAGCTCCGAGTCCAAGCGCGTGCCCTACAAGGTCATGCCCGGACAGAACGACCTGGCCTCCGTCGAAATCCAGGGGAAGCGCTACACCCCTCCCGAGATCTCGGCGATGATCCTTCAGAAAATGAAGCAGACCGCCGAAGACTACCTCGGACACAAGATCGAGAAGGCGGTCATCACCGTCCCCGCCTACTTCAACGATTCCCAGCGCCAGGCCACCAAGGACGCGGGGAAGATCGCCGGACTCGACGTGGTGCGCATCATCAACGAGCCCACGGCCTCAGCCCTCGCGTACGGCCTCGAGAAGAAGAAGGAGGAGAAGGTCGCGGTCTACGACCTGGGCGGCGGCACCTACGACATCTCGGTGCTGGAGCTGGCTGAAGGGGTGTTCGAGGTCAAGAGCACCAACGGGGACACCCACCTGGGCGGCGACGATTTCGACTCCCGGATCATCCAATGGTTGGTGGACGAGTTCAAGCGCGATCAGGGGATCGACCTGTCCAAGGACCCGATGGCGCTGCAGCGTCTCAAGGAAGCCGCGGAGAAAGCCAAGATGGAGCTGTCTTCCGCGATGCAGACGGAGATCAACCTCCCCTTCATCACGGCCGACCAGTCCGGCCCCAAGCACCTGAACGTCACGCTGACGCGCGCCAAGCTCGAGCAGTTGGTGGACGATCTGGTGCAGCGGACGTTGCCGCCCATGGAGCAGGCCTTGAAGGACGCCGGCCTGAAGCCGAGCGAAATCGACGAGGTGATCCTGGTCGGCGGTCAGACGCGGATGCCGAAGGTCCAGGAGATCGTGAAGACGTTCTTCGGCAAGGATCCGCACAAGGGCGTGAACCCGGACGAGGTCGTGGCGATCGGCGCCGCGATCCAGGGCGGCGTGCTGGCGGGCGAAGTAAAGGACGTGCTGCTCCTGGACGTGACCCCGCTGTCCTTGGGCATCGAAACCCTGGGCGGCGTGACGACGGTGCTGATTCCGCGGAACACCACGATCCCGACCAAGAAGTCGGAGGTGTTCTCGACCGCGGAGGACTCGCAGACGACCGTGGAGATCCATGTGCTCCAGGGCGAGCGCCAGATGGCGCTGGACAACCGCACCATCGGCAAGTTCCAGCTGACCGGGATTCCGCCGGCTCCGCGGGGCGTGCCGCAGGTCGAGGTGACCTTCGACATCGACGCGAACGGGATTCTGCACGTGTCGGCCAAGGACAAGGCGACGGGCAAGGAGCAGAAGATCCGGATCGAGGCCTCGTCCGGCCTCGGTGACAAAGACATCGACAAGATGGTCAAGGATGCAGAGGCCCACGCCGGCGAGGACAAGAAGCGGCGCGAGGAAATCGAGCGGCGCAACCGCCTCGACAGCATGGTGTACGAAGTGGAGAAGAACTCCAAGGAATGGGCGGACCGTCTCGAAGCGTCGCTCAAGACGCGTCTCGACGGCGCGGTGGAGGGCTCGAAGCAGGCTCTGCGCGCCGGGAACCCGGACGAGATCGCCCGGGCTCTGGAGGAGCTGCAGCAGGCGTACTCCGCCGCCGGAGCGTCACTGTATGCCGCCAGCCGCGGTGCGGATGCGTCCGCCCCCGGGGGGGCGGCACCGGCTGAAGGGGCTCCCGGGCAGCCTGGTGCTGAGAAGAAGGAAAACGTCGTCGAAGCCGATTACGAGATCGTCGATGACGACAAGAAGAAATCGTGATGATCGATTAGTTTGCGACGGTACCCTCTAACCCCGAGAACTCGATGTCGGTGCGTACGCGTGACTGGTTGAAGTTCGTGGCCCTGGTGGGTCTGGCATTCGTTTTCGGCCTGGCGTTCGCCTCGGCGCTGAACCTGCCCAAACAGGGATCGGCCGCCGAGGCGTCCGCGCTGCTCCAGGCCCCCCCCCCCACCCCGGCCCAGCAGCATCCGATCGTGCCGGCGGCCAAGCCGGTGGCGGAACTCGGGGATGCCTTCGTAGCGATTTCCGAGCAGGTGAAGCCGGCGGTCGTGTTCATCCGCTCCGAAATCCAGCAGCGGACTGACACCCGCAAGCTGCCTCCGGGGTTCGATGATTTCTTCCCGCAATTCCGGCATCCGCAGCCCCGCGTCGAGGAAGGCTCGGGCTCCGGGTTCATCGTGTCACCCGACGGCTACATCCTGACGAACAACCACGTGGTGGCGGGAGCCAGCCACGTGACGGTCCGGCTGCTCGACAAGCGGCAGTTCGACGCGCACGTCGTGGGCGCCGACCCGCAGACCGATGTGGCGGTCATCAAGATCGACGCGACGAACCTGGCGACGGTGAGCTTCGGAAACTCCGACTCGACGCACATCGGGGAGTGGGTCCTCGCCATCGGCAATCCGCTGGGCGACAACTTTACATTCACCGTCACCGCGGGGATCGTGAGCGCCAAGGGACGCCTGCTCGCCGGCCTGAACCAGTCGAAGTACGCGATCCAGGACTTCATCCAGACGGATGCGGCGATCAACCCGGGGAACTCCGGTGGCCCGCTCGTGAACATCCACGGAGAGGTCATCGGGATCAACTCCGCGATCGCCAGCGAAACGGGATTCTATTCGGGATACGGCTTCGCGATCCCGATCAATCTGGCGCGCACCGTCATGAGCCAGCTCATCACCCACGGGAAAGTCCAGCGGGCGGTGATGGGAATTTCCATTCACGACGCCACCCAGGAAGACGCGGCGGCCGTCGGCTTGACGGATATCCGCGGCGTCGTGGTCGACAATTTCACCGACAATTCCCCCGCCCAGAGCGCCGGGCTGCTGCCGGGAGACCTGATCGTCGATCTCGACGGGCAGCCGGTGGAGTACACCGCCCAGCTGCAGCAGCGGGTCGCTTTCAAGAAGCCCGGAGAGCCGGTGCAGGTCACCGTGTTGCGCCAGGGCGGGGCCCGCAAGGTCTACACCGTGCACCTCGCGGCCGCGCCGGACGAGAAGCCGGAAGAGATCGCCACGACGGATTCCGGGAAGGAAGGATCGGCCGAGACGGTCTCCTCGAACCGGCTTGGCGTCGCCGTGGAGCCGCTGACGCAGGACGATGCGTCGCAGGACGCGAGGCTGCGCGCCGTGGTGCGCCAGGGCGGCGCCCTGGTGGTGAGCGACGTCTCCGCCGACGGCCCGTCGTATCGCAAGTTGTTCTCGGCGGACCAGGGAGGGCCGGACCTGATCGTACGGATCAACGGCAAGAACACGGGCTCCCGGGCGGATTTCCGGAACGCGCTGCAGGGGGTCAAGGCCGGCGACATCGTCACACTCGAGGTGCTGTCACGGGCGGCCGACGGCTGGCAGCAGCGGGTGGTGAGAGTCAGAGCGCGGTAAGCGAACCGAAACAGAGGGGAAGTGGGACGGGGGAAGGGGGAAGCGCAGGACTCCCTCTTCCCCCTTGCCTTTTCTCCTCCCGTTCAGGCTGGTCGCACCCCTTCTTCGTAAGCGTCGCGCGGTACCTCCCGATCCGCATCTTCTTCCTTCCGCACCGACCACCGGAACCACACCACCGTCATCGCGATCCAGAAGATCAGGCCGCCGGGCACCCACATGATCAGTCCCCCGATCTGCTGATCGTCCAGCACGCCGAGACCGTAGAGACGCGGGGCGGCCGCATAGAAGGGGTACAAGGGCTGGTCGGCCAGCGTGATGAAGGCGCCGACGACCGACATCGGGATTCCGAGGAGAAACAGGTACAGGAGCTGCGCCGGATAGGCGGCGCGCGGCAGCTCCGGCACCGGCGACAAGACCGGCCACCACATCACCACGGCGGTCGCGAGGAAGATCAGGTGCTGGACGATGTGCCAGCCGTGATGCCGCATGGCGAATTCGTAGAACCGGGGGATGTGCCAGAATACGATCGGGACCGTGAAGATCAGCGCCGCCTGCACCGGTCTCGTCATCCAACGCCACAGCGGGAGTAACCGCGGGGCCCGGAGGAACGGCCGGACCACCCAGGCCGGCAACCCGTAGAGGAACAACGGGGGAAAGACCAGGGTCAGCACCAGGTGCTGGATCATATGGGCGCTGAACAGCGATTCGTCCGCCAGGTCGTGCAGCGGGCCGTTCAGCGTGACGAGCAGGACCACGAGGGAAGCGAAGTACGCGAGGATCCGGCGGCTCGGTGCCCCCCGCCCCCCCAGGAAGACATACAGGCCGCCCAGGCCCGCGAGCCCCAGGATGACGCTCGGATGAAAGTCCCAGTGCAGGGGGGCCCACCATCCGGCCACGGTCAGCGGCCCCGGGGCGACTTGCCGGTCACCGACCCAGCGCGAACACCCCGAAGAGAAACAGCAGCGCGATCATGACCGCACCGGCCAGCAGGAACGGCCCGCCGAACAGGAAGGTGAAGAACGGGCTGTCCATCTTGAGGTGCATGTAGAACATCACGACGAGCACGAACTTCACGGCCGAGAGGGTGAGGAGGATCGGAACCATGAGGGGCCGGAACGCCGGGACGTAGAAGACCCCGACCTCGACCACCGTGATGATGACCAGGATGGCCGCGATCCGCAGATACGTCGCCGCAGTCGGATGCGCCTGCGCGGGCGTCGTGGTGTCTTCCATCGGGGGCGCTCCGCTCACTTGTGGAGAAGGTAGACGAGCGTAAAGATCGCGATCCAGACGACGTCCACGAAGTGCCAGTACAGACCGGCGATTTCCACCGTGATGGCGTGCCCCGGTCCCAGCTTGCCCTGCAGCGCCCGGACCCACAAGGTCAGCATCCACAGAACGCCGACGGCGACGTGAGCGCCGTGCGTGCCCGTCAGGACGAAGAAGGTCGCGCCGAACAGGTTGGCCTGGAGGGTAAGCCCCTCGTGAACGAACGAGCTGAACTCGTAGTACTGGAAGCCCAGGAAGATGAGGCCGCCGACCGCCACGCCCAGCAGCCAGATCTTGGCCCATTTCATGTCGCCGCGCTGCACCGCGGCCAGTGCCAGCACCATCCAGAGACTCGACATCAGGAGATCGAAGGTGCTGACCGACGTGACCGGGATATTGAGGATCTGCGCGGGGGTCGGCCCCGAGATGCTGCGTCCCTGATAGATGAGATAGGTCGAGATCAGTGAGCCGAACAGCAGGCACTCGGAGCCGATGAAGGCCCAGAACGCCATCTTGCGGTTGTCGAGACCCATACTGGTGTGGTGCACGGTGGCCGCGTGGCTCATGCGTCAGACCTCAAAGGGCTCGAACGCCCAGCGATAGATGCCGAAGACGAGGATCGCCGCTCCCACGAACACGATCCACAGGGTGTGGGTGAGCGGCGCGATCGCCATGACCGGGAGCCCGGCGGCGGCCACCATCGGCCACCAGGATCCCGCGGGCACATGGATCGGGCCCGGACCCTCGGCGCCCTCCGGGATGGCGCGCAGCTGCGTCTGCGACCAGCGCGGCAGCCGGCTCACCACCGTCGGAATCACGTCGAAGTTGTGCGGCGGCGGCGGCGATGGAATGCTCCACTCCAGGGTGGCGCCGCCCCACGGGTCGGGACCGGCGGCCACGCCCCGCCGCCGCGTCCACCACAGGTTGTACACGAACACCAGCATCCCGACACCCATGATGAAGGCGCCGACGGTCGAGACCTGGTTGAAACCGGTGACGCCGAGCTCCGGGGAATAGGTGTAAATCCGCCGCGGCATCCCCAGCAGGCCGGAGAGGTGCATCGGGAAGAAGGCGAGATTCATCCCCACGAAGATCAGCCAGAAGTGCAGCTTCCCGAGGGTCTCGTTGAGCAGCCGGCCCGTCATCTTCGGCCACCAGTAGTACATCCCGGCGAACAGCCCCAGCACGGTCCCGCCGAACAGTACGTAGTGGATGTGCGCCACCACGTAGTAGGTGTCGGTCTGCTGCAGATCGGACGGCGCCGACGCGTGCGTGATCCCGGACAGTCCGCCGATCGTGAACATCGCGATGAAGCCGACGGCAAAGAGCAGCGAGGTGGTGTAGCGGATCTGCCCGCCCCAGAGCGTGCCGAGCCAGTTGAAGATCTTCACGCCCGTGGGGATGGCGATGAGCATCGTGCCGGTGGCGAACACCGAATCGGCGATGGGCCCGAGCCCGACCGCGAACATGTGGTGACTCCACACTCCCCATCCCATGAAGCCGATCAGCACCCCCGAGTACACGACCACCGTATAGCCGAACAGGGGTTTGCGAGAGAAGGTCGGCAGGACCTCGGAGATGATCCCCATCGCGGGGAGAATCAGGATGTACACCTCGGGGTGCCCGAACAACCAGAACAGGTGCTGCCAGAGAATCGGGTCGCCGCCGGCGGAGGTCACGTAGAAATGCGTCCCGAAGGTCCGGTCGAACAGCAGAAAGACCAGGGCGACCGTGATCACGGGAAACGCCGTGATGATCAGGAACGAGGTGATCAAGGTCATCCAGGTGAACACCGGGAGGCGCATCATCGTGAGGCCGGGGGCCCGCAGGTTCAGAATGGTCACGATGAAATTGAAGCCCGCCGCGAGCGAAGCGATCCCCAGGATCTGCAGGCCCAGCACCCAGAAGTCGATGTTCAGACCGGGTGAGAACTGGCGTTCCGTCAGGTTGGCGTAGCCGAACCATCCACCATCCGGAGCGGCGTGAAACAGGAAGCTGGCATTGATGAACAGGCCGCCGAGCAGGAACACCCAGTAGCTGAAGGCGTTGAGCCGGGGGAACGCCACGTCGCGCGCCCCGATCTGCAACGGCACGATGTAGTTGAAGAACGCCGCCGACAACGGCATCAGCGCCAGGAACACCATGGTCGTGGCGTGCATCGTGAACAGCTGGTTGAACGTTTCCGCGCCGACCAGGGTGTTGTCGGGGCGCACCAGCTGAGCCCGGATCAGCAGCGCCTCGAAGCCACCGACCAGGAAGAACCCGAAGGCGGACCAGAAATACAGCATCCCGATCCGCTTGTGGTCGGTGGTGGTCAGCCAGCTCTTGAGGCCCGTGGACGCGTGCGAATCACTCATTTGAGGCTCTGGAGGTAGGCCACCAGGGCGGGAAGGTCCGCGTCACTCACATGCATGGCCGGCATCAGGGAGCCGGGTTTCATCCCGGGCGGATTCCCGATCCACGCCCGCAGGTGGTCCTGCGTGTTCATCATCGTGCCCCCCGCGATCGTGGTCCGGCTCCCGACGTGGGTGAGATTCGGGCCGATGATCCCCACCGAGACACCTCTTATTGTGTGGCACCCGATGCAGCCGTATTTGAGGAACGCCTGCTGCCCCGCTGCCTCGACGCTCCCGGCCGCGGGTCTTCTCGAGGTGGTATCCCGCTGCGCCGCGACCCACGCTTCAAAGGTCGCCGCGGAGTCCACCATCACCCGGAGGTGCATGTTGGCATGGGAGGCACCGCAGAACTCGACGCATTGCCCGAGGTAGGTGCCCACCGAATCCGCGACAAAGGCGATGTGATTGATGTGGTTGGGAATCGCGTCGCGCTTGCCGCCGAGCCGGGGCGCCCACCAGCTGTGGATCACATCGGCGGAGGTGATTGAGACCGCGATGGGCCGCCCCACCGGCACATGCAGCTCGTTGGCGGTCACGACCCCCAGGTCCGGGTAGCGGTACTCCCACCACCACTGGTGGCCCACCACCTCCACCCGCAGCGCCCCCGCCGGTGCGTCCCCGGCCACCTTGAAGACGGTCCGGATCGTGGGGACCGCGATCATCACGAGGATCAGCGCCGGCGCGAGCGTCCAGGCGATTTCGAGCACCGTGTTGCCGTGCGTGCGCGGTGGCGGCGGGGCCCCCTCGCGGGCTCGGAACCGGATGATGACGAACAGCAGCAACCCTTCCACCACCACGAAGACCCCCACCGCCCACGCGAAGATGTTCTTGTAGAGCACCGAGAGGTCGGCCGCGAAGTCGGACCGCGGATCCAGCGTCGATTGGGGGTGGTTGCCGCCCCCCGCGCAGGCCGTGAAGGCGACCAGTAACAGCGCGACGAGCCAGGCGGACGAAACGGGGGTGGGCGAACTGCTGAGCTGTCGGCGAAATGGCAACACGGCGAGGGGCGCCCCTGGTTCGGTCGGGAAAAGTCGCCGGAAAGTATCACCCGGAGCGAAGCCAGGCAATCACCGCGGTCGAATCAGAACTCCAGCTGCTTCAGGTAGTCATAGCTCGCACGGATGCTCTCGAGAGGGACCGGGGGCTCGTCGTGCTCCACGAAATAGTGCTGGATGCCGGCCTGGCCGGCGTGGGTGAAAATTCGCTTCCAGTCGATCGTCCCGGTGCCCACGTCCACCATCTTGCCGCTCGCGTCCATGTCCTTCACGTGCACGCACGGGAAGCGACCCGGATACTTCGCGAAGTAAGCGAGCGGATCGCCCTTCCCCGAGGTGATCCAGTACAGGTCCATCTCGAACTGCACCAGCGACGGATCGCTCGACTCGAGCAGGATGTCGTAGGGTAGACGGCCTTCGATAGGCATGAATTCGACATTGTGATTATGGAAAGCGAACTGCATCCCCGCCGCCCGGGTGGCCTCCCCGGCGCGCGTGAACAACTCCCCGAGGCGCTTCCAATCATCGGCCGAACGGCGTTGCTCCTCGGGGATCCAGGCGACGATGACGTAGTGGTGGCCCACGGTCTTGGCGTCGTCCAACACCCGATCCCAGCCGCCCTTGATCGCTTCGAACGGCATGTGGGCCCCCGGCGCCGAGAGGCCGTGCAGCTCGAGTGCCGCGCGCACGTCCTGCGGAGTATGGCCGTGATAACCCGCGAACTCCACCTCCCGGTAGCCGATCTTGGCGATCTCGGCGAGCGTGCCGTGGAAGTCCTTCGCGAGGAGACCCCGGACGGTGTAGAGCTGGAGTCCGATCTTGTCGATCCGGGAGAAGGGAGACGGGAGCCGGGAGACGACGCGGGTAACGGGGAGCGCGGCAGCCGCGGCAATCCCCAGGTCGGTGAGAAACGCCCGACGACTCATCGCGTCTCCCGTCTCCCGTCTCCCGCGACCGTCAGGGAGTCCCTTAGGGCCTCCCGGTCTCACAGTTCCTTCCGTTTCATGGCGTCGACCGCGTAGGCGCACGCCCTCGCAGTGAGGGCCATGTAGGTAATCGACGGATTTTGGTTCGCCGAGGAGGCCATGCAGGCACCGTCGGTAATGAACAGGTTCGGGACGTCGTGCGCCTGGTTATGCGCATTGAGGACGGAGGTCTTGGGGTCCCGGCCCATGCGGGCGGTCCCCATTTCGTGAATCGCCTTGCCGGGAGGATTCTTCTCGACGTATGGCGTGATGTCCCGGGCGCCGGCCGCCGCCAGCATCTCCGCCGCGGCGATCGAGGCATCCTGCATCAATGCCCATTCGTTCTCGCCATAAGCGCAGTGGATTTTCAAGGTGGGGACCCCCCAGGCGTCCAGCTTGGTCTTGTCGACTTCCACGTAGTTGTCGTGGTTCGGGAGGCATTCCCCGAAACCGTAGAAGCTCATGTGCCAGGGGCCGGGATCCCGCAGGCTGTTCTTCCACGCGGCCCCGAACCCGGGGAGATCGGTCCCGCGGCTCCACCCCTCCCGCGAGGCGCCGCCCTGGTAGCCATAGCCCCGCAGAAACGGGGACTTCGGCTTACCCGGGAGGTTGCGAAACCGCGGCACATAGATGCCGTTGGGCCGCCGACCCACGGTCTTCCGGTCGGCGGGGGCGTCGATGACCCCACCCGCCCCCCCGCCCATGATGTGATCCATCAGGTTGTGGCCGACTTCGCCGCTCGAATTGGCGAGCCCCCCCGGGAACTCCGGTGTGGCCGAATTGAGCAGGAGGCGCGCCGACTCGAGCGCGGAGGCGCACAGGAACACGATGCGACCCCGGAACTCGAGCGCGTGCTTCGTCTCGGCGTCCACCACGCGCACGCCCGTGACCCGGCGGCGCTTGGCGTCGTAGATCAGGCTGTGCACCACGCTGTGCGGGCGCAGGGTCATCTTCTTGGTGAGTCGGGCGGCCGGCAGCGTGGAGTTGATCGAGTTGAAGTACGACAGCGTGATGCAGCCGCGCTCGCAGGCCCCGCAGTAATGGCAGGCGGCCCGGCCGTTGTGGTCCTCGGTGAGGACGGCGCAGCGGCCGATGGTGAGCACCCGCTCCCCGCCCCAATGCTTGGCGATGGCGTCGCGCACCAGCTGCTCGCCGCAATTGAGCGGCATCGGCTTCAGGAACTGCCCGTCCGGTAACTGGGGGAGGCCGAGCGCCTCGCCGGAGATCCCGATGAACCGCTCGACGTGGTCGTACCAGGGCGCGATGTCGGCATAGCGAATCGGCCAGTCGGTCGCGATCCCATCCTTCAGATTCCCTTCGAAATCGATGTCGCTCCAGCGATAGACCTGGCGGCCCCACATGATCGAGCGCCCGCCCACCTGCCGGCCCCGCAGGAACAGGAACGGCTTGTCGGGATCGGTGCTGTAGGGGTTCTCGTGGTCGTTGACGAAGAACTTGGACGACCATTCGTCGCACGCGTAGCACTCCCGTTGCACCGGCTGCGCCGCGAGCCGCGCCCGCTTGTCGTCCAGCCCCCGGAACTTCTTTTCCCAGGGGGGGACGTGCTCGACATAGTCCGCGGGCGTGACCATCGGCCCCGCCTCGAGCACCAAAGTTTCGAGTCCCGCCTCGGTCAGCTCTTTAGCCGCCCAGCCGCCGGTCATCCCGGAGCCGACGACGATCGCGTCGTAGGTCTTGGCCATGGTCGGTTACCCGGGCCGGCTCGAGCCGTGCACCGGCTCGCAGGGGCCGTAACGGTTGGGGATGATCTCGAAGTGCTGCTCCTGCACGGCCCCGATCTCGGAGGTGTAGTATCCGAACAGGGTCAGCCACTTGAGCTCGCGGGAGAACGGAGCAGGACCGCGTCCCGATTCCGGCGACGCCTTCCAGCGGGTCGCCTCGTCGTCCAGGGCCTGCACGACCCCGCCCTGCTGCTCGGGCGTTCCGTCCACGAACGCTTTTCCGAACGCGGTCCGGGCGCGGGCATCCACGTCGGCGAGCCCCGCCAGGAAGCGATCCCGGTCGGCCGGCTCATACCAGTCGGTGAGCAGCAGGTCGATCAATTCGTTGACGCGCGCCGCCTTGGCTCCGGGAGTATCGGTAGCCGGGAGCATCAGGTCCGTCAACGCGATGACGGTGGCATTCTGATGCGGATCGAGCGTCCGCAGATCGGGCGCGGGGCCCAGCGAGTGGTGCAGCGAGCGACCGAGCGCCGCCAGCTCCTCGGGAACGGCGGCGACCGCGACGGAGGTCCCGAACAGGCGCAGGACAGCCCGGCGGTCCATCAGTGACTCGGCTTCGCGGGCGCCATCCCCGGGATGGTCATCGGCTGCGGGGTTTCGGTGATCGACGATTTCGCGCCCGTGCCGCGCCCGGTCAGCTCCGTCACCTCACCACCCCGGCTGACGAACTTCACCATGGCGAAGGGAAGGTCGCGCGTCACCCACCCCTCGCCGCCATCGGTACCCTTGAAATGGGTCGCGCGGAAGGATCCACCGGGGACCTGCACCGTCTCGACACCGACCACCTTGGCATCGCGGCAGGCCTTCTCCAGAGCGCTCGTGGCACCCTGCGCCGCATGTGGCGCCATCATGGCGACAAAGGCATCCGGCGCCCGCTGGGCCGGCTTCTGCCCTTGCTTCACGACGATCGCGTGCACGGAAATCTGGGAGAACAGGCCGCTGATCAGCATCTGATAGATCTGCGGGCCCTCCTGCTCCCGCTTGCCGCCCTCCTGTTTCGCCTCGAACCAGTAATAGGTCGAATCGCCGTGCCGCTCCGAACCGGTGATCGCGAGCCGCGTCTTCTCACCGTCGTTGTAGCCACCCGTGCTATGGTAGGTGACCCAGCTGCCGACGGGGGGGACGGGAATGGTGTGGCAGATACTCACGTCCTGCGACACGAGGGGCACGGCGCCAGTCAAGCAGCCAATGATGAACAGGGACGGCAGCATGCGACGGTGTTGCATGACTCGACTCCTCAAGGGGTGATCCAACTCTCGAACTGTGCGAAGATACCGACCGACCGGTACCCCGCCAGTCAGGGAAAACCGTACGACCACACGTGCACCGGCGCTGCCAACAGTTTTCGCCGGTGCTTACCCTAGCGCTCACGCCTCTTACCCCGGAGATTCCGGGTCGGGCGTAGTCTCTCATCGGGAGGCCTTCTCTGACGCGGACATCGGGCAAGCTGGCGCGTACCGCGCTTTCGGAAATCGGCGCCGAGGCCATCCGCATTCTGCTCATTGAAGACAATGTGCGCCATGCCCAGCTCCTGGCGGAGACGATGGGCGACGTCGGGGTGGCCTACTCGGGGGCCCAACCCTACAGCCTGACCCACGTCACCGGGCTCGCCGAAGGCCTGGAGCAGCTGTCCCGCAAAGACTTCGACGTCCTGCTCCTCGACCTCTCCCTGCCGGAAGCGCCCGGGCTGGACGCCCTGATGCACATCCGCGAGCGCTTCGAGAGCGTGCCGCTGATCGCGCTTACCGCGCGGGGCGAGGACGAGCTGGCGGGTCAGGCCTTGCAAGCCGGCGCTCAGGACTTCCTCCAGAAGGGGCAGATCACCGGGGAGCTGCTCGCGCGCACGGTGCGCTCCGCGGTTCACATCTCGAGCCTGCAGGCGGCGTTGCGCAGCCTGTCGTTCATCGATGGCCTGACCGGCCTGTACAATCGCCGCGGCTTCCTGACGCTCGCCGAACCCCACATCAAGCGCGCCCAACGACTCAAGGGGCAGTTCCTCCTCTGCTCGGCGGACGTCGGCGGGCTCAAGCAAATCAACACCGTGGGCAGCTACGACGAAGGGGACGCGGTGCTGCGCGCCGTCGCCGACATCATGAAGCGCAGCTTCCGCGATTCCGATCTCCTGGCGCGACTCGAGGCCGGTACGTTCGCCGCTCTCGCGGTCGATGCCACCACCGACAAGGCGCCGATCATCGCGACCCGCGTCCAGTACAACGTCGCCGACTTCAACAACCGGACCATTCGCAATTACGAGCTGAAGCTGACGCTCGGCTTCGTCGAGTTCGACCCCAGCGGCGCTATCGAGGACCTGCTGCAGAAGGCCGTGCTCGAGTCTCACGGGGGCAAGCGGCGGCGCAGCTCCGGGAAGCGGACACGGGGCGTCGAGTGACGACGCCCACCGCTCCGTCGCTCGCGATGCTGCACCTCGCGAACCAGAGCGGCGACCCCGATCGACTCTACTTCTCCGAGGGGATCACCGAAGTCCTGGCCGACGCCTTGACCGGCGTGCGGGCGCTGCGCGTCGCCTCGCTGGGCAGCACCCTGCCCTATCGGGGACGCAGCCCGGCGCCGGCGGAGGTCGCGGGCGCCCTCCAGGTAGGCGCGGTGCTGGATGGCGGCGTCCGGCGGTTCGGCAACCAGGTGCGCGTGACCCTGCGGCTGTCGGACGCGGGCGGAGCAGCAATGTGGTCGACGGAGCTCGACCGCAAAATGGATGACCTCCCGCCTGCCCTGCCCGACCTGGTGCGGCAGCTGCTCGAAGCCCTGCAGGTCGCGCCGACCGCCGCGGAGCGGCCGGCGCTGGAGCGACCCCCTACGACCAACGCGCTGGCGTTCGATGCCTGGCTGCGCGGCCGCCTCACGGCGGGTCAGATCCGCCGATCGAGCCAGGAATTCGCCATGCAGATGTATGCGGACGCCCTGTCGTTCGACACGGACTTCGCCCTGGCCCACGCCGGGACCGCCGACTGCCATGCCTTGCTGTTCAGCTATTGGGATTCGAGCCAGCAGAACCTGGATGCCGCCGAGGCGGCGAGCGCGCGCGCCGTCGCGCTCGCGCCGGCCTGGGCGGCAACCCACGTGTCGCGCGGGTCCGCCCTCGCCTTGCTCAAGCGCTATGACGATGCCGAAAAGGAATTCCGGATCGCGCTCGAGCTGAAGCCCAACCTGTTCGAGGCGCAGTACCAATTCGCCCGGAGCTGCCGCGCCGCCGGCCGCTTTCCCGAGGCCGCCCGGCTGTTCGAGGCGGCGTGCGCGTTGCGGCCGGAGGACTACGCGACGCCGGCGCTGCTCGCGAGCGTGTACGACAGCCTGTCGCGAAAGGACGACGCCAGGGCCGCGCAGCGCACCGCGCTGCAGCTCGCGGAACGGTGGCTCAAGCTCAATCCGGACGACGAGCGCGCCCTGTACCTGGGCGCCGGTGCGCTGTCCAACCTCGGAGAGGCGGGGCGGGCCCGCGAGTGGGCCAAGCGCGCCGTCGCCATGGAGCCCGACGACTCCGCTGTGCTCTACAACGTGGCCTGCGTCTACAGCCAGCTGGGCCTGCGTGACTCGGCCATCGACCTGTTGGAGCAATCCCTGCGCAACGGGTTCGGCCACTGGGAATGGATCGAGCACGACTCCGATCTCGACCCGTTGCGCGCCGATCCCCGGTTCGTGGCCCTGCGCAAGAGCTAGGGCTTGATCCAGGCGGCCCCGTGCTCGAACCGGGCCACCTCTCGGAGACCGAGCAGCCGGGCCAGGGTGTCGGGTGAGGCGAGGGAAGCAGAGGGGCTGTCAAAGCCGAGCAGCACCGAGGGCGTGGCGAGGAACCGCGCCGAGAACTCGCGCAGCGTGTCTGGGTCGATCATGGTCGGCAGGATCCGCACCGGGCGATGCGTCACGTGCCAGACGCCGGCGGGATCGTTCGAGTACGCGACGCGGCCCGCCCCAGCCCCCCGCAGCCAGGTCGCGACGTCCGAGGTCTGCCAGTCACGGGACTCGTAACCCAGACCGTATTCCCGCGTGATGCGAATCTCCTCGGCGTCCCAGCGCGCCGCCCCGATCAGCCATAGGATGACGAGCAATCCGGCGAACCGGCTTTCCCCGGGCGACCAGGAGCGGTGGTGCCTCGCCAGAACGGTCGCGATGACCAGAGTGAGCAGCATGAACAGCGGGCCCAGGATGCGGGAATCGAACGGGACGCTTGAGACCACGTGAAGGCGTGCGAAGACGACGACGCCGACATAACAGGCGGAGAGCACGCCAACCACCGCCAGCAGCCGCCGGACCATCGGCTCCTCTGAGTGGATGGTTCGCCAGGTCAGAGTGGCGAGGGCTACCAGCAGCCCCAGAGTGAGAAACACCCGCCCGACGCTTTCCGGCAGAGAGGGAATGAGCCAGTCCTGTATCGTCCCCCACCCCTCTCGGAGCGTCGCGCCAAACCCCGTGTAGGTCTCGAGATCGAACGGGGAGAACCCACTGCCACCGGGTGCGACGCCGCGGATCAGCCACCATCCTTGGAGCGCCGCCCCCGGCGCGACGGCGATCAATCCGCGGCGGACGCGAACGCGCCAAGAGTCGGCGGGGATGGCGATCGCCCACAGCGCCACGCCCCCGATCAGGAACACGCCGGCGAAGCGCACCAGATTGGCGGCCAGCGCCAGCACGCCGGCCCAGAGGGGACGGTCGGGACGGTGCACCATGACGGCGAGGGTCAGTGCCATGAAGGCGAGAAACATCGGCTCGCTCAAGATCCAGAGGTGGATCTCCACCGCGGCGGGCATGGCGAGGAGCAGTACCCCGCCGAGCCCGGCCCCCCAGGGGCCTGCGATCCCCAGGAGCAAAGCGACGAACGTGCCGAAGGCCACGCCGGCCGCGACAGCCTGGATCCAGCGCGCCGCGTGCACCGGAGTGGCGCCGAGCGCGATCGGTCCGGCCAGGGTGACGGGGTAGCCGGGGGGATAGTCCACCAGTGGAGCGGTGCTATCGGCATCGTCCCACCACGCCCAGGGCACCCGCAACGTGCCTTCGTGAACCAGCGACTGGGCGGCGCCGAAGTAGGACATCGAATCGGGGTCGAGGGCGGGACCGTTCGGCGTGGTCATCACCAGCACCAGGACAGCGGCGAAACCGCCGGCAGCGATGGGAAGGAACCGTGTGGGGCGCATGCGGTAGTGGAATCTACAACCTGGTCGCTGTCTGTCTGTTGGGAGATAACGGAAGCTGGTAGTTTAGGACTCTCGCTCGAGCGACCGTGGCGGAACTGGTAGACGCGCAGGACTTAGGATCCTGTGGGGCAACCCGTGGGGGTTCGAGTCCCTCCGGTCGCACTGAGATCGACAAGGGAGTAGTGGCCCGCGCCGACCGGTGCCGAGACCTCCCGACCAACCGCGCGGCTCTTCACACGATCATGGGATCGATGACCAGGCGCCCTGTATTCCTCATGCTGGTTGCCCTCTCTGCGTGCCCGGCGCTTGGGCTGGCCGGTCAGGAGAACCCGTACATCGTCACCTACGATCACTATCTCGAAGAGCCGGGGAACCTGGAGCTCGAGTACTTCTCGACCTTCGGCTCCCAACGCGAGGGAAACGACTTCCACGCCTTCTGGACGGAGTTCGAATACGGCGCCACCGGGTGGTGGACGACGGAGCTCTATCTCGACTGGCAGACCACCTACTCGGATGGAACGCTGTTCACGGGTTTCCGCTGGGAAAACCGCGTCCGTCCCATGGCCCGCGAGCACTTTCTCAATCCGGTCCTCTACCTCGAGTATGAGCAGATCAATGGCGCCGACAAGATCCGCAAGGAAATCGAAGGCCACGACGTCGAAGCCGACTACGCCGAGCCGAATGCGATCCTGCGTCAGGACCTGGATCACGAGCTGGAGTTCAAGCTGATCCTCTCCAAGTCGTTCAGCGGTTGGAACGTCGCGGCCAATCCGATCATGACGAAGAACCTGTCGCCGGCCGCGCCTTGGGAGTTTGGATATGCCCTCGGGCTGAGCCGGTGGCTGGGCCTGAAGGCATCTCCCGATCGATGCAGCTTCTGCCCTGAAAACTTCATCCTCGGCGTCGAGATGTACGGCGGCCTGGGAGATGCCCAGGTATTCGGGCTCCGGGAGACATCCCATTACCTCGCTCCGGTCGCCGTCTGGAATCTCCCTTCCGGCTGGACGTTTCGAGCGTCCAGCGCCTTCGGCCTGAACCAAGACAGCCACCGGCTGCTGCTTCGCTTGGGCGTGTCGCGTGAGATATCGGGGTTCGGCGCAATGACGGCTCGGTTGTTTGGAAGTGGCGGCGACCATTCCGAGGATTCCCTGGCCATCACTGACCATCATGGCGGACACCAACACTACCAGACATTGGCCCGCGTCCCGGCCGCGGCGGCGGCCGTTCCCAACCCTCTCACAAACGACATTCAGGCCGTCGCGGCCGGCGAGAAGCTCTTCGAGCAGCACTGCGTTGAGTGCCATGGAGCGCGGGCGCAAGGAACGCGAAGGGGGCCGAGCCTGCGGGCTCAACCGGTCCGGGAAGCCACACCGGGGGCGCTCTATTGGGTCCTGACGAACGGCGTAGTCCGGCGCGGCATGCCGGATTGGTCCAAGCTCCCAGAACCGATGCGATGGCAGATCGTGACGTTTCTCGAGTCCCACCGATGAGCACGATCCCGTCAGGAAAGGGCCTCAAGCTGCCGATCGATGTCGTGCATGTCGTTGCAGACCGACGGGGAGATCCGCATCCAATAGGGGGCCACCCGGACATTGATCCGGGCCGCCTGGAGCTTCCGACTGATCGTCTCCGCATCCTTGTGGGCAAAGATGACGATCGGCGACGGATTCCCCGGAGGCGCCTGCGCGACGAAGCCCAGCCGGGGCAGCTCCTGTTGCAGACGATCGAGAAGCGGCTGGCTGTACTGCTGGATCTTGTCCACCCCGAATGCCGTTACGCCAAGTCTGTGGTACTTTAGGCTCGCGCGATTCGATCGCAAGACCCCGGCGCAGGAACCGACCCCCAAAATCCGAGGACTGGCATGCACGGTGAGCTGATTGCCCTGCGCATTCTCCACATCGGAGGCGGCATCTTTTGGGTGGGGGTGACGGTGTTTGCGGCGTTCTTCCTCGAGCCAAGCATCACCGCCGCGGGGCCGGCGGGCGGCGAGGTGATGAAGCGCTTGAACGCCACACGCTTTCATCCCGTCATGATCACACTCACGCTCCTGACGATTCTGGCCGGTCTGCGCCTCCTCTGGATCGCGTCCGGCGGATTCAACGCTACCTGGATGCGCTCGCCGAGCGGCCTCTGTTACACGATCGGCGGGGTGTCTGCGCTCATCGGCTTCGTCATCGGCGCCGCCGTGAATGGCCCCACCGTTCGCCAGCTGGGCGCCGTGACCGACGCGGCCACCCGGGAAGCGCTCCTGGCCCGGCTCCGCATGGCGACGCGGGTCACGGCGCTGCTCTTGATCCTGACGGTCGTGATGATGGCGATCGGGCGATACATCTGAAGCAAGAGGAGTCACCACGATGAAACAGGGCATGTCGGCGCAGCTCTTGCGAGGCCTCGGCCTGGCGGTAGTCGGAGCCCTCATCCTCGGCGCGGCCCGATCGACCGAGCCCGCGTCCCTGACCGGGCTGGTGTGGCGCAACATCGGGCCATTCCGCGCCGGCCGGGTCGCCGCCGTCACGGGTGCCATCGGTGAGCCGGGCGTCTTCTACATGGGACTGCCTGCCGGCGGTATCTGGAAAACCAGCAACGCCGGCACGACCTGGGAGCCGATCTTCGATTCCATCGAGGACGTCGCCTCGGTCGGCGCGATCGAGGTGGCGCCGTCCGATACGAGCGTGATCTACGCGGGTACCGGCGACATGGTCACCGGCGGGGCGATCAACGAGGGGAACGGCGTCTACAAATCGACCGACGCCGGCCGGACCTGGAAACACGTCGGGCTCGACTCAACCAAGCAGATCCCGTCGATCCTGGTGGATCCCGCCAATCCCCAGGTCGTCCTCGTCGCGGCTCAGGGGAACATCCACACGAAGACCGACGTGCGCGGCGTCTACCGCAGCACCGACGGGGGTACCACCTGGACCAAGACGCTCTTCGTGGACGACTCGACCGGGATCGAGAAGCTCGCCTGGGCGTTCGACAAGCCCGGCGTGGTTTTCGCCGTCTCCAATCGTCACTACACCGCTCCTATCGCCTCGCGAGCCCGTGGCTTCAACCCCGGCGGTCCCACCAGCACCAAGATCTTTAAGTCCACAGACGAAGGGGTGACCTGGCACGAGGTCACGGGCGGTGGCCTCCCGGCGCTGGCGGGGCGGATGTCGGTCGCCGTGGCGATGCATACCGACGCGCAGCGCGTCTTCCTGATCGGGAACTCGGGGCTGTACCGCTCCGACGACGGGGGCGCGAGCTGGCGGCAGCTGGACTCAACCGACACGCGCATCCGCAACGGCCAGGGTGGCTACAACTGCGGCGTGTACGTGAGCTCCACCAACCCCGACGTCGTCTACACGATCAACACGTCGAGTTACGTCTCGACCGACGGCGGCAACAGTTTCACCGGGTTCAAGGGCGCCCCGGGTGGCGACGATCCGCAGCAGATGTGGATCGATCCGACCAGCGGACAGCGCATCCTCCTCGGCATGGACCAGGGCGCGACGGTGAGTCTCGACGGCGGACGGAGCTGGAGCTCGTGGTACAACCAGTCCACGGCACAGGTCTACCACGTCTCGGCCGACAACTCCTACCCGTACTGGGTGTATGCGCCGCAGCAGGACGCCGGCGCCATTCGGGTGCGCAGCCGAGGCAACTATGGCGCGATCACACCGATGGATTGGAGCCCGGTGGGCGGCTGGGAGTGGGGCACGGACGTCGCCGACCCGCGCAATCCCGATATCCTGTTCGCCAGCGGATCGGGGATCGATCGCCTCAGCTACCCCAGTGAGCAGTGGATCAACGTCAGTCCCGGCGTGGACCCCGATGCCCACCTGCGGACCACCTCGTCGAACCCGCTGATCTGGGCCCCGTGGAACCCACGCCAGCTGTTCGCAGGCTTCCAGGTGCTCATGGGAACGACCGACGGAGGGGCGCACTGGACGCGCCTCTCCCCGGATCTCGGGTACAAGAAGGGCGTGACGCCGCCGCCCGACACCGCCCCACCGCCGCGCAACGGCCCCCGTCCCGGGACGATCGAGTCGATATCTCCTTCAAGCGCCGCCACGGGCACGATCTGGGTAGGCACCGATAACGGGCTCGTCAAGCTGACCCGCGACGGCGGCAAGACGTGGACCGACGTCTCCATCCCCGACCTTCCCGACTCGGACCAGTCAGTCATCTCCGCGATCGATGCTTCGCATCACACCGCCGCCGAGGCCTATGTCGCCATCGACGCGCATCGCGCCGGCGACTATCAGCCCCTCTTCTTCCGCACGCGCGATTACGGGAAGACCTGGACCAAGATCGTGACCGGACTCCCGACCAACGAGCCGAGCGGCAGCTTTGCTCGCGTCATCCGGGCCGATAGCGAGCGCTCCGGGCTGCTCTTCGCGGGAACGGAAAGCTCGATGTACGTCTCGTTCGACGACGGCGACAGCTGGCGGTCGCTGAGGCTCAACCTGCCGAACACCTCGTACCGCGACGCCACGATCAAGGGCACCGATCTGATCGTGGGGACCTACGGACGGGGGATCTGGATCCTGGACGACATTTCGCCGCTCCGGCAGATGACGCCGGAGACCGCGGGCGAACCGGCCCACCTGTACAAACCGGCGGCCGCGATCCGGGTCCGGCGCAACGTGAACCAGGACACCCCGTTCCCGCCGGAAGTCCCGCACGCGCTCAACCCGCCGGTCGGCGCCATCATCTATTACTCGCTCGGCACCGCGCCGGCAGGGGAGGTGACGCTCGACGTGCTCGATCAGGCGGGACACCTCGTGCGCCACATGTCGAGCGCGCCAGAGACACCGGTCGAGGAAGCCGCGCATCCCCCCGAGCCGAGCTTCTGGCTGGCCCCGCCGGCCGCGTTGCCCAAGGCCGTCGGGCTCAATCGCACAAACTGGGACATCCGCTACGACGACCCGCCGGCGCTGCGGCACAGCTACGAGATCAACGCGAACCCCGGCGAGACGCCCGCATCGCCCGAAGGACCCTTGGCCCCGCCCGGGCAGTACACCGTACGCCTCACGGTTAACGGGCGGAGCTACACGCAGACTGTGACGGTGAAGAACGATCCTCGCTCACCAGCGACCACGGCGGATCTCGTGGCGCAGCATGCTCTCGAGATGCAGATCTACGCCGGGATCAGCACCGCGTGGACCGGTTACGAGCAGGCGCGGGCGCTGAAGCAAGCCGCGACCGACGCGGCCGGGGCAAACCCTCCGGCGGAGGTCGCCACCGCTCTCAAGGCATTTGCGGCGAAGGTCGACTCGGTGGGCGGCAGTCTTGAAGGCGGCGGCCGCCGGTTTGGTCCGCGCGGCGGCGGTGGCAACCCACCGCCCAACTTCGTGGATCTGAACGGCACGCTCGTGCGCCAGCTCGGCACCCTCGAGCCAGGGGACATCGCGCCCACCGGCGCCATGCACCAGGCTTACCTGAGCGCCTGCAAGCAGCTCGCGACGGCGGTGACCAGCTGGCAGTCAGTGAAGGACAAGGACCTCGCGGCGTTCAATGCGCTGCTCGCGCAGCATCAGCTTCATCCTGCGGCGGCCGCGGCTCCGGCGCTCGCAGCGTCCACCTGCGCGGCTGCCCCGGCGGGGCCTAGAGGTCGAAAGCAAACGCCGTAGCGGGTACTGGTCCAAGCCATCTCCCGCTGCGACACCAAGGAACGCCCGACCGGCGGCGCCTGAGCTAGCTGACCAGACGGCTCACGAGGACGTTGGCGAGTAATGCGCCAACGTAAGCCAGGGTCAGCATGTAGGAAAACTGCAGCACCGGGTACTTCCAGCCGCCGGTCTCCCGCCGCACCACGGCGATGGTGGAGAGGCACTGCATCGCGAAGGCGAAGAAGACGAGCAGGGCCACCGCGCCCCCCGCGGTGAGATCCTGTCGCAGCGCCCGCTGCAACCCGAGCGACGATTGCCCGCCCTCCACCCCATGGATCGTCCCCAGCGTGCCGACGATGACCTCGCGGGCCGCGAGCGACGTCACGATGCCGATCCCGATCTTCCAGTCGAACCCGAGCGGGCGGATGGCGGGCTCGATCGCCCGGCCCATGGTTCCCGCGACGCTTTGAGTGATCGCCGGCGCGTGTCCGTCCAGGCGCGGCAGATGGCACAGGAACCACAGGCCGACCGACACGCCCAGGATGATCGTTCCGGCACGCGTCAGGAACGCTTTCCCCCGGTCCACGAGACGCAAGCCCAGTGACCGGAAGGTCGGCCAGCGATACGGCGGCAGCTCGAGCACGAAGGGCGCGCGGTCGCTCTTTAAGATGGTGGAGCGGAGCAGCCGCGCCGTCCCGATGGCGGCGACGAATCCCAGTACGTAGAGGCCGAGCAACGCCGCCGCGCGCGTCCCGAAGAGCGGCCCGAGCAACGGCCGGTTGGGGAGAAACGCGGCGATGATCAGCGTGTACACCGGCAGCCGCGCGGCGCAGGTCATGAACGGAGCGATCAAGATCGTGGCGAGGCGATCGCGCCGGTTCTCGATCGTGCGCGTCGCCATCACGGCGGGGACCGCGCACGCATACGCGGACAACAGCGGGATGAACGACTTCCCCTGCAACCCGACGCGGGCCATGGTGCGGTCGGCGATCAGCGCGGCGCGCGCCAGGTAGCCTGAATCCTCCAGCACGCCGATGAACAGGAAGAGGACCATGATCTGCGGCAGGAACACGAGGACCGATCCCACACCGGCCCAGGCGCCCTGCACCAGCAGGTCCCGCGCGAAGCCCGCGGGAGCGATCGCCCCGGTCCAGCGGCTCGCCGTCCGTACCAGCGTCTCGATGAGATCGGACAGCGGCGCCGCGGCGCCGAACATCCCCTGAAACACCGCCAGCACGACGCCAAGGAAAATGAGGGGCCCCGCCACGGGGTGCAGCACGATGCTGTCCAGGCGGTGGGTCCACGCCGCCGGCAGGGGCGGCCGGTAGTCCGACTGGTCCGCCACCCGCCCCGCCCAGAGCCGGCAGGCGGGGATGTTCTGCAACACCGGTAGCTCCAGTCGGCTGGGGACCGCGAACCGGCCGGCCAGGAATCGCTGCACGGTCTCGACCCCTTCGCCGGTCGTGGCGCTCGTCAATGTTACCGTCGCCCCCAGCTGCTGGGCCAGCGCCCCGGGATCGAGCCGGCCGCCGCGGCGGCGCAGGTCGTCCGCCATGTTCAGGACCACGAGGGTCGGCAAGCCGAGGGCCAGCACCGCCGGGGCGAGCATCAGCTGACGGCCCAGGTTGGTGGCGTCGAGGACGAGGATGATCGCCTCGGGTCGCTGGACCTCCGGCCGGCGGCCGAGCAGCACATCCCGCGTGATCCGCTCGTCGTCGGAGCGCGGCTCCAGACTGTAGGTCCCCGGCAGATCGACCAGGTCCACGGCACGATTCCCGGTCAGGCGGGCGCGGCCTACCCGGTGCTCGACGGTGACCCCGGGGAAGTTCGCGACCTTCTGGCGCAGTCCGGTGAGGCGATTGAACAGCGTGGACTTGCCGGAGTTGGGGGGACCGACCACGGCGACGGCCGGGACGCGACCCCGCCCGTTCGAGGCCGGCGCCGCCAGCGCGCACTCGTGACAGGCGCTCACGGCGTCGGACGCAGCGACAGGCGACGCGCGGTCTCCCGTCGCAGGGCGATGGCACTCCCGTCGACCTGGAACACGCGCGGATCGCCCGAGGGCGCGCAGTGCGTGGCCACGACGCGGGCGCCCGGCACGAAACCCATTTCCATGAGTCGCGCTCCGATATCGTCGGCCACATGCAACTCGCCCAGCACGCCTTCGTGCCCGTCGGGCAGGTCATCGAGCGTGTGCATCACGCGTGCAATTACGACTCGCACCGAGAAAGCATTCGAAAAATTCGAGTGAATTGTTCTTCACACCATCGTGACACGGAACCAGATCATCGAGCATCGGCGCCACTATCCCGCGGTGCTCCGTAGCGGTACGGACCGGATCCGCCCGTAGGATTGCGAATGGGCGGTCCGTGAAGGTCGTCCTAAGGTTGATGCAAGACATCGCGACCGGAGACACGCTCCTCCATGTCCCTCGTTTGTGCCGGCATCAATCACCACACCGCTCCCGTCACGCTCCGGGAGCGCCTGTCACTCGGCCCCGACGGACAGCGCCGGCTGCTGCGTTCGCTGAGCGAGCCGAGACGGGGTGCCGGATCCGCGTTCGCCGAGTTCGCGATCCTCTCCACCTGCAACCGCACCGAGGTGTATGCCGCGGCCATCGAGCGGTCCGCGTCGGCTCTCGACCTGTCGCCGGACCTCGCGGCGTTGTTCTCAGACCTGGCCGAGCTGCCGCACGAGACGCTGGCGCCGCACCTGTATCACCACGCCGGCTCGGGCGTCGTGCGTCACCTCTGCCGCGTCGCCGCGGGGCTCGACTCCATGGTTCTGGGCGAATCGGAGATCCTGGGACAGGTGACCGGAGCGCACGAGCTGGCGGCGGACGAGGGAACGAGCGGCCCGTTTCTCACCGCGGCATTCCAGACCGCGGCCCGCGCCGGGCGGCGCGCGCGCGCCGAAACGGGAATCTGCCGCCACCCGGCGAGCGTGAGTACCGAAGCCGTGCGCGTTCTGGCGGAGCTCGTGGGCGGCCTGGAGCGGCAATCCGTGCTGATCGTCGGCACGGGCAAGATGGGACGCCTCGCGGGCGAGGCGTTACGCGCCCATGGCATCCGCCAGATCACCGTCGTGAGCCGAACCTCGCAACACGCCGAGGCCCTGGCCGGCGAGTGGGGGGCCGCGGCACTCGCCTGGCACGACCTCCCCCTCGCCATCCGCGCGGCGGACGCCGTGCTCTGCTCCACCGCCGCTCCCCACGCCGTCATCACCCGTGAGCTGGTGGAGCGCGCCATTGGACCGGGCGGCGACGGGCGGCGGCGCGTGTTCATCGACATCGCCGTGCCGCGGGACGTCGAGCCCGAAGTCGCGGGATTGCCCGGCGTGGCGATCCACGACCTCGACGCGCTGCAGCAGCACCTCGAAGGCAACCTGGAGCTGCGGCGCCGCGAGATCCCCGCGGTGGAGCGCATCGTCGAAGAGGAGCTGAGCCACTTCGAGGAATGGCGGCGCGGCGCCGCCCTGCGGCCCCTGCTCGGGGAGATGCGGGCCCACACGGAGTCGATCCGGCGCCGTGAGCTGGACCGGATGCTGCGCCGCCTCGGTGGCGACGCACCACCAGCTCTGCGGGCGCAGTTCGACGCGTTCTCGCAATCGCTCGTCAACAAGCTGCTCCACGAGCCGACGCGCCGCCTCCGGGAAGTGCAGGACCCGGACCAGGCCCGGACTTTCACGGCGGTCACCCGCGCGCTGTTCGGCCTCGAGAGCGACCAGCCGCAGACCACCGGGACCGCCGCATGACCGGCGCCACGACACTCCTGCGCGGCGGCACCCGCGCTTCGGCCCTCGCGCGGTGGCAGACGTCGCGGGTCGCGGCGGCGCTGCGCGACCTGAGCGGCTGCGCGTGCGAAGAGATTCTCATCACTACCGAAGGCGACCGCCGGCTCGCGGAGCCGCTCCCGGAGATCGGGGGGAAGGGACTCTTCACGGAAGCGCTGGAGTCGGCATTGCGGCGCGGGGCCATCGACTTTGCGGTCCACTCACTCAAGGACCTTCCGGTCGAGACCCCGGACGGCCTGATCGTCGCCGCCGTTTGGCAGCGCGCCGACCCCCGCGATGTGGTGATCGCGCGCTCCCGCGCGCCCCTCGCGGCGCTCCCGGCGGGTGCCGCCGTCGGAACTTCCAGCACCCGTCGCGAAGCCCAACTGCGGGCGTTGCGGCCCGACCTTGCCGTGCGATCGCTGCGCGGCAACGTGGACACCCGCGTCAAGAAGGCCCTGGCCGGGAGTTACGACGCCATTGTGATCGCGGCGGCGGGAGTGGAGCGGCTGGGCCTCGCCGACACGATCAGCGAGTACCTCCCGCTCGACGTGATGCTCCCCGCGCCCGGCCAGGGCGCGCTCGCCATCCAGTGTCGGGCCGACGACCAGGACACCCGGACCCTGCTTTCGCAGCTGGACGATGCGGTCGTGCGGGCGACGACCGGTGCCGAACGCGGGTTCCTGGCCGCGTTGGGAGGCGGCTGCGCGGCCCCGATCGCCGCCTTCTGCTCGGCGGCCCCGGACCCCGACCCGATTCTCACCTTGACCGGACTCGTGGCGGCGGTCGATGGAAGCCGTGCGATCCGGGTTCAGGGATCCGCGCCGCTCGGTGACCCGCTGGGGTTGGCCCACCGCCTGGCCGAAGACGCTTTGACCCGCGGCGCCCGGGCGCTTCTCCGGTGACGACGCCAACCGGGACAGGGCCTCTCGCCGGACGCCGCGTCCTGGTGACCCGCCCGCGTCCCCAGGCTCGAGAGTTGTCCGACGCGCTGGCGGCTCGGGGAGCCCTCCCGATTCTCTTTCCCACGATCGAGATTCGACCGGCCAACGACCTAGCACCGCTCGATCGGGCGCTGGCGGCCCTCGACCACTACGCCTGGGTCGCCTTCACGAGCGCCAACAGCGTCGCGGTCTTCTTCGATCGTCTTGCCGAGCGAGCGGTTCCGGCGGGAGTTCGAATCGCAGCGGTTGGCAGCGGCACCGCCCGCGCGGTTGCGGCGCGTGGTGCCCATGTGGACTTCGTACCGTCGGAATTCCTGGGGGAGCAGCTCGGCCGCGAGATCGGCGAAGTACGGGGGCGCCGTGTCCTGTTTCCCAAGGCGGCTCGCGCCCGCGAGGCCCTGGTGGTCGAGCTCACGCAGCGCGGGGCGATCGTGGATGAGGTCACCGTCTACGAGACACTCCCCGCCGTCCCCGACCACGCCGCGAAGGCTGAGCTTGAACGGGGCATCGATGCGGTGACGTTCACCAGCGTCTCCACCGTGGAGAATTGCTTCGCCCTCCTGGGGACCCGGGCGCGGTACCTGCTCGAGGGGAGCGTCGTCGCCTGCATCGGACCGGTCACGAGCGAAGCGGCTCGAGCGGCGGGATTGCCGGTCCACGTCGAGCCCGTGTCGCACACGGTGCACGATCTCGTGGAGGCGCTGGAGCAGCACTACGCGGGTGCCACCCTCACGGCGAGCGGAGCATGACCACGGCCCCCTTTGTCCGACCGACCACTGCCGGACTGCGTCCACGCCGGCTGCGGCTCACCCCAGGCCTTCGGGGTTTGGTCCGCGAAACCGATCTCCTCGCGCGGCAGCTCATCGCGCCCCTGTTCGTCACCGCGGCCACGCGGACGCCGCGCGCGGTGGCGTCCATGCCCGGGGTATCGCAGTGGCCGGTCGATCGCGTGGCCGGGGAGGCTGCGAAGCTGTACCAACTCGGAGTGCGGGCGGTGCTCCTGTTCGGGATCCCGGCTCACAAGGATGCCGACGGAAGCGGAAGCTTCGCGGCGGATGGTGTCGTGCAGCGCGCCGTACAGGCGATCAAGGTCGAATGCCCCGAGTTGGTGGTCATCACGGACGCGTGTCTGTGCGAATACACCGACCACGGCCACTGCGGGCTCCTGAACGGAAGCTCTCCCGTGCTCTCCCACTCCCAGCTTCCGGACTCCTATGTGCTGAACGACGAGTCGGTGGAAGTGCTCGGACGCATTGCCGTGTCCCAGGCGGCTGCCGGCGCCGACATCGTGGCCCCCTCGGCGATGCTCGACGGGATGGTCGCCGGGATCCGCACGAGTCTGGACGACGAGGGGTTCGCCCACGTGCCGATCATGTCCTACTCGGCCAAGTACGCGTCGAGCTTCTATGGCCCATTCCGCGAGGCGGCGGAGGGCGCCCCCAAGCAGGGCGACCGCCAGAGCCACCAGATGGATCCCGCGAACGCCCGCGAGGCTTTGAAGGAGAACGCCCTCGACGTCCAGGAAGGCGCCGATCTGCTGTTGATCAAGCCGGCCCTGCCCTACCTGGACATCATCCGCACCACCCGGGATCGCTTCCCCGAGCTGCCGCTCGTGGCGTACAACGTGAGTGGCGAGTACGCGATGGTGAAGGCGGCGGCGCAACAGGGCTGGCTCGATGAACGGCGGACCGTCCTGGAGATCCTCACCGGGATTCGCCGGGCCGGGGCCGATCTCATCATCACCTATCACGCCGCGGACGCCGCCCGCTGGCTGCGAGAGACCTGAGGTCCAGCGCAGCATGGAACAGACACCCCAGACCTTGAACCATTTCGCCCTCGTCGCGTTCAACGACGCCTACTGGTCGCTACCGCCCGCCCGCCGGTCCGAGATCCGGTGCCGCTGGCTCGAGACGCTGAAGGGGGGCGTCGATGCCCTGCACCTCTACCAGACCTTCGGCATCGAGTCGGGCAACGACCTGATCGTATGGACGGCGACGGCCGGTGACGATCCGGGGACACCCGCGCGCTTCTTCGCGCGATTTGCCGAGGCGTTGGCGCCGGTCCGCGGCTGCGTGACCCTGCGCGCCGCGCTGTGGGGGTTCACCCTGCCCTCGCAATACACGAAGACCCGCTCGCGCCAGGAGCTCGATCCCTTTGCGCCGGAGCGGCGGCCCTACCTGGTGATGTACCCGTTCACGAAGACCGCATCGTGGTACGCGAAGTCGCGCGAGGACCGCCGCGACATGATGGGCGAGCACATCAAGGTCGGAAAGCAATACGAAGACATCACCCAGCTGCTGCTCTACTCCACCGGACTGCAAGACCAGGAGTTCGTCGTGGTCTATGAGACGCAGGACCTGGTGCGCTTTTCCAGTCTCGTGACGGAGCTGCGGAGCACCGCCGCCCGCCCGTTTACCGAGCGTGACGCGCCGTTGCACACGGCGATTCATCAACCGGGCCTGGAGGCCCTGAAGACGTGGCTCTGACCGCCGCCCCGGCCACCCTCCCCTTCCTCGCCGCCGCCCGGCGGGAGCCCGCGGCGCACACTCCGGTGTGGTTCATGCGCCAGGCAGGTCGCTACATGGCGGAGTACCGGGCGATCCGGGAGCGGCATTCGCTGCTCGAGATCTGTGCCCAGCCGGAGCTCGCGGCCGAAGTCACGCTGCAGCCGGTGCGCCGTCTCGGGGTCGATGCCGCCATCCTGTTCGCCGACATTCTGCTCCCGCTCGTGCCGCTGGGCCTGGACCTCGCCTTCGCCCACGGCGAGGGTCCGGTCATCCGAACTCCCGTCCGCTCCCAGCGGGACGTGGAGCGGCTCGCGGCCGTCGATGTGCGGGACGGGCTCGCCCATGTCCTGGAGGCGGTGCGGCTGGTGCGGCGCGAGTTGCCGGCCGAGGTGCCGCTGATCGGGTTCGCAGGAGCACCGTTCACGGTCGCCTGCTATGCGATCGAAGGCGGCACGTCGCGTCACTTCATCGAAGCCAAGACCCTGATGTACGGCGCGCCGGATACCTGGCACGCTCTGCTCGACCGGCTGGTGAAGGTGCTCGGCGACTACCTCGCGGCACAGGTCGAGGCCGGCGCCCAGGCGCTCCAGGTGTTCGACAGCTGGGTCGGCGCCCTCTCGCCGGACGATTACCGCCGCTACGTCCTGCCGCACTCGCGCCGCCTGTTCGAGCGACTGCGCCCGCTCGGCGTCCCGACGATCCACTTCGGGGTGGACACGACGACACTGCTCGAGCTCATGCGCGATGCGGGGGGAGACGTCCTGGGGCTCGATTGGCGGGTCCCGCTGGACGAGGCCTGGGTCTGGGTCGGCGAAGATCGCGCGGTTCAGGGTAACCTCGATCCGGTCGCGTTGTTCGCTCCGCGCCCCGAGCTCGAAGCCCGCGTGCGGGACGTGCTGCGGCGGGCCGGCGGCCGACCCGGCCACATCTTCAACCTCGGGCACGGCATCCTCCCGGGCACGCCGGTGGACAACGTGCGGGCGGTCGTGGACCTGGTCCACGAGCTGACCGGCTGATGGCGGCGCCGGTCGGTGTTCTCGTCATGGCTTACGGCGGCCCCGAGTCCCTGTCGGATGTCGAACCGTATCTGCTCGACGTGCGCGGCTTCCGTCCCACGCCTCCGCGAGTGGTGAACGAGGTCCGCGAGCGCTACGCCCAGATCGGCGGTCGCTCGCCGATCCGGCCGCAGACGGAGCAGCAGGCGCGGGCCCTCGACGCCGCGCTCAACACCAACGGGACGCGGTTCACCACGCTCGTCGGGATGCGTCACTGGCATCCCTATATCAAGGCGGCACTCGAGCGGCTCGAAGCGGCCGGCATCGAGCGGGCCGTGGGTCTCGTCATGGCCCCGCATTACTCTCGGCTGAGCATCGAGCGGTACGTCGAGCAGGTCGCCGCGGCCGGCTCGCGCGTGAGCGTTGCCCCGATCCGGGAATGGCCGACCCTCCCCGGTTTTCTCGATGCGCTCGCCGACCGCGTGCGGGAAGGTCTGGCCCGTTTTTCTGGCGCCGTCCGGGACGGCGTGACCGTCGTCTTCACGGCGCACAGCCTCCCGCAGCGGATCCGCGAATGGCAGGATCCTTACGAGCGCCAGCTGCAGGCCACGGTCGCCGGCGTGATCGAGCGCCTCGGCACGCGGCCGCACCGGCTCGCCTTCCAATCGGCGGGAATGACGAACGAGCCCTGGCTGGGGCCCGACGTCGAGACGGTGGTGGAACAGCTGGCGGCCGACGGGCGGCGGGACGCCCTGATCGCGCCCATCGGGTTCACGAGCGAACACGTGGAAGTGCTCTACGATCTGGACGTCGAGCTGCGGCAGCGCGCGGCGGATCTGCGAGTGCGGCTCGAGCGTATTGCGATGGTGGGGGACCACCCCGCGATGATCGCCGGCCTGGCGGAGCTTGTGAGGGCCACCGCCGCCGGTCAGGGGTGGCGATGACCGGCCGCCAGGAGCCGGTGGTGATCGTCGGCGGCGGGATCACCGGCCTCGCGGCCGCGCTGCGCTTGGCGGACGCGGATGTTCCCTTCGTGCTCTACGAATCCCAACACCAACTGGGCGGCAAGATCGCTACCGAGCGGGTGGACGGATACGTGGTGGAAGGAGGACCGGATTGCATGCTCGCCGCCAAACCCGCCGGCGTCGCCTTCTGCCGGTCCCTGGGAATCGAGGATCGCCTGCGCGGCACCAACCCCGCGTTCCGCCGGACCTACGTCCAGCGACGGGGTCGGCTCCACGAGCTGCCCCAGGGACTCACCGGCCTCGTCCCCTCCCGCGTCGGGCCGCTCCTGAAGACGCGCATCCTCTCCCCGCTTGGTCGGGTGCGCGCCGGTCTGGAAGCGGTCATCCCCGCCCGGAAAGCGACCGACGAGGAGAGCATCGCCCAGTTCGTCACCCGGCGGTTCGGGCGCGAGGCGTACGACTGGCTGGTGGAGCCGCTGCTCTCCGGGATCTACGCCGGCGACGGCGAGCGGCTGTCGTTGGCGGCGACATTCCCGCAGCTCGTGGACCTCGAGCGCACCCACGGGAGCGTGGTCCGGTCCATGCTGCGTCGCCGGCTCCAGAATGGGAGGAGCGGCACCCAGACGCCGACTGGTTTCGTCACACCGGCCGGTGGCCTGGGCGAGCTGGTGGAGGCGGCCACGCAACGGCTCCCCCCGGAATCGATACGCTGCGGTGTCACGGTGAACACCGTGTCGATCCACGACGACGGGTACACGGTCCGCCTCGCCAGCGGTGAGCGCCTGACGGCGCCGGCCGTGATCCTCGCGGCCCCGGCTTTCGCGAGCGCGCGGCTCCTGGAGGCGCTAGACCCCGGTCTTTCCAGCGAGCTGGCCGCGGTGCCGTTCGTCTCCACCGCGACGGTGTCCCTCGGCTTTCCAGCTGCAGCGGTTCCCGCCCGGTGCCGGCTCGACGGCTACGGATACGTCTCGCCGCGCGCCGAGGGCAGCCCGGTGGTCGCGTGCACCTGGACCTCCAACAAGTTCCCCGACCGTGTGCCCGCCGATGGCGTCTTGATACGGTTTTTCATCGGTCGCGAAGGCCAGGAGGAGATCGTCACTCGCTCCGATGAGGCCCTGGTGGGTCTCGCCCGGACCGAGCTGGCGCGCCTGTTCGGGATCGTCAGCGAGCCGCGCCTGGCCCGCGTGTTCCGCTGGCCGCGTGGAGTACCGCAGTACGTCATCGGCCATCAGGCTCGGGTCGCGCGCATTACGCGCCTGACGAGGCGTCACCCCGGCCTCCACCTCGCCGGAGCGTCCTACGAGGGCGTCGGCATTCCCGATTGTATCGCCTCAGGCCAGCGGGCGGCCGAGGCGGCATTGGCCAGGCTGGGAGTCATGGCATGACCGAGTCCCTCATCGCTTCCCCTGCCCCCAGTGCCACCAGGTCGGCGGCGCTGTTCCAGGAAGCTCGCGCCATCCTGCCGGGGGGCGTGGATTCCCCGGTGCGGGCCTTCCGTGCCGTCGGCGGCGACCCGTTGTTCATCGCCGCAGGATCGGGCGCATCGATCACCGACGTGGATGGTCGTCACTTCGTCGACTACGTCCTCTCGTGGGGCCCGCTGATTCTGGGGCATGCCCATCCCGCGGTGGTCGCGGCGCTGCAGCGCGCCGTCGCCAACGGCACCAGTTTCGGCGCCCCGTCGCCGCTCGAAATCGAGCTGGCGCAGCTGGTTCAGCGGTTCGTGCCGAGCCTCGAGATGCTCCGCTTCGTGAACTCCGGCACCGAAGCCACGATGAGCGCGCTGCGGTTGGCGCGTGCGTATACCGAGCGAAGCAAGATCCTCAAGTTCGAAGGGTGCTATCACGGCCACGCCGATGCGCTGCTCGTGCGGGCGGGCTCGGGCGTGGCGACGCTCGGCCTCCCCGATTCGCCGGGAGTCCCGCCCGCGACGGTCGCGGACACCCTGGTCGCTCCGTACAACGACCTCGCCGCCGTCGAGCGGCTGTTCGCCGCGCACCGGCGGGAGATCGCGGCGGTCATCGTGGAGCCGGTGGCGGGCAACATGGGAGTCGTGCCGCCGCGGGAGGGTTTCCTCGCAGGGCTCCGGGCCCTCACCAGGGACGATGGTGCCTTGCTCCTGTTCGACGAAGTGATGACGGGGTTCCGCGCCCATCCCGGCGGGGTGCAGGGACTCACCGGCGTCGTTCCGGATCTTACGACCCTCGGCAAAGTGATCGGTGGAGGACTCCCGGTGGGAGCCTACGGCGGGCGTCGCGACATCATGGAGCTCGTGGCACCCGCGGGGCCGGTGTATCAGGCCGGCACGTTGTCGGGCAATCCGCTCGCCATGACCGCTGGTGTCGTGACCCTGACCGAGCTCTCGCGTCCGGGGGTGTGGGACAAGATCGCGGAGACCGCAACCGAACTTGCTCTTCGGTTGGCGGCGGAAGCTCGGGTGGCGCAGGTCCCGCTCGTCGTGAACCGGGTCGGTACGATGCTCACGGCCTTCTTCTCAGCCGCGCCGGTCGCCGATTGGACGACCGCGCGCGCCGCGGACACCGCGGCGTTCGCCCGTTTCTTCCAGACCATGCTCGCGGCGGGAGTGTATTGGGTACCCTCCCAGTTCGAGGCGGCGTTTCTTTCGGCGGCCCATGGACCGGCCGAGCTCGATTTCACCGAAGCCGCAGCGCGACGCGCGTTCGCGGCCGTGCGGGAGATGATGACATGATGGCCGAAGCCACTCTGGTGGGGTCGCCGTTCCCCGGGTTCGTGTATGCCCAGGCGCCGCGCAACGTCTATTGGGAGACGACGATCGCCTGCGATCTCGCCTGCAAGCACTGTCGCGCCGACGCGATTCACCAGCGCGACGCCCTGGAGCTGTCGACCGAAGAGGCGTGCCGCCTGATCGACGACATCAAGACCATGGGGAGCATGCTGATCCTGACGGGCGGCGACCCGATGAAGCGGCCCGATCTGTTCGAGCTGATCGCCTATGGGCGCGAAATGGGCGTCCCGGTCTCGATCACCCCCAGCACGACGCCCACATTGACGCGAGACGCGGTCGAGCGGTTCCGGGCGCTGGGAGTAGCCGCGCTGGGCATCAGTATGGACGGCCCAAGCCCCGAGGTGCACGACACGTTCCGCGGCGTCCCGGGCACCTTCCAGCGGTCCATGGACGCGCTCGGGTGGGCGCGCGAATTCGGACTGCCGGTCCAGGTCAACACCACCGTCACCCGCGACACGCTGCCGCATCTCCCGGCGATGTACGCGCTGCTCTCCCAACACGCGGCGCCGCCGGTGCGCCGCTGGAGTCTGTTCCTGCTGGTGCCCGTTGGGCGCGGCGGCGGCCTCGGGATCCCCAGTGCCGCGGAGGTCGAGCGGCTGTTCGACTGGGTCTACGATCTCGGCCCCGACGCTCCGTTCCACGTCGGCACCGTGGAGGCCCCGCACTATCGTCGCTACTGGATTCAGCGCAGGCTCGCGGCGGGGATGCCCCCCGCGGCGCTCGGTTCGATGGGCAAGCGGGTCGGGCTCGGCGTGCGCGACGGCAACGGCGTGATCTTCGTCTCGCACCGCGGTGACGTCTTCCCCGCAGGATTTCTCCCCTACCCCAAGCTCGGGAACGTGCGCGAACGGCCGCTCTCGGCGATCTACCGGGAACACCCCGCCCTGCTCGCCCTGCGGGACATGGACGCGCTCGCGGGAAAGTGTGGTGGGTGCGACTTCCGCTGGGCGTGCGGCGGGTCACGGGCGCGCGCGTTTTCCATGACCGGTGATCCGATGGGCTCGGATCCGTTCTGCGCCTACGAGCCGGGAACGCCTGCGGCGTAGCTCCCGGCCGCGCCAGGCGGTATACTCGCTCGACTCCTCACGCGGGAAGGTCGGGTGACGTTTTCCTGGCCCACGCTGCTCGACATCGCGATCCGCACATCGATCGTCTACCTGGCCTTGCTGGCCGGCTTGCGGCTCACCGGCCAGCGCCAGCTCGGGCAGATGTCGATCTTCGATTTCGTCCTGCTCCTGATCATTGCGAACGCAGTGCAGAACGCCATGGTGGGACCGGACACGAGTCTCATCGGCGGGCTCACGGCGGCGGCGGTGTTGATCGTGTGGCATCAGGTCATCGACCGCGTCCGCCGGGCCAGCCGCCGCGCCGGCCGGCTGCTCGTGGGCGAGGGGATCATGCTGATCAATCACGGCCAGGTGCTGGACGAGCACCTCCACCGGGCCGGCGTGACCCGTGACGAGCTGTTGCAGTCATTGCGGGAGCATGGGGTGGCGGCGGTGGAGGACGTGCGGCTCGCCGTGCTCGAGGCCGACGGGGCGATCAGCGTGATCCGCTACGACGACATGAAGCCGGACGTCCGGCCCCACCATCGCATCAAGGCTCTGCGCCGTAACGCGTAATCCGGACCCGTCTTCTTAGCGCAGTGCTGATTCCACCGAGCTGCTGTCGCCCAGCATCAGCCACTCGACGACGGACAACGGAAGGCTCCCATAGGAAAGCAGCCGGTCGTGAAACGCGCCGAGCCGGAAGGCGTCTCCTTCACGCTCACGGTACTTGCCCAGCAGTCGCAGGATCTGCCACTTCCCCACCCCATAGGTGATCTTCTGCGACGGACTCGACGCGGCACCCGCCGCCTCCCCTTCCGCCGCCTCGCGATCGAGTCCCCCCGCGTCCATGAAGTAGCGAACGGCCTGCTCGAATGTCCACCGCCCGGTCTGCAGATTGACGTCCACGCCGATCCGTGCCGCACGATAACGCGCGAGCCGCAACACCTGACCGTGCGAAGCTGAGTTCTCCGGATACAACCCCTCGTGCAGCAGCATCTCCTCGGTGTAGTGCGCCCACCCTTCCACAATGATGCCGTCCCCGTGCTGGCGCCGGATCTCGTCGGGGATGTGGTTGGCGATGGAGATCTGCAGGAAATGGCCGGGGATCCCTTCGTGCCCGAGGATCGGTCGCGGATCCTCGATGGCGGCCCGGATATAGAAGTTGCCGCTCGCGGGGTTGTAGGTCGGAATGAAGTAGAACCCGCTCGAATCGGCGTCGTAGAGGCCGGGCGCGTTCATGAAGCCGCCGGGACTGGTGGGCTTGAACGCCTCCGGGAGCTGGCGGATCAGAAACGGTCCCAGGTACGGGGGCAGCGTGACCAGGTGCCGGTCAGAGAGAAACGTGACCAGCTCCCGCTGCCGCGCCTCGTAGGCGGCGAGGAACGCCGCCTGGTCCTTGGGGATCGAGGCGCTGCGCGCGGGATCCGGCGACGCAAGACGCGGATCGGGGAGCATCGCTTCGAGCCCGCGGAAGTGCGCCAGCTCGGCCTCCCCGAGCATCGCCACCTGGGAGGCGTCGAGCGGCAGCAGGTAGACGTGCTTCAGGAGATAGTTGTAGTTCGCCTCCCCCATCGGCTTCCAGTCCGGCATCGCATCGAGCCGGGCGGCGAGCCAGTCGGCGAACGCATGCAGCGCCGCCACGGCCTGGTCGCGCGCCCGGACGAGCCGCTCCCGCTCCGGCCCCGACAGGCTGTCGGCCAGCGTCATGAGACTGGTCCGATAGAGATCGTCGCCGCCGCGCAGCCCGTCGATCGCAAGGCGTGCGTAGAGCCGGACGGGCGTCGTGAGGTTGATGCGGGCGGTGGCAAGGAGCGCGGGAACCTGCTCCAAGCGCGCGGCGGCGGCCAGCGCCCGCACCCGTCGCGGCGCATACTCTTTCTTCAGGAGGCTGAAGACGCCGTTCGCCGCCTCTCCAGCATACACCTGCGGATCGGACTCCTCGGGCTTCTGCACCCGCGCGAAAAACGCGTCCCGCTCGAGCTGGGCCCGGAACAGGAGCCAATCGATCCGGTCGTCCCGGCTCCACCCTTGGGTGGCCATCGTCCGGACCTGCTCCAGGAGCGCGTCCACGTGCCGCCGACGGGCCAGAACCGAGGCCATCCGGTAATCGGTGAGCCGGTCGTCCCAGCGGTGCAGCCCCTGGTCGCTCGAGCCGACGGGATAGCTCGAGTCGCGCCAGGCGTAGTAGGCGTGGGCCAGGACGCGCAGGGTGTCGGGAGAAGCGGGTCCCGGGCCCGCCTGGAGGAGCGCGACGCAGCAGAGCAGGAGGGTCATGGCTCAGATACTATCCCTGGCCCCGAACCCTTGCCACCCGGAACCTTCGGTCTTTCCCCCCTGGTTAGATTACGGACCGCATGACCACTACGATCGAGATCAAGAAGACCGGCGAGGGACCGGGCGAGGCCCATCTGGCCGTGACCATCCCGCTCGACCGGGTCCGCGAGGCCGAGGAGGCGGCGACCCGCTCGTATCAGGCCCGCGCCCGCCTCCCGGGATTCCGCAAGGGCAAGGCCCCCTCGGCCATCATCAAGAAACAGTTCGCCGCCGATATCCGGGAGCACACCCTGCGGGATCTGGTGCAACGCAGCTGGCAGGTGGCGCTCGAGCAGGAGCAGCTGAAGCCGATCGCCGACCCGCATATCCACGACCTGAAGTGGGAGGAGGGGACGCCGCTCACCTTCACCTTCCACGTCGAAGTGCGACCGGAGATCCAACTGCAGCGCCTCGGCGGCTTCACCGTGCAACGCAAGGTCGCGCCGGTGACCGAAGATCAGGTGCAGGCCCAGCTTGGGACCCTGCGCGAGCAGCGGGCCCCGTGGTCGCCGGTGAGCGGCGAGCCCCCCAAGCCCAAGGACCTGGTGAAGGTCACCCTGGGCCAGCGCGAGGGCGACACGGTGAAGCACGCCGAGCCTTACCAGATCGTCCTCGGCGAAGGCCAGGCGATTCCCGACGTCGAGGAGCGGATCCTCGCCCTGCGCCCCGAAGAATCGGTCGACGCCACGGTGCGCTTCCCCGATGATTTCCCCGACGCCGACAAGCGGGGCCAATCGCGCGACGTCCGGATCACCCTGCACGAGGTGAAGCGCCAGCAATTGCCCGAGCTGACCGACGAGTTCGCGCGGGAGATCGGCGACTTCGACTCGCTCGAAGCGCTGCGCACGGCGATCCGCGAAGACCTGCGACACGAGGCCGAGCGGGAGGCCGACTCCCGGGTGCGGAGCGAAGTCTTGGCGCAGGTCGTCGCGGCGAACGCGGTGGCGGCGCCGCGGCCGCTGGTGGACCGGGTCATCGCCACGTACGGGCAAGCCTACGGCGTCCCCGAGGACCGGTTCGCCCAGTTCGCGACGGAGTTCCGGCCGATCGCCGAGCAGCAGGTGCAGCGCGACCTGGTCCTCGACTGGATCGTGGAGCACCACCAGCTGCGCGCCAGCGAGCAGGAAATCGATCAGCGAGTCCAGGAGCTCGCTGCCAAGCGCAAGATGCCTCCCGCCGAGCTGTACGCCTCGCTCGAGAAGAACAAGCGGCTGCGTGACCTGGAGCGCGGCCTGACCGAGGAAAAGGTGTTCACCTTCCTCCTGTCCCAGTCCACTGTGGAGCCAGCATGACGATGAGCACCATCTATCCGCCCTATATCATCGAGCGCTCGAGCCGAGGCGAGCGGACCTACGACATCTTCTCCCGGCTCCTCATGGACCGGATCGTGTTCCTGGGGACGCCGATCAACGACGATGTCTCCAACATCATCATCGCCCAGCTGCTGTTCCTCGACGCGGACAACCCGGAGCGGGACATCTACCTCTACATCAACAGCCCGGGCGGCCTCGTGTCGGCGGGGATGGCGATCTACGACACGATGCAATTCCTGCGGGCGCCGGTGAACACGATCTGCATGGGAATGGCCGCGTCGATGGGCTCGTTCCTGCTCACCGCGGGGACCAAGGGGAAGCGCTCGGCCCTGCCCCACGCCCGGATCATGATGCATCAGCCCTCTGGCGGGGCGCAGGGAACGGCCTCCGACATCGAGATTCAGGCCCGCGAAATCCTGTATCTGCGCGCCAAGCTGAACGAGCTGTACGCCAAGCACACCGGCAAGGGCGTGGACGTCATCGAGAAGGACATGGACCGGGACCGCTTCATGTCGGCCGAGGAAGCCCTGGAATACGGCCTCATCGACCATGTGATCTCGAATCTGAAGGAGATCAACGACGGCAAGCCGAAGTAACTCTTGCGTCGCGGGGACTTGACTCCCCATACTAGGGCCCTATGTCACACGACAAGCACCTGCGCTGCTCGTTTTGCGGGAAGTCCAAGGACTCGGTCCGGAAGTTCATCTCCGGCCCGTCGGTCTATATCTGCAACGAGTGCATCGCCCTCTGCAACGAGATTCTGGCGGAGGACGAAGAGCGCGAGGTTTCCGAGAGCATCACCCAGGTCCCCATCCCCTCGGAGATCAAGGACGTCCTCGATCAGTACGTGATCGGCCAGGAGCCGGCCAAGAAGACCCTGGCCGTGGCGGTCTACAATCACTACAAGCGGATCAACTCGCATCAGGCCCGGGAGAGTGAAGTCGAGCTCGACAAGAGCAACATCCTCCTGATCGGCCCGACCGGCGTCGGTAAGACCCTGCTGGCCCAGACGCTGGCGCGCATCCTCGACGTCCCCTTCACCATCGCGGACGCTACGACCCTCACCGAGGCGGGATACGTCGGGGAGGATGTGGAGAACATCCTGGTCCGGTTGCTGCAGTCGGCGGACTTCAACGTGACCGAGGCCGAGCGCGGCATCGTCTACATCGACGAGATCGACAAGATCGCGCGCAAGTCCGAGAACCCGAGCATCACCCGCGACGTCTCGGGCGAGGGGGTGCAGCAGGCTCTCCTCAAGATCCTCGAGGGCACCGTCGCGAGCGTCCCGCCGCAGGGCGGCCGCAAGCACCCCCAGCAGGAGTACATCCAGGTCAACACCAAGGACATCCTCTTCATCTGCGGCGGCGCGTTCGACGGGCTCGAGAAGATCATCGAAGCCCGCACCGGCCGGCGGCGGATCGGCTTCACTAAAGAGGAAGTCCAGCTCGGCGTCGCCGACAAGATGAAGCACAACCCCTTCCTCGACGTCGAGCCCGACGACCTGCTGCGCTACGGCCTGATCCCGGAGCTCGTAGGCCGCCTCCCGGTCACCGTGCCGCTCGACGCCCTCGACGAAGACGCGCTGGTGCGCATCCTGGTCGAGCCCAAGAACGCGCTCACCAAGCAGTACCAGAAGCTGTTCGAGCTGGAAGACGCCCGGCTCACCATCGAGAAGGACGCGCTGCGCGAGATCGCCAAGAAGGCGCTGAAGCGCGGCACCGGGGCCCGCGGCCTGCGCGCCATCCTCGAAGAGATGATGACGGACATCATGTTCGACCTGCCGAGTCGCGACGACGTGCGTGAGGTCGCCATCACCGCCGAGTGCGTCACCGAGGGCCGCCCGCCGCTGCTCGTGACCGAGCGGCCACGTCAGAAGAAAGAAGCCTGACCGAGCGTTCGCCCCTCCCCCGCTACGTCGGTGCGTTCCCCAACGCCGACGTGGTGCTCGATCCCCCGCTCCCAGAAATCGCCTTCGTCGGCCGCTCCAACGTCGGGAAGTCGAGCCTGCTCAATGCCCTGATAGGTCACCGGGTCGCGAGGATCTCCGCGACGCCGGGGAAGACGCGGGCGCTGAACGTGTTCGAAGCGCAGCTCAGGAGAGGGGAGAAGGGAGAGGAAAGAGGGACGGCAGCGAATGCCCTCTCCCCTCTCCCCTCTCCCGTCTCTCTGTATTTGTTGGATCTCCCCGGCTACGGCTTCGCCCGAGTCTCCAAGGCCCAGCGCACCACGTTTCTGAAATTGCTGGGCGAGACCCTGCACCGACCCCACCTGCGCGGGGTCATCTGGCTCCTCGATCTGCGCCACGCGCCCTCCGACGGCGACCGCGCGATGCAGGACCAGCTCGCCCAGGCCGGCACGGCCGTGCTCGCCACCGCCACGAAGAGCGACAAACTGTCCGCCGCGCGCCGGCAGACCCAGGCCCTCGCGCTGCGAACCGCGCTCGGGATGGACGACGAGGCCTTTCTCGTGACGAGCGCCCGCACCGGCGCCGGGATCGCCGATCTCCGCGAGGCGCTCGTCGGACGCCTCACGCCGGCCGACCGATGACCGCGCCGGCCACGCGTTCCCTCCCCCTGCGGGCCGCGTTCGTCAGCCACTATCCCCACCTGCGGATGGGCGGGCAGCGCAGCATGGCGCTCCTGATCGAACACCTGGACCGCGCCGTCGTCCTGCCGCTGGCGATCTGCCCCGGCCCCGGGGAGCTGACCGACCATCTGGAGCGCCTCGGGTGTCCGGTCATCCATATCCCGCTGCATCCGATCAAGCCCAGGACCGCGCTGGCGGTCTGGCGCTCGATCCGCCAGATCCGCGCCGTCCTGAAGCGCGAGTCGATCGACATCATCGCTCCGGACGCGGAGCGCGACACGCTGGTTTGTGGGCTCGCGAAGCTCGGGACGCAGGCCCGGCTCGCCTGGTTCGTGGCGCTGACGCGGCCGGACCGGAACCTCGATCCCATCCTCGAGCGGCTCGCCGACGGCATCATCGGGGTCTCGGACGATACGCGCCGCCGGTTTTCCGACACCCCGCGCATCTCCGCCCGGTACCGCACCATCCTCGGGGGGGCTGACCTGCGGCGATTCCATCCCGCCGCGGATCGTGCGGCGCTGCGGCAGACCCTGGGTCTCCCTGTCGACCGCCCCGTGCTGCTCTACGTCGGCCAGGTGACCGAGGCCAAGGGCGTGCTGGACATCGTCGAGGCGCTGCGGCTCCTGTACCAGGGCCCGCACCGCCCGCTGCTCCTGGTGGTCGGCACCCCGCACCCTCCCGGATTCGAGGCGGAAATCGCGCGCCGCGCGACCACCCACGGCACCGCCGACGCCGTCCGGGTGTTGCCCCAGCAGCCCGACATCGAGCGGTGGATGCAGGCCGCCGACATCGTGATCAGCGGATCGCACGACAACACCGAAGGGATGTCCCGGGTCCTCTACGAGGCCATGGCATGCGGGGCGGCGCTGGTCGCCACCGACATCCGGGGCAACCGCGACGCGGTGTTTCCCGACAGCGGCGTCCTGGTCCCCGAGCGCGATCCCGCCGCGATGGCCCACGCCGTCGCGGGACTTCTCGCGGCTCCCGCGCGCCTCCAGGCGATGGGAGCGGCCGGCGCCCGGCGGGCCCGGTCGTCCTTCGACATCCACCAGCACGCCCGCAACGTGGAAGCCTTCTTCACGTATCTTGCGGGGGAAGCTGGGGGTAGCATGACGCGAAGGAGGAGCGGACCATGATCGGACGGCGGGCGACTCTCACCGTGTACCTCGCACTGGCGGCATGCAGCCGCGCGGTGTCCCAGGATTCCAGCGCCGCCACTCAAGGAGGAGGGGTGCCAAAGGGGTACGGATCGCTACGGCGTGACGATATCGTGATCCAGATCAATGCCGACCAGCTGCAATTGCAGCTGCTCCCCCTCTCCGAAGGCGTGATTCGGCTGCTCGCCCCCGACACGTACACCTCGCTCTCCAGCCTGGTCGCGAGCAAGCAGCAGGATATCACGGCGGCAGGGCAGCGCGCGGGAGCCCTGAACCCGACCCTCGCCCTGGTGACGTTTTACGGCATGGCGCAGTCGGCCCGGTTCACTCCGGAGAACCTGTCGATTCTCTCGCGAGGCCGCCTGTATCGCCCCGCGGGGATCGTGCCGTTGACGCCGACCTGGGGCACGCAGCAGCTCGATCTGCGCCAGCAGGCGATGGCGATCTACCTGTTCGAGGACGGGATCAACTGGCGGGACGAGCAGCTCGTCGTCCAGTACGGGACGGCGCAGAACGGGAGCTGGGGGAATGCGGTCCGGAAGCTGGATCAGGAGGAGCAGCGGGTGATCTCCCGTGCCCAGGCCGGGCAGAATCCGCCGAATCATTAGGCGCCCGTTGCACCCGGCCGGTCAGGTCGTCCGTCCAGCGCACTCCCGCTTGATCGTCGGCGCACACGACCGCGACTGCGGCAGCCCCGGCCCCGGCGAGCGCCGAGTCGCACCCCAGCACGAAGAAGGCCCGCGACCAGGCCGCGGCGGCCACGCCGGTCGCCGCCACCACCGTCACCGAGCGCGCCCGGGTTGCCGGGCGACCGGTGCGCGGGTCCCGCAGGTCTCCCGGCGTCGCCGGCCGCGCCGTCGTCGCGAGAGACCGTCCCGGAGCCACTCCCACGAGGACCAGGAGCGTCAGGTCATTGTCGGGATCGGGAACACCCACGGCGCGGATGCTCGCTCCCCCGACCAGGAGATATTGACCGCCGAGATCCAGAACCGCGCTGTCGGCGGCTCCGGACAACGCCCGTGCCGCGCGATCCAGCGCGTATCCTCGAGCGATGGGGTCGAGCTCGAGTGTCGTCCCCCGCGCGAGCGTGACCGTGGCCCCTCCCCGCACGGTGTCCAGGAGGAGTCCGCGGCCATCGGGGTGCCCCGGGGAGTAGGCGCCGTGAGAAGCCCGCGCGACGGCGAGTCCCGCGGCGAGGACGGCCTGGAGCGTTGGCGACACCCGGTGCGGTCCGCCGGCGTGGTTCACCAGGGACAGCTCCGACCCCCGCCAGTCGGGCGACAACAGCGAGTCCACCAGGGCCACCGAGTCGAAGGCCATCCCGACCGCGGCGGCCAGACGGGCCGAGTCTGGTCCCCACGCGGCCACGCTGAACATGGCTCCCAGCGCCGGGCCGACGCGGGAGACGGCCGGTGGGTGGGGTGGCTGGTGGCAGGCGAGGGCGGCCGCGAGGAACGCCGCCCGCCTCACCCGGCGTGAATTAGCGGGCATTCGTGGCTACAATAGTGGCGGTGGCCGCAATCAACCAGATGACCATTGGGGGGCTCGTCGTCGCCGCCGGCGCCGCGGTGGCGGCCGGCACAGCCATCGTGCGGCTGCGGCGGCGGCTCCGGAACGCGGAGCACGAATCCCGTCGCACGTCGGAGGAGCTCAACCGCCGGCTGGCGGAGCTCTTCAGCCTCCAAGAGCTGTCGTACATCCTCTCGGATTCGATTCAACTCGACCGCATCGTCGGCCAGGTGGTCCGCTTCGCGATGCGGTTTCTCGACGCCCGTGGCGCGCTCGTCGCCCTGGCGGGCGAGTCCGTTCACGATCCGTCGACCGTTGCGGGGGCGGACGGTAGCGTCGCCGCGCTCGTGGGCACGGCGATCCCCGCCGACGATCCGGGACTGGTCGCGCAGTCGGTCCGGAGCGAGCGCATCGAGGTCGTGCGACGGGAAGACGACGCCGGCATTTCGCTGGTGGGGCAGACGGTCGCCGATTCCGCCGCCGCCGTCCCGTTGCGCGCGCACGGCGTCGTGGTCGGGACCCTGGTCCTCGTGGAACCCCGCGATGGCGTGCTCTCCTCCGAGGATATCCGCCTCCTGTCGACGGTGGCCACGCACGCCGCGGTAGCGCTCGCGAACGCCCGGTTCTTCGACCTGGTGCGCCGCGGCAAGGAGCAATGGGAAACGGCGTTCGATGCGCTGACCGAGGGGATGGCGGTGGTGGACGCGCAGTTCCGGGTGCGCCGCGCCAACCGCGCCCTGGCGACGATGCTGGGCCAAGCGCTGCCGGCCGTGATCGGCAGCCCGTTGAGCCAGGCCCTCCTGGGCCGCTCGCAAGCGTTGCTCGACATGCTCGAAGCGGTCCGTCAGGGGGCGGAGCGGACGCCGGTGCTGGTGGCGCGATCGGATCACACCGGACGCCACTACCGGGTGATCGTCACCCGCATGCCCGGCGCCACGCCCGATCAGCTCGCGGTCGTCCTCGTGGAAGACGTCACCGACGCCCAACTGATGGAGGCCCAGCTGATCCAGAGCGAGAAGCTCGCGACCGTGGGCCAGCTGGTCTCGGGGGTGGCCCACGAGCTCAATAACCCGCTGACCTCGATCACCGGGCTCTCGGAGTTCCTGCTGGAGCAGAAGGGGCTCGCCTCGGGCGATCGCGGGCACTTGAAGGTCATCCACGAGCAGGCGGAGCGGGCCGGCCGCATCGTCCGCAACCTGCTGACCTTCGCCCGCAAGGGCCCCTCCGAACGCTCGCGGGTGGACCTCAACGACCTGGTGCAACGCACCCTGCTGCTGATGAGCTACGACCTGAAGCTGCGTCAGATCGAGCCGCGCCGGGTGCTCGAGGCCAACCTCCCGGAGGTCCTGGGCGATCGCCACGCGCTGCAGCAGGTGGTGCTGAACCTGCTGACCAACGCCGCGCAGGCGGTGGGCGAGAACCAGCCGGGCCGGCCCCGCATCGTCGTGATCGAGACGTGGGCCGACGCCTTGATCCATCTGCGCGTCTCCGACAACGGACCCGGCATTCCCGAGGAGGTGCGGCGCCAGCTGTTCACCCCGTTCTTTTCGACCAAGGAGCCGGGGCAAGGCACCGGGCTCGGCCTCTCCATTTGCTACTCGATCGTGAAGACCCACGGCGGCCACATCTCCGAGGAGCTGCCGCGCCAGGGCCACGAGTGGGAAGGCGGGGCGGCGTTCCGGGTCGATCTCCCTCCCGCGCCGTCCGATGCCCCGCGCGAGCGCCCGGAAGCCGAGCCCGAACCGGTGGCCCTTCCAGCCTCTCTGGCGCGGCGCACGATCCTGCTCGTGGACGACGATCCCGCGGTGCGCCGGCTCGTGGTGGCCCTGTTCGCCAAAGAAGGCCACGCGGTGGAAGTCGCGCGGACGGCGCAGCACGCGCTCGACCTCGCCGGGTCCCGGCGGTTCGATCTGATCCTGGCCGACGGGCAAGCGGCGGCAAAAGGAAAGTTGTTCGTCGAAGAGTTGATCGACCGGCACCCCGATGTCAAACCGGCGGTGCTGGTGGCGACCGGTGACGTGCGACCGACGACCGATGAGATGCTGACGCGGCTGGGGCTACGTTACGTCCGGAAGCCCTTCAATCTCCGGGATCTGCGTGAGGAAGCGGCCCGCGTGTGGGCCGAGATGTTGTCGTAGGAATCCGCCGGCCACCCGAACGCATTCAATCCGACGGCGCCGCCCGGGGCGAACTTCACCCCCTCGCGGAGCAGCAGCGCCCGTTGCAGCACGGCGCTGTGATCGCCGGCAAGGGAGATTCGCCCGGCCGCGTTGATCACGCGCCACCACGGGACGTCGGTGTCTTCGGGAAGTGCGGAGAGGGCCCAGCCGACCGTGCGCGCCGCGCCGGGCCGTCCGGCGAGACGCGCCACCACGCCGTAGGTGGCGACGCGTCCCCGGGGAATGTGGCGCACAACGCGGTAGATGCGGTGATAGAACGGATTCACATGGGCCCGGGTGGTTGGTCCGCCCGCTAGCATACCCTCAACACGTCATCCAGCAAGCCCCCCTCCCCCCGTCCCTCCCCCGCACCCCCGACCCCCACTATTGACAAGAGGTCATCCAGTGCTCTGCGCTCGCGGGGCCAGGTGAGGCGCGCGGCCGCCTGCGCCGGCGCGAGCCACTCGGCTCGGTCGTGCTCTCCGGAGAGCGTCGCTACGGATTCCGGCGCGACGAACGCCGCAAACGCCGGAATTAACGCGACCTCGTCGGTCGCATGGCGATAGAATCCTTCGACGCGGCTCAGGTTGTAGAGCGCGATGGTCTCGAGATCGGTCTCCTCGCGCACCTCCCGCAACGCGGCTTGAACCGGGTTCTCACCCGGTTCGATCGTCCCGTGCACCGATTCCCAGGTTCCGGGATTGCGCCCGCCGGGGCCGCGACGCAACGCCAGGATTTCCAGGCCGGACGCCCCTCGTCGCACCACGAACGTGTCGACGTAGCAGACGCGCAGCGTGGTCACGAAGGGCGGGACGGAGTTGGCGGGACGATCAGTGCCGGCTGCGGCTCAGCACGGCTTCGAGACGGGCGGTCAGGGCGCGAGCGCGGAACGGTTTCTGAAGGAAGTCATCGGCGCCGAGCTCGAAGACCCGGACTTCATTGTCCTCATCGCCTTTGGCCGTGAGGACGATGACCGGAATCCCGGCGGTGGCGGTCCGCGAGCGGAGGTGGGACAGCACCCCGTAGCCATCGAGCCCGGGCAGGTTCAGGTCGAGGACGATGATATCCGGTCCCACCCGGTCCACCTGATCCAGGGCCTGTACGCCGTCGCGCGCCTCCGTCACGTCGTAGCCGTCGCGCTCGAGCAGGTCTTTCATGACCTTGCGCAGGCTGTCCTCGTCATCGACGAGGAGCACCTTGCGGACCGGGTGCCCCTGCGGTCCGGACCGACGCGGACCGACCGGCTCTTCGATGAGGTCGAAGTGCACGGACGGTTCGGCTGGGGGAGGCGCCACGGCCGTCGGCGCCCCCGCGCCCCCGCTCCGCCGCCCCGGCTCCGCAGCCGCCCCGCTGTTGCCGCCGCTCTTGCGGGCGGGCTCGGCTTTTTCCTCCTCCTGGGGGATGTCCACCACGCGCATCAGCTCGTCGAGTGTCGACTCGCCGCGTAACACGTGCTCCAGGCCGCTCTCGAACAACACCCGCATCCCTCCCCGCCGCGCAGCATCGGAGATCTTGTCGGGTGTGTCGCCGGCGGCGATCCGGCGCTCGACCTCCGGGGTCACCGTCAGGATCTCCATGATGGAAAACCGACCCCGGTACCCGGTGGTGGTGCAATCGGGGCAGCCGGCCGCGCGATACAGGGGGGTCCCGGTGGGGATCCACTTCCGCATCCGCTCGGGGGGCGCCTCCATCCAGACTTCCTTGCAGGTCGGGCACAACTTGCGCATCAGCCGTTGGGCCACGACCCCGCGCAGCGAGGCGGCGATCTTGTAGCTCTCGACTCCGATGTCGACCAAGCGGGTGACCGCGTTGGAGGCGTCGTTGGTATGGAGGGTGGACAGCACGAGGTGGCCGGTGAGCGACGCCTGGATGGCGATCTGGGCGGTTTCGCGGTCGCGGATCTCGCCGACCAGCACGACGTTGGGGTCCTGCCGCAGAATCGATCGCAGCGCGGCGGCGAAGGTCAGCCCGGTCTTTTCCTGTACCTGCACCTGCACGATCCCCTGCATCCGGTACTCGACCGGGTCCTCCACCGTCACGATGTTGACGCCTTCGCTCTTGATCTGGTTCAACACCGAGTAGAGGGTCGTCGTCTTGCCCGACCCGGTCGGGCCGGTGACCAGGATGATCCCCTCGTGGTTCTCGAGCAGGCGCTTGATCGCCTCGGTCTCGGCCGGGTTCAGCCCCAGCGAGTCGAGCGACTTGACGGTCGCCCGGGAGTCGAGAATGCGGATCACGATCTTCTCGCCCAGCGCCGCCGGCAGCGTCGAAACCCGGAGGTCGATCGGTTGCCCGTTCACGGCGACCCGGGCCCGGCCGTCCTGGGGCCGCAGCTTGTCGGCGATATCCAGGGCCGACATGATCTTGATGCGAGAGATCAGGGGCAGACCCACCACCCGAGGCAGCTTCATCGTCTGCCGGAGCACACCGTCGATGCGGTAACGGACCGCGACCCCACCTTCTTCGGGCTCGATGTGAATGTCGCTCGCCCGATCCATGATGGCCTGGGACACGATCATATCCACGAGTCGGACGATCGGCCGCTGCTGGGCCGCGGCCTCCGTGATATTGAGCTCGTCCGGCTGCTCGTCGGCGAGCTGCACCAGCTCCGCGGACGATTCCATGTCCATGCCTTCGAGCAGCTTGTCCAGCGACTTCTCGGGCCGGTAGATCTCGTCCAGCTTTTCGAGGATCTTGGCTGGCGGCAACAACAGGAAGCGGATCTCGCGTCCGGTTGCGAACGCCAGCGCCTTTTCCATGTCGATGTCCAACGGGTTCGCCGTCGCGACTTCGAGATAGGTGTCCGTGGCCCGCACCGGCAGGACGCGGTAGCGGCGCGCCAACGCCTCGTCCACCGCCTCGCGCCCGGTCGGGTCGATCAACGAAGGGTCCGCGACCCGAATCCCCGACCGCAACGACAACTGCTCCAGGATGGCCTCGTTGGTGGTGAGCTTCCCGGCCACCACGGTCTCCCACAACGTCCGGCCTGGTTCGGCCGACGCGCGCAGCTCCGCCAGCCGCTCGGGGGTGATCAGCCCCGCGATGGTGGGAACGAGCCACTCGTCGGAGAACGCGGTGTCAGGCATAGGGTGGTCCGTCAAACCTAGTGTGCCCGGCGGTGCAGTAAAGTGCGAGATTCACAACACACCCCAGAAGTCCCGTGTGACGTCGAACGACACATGCCCCTGGCGCGACTGCGCCCCGTATCCGACTTCCAGTCGCAGGGCGCCGAGCCATTCCAGGGCGAGCCCCGCCGTCGTCCGCGTGCCGACCGCCCCGACCCATGGCGTTCCGGCGACCGGATCGGCCGCCCAGCCGGTCGCGACGTAGGGGGCCAGGGTGAGCGAACCCGGAGTGCGCGCGTAGGGGCCCACGCGCACCGCTCCGAACGGCAGCGGAATCCGGCACTCCACATGGCCGAGCAGGACACGGCGCCCACCCCAGGCGCGAAACGGATCCCCCAGCAACGTGCCGCGGCCGCCCAGCACGAACGCCCGGTGGGGGGGCACCTGCTCGCCGGCGGCGCCGCCCTGCACCGCGACGAGCACCCGCGTCCCGCCCGACCCGACGGGCATGAGCAGGTGCCCGTATCCCGAGAGACGCAGGTAGGTGAGGCCGCCGTCCAGGCGACCACTCTCCAATTCCAGATCCAGCGCCAGATCGTGGCGTACCGCAAACCCCTCGCTCTTGCGACGCATCCCGAACGCGAGCACGTCCAACGCCCTGCCGGTTCCCAGGGAGGGGTTGGGCCGGTACGTGCCGCTCGCGGGGACGGCCCGGACGCCGAGTCCGTCGATCCGCTCCCGTCCCGCCACCCCCTCCCATTCCCACCGGGGATCGATCGGCTGCCGGTACGAGAGCCGGCCCCCGGTGGCCCGGTAGTAGTCGCCATAATCGTCGCCGAACTCCTGCGACGTGATCGAATTGATGAGTGGCGCCACGATCGGAAAGTCGGCCACGTCGCGGATCTCCCGATATCCGGCGAGTCGCAGCGTTCCGTCGCCGACCGCCCGCCCCGCCGACAGCGACCCCTTGCCCGCTCCATCGGAAAATCCGTAGCTGCCCTGCAGCCGCAGCTCGAGACGCTGGTCGCCGGGCCGCCACACGAAACCCGCCCCCAGGGCCAGCCCCTCCACCCGGTTCTGATGGATCAGGTCGCTGACGCTGCGGACGCCGAGCCGCTCCGGGGGCAGCCCCGAGAGCGCGCGCCCGGCGACGATCCGCGCCACTTCCGCCCGCACCGCGGCCAGGTCGCTTTGCCGAACCGGCTCGGCGACGTTCTGCACCGCGTCCTCCAGGCTCGTGGCCCACGGAAACGAGTCGCGCTGGGCCTTGGGCAACGCGGTGATCTCATCCCCCCGGAACCAGGAATCGGCGAGGCCCAAGTTGAAGGCGTAGGAATCGACGGTCCAGCGCCCGCGGATGATCCCGCGAGCCTGGAGATCGAGCCAGCGCAGCCGGCGCCGGATCTCAATTTCCTGGCGGTAGGGAAGCCACCATTTCCCCTCATACAGCGCGTTCTCCAGCACGACGCTGATGTCCTCGAGCTGTGGGTCGCGGTAGGCCGCGGGCGTAAAGGTGAACGCCATCCGCACGAGATCGGCCGTCCCGACATCGAGGTAGAGCGTTCCGACGATGCGCGCCGCGGCGAGCTCCTTGGGCCGAACCTGGATCGAGACAAGCCGCACCTCGCGACCGGGGAGACTCACCGTCGTCGTCTCGCCCAGGGCGAAGTCATAGAGCAGCGGCCCGGGGGGCGACAGCGGGTGCGGGATGTCGCGGACTTCGTCTCCTTCGCCGAGGCGGATCACCCGACCGAAGCCGTTCTGGATGATGCCGAGGTGATCGCGATGGTAGTTGATGTCGGTCGGGAGATCGGCGCGGTCGCGCCAGCCCACGATGCGCTGCTTGCTGGCGGCCGGGGCCTTCCAGTACACTTCAAGCTCGAGTTGATCGGCTTTGACGAGCCGCGGCGGTTGCGTCAGCCCATCGCCGAACGCCCCGAGGAAGAACACAAATCCATGCGCCAAGGCCTTGTAATCATGCAGCGAGGTGTCCGCGGCGGCCCGCTCGCGGCGGGCGATCGCGCGCTGGACGAGCGCCCGGACCGGCGGGGCGTTCCACGTTTGGGCGACGGCACTGGCGACGGAAGTCAGAAGGGCGACGCTCGTGAGGCACAAGGCGCGGCGAAACACGCCCGCGAAGTTACGCGACGGCTCGCCGTGGCGGCAAGCGTGTGGCTCGCCGCCTGCTCGAGCAACTCCACCGGGCCCGCACCCGGGGTGGCCCGCAGTACCCTCCTGGTCCTGCCGATGACGGCGGCGGGGACGGCAGCGACCCCGCTCGATCAGGTGTTCATGTTCCGGAACAAGGCTCTGGCTCAGTTCGAGGTGATTTTCAGCGACAGCGTGCATACCGTCTTCGCCGACCTCACCTTTCCCCCGCACAGCGTTCCGTTCAACGGCGACACCACCCTCGCGGACACGTCCACCATCACCGTGACGGTGGCGGTGACCCCGGGCAGCTTCGAGTTCACCATCGGACCGCCGACCCTGGGATTCAACAGCGCGGGGGGCCCGACCATCGCCCTCCGGTACGGCGCGTTCGGCGACCTCTCGGTCTTTTCCCAGAGCGCTCGCTACGCCAGCGCGGCCGACTACAGCCAGGCGCTCGAGCTGTGGTTCGAGAAGACCACTGATCACTGGGTCGAGGGACGCAACAGCTCCCATACCGGGGCGTCGATCGTCAGCTCCGGCCTTGACGCGCCGGGGCACTACTTCCTCGCCGCGCCGAAGTGACCGACGCCGCCACCTTCCTCGCCCGGGCCGAAGCGGGCGGGATGATCCCGCTCGTGCGAGAGGTGGTGCTCGACGCCGACACGGCGGTCGGAGCCTTCGCCAAGATTCATCGTTCCCCCTTCGGCTTCCTGCTCGAATCGGTGGTCGGCGGGGAGCGCTGGGCCCGCTACACCTTTCTCGGCACCGAGCCTCGCGAGGTATGGCGCTATCGCGGCCGCGCTGTCGAGCGCTGGACCCCGAATGGCGGTTGGGTGGATGCCGGCCAGACAGCCGACCCGCTGAGCCACCTCGCCGAGCGGCTCCGCGCATTGCCCCCGCTCCCCCCACTCCCGTTCGCGACCGCGGATCCGACCCATTCGCTCCCCCGCTTCACCGGCGGCGCGGTCGGCTACATCGGGTACGACGTCGTGCGCACGATCGAACGACTCCCCGGGCCGCCTCCAGATACCCTCGGCCTCCCCGATGCGGTCCTCATGATCGCGGACAGCCTGGTGGTGCTGGACAATCTGTACGGCCGTGCGATGGTGGTCGTGAACGTGGAGATCCCCTCGGATACCCCGGCCCGGGAGCGCCTGCAGCGCTACGAGCAGGGGGCGGCGCGCCTGGAGGAGCTGGTTCGCCGCCTCTCGGGGCCGAATCCCCTGGGCCCCCTGCCGCTGCGGGATGTCGACCCCCCCGGGGGGGGGATCGCCACGGCATCCCGGTATCCGCGCGACCGGTTCGAGGCGGACGTGCGCGGAATTCTCGATCGCATCGCGGCGGGTGAGATTTTTCAAGCGGTGCTGTCTCGGCGCCAGGTGGTGCCTGGGAGCGTCGATCCGTTCCGTCTGTACCGCTACCTCCGCGCCCTCAATCCGGCGCCCTACCTCTCGTACCTGGCGTTGGAGGATGTCACCCTGGTCGGAAGCTCGCCCGAGGTGCTGGTCCGGGTGGAAGGCGAGACCGTCACCGTCCGCCCGATCGCGGGTACGCGGCCGCGCGGGGCGACGCCCGCCGCGGACGAGGCGCTCGCCCGGGCGCTGCGGGAAGATCCGAAGGAACGGGCTGAGCATCTGATGCTCGTGGACCTGGGGCGCAACGACGTCGGCCGGGTCGCGGTCTACGGCAGCGTCGAGGTCACGCAGCTCATGACGGTCGAGGCATACTCCCACGTCCAGCATCTGGTCAGCGAGGTGCGCGGGCGCCTGCGCGACGGGTATGACGCCCTCGACGCGTTTCGCGCCTGTTTCCCCGCGGGGACCGTCACGGGAGCGCCCAAGGTGCGCGCGATGGAGATCCTGGACCAGCTCGAGCCGGAACGTCGCGGCCCCTATGCCGGCGCGGTCGGCTACGTCGGCTGGGGGGCGCGCACGCTCGACACGGCGATCGCGATCCGTTCCGCCGCCGTGCTCCCCGATCGCGTGGCGATCCAGGCGGGCGCGGGCATCGTGGCCGATTCCGATCCCGCGCGGGAATTCGCGGAGACGGAAGCGAAAGCGCAAGCGGTACTGCAGGCGCTGGCCCGGGCTATTGGCTGAGGGCTATATTCCCGCCGTGTTCAAGCTGCTGAGCACCTCGGGCGACCAATCCATCGAGCTGCAGCCCGGACGCACCCTCGTCGTGGGTCGGGCCGTCACCAGCGACGTTCCGATTTACGATCCCACCATTTCGCGGCGGCACGCGGAAATCACGCCCACGGCGACCGGCGTCCGGGTGAAGGACCTGGGGTCTTCGAACGGCACGTTCCTGAACGGCGCCCGGGTCAGCGAGGCCGATGCGGCCGCGAACGACGTCGTCACCTTCGGCAAGGTGGCGTTCCGGGTGACGGACATGTCCGCCACGTCCCAGAAGGCCGCCGTCCCGGCGTCGTCCGAGGCCGCCAAGGCCGTCCCGGGCGGGACCATCGTGCGCCAGATGCCGGTGAATCCGTCGTCCGGCGGGGTTCCGGCCATCGTGCTCGACACGTCCGCGGCGGCCGCCGGGGGCGGCGGGGGGCACTTGAAGGTCGCCGCGCAGTCGGAGGCCGAACGGCGCGAGAAGAAGCTGTCGCTGCTGCTCGAAATCTCCAAGGAGCTGTCGCGCCAGCAGGAGTTGGACCAGCTGCTGCACAAAGTGGTCGATTTCACGTTCCAGATCATGAGCGTCGACCGGGTTTCCATCCTGCTGCTCGACCCCAAGACCAACGAGCTGGTGCCCCGCGTATCGCGCAGCCGCACCGGTGACACCAACGCCGCCCGCCACGTGCCGCAGTCGATCGCCCGCAAGGCGGTGGAAGACCGGGTGGCGATCCTCTCCGACAACGCCGCGGCCGACGACCGTTTCAAGGGCAAGTCGATCATGATCCAGAGCGTGCGCAGCGCGATGTGCACGCCCCTCATGGGCGCGGATCAATCGGTCCTGGGATTGCTCTACGTGGACAACCAGACCGCGATCCACTCGTTCAACGACGAGGACTTGGAGTTCCTGATCGCCTTCGGCGGCCTCACCGCCGTGGCGATCGAGAACTCCCAGCTGTCCGACCGGATCCGCCGCGAGGCGGTCGTGGTGGCCAACTTCCAGCGCTACTTCGCCCCCAACGTGGCGGCGCAGATCGCCCAATCCGAGGGCGCGGTGCAGCTCGGCGGCGCCAAGCGACCGGTCGTGATCTTCTTCTCCGATATCCGCGGCTTCACGTCGATGTCGGAGAACATGAACCCCGACGATGTGGCCACGCTCCTGACCGAATACTTCACCGAGATGGTGGAGATCGTGTTCGAGCACGCCGGATCGCTCGACAAGTTCATGGGCGATGCCATCATGGCCCTGTGGGGGGCCCCCATCGCCCACGTCGACGACGCCGACCGTGCCATGCAGTGCGCCCTGGACCAGCTCAAGGCGCTGGACAAGATGAACGTGCGCTGGAAGGAACAGGGGCGCCCGGAGCTGAAGATCGGGATCGGGATCAACTTCGGGGAAGTCTTCGCCGGCAACTTCGGCTCGGATCGCCGGCTCGAGTACACGGTGATCGGCGACGCCGTCAACACCGCGAGCCGACTCTGCTCCAACGCCGGCCCCAACGAAATTCTGATCTCGGAGTCGTTCTACAAGGCGTTGAAGAAGCCGCCGCCGGTCGAGTCGCTGCAGCCGATGCAGGTCAAGGGCAAGACGAAAGCGGTGCCGGTCTATCGCGTGAAGCAGTAGGGGCGCCCGGCTCGCGCCAGCAGGTCGAGCACCAGACGCAGCGGCAGTCCCATGACGCCGAAGAAGTCCCCCCGGATCCCCTCCACCAGTCCCGCCCCGAGCCCCTGAATCGCGTAGGCCCCCGCCTTATCGAGCGGCTCCCCCGTCGCCACGTAGGCGCGAAGCGTCGCGTCCTCGAGACGCCGGAACGTCACCTCCGACACGTCGAGGGCATCCGTGACCGTGCCGTCGTGCGCCAACGCCACGGCCGTGTACACCTCGTGGGTGCGGCCCTGCAGCCGCCGCAGCATCGCGACGGCGTCCTCGGGGGACTCCGGCTTCCCGAACATCACTCCGTCAAGCACGACGGTCGTGTCGGCCGCGAGAACCAGGTGACCGGCCGGCAGGCCCCCCCCGGCCATGACCGCCGTCGCTTTGGCCCGGGCGAGCCGCACCGTGTAGGCCCGGGGCGATTCCGCAGGGAGCGGGGTCTCGTCGATATCGGGAACCACCACCTGATGTGGGATGCGAAGCATCTCCAGCAGCTGGCGCCGGCGCGGAGAGCCGCTGGCGAGCACGAGCGGTGGGTGGCTCACCGTTCGAGGAGCAGCGTCACCGGACCGTCGTTCACCAGCTCCACGTCCATCATGGCGCCGAACTCACCGGTCTCGACCCGGATCCCGGCCGGCGTCGCCTTGTCCCGGAGCAGGGCGACGAAACGATCGTAGAGCTGCGCGGCAAGCGCCGGGGGCGCCGCGTCGATGAAGCTCGGGCGGCGGCCCTTGTGGGCGTCGCCGTACAAGGTGAACTGCGATACGACGAGCACGGCGCCGCCGACGTCCTCGAGCGCCCGGTTCATCTTCTCCTGATCATCCTCGAACACCCGCAGGCCGATGATCTTCTCGGCCATCCAAGCAAGCTGGGTTTCGGCGTCGGAAGGCGCGAATCCCGCGAGCACCAGGAAGCCCAGCCCGATGCGCCCCGTCACCCGGTCTCCCACCCGGACCTCGGCGCGGGAGACGCGCTGCAGCACCACCCGCATACGCCTTACTCCACCGTCACCGACTTCGCCAGGTTCCGCGGCTGGTCGACGTTGCACCCGCGGCGCACCGCGATGAAGTACGCGAGCAGCTGCAGCGGCAGCACGCTCAACACCGGCGTCAGGAGGTCCATCGTCTCGGGGATCTCGATCTTCTGATCCGCCAGCCGGGAGACCCCCGTGTCGCCTTCGGTGACGATGGCGATCACTTTGCCGCCGCGGGCCTTCACCTCTTCGATGTTGCTCACGACCTTTTGGTAGACCGCGTCGCGCGGGGCGATGAACACCACGGGCATGAGGTCGTCGATGAGCGCGATCGGGCCGTGCTTCATCTCCGCCGCGGGGTACCCCTCGGCGTGGATGTAGGAGATTTCCTTGAGTTTGAGCGCGCCCTCAAGCGCTACCGGGAAGTTGTAGCCGCGCCCGAGATACAGGACGTTGCTCGCGCGGATCAGCCGCTCCGCGATCTGCTCGACCAGGGGGGCGCGGGCCAGTACGCGCTCCACCAGCTCGGGCAGCAGGGCCAGGGCCTTGATCATCTCGCGTCCCTGGAGAATCGACAACGAGCGCAGCCGGCCGAGCTTCAGGGTGATGAGCGCCAGCGCCGCGATCTGGCTCGTGAACGCCTTGGTGGACGCGACCCCGATCTCGGGCCCGGCGTGCAGGTAGATCCCGCCGTCCACCTCGCGGGCGATCGTGCTCCCCACCACGTTGACCAGGCCCATCGTGCGCGCGCCGCGGCGTTTGGCCTCGCGCAGCGCGGCCAAGGTGTCGGCCGTCTCCCCGGACTGGGATATCCCGATCACCAGGGTGCGCTCGTCGACGATCGGGTTGCGATACCGGAACTCCGACGCGTACTCGACTTCGGTGGGAATCCGGGCCATCTCTTCGATCATGTACTCACCGATCAGCCCTGAGTGCCAGCTGGTGCCGCAAGCGGTGATCACGATCCGGTTGATGCGCTGCAGGTCCTCGTCGGTCATGTTCAGGCCGCCGAGCCGGACGTCGCCCTCTTCCTCCAGGAGCCGGCCCCGCAGCGTGTTCCGCAGGCTCTCCGGCTGTTCCATGATCTCCTTGAGCATGAAGTGCGCGAATCCGCCCCGCTCGATCGTCCCCAGATCCCAGTCGATCCGCGTCACCGCCTTCACTTTCTCTACGGCCTCGAGATCGAGAATCCGGTAGTCGTCGGGCCGCACCACGGCGATCTCGCCGTCGTCCAGGTAGACGACCGAGCGCGTGTGCGCGAGGACGGCGGAGGCGTCGGAGGCCACCCAATGCTCGCCCGTCCCGATGGCGACGAGCAGCGGCGAGCCGTGGCGCGCGGCGACGATCGTTTCTGGCTCCCTGGTCGAGACGACCGCGATCCCGTAGGTCCCTTCGATCTGCTGCAGCGCCCCCGCGACGGCGTCGGCCAGCGGCGCCCCCTTGGTGTGCAGCTCCTCGACCAGGTGGGTCAAGACCTCGGTATCGGTCTCGGACCGGAATACGTGGCCCCGCTGCTGCAACAGCGGACGCAGCGAACCCGCGTTTTCGATGATCCCGTTGTGGATCAGCGCGATCACCCCGCCGCAGTCGGAATGCGGATGGGCGTTCACCTCGTTCGGGGCCCCGTGCGTGGCCCAGCGCGTGTGCGCGATCGCCGTGTGAGCGTCCGGGATGGCCGTCCCGATCAGCTTCTCCAGCGCGGAGATCTTGCCGGGCGCCTTCACGACTTCCAGCCGGCCGCCGGTGACGCTCGCGATCCCCGCCGAGTCGTACCCGCGGTACTCGAGGCGCTTCAGCCCCTCGAGGACGAGTGGGACGGCCTGACGCTTCCCTGTGTATCCTACGATCCCGCACATACCGCCCGTCCTTCCTCCACCAGGCGTTCGGCCTCGGCGCGCGAAGGCGCCTCGGCGATGAACCGGATGATCGGCTCCGTATTTGACGGCCGCACGTGCAACCAGCGGTCGCGCCAGCCCAGCCGCAACCCGTCGCGCATGTCCACGTCGGCGTCGGAGAACCGCGCGCGCAAGGTCGCGTACACCGGGGCCAGATCACGACCGCGCTCGGCTTTGGCCTTGACGATCGCATAGCGAGGCGAGCCCGCGACGATCTCGCTCACCCGCCGGCCGTCACGGGCGAGCAGGGTCAGGAACAAGGCGGCGGCGACCGGCGCGTCGCGCCCGACGTGCAACGCCGGGAGCATGACCCCGCCGTTCCCTTCCCCACCGATCGGACTGCCGATCTCGAGCATCAGCTTCGCCACGTGCGCTTCGCCCACGGGCGCCCGACGCACCTCCGCCCCGCAGTCTCTGGCGGCGTCTTCCACCACGAGCGACGTCGACAGATTACACACGACGACCGGCCGTTTGGCCCGGCGGGGTCGTGCCGGTCGCCCCAGGACCGCGCGGATCGCGAAGGCCAGGGTGTAATCCTCGCCGATCGGTACCCCTCGCTCATCCACGATGGCCAGGCGGTCCACGTCCGGATCGACGGCGATCCCGAGGTCGGCCTTGGCGCGCCGGACCAGCCGGCCCAACGCACCCAGGTTCTCCGGAATCGGCTCCGGAGAGCGTGGGAAATGGCCGTCGGTTTCGAGCTCGATCGCCGACACGCGGCACCCCAGTCGCTCGAGCAGCGCCGGCATGATCGCCCCACCCGAGCCACGGCACGGATCGAGCGCGACCCGAAACCGCCGCCGCCTGATGCGGGCCACGTCGACGGCCCGCAGGCGTAGCACGGCGTCGATGTGCCGGCCCAGGGCATCGGGATCCGGAGTTACGCGGCCGAGCGTCCGCCAGGTGGCGCGTGGCAGGTTGCCGTCGTCCCCGCCGGCTCCCCCGTTCCCTGCCGCCAGCGCGCGCACCCGGGCACCCGACGGCTCGTCCAGAAAGATCCCGTCCGGCCCGACGAACTTGAGCGCGTTCCACTCGATGGGGTTATGACTCGCGGTGAGGATGATCCCGCCCGCCGCCCGATGGTGCTCCACCGCAAGCTGCGTCGACGGCGTGGTGGTCAGTCCGATGTCGACGACATCACATCCGACCGAGGCCAGACCGGCCATGGCGGCCTGGGCGAACATCGGCCCCGAGGTCCGCGCGTCCCGGCCCACCACCACCGCTCGGTGCCGCCGCGATCCTGACCCCTGACCCCTGGCCCCTGAGCTTTCTTGCGCCCACACCCCGAACGCGGCGGCGTACCGGGCGACGATCTCGGGCGTCAGATCGACGCCGACGATCCCCCGGATTCCCGAGATGCCGACCATCAACGTGCCAGACATTGCCCGCAACGTAAAGGAGGAAGGAAGCGCTGGTCAATCAGAGGCGCGGCTCGCGGCACGCGTCCGCGTCCAGCCGGCGAGCGGGGACGGCAAGGACGCGGGCGCCGGGGTGCGGATGGGAAGTTCCTCGGGTCGCGGGAACGCCGTCAAAAAGGCCTCCGCGACGTCGGGCGCGAACTGGCTACCGCGGCTGTTGCGGACTTCGTCCAGGGCGCGCTCCACGGGAAGGGAGTGACGGTATGGCCGCTCGCTGGTCATGGCATCGAAGGCGTCGGCGACGGTGACGATCCTCACGAGCGGGGGGATCTGGTCACCGACTAGCCCATCCGGGAGACCGCGACCGTCCAACCGCTCGTGGTGGGATCGGACGATGGCGAGGACTTCCGGCTCGTGTTTCAACAAGGGCTCGAGGATCTTCGCCCCGATCACCGGGTGCTCCATGATGTGCCGGTACTCGGCGTCGGTCAGGGGGCCCGGCTTGTGCAGGACGTCTTCCCGCACACCGATCTTGCCGATGTCGTGGAGGTGCGCCCCGAGCGCGAGGGTGTCGACCTGGGTGGCGGCGAGGCCGAGCTGGCGCGCGATGGCGATCGAGTACTCGGCGACGCGGCGGGAGTGTCCCCGCAGGTAAGCGTCCTTAGCCTCGAGCGCCTCGGCCAGGGCCTCGACCCCACCGAGATACAGATCCTCGATCGTGCGGGCCTGTTGTTGGACTCGCTGCTCCAGGTGCTGCTGGTACTCCTTCAGCTCGAGTCGCATGCGCCGCTTTTCGAGCGCCTGGTGCACCCGCGCGCGTACTTCGTCCAGATTGAACGGCTTGCCGACGTAGTCGAGGGCCCCCAGCTGCAGGCAGGTGACGGCGCTGGTGACGTCGGCGACGGCCGTCACGACCACGACCGCGGTGTCCGGCCAGCGTACGACGATCTCCCGTAACAGCGCGAACCCGTCCATGTTCGGCATCCGCAGATCCGAGATGACCAGCGGGACGGGCTGGCGTTCCAGCTCGAGCAGGGCTTCGACACCCGAGCCGGCCTCCCGGCAGGAGAACCCATCGCTCTCGAGCAGATGCACCAGGACCCGGCGCAAGCGGGGCTCGTCGTCTACGACCAGGCACGGCAACGTAGTATCCGGCATGCTCCCAACGTATCGGTCGCTTGCTCCACGCGAAAGGCGCCCTTACGTTCCCGCCATGACCAAGGCGCTCGAAGGCGATCGCTCGCTCCGGATCGCCACCCGTACCGTCCACGCCGGTGTGGTACCTGACCCCCTCGCCGGGGCCGTTATGCCCCCCATCTACCAGACCTCGACCTACATCCAGCAGGGGTTGGGGCAGAACAAGGGCTACGAGTACGGCCGCACCAAGAACCCCACCCGGGAAGCCTTCGAGCGCAACGTGGCGGCGCTGGAGGGGGGAGCGCACGGGTTCGCCTTCGGTTCCGGACTGGCGGCCGTCGATGCCATCCTGAAGCTCCTGTCGGCGGGAGATCACGTCGTGTGCGGTGAAAACGTCTACGGCGGAACGCATCGCCAGATGACGCTGATCTACGCCCGGCTCGGCATCCGGTTCAGCTTCGTGGACGGCGGCGACACCGCGGCCGTGGCCAAAGCGGTGACCCCCCAGACGAAGCTCGTATACGCCGAGACGCCGACCAACCCGATGATGCGGCTCTGCGACCTGGCCGCGACGGCCGACATCGCGCGTCGCGCCAAGGCCCTATTCGCGGTCGACAATACGTTCGCCACGCCGCTGTTCCAGCGGCCTCTCGAGTTCGGCGCCGATCTGGTGCTGCATTCCACCACCAAGTACCTGAACGGCCACAGCGATATGGTGGGGGGCATGCTCATCACCAATCGCGATGACGTGGCGGAGCGCGTCGCGTTCATCCAGAACGGCTCCGGTGCCGTGCCGGGCCCCTTCGACTGCTGGCTCGGGCTGCGCGGAACCAAGACGCTGGCCCTGCGCATGCGCCAGCACGACGCCAACGGCCGGCGGATCGCGGAGTGGCTGTCCAAGCATCCCAAGGTGCAGCAGGTCTATTACCCGGGACTACCCAGTCACCCGCAACACGATCTGGCGTGCCGCCAGATGAGCGGGTTCGGCGGCATGTTGAGCCTTGAGCTCGGCGACCCCGCGCGCGCACGAAAGTTCGTGGCCGTGACCCGGATCTTCGCGCTCGCGGAGTCCCTGGGCGGGGTGGAGAGCCTGATCGGCCATCCCGCGTCCATGACTCACGCCAGCGTGCCGCCCGAGCTGCGGCGCAAGATGGGGCTCACCGACAGCTTGGTGCGTCTGTCGATCGGGATCGAGGACGCGGACGACCTGATCGCGGACCTGGACCAGGCGCTGGCCCAATGTTGAGGCGCCGAAACCGTCCGGCGCCCCTCGCGTAGTGAGGGGTTCAACCCTCGGGAGTAAGTCGCAATGACCGACGCCACCGGCGGCCTCCCGGCCGCACGTCCTCGCGCCATCCTGACGCAGATCGCCCCCGTCTCCTGGGAGCACCCCGCGGACCGGGCCGCGCTCCAGGCCCTGCGCGCCGTTCCCGGATTCGACGAGGTCGTCAAGAAGATCGTCGGGCTCCTCGGGGAGCGCGGGATCCGGCTGCTGTTCCAGGCCAACGCCGTGCGCGTCGGGCCGACCCAATTCCCGCGACTGCACGCGTTGTACACCGACGTGCTGACGACCCTGGATTGGTCCGTGCGTCCCGAGCTATTCGTGTCCCAGACACCGTTCGTCAATGCCGGGGCCTACGGCATGGAGCGCCCCTTCATCGTCATCAATTCCGGGGCGCTGAGCCTGCTGGATGACGACGAACAGCGGGCCCTGCTCGGCCACGAGCTGGGACACGTGATGAGCGGACACGCGCTCTACCACACCCTGCTCGTGATCATCCTGAACGTGAGCCTGGGGATGCTGCCGTTCCTGGCTGGGATCGCGCTGCTGCCGATTCAGCTCGCCCTGCTCGAGTGGTACCGCAAGAGCGAGTTGTCCTCGGACCGGGCCGGCCTGCTCGCCACGCAGGATCCGCCGGCGACGATGCGGATGTACCTGAAGTTCGCCGGCGGCGGCAACATGAAGGAAATGGACCTGAACGCTTTTCTGGTACAGGCCAAGGAATACGAGGAGACCGGCGGTCCGCTCGACAAGGTCTTCAAGATTCTGAATACCCTGGGCCAGTCGCATCCCTTCAATACGCTTCGCGCCGCCGAGCTGCAGCGCTGGATCGAGCAGGGTCAGTACGACCGCATCATCCGCGGTGAGTACACCCGGCGCGGGCCGCAAGCCGAGGAGCGACCGCTGGAGCCGGACGTCAATGAGGCTCGCGAGCACTATATGAAGGAAGCGAAGGAAGTCGTGGAGGACGTCGTCGACACCGCCAAGCGAGCCGCGCGGGCCTTTTCGGACGCCTGGAAACAGCAGAAGAAGTGAGCATCCTCGTCGTCGGCGGAGGGGGCCGCGAGCACGCCCTCGTCTGGGCCCTCCGCCGCGACGACGGCGACGTTTCCCTGTTCGCCGCGCCCGGGAATCCCGGGACCGCCGACCTCGCCACCAACCTCGACGTTCCAGTCACGGACCTGGCCGGGTTGGCCGCAGCCGTGCGACGTCACCAGGTCAAGCTCGTCATCGTGGGTCCCGAGGCCCCGCTCGCCGCGGGGCTGGCCGATCGCCTGCGGGCGGACGGCGTTCCGGTGTTCGGCCCCTCCGCGGCCGCGGCCCGCCTCGAATCCTCCAAGGCGTTCGCCAAGGAGGTCATGCACGCGGCCGGCGTGCGCACGGCCGAGAGCCGGAGTTTCACCGACCTCCCGCAGGCAAGGCGATTCATCATGAGTCACGCCGAGCCCTTGGTGGTGAAAGCCTCGGGGCTCGCCGCCGGCAAGGGCGTCGTCGTCTGCGAGACCCGGGCCGAAGCGACGGCGGCCGCGGACGCGATGCTCGGGGAGGGCAAGCTGGGAGCGGCCGGGAGAGAAGTGATCGTGGAGGAGTTCCTCGCCGGCGAGGAGCTCTCGGTGCTCGCTCTCACCGACGGGGAGCAGATCCTCGTGCTTCCAGGCGTCCAGGATCACAAGCGGTTGGGAGAGGGGGACACCGGCCCGAACACCGGTGGGATGGGCGCCTACTGCCCGGTGGGCCTCGCCACCCCCACCCTGTTGGCGCGCGTGCGCCAGGAAGTGCTCGAGCCGACGCTGCGGGAGATGCGGCGCCGCAAGACTCCTTACACGGGCACCCTCTACGCCGGGTTGATGATCACGCGCGACGGCGACCCCTACGTGCTCGAGTTCAACTGCCGCTTCGGAGACCCCGAAACCCAGGTGGTGCTGCCGGTGCTCCCTCGCGGCAGCACGGAACATCTCCGCGCGATCGCGACCGGCGGCTGGAAGCCCGGGACCGACGCCCTGATACAGACCAGGGCGGCGGTGACGACAGTGCTCGCCGCCCGCGGCTATCCCGACGCCCCGGAACGCGGCGCCGCGATCGCCATCCCTCCGGATTTGGGCGACGACGTACTCCTGTTCCACGCCGGCACCACCCGCGACTCTGACGGTACCCTGCGCGTGAATGGCGGGCGTGTGCTCAACGTGACCGCCTGCGCGGAAACGGTGGCCGCCGCCGCGCCGCGCAGTCGGGCCGCGGCGGAGCGCATCACCTTTACCGGAAAGACCTATCGCCGCGACATTGCGTGGCGCGAGACCAGCCGTGCCGGAGTTGCCTGAAGTCGAGACGATCGTCCGGGACCTGGCCCCGCGCCTCACCGGACGTCGCATTCGCAGTGCCGTCCTGACCAAGACCGACGTATTGCGCCGGGTGTCGAAGCCCAGGCTGCTGCGCACCTTGCGCGGCAACCGTTTCAGCGGCGTCGAGCGGCGGGCCAAGCACGCCGTGCTGCGGCTCGAATCGGGACACCGGCTGGTGATTCAACCCCGTATGACGGGATCGCTGATCGTGTACGACCGGCCCCTGGAGCCCGAGGAGCGGCGCTATGCGGTGCTCACCTGCCGCCTGGACGACGACCGGCTCCTCGTGTATCGCGACGTGCGCCGGCTGGGCACCGTCTGGCTTCTCGATACACGGGGGTGGGAGCGCTACACCGCGAGCTTCGGGCCCGAGCCGCTCGCCCCTGACTTCACCCTGGCCGCATTCGCGGAGCGGCTGCGCGGCACGCGCGCCGCGGTCAAGAAGGCCATCATGGACCAGCGGCGGTTCGTGGGGGTCGGCAACATCTACGCCAATGAGGCGCTGTTCGACGCCCGCATCGATCCGTCCAAGCCGGCGCACCGTCTCTCCCATGGCGACCGCCAGGCGCTCTATACGGCGATTGTGGACGTGCTGCGCCGAGCGATCGCCGCGTCGGGCACGACCGTGCGGGACTACCGCACCGGCACCGGCTCCGCCGGGGAATTCCAGTTCGCGCTCAAGGTGTACGGTCGCGGGGGCGAGCCGTGCATGCGGTGCGGACGCCGGCTCGTCACGACGCACGCGATCGACGGTCGCGCCACAACCTTCTGCGCCACCTGCCAACGGTAACCGTCGAAATGGTTGCGACCTATAACATCACGAGACGGGCTCGCGGAGGAATCCCGGGCTCGAGCTCCATGATGCCCACGCTCGGCTGCAGATCGAACCGGCGCGGGCCCGCGCCACCCGGATTCATCACCGTGATCGTCCCCTCCACCAGCTCGAGCAAGGGGCGGTGGGTGTGTCCGAACACGAGGATGTGAGCGTCGGGAAAAGCGGCCACCAGCTTCGCCGGGGTCGGTGAGCCGAATTGATCGCCGTGCGTCACCACGACGTCGAAATCCTCGAGCGAGAGGCGCGCCACCTTCGGGAGCCGGGCGCGCAACTCGTGACCGTCGGTATTCCCGAAAACGGCGGTGACGGGAGCGATGGCCTCCAGTTCCGTCAGGATCTGGATCCCGCCGACGTCGCCGCCGTGCAGGATGTGATCGACACTCTTGAAAACTTCGAAGACCTCGGGCCGCAGGAGACCGTGGGTGTCGGCGATGACGCCCAGCCTCATCTCAACCCTGCCAGCGTTTCGCGATGTCGAGGTCGAGCCCCAGGTGATCGAGGATCCGCTGCACCACGAAATCCACGAGCTCCGCGACCTGCGTGGGACGGTGATAGAAGCCGGGGGCGGCGGGGAGCACGATGGCGCCGGCCTCGGTGGCGAGCGTCAGGTTGCGGAGGTGAATCAAGGACAGCGGCGTCTCGCGCGGTACGAGAATGAGCCGGCGGCGCTCCTTCAGCACGACGTCCGCCGCCCGCTCGATCAGCGAGCGGCTGGTGCCGTGCGCGATCGCCGCCACCGTGCCCATCGAACAGGGACAGATCACCATCCCCGCGGTCGGGGCCGAGCCCGACGCCGGACGGGCCCCTCGGTTGCGGTCATCGAACGTCGTGACGCTGGACCAATTCCCGCCGGTCGCCTGTTGCAGGCCTTCCATCCCGGTGATCCGGCATTCCTCCTCCAGCAGTCGCCACCCGTGGGAGGATACGAGCAGCCAGGTCGGCACCTGATGGCTCGCCAATACCGCGAGTAGGCGAACGCCGTAGGGGGCGCCCGAGGCACCGGTGATAGCGAGGATGACCGGCAGCTGGTCCATCAGCGCCCCCGGCGGTTGGGGGTGGGGCTGCGCTTGGGGTGTGACGGTGGCCGTGGAGGAGGCGATTGCGGATTGCGGATTGGGGACTGCGGATTGCGCCCCCTCGGGACCGGCTTCCTCCGAGCCACGTTCCGCAAACCCAATCCGCGATTCGCAATCCGCAACCCGCAATTCATAGCACCCGATCCACCAGCGCCCCCAGGAACACCACGATGCTCACCATCCCATTCGCCGTGAAAAACGCGGCATCGAGACGGGAGAGATCCCCAGGCTTCACGAGACGGTGCTCCCACGCGATGAACACCGCCCCGACCCCCACGCCCGCATAGTACGGCCACCCGAACCCCGCGCCGAGGCCGAAGGCCGTGAGCGCGAGGATCGAGGTTCCGTGCAGCACCTTCGCGAACAGGATGCTGCCCGCCTGCCCCAGTCGCACGACGGCGGACCGGAGCCCCCAGGCGCGGTCGAAATGCTCGTCCTGCATGGCGTAGAACACGTCGAACCCGCCCACCCAGGTCGTGACGGCCACGGCGATGACGACCAGCAACCACCACGGGCGACTCCAGGCACCGGTCACCGCGAGGTACCCACCCGCCGGAGCGATCGCGAGCGAGAGACCGAGCCACAGGTGCGACCAATGGGTGAAGCGCTTGGTGTAGCTGTAGACGGTGATCCAGCCGAGGGCGACCGGTGACAGCGCCCAGCAGATCGGGTTCAAGGCTCTGGCGGAGAGGAAGAAGACGACGGCCGCGGCGAGGACGGCGATCCAGGCCTGGCGGACCGTGAGGCGTCCGGTGGGAAGCTCGCGACCCTCCGTACGCGGGTTCCGGGCATCGAGGTCCCGGTCCACGATGCGGTTGAACCCCATCCCCACGAATCGCGCGGCGGTGAAAGCGAGCACCACGAGCGCCACCACTCGAGTGGTTACCGGATGGACCCGCGATGCCGCGACAACTCCCAACAGCGCGAACGGCAACGCGAAGATGGTATGCGGCAGCTTGACCAGATTCACGTAGCGGACGAGCAGCGATTCCCCGCCAAAGGTCTGCCCCTCGCGCGGCCCTGGCCTCTCCGCGCGCGTCCTCGCCCGTCCCGGCCCACCCGTTTCCACTTCCTACGCTCCTCCAACCAGGTCAATCCCCAACTCCCCCCACATCGCGTCGACGCGCCGTTTGGTCTCCTCATCCATGACGATCTTGTCCGGCCACTCACGGGTGAACCCTTCCTCTTTCCACTTCTTGGTCGCGTCGATCCCCATCTTCGATCCATACGTGAAGGCCCGGCTCGAGTGGTCGAGCACATCCATCGGCCCCATCGTGAAGCGGACGTCACGCTCCGGGTCGATGTTGTTCAGCGCCACCCACCACGCTTCTCGCGGATCGCGGACGTTCACGTCCCGATCCACCACCACGATCAGTTTGGCGAGGGACATCAGCCCCTGCCCCCACAGGGCGTTCATGACCTTCCAGGCCTGTCCTGGATACTGTTTATGGATCGACACGAAGACCAGGTTGTGGAAGATCCCTTCCGCGGGCATGTGGTAGTCGACGATCTCCGGCACAGTGAGCTGCAATAGGGGCAGGAAGATCCGCTCCGTGGCGTGCCCCAGGAAGTAATCCTCCATCGGAGGACGGCCCACGATCGTGTGCGGCCATATCGGTTCGTCCCGCATGGTGACCGCGGTGACGTGCACCTTGGGGTAATAATCGGCCAGTGAGTAGAACCCGGTGTGATCGCCGAAGGGGCCCTCGAGCACGAGCGGCTCTCGGGGATCGACGTAGCCTTCGAGAATGATCTCAGCTTCGGCGGGCACTTCGAGATCACAGGTCACCGCCTTGGCGAGCCGCACCGGAGCCTTGCGCAGGAACCCGGCGAACAGAAACTCGTCGATGGACGGCGGGAGCGGCGCCGAAGCGGCGTAGATGCTGGCCGGATCGCCCCCGAGGGCGATCGCCACCGGCATGGTCTCGCCCCGCTCGGCCATTTCGCGCCAGTGGGCGGCGCCCACCTTGTGGCGCTGCCAGTGCATGGCCAGCGTATCGCGCCCCAGCACCTGCACCCGGTACATGCCTACGTTGCGGCTTCCGGTTTTAGGATCGCGGGTAATCACGCCGGGCAGGGTGATGTAGGGTCCGCCGTCCTGGGGCCAGCAGATGGGAACCGGGAACTGGGTGAGGTCCACCTCGGTGCCGCGCAGCACGATGGATTGGCTCGGTGCTCCCCCCCCGCTGCCCCCCCCCCCGATCGGCGCAGCGATCGTCCGGGGAGGGAACTTGGCGATCTCGGCGAGACGGGGGAGCATCGCCAGCTTGCCGAGCAGGCCTTCGGGGACCTCCAGGTGCAACAACTCGGTGAGGCGCTCCCCGATTTCGTCGAGGCGTTGCACGCCGAGGGCCAGGGCCATGCGGCGCTCGGAGCCGAACAGATTGACCGCAACGGGACAGCGCGCGGCCCGCCCCCCGCCGCCCGGCAGCGTCGGGTGCTCGAACAGGAGCGCCGGCCCGCCCCCCGGCGACTTCATGCAGCGATCCGCGATCTCGGTCATCTCCCGATCCACCGACACGGCCCGGGTCACGTGCCGCAGGTCCCCGCTCGCCTCGATCGCGCCGAGGAAGTCGCGGAGGTTATCGAGTGGCATAGTGTAAGGCGCAGATGCCGGCAGTCAGGCGGACGCAGTTGATGTCGTGAAATCCAGCATCGGTGAGCTTGCGGGCCAGGGCATCAGGAGAGGGGAACGCGAGCACGGACTCTGGCAGGTACCGATAGGCATCCGTATGTTTCGAGACCGCGCGCCCCACGGCCGGCAGCACGCGACGGAAGTAGAAGAGATAGAGGGCGCGAAGGGGGGCGAAGGTCGGAGTAGCGAATTCGAGCACCACCAGCCGGGCGCCGGGCTTCAAGACCCGGGCGGCTTCCCGCAGTCCGGCATCCAGGTCCGCCAGGTTTCGGACGCCGAACGCGCACATCGCGCCGTCGAACGCAGCCGGGGGGAACGGCAGCTGCAGGGCATCCGCGCCCACCGGCTGCATCCGCTCGGCTTTCCCTTTGCCGAGCATCAGCATCGGGACGACGAAGTCGGCGCCGATGACCCGACCGGCGAACCCGGGGCGGCGGGCCAGTTCGGCCGCGAGATCGAGGGTGCCGGCGCACAGGTCCAGATACGCGCCGGCGGGCCTCCGCTCCCAGGACAGGTGGGCGACGGCCTCCCGGCGCCAGTATTTGTCGATGTTGAGGCTGAGCAGGTGATTGAGGAAGTCGTAGCGCGGTGCAATGGCGGTGAACATCCGGCGCACATAAGTGCGCTTGGAGTCGCCACCCGCCGGCGACAGCACGTCGGACGCAAGGAGCGGCGTCATAGGCGCAAAAGATAGGCCCGACGACCTCGCCGGCGCCAGCGATCAGCAGATCGTCGCCTGGGCGAACGCCGGGCGTGAGGACGCGTTTCACGAGATCGTGCGCCGCTACGAGCGTCCGATCTTCTCATTGCTTTACCGGATGGTGCGCGATCGCGCACTCGCCGAGGACCTGGCGCAAGAGACATTCATCAAGGTCCTGAACGGCATCCGGTCCTACCGTCCGGAATACAAATTCTCGTCGTGGATCTTCAAGGTCGCCAACAACGCGGCGATCGACCATCTGCGGCGTCGCGCCATCGATACCCTGTCCCTGGACGGCGCCCCCGACGCCCGCACTCCCGATGAAATGCAGTCCACCGCCCTGCAGCTCGGGGACGAGCGGGGAGAATCCCCACTCGCCGAGCTCGAGTCGCGGGAGCTGGGCGGCCAAATCGATCGGGCGATCGCCCGGCTGCGGCCGGAGTACCGCGCCTGCATCCTGCTCCGCCATGTGGAAGGCTACGCGTATGAGGAAATCGCGCAGATCCTGGATCTTCCGCTCGGCACGGTGAAAACTTACATCCACAGAGCCCGTAATGAGTTACGGGATTACCTGGGGCCGGTGCGAGAGTGAAACCGCCACGCAGGGGGACACGTAGGCATGGCCATGCAGAACGAACCTAGTACCCCGCACCTCACCCCCGCGGAGTTCGAGCTCTGGGCGGAGGGGTTGCTCGACACCACGCGCACGATGCATCTCGCGGACTGCGCGGCGTGTCTCACGACCGGTGAACGGGAGCGGCGGTTGCTGCGGGAGTTGGTGCAGCTGCCTCGCTTCGCGCCGGAGTTTGGCTTTGTCGAGCGGGTGATGGCGCATGTGCGGGTCCCGACGCCGTCGGGCGATTTTCGCGCCAAGTAGTCGCGGCCAATCCCAGACGGCAGCACGCAAGCGGCGGTGGTCCCTCCCACCGCCGCTGTCGTTTCTAGGGGCTGATCGTGAAGCTCGAACTCGTCGCGTTCGAGAACCCACTCGCCGAGGCGACCAGGGTGTAGGTCCCCGAGGTGCTGACCGTGAGATCGTTGAAGGTCGCGACGCCGCTGGACGCAGTGACAGTCGTGGTGCCGCCGAGCACCGCCGATCCGGCCCCGCTCCCCAGCGCGATGCTGACGCTGCCGCTGAACGACGTGTCCGTCGCCCCGAACACGTTGATCGCGCTGACCTGGACCGCCCCGATGAGCGCGCCCGCGGTCCCACTGCTGGGTGGAATGGTGAACTGGAGAGTCGTGCCACCGCCCCCACCGCCGGAAATGCCCCGGCCGAAGCTCGTCGTGGCACTCGATTCGCAGCCCGCCGCAGCGCCCAAGGCGCCGATCAACACCAGATGAATGACCCGCATCGCCACCTCCCTCGCTGATCCGTCACGCCCGCACGCCCGTCCCCACCCCAACACCGAGCTGCCTGGCGGCGTTCCCGTCGCGCACCGCCACCTCCACGAGTCCATCGCTCCCGATATAGGCGACCAGCTTACCGCGCTCCACGTCACCAAAGGTGCGACGCAACGGGCCGCAATCGACGTCCTCGATGAGGATACGCACGCCGGGCTCCACCCGTTCACCCGGGATGTTGGTGACCAAGGTCCCGAACCGGTCGACATGGATCACGGCGCCCACGAGGGCCACACCGTCCGAGCGGACCGTGGGAAGCGGGGAGCGGTACGGATCGGCGATCCTCGGGCCCAGCTCCAGCAGCGACGCGCCACGGGCGAGCCGGGCGGCCGCCGGGGCGAACACATCCCGGGCCTGGAAGGTCGGAGAGGCATCGGGCGGGACCCGCAGCAACACGAACCCGGCCCCGGGAGGAGGCGGGAGGAACGACAGGATTCCATTGTCCGGCGCCACGAAGAGGTGGCCTTCCGCCTCGGCGGCGATGGCCCGGCGATCCGTCCCGACGCCCGGGTCGACCACCGCGAGGTGCACGGTGCCCTGCGGGAACCGCCGCCACGATCGGCCCAGGAGATACTGTCCCTCCGCCACGTTCCCTGGCGCGATCTGGTGGGTGATGTCCACAAGCGCGACGCTGCCCGCCTGAGACAGCAACACGGCCTTCACCTCGGCGACGTAGCTGTCGCTTTGGCCGAAGTCGGTGAGGAGGGTGATGATCGCCATACTAAGAGTGCGAAGTGCGAAGTGCGAAGTGCGAAATTGAAATGAGAGGTCGATGCTCGGGCCCGAAGCACGCCCTGTTATTTCGCACTTCGCACTTCGCACTTCGCATTGATCACACCCTCTGATGTTTCCAGACGCCGGACAGCCAGAACAGCGTATTGGCCACGCCCCTCGATATGGCGGTGAGCGACAGCGCCAGCCAGATGCCGAACACCCCCAGCGGTCCGGACCACCAGGCGGCCAGCGGGATGCGCAACGCGGTCAACACCGTGCCGGTGAGCATGGGCCAGAAGGTATACCCGGCCCCGGCCAACGCACCCTCGAGCACGATTTCGAAGGTCTGCCCGATCTGCGCAAAGGCGATGATCTGAAGATAGAGGCTGCCGTCCGCGATGACCGCCGCGTCGCTCGTGAACAGACCGATCAGCCGCTCGGGGAAGAGCACGAACGCAAGCGCCGTCACCACGGTGACGACCAGACAATAGAGCACGGTCAGGCGCACGGCCTGGCGGGCGCGATCTTCCTGTCCGGCACCCAGGTTCTGCCCCACCAGTGCCGATGCCGACAGCGCGAACCCGGCAATCGCAATGAATCCCAACCCCTCGACCTTATGGCCCACGCCGAGCGCGGCCAGGGCGGGCGTGCCGAAGCGCGCCGTGAACCGCGTCAACCACATGTAAATGACGGACAGGGTGACACCGGCGAGCGACAGGGGCGCCCCGACCCGAATGATGGTGGGGATGGCGCGCCAGTCCGGTGGATCGAGCCGGAGCAGACCGCGGCGCCGCGCGATCACCAACCCGAGGAGAAATCCGCCGCCGCGGACCATCACGCTCGCCAGCGCCGCGCCTTCCACTCCGAGTCGCGGCAGCGGCCCGACGCCGGCGATCAGCAGCGGGTCCAGAGTCACCGACAGGAGCACCGACGCGCCGAGAATCGTGAACGGGGTGCGCGTATCGCCGGACGCGCGAAAGGTGGCCTCGATGGCGAAGAATCCGAAGACGAGCGGGCCGCCCAGGAGCCAGGTGGTGAGGTATTCATGCCCGAGGCGGGCGACCTCGGGCGGCACCGTCATCATTCGGAACATGATGTCCACGATGGCCAGGCCCAGCCCGCTGACGATGACCCCCGCGACGATGGCATAGACGACGGCGGCCCCGGCGACTCGGGCGGCTTTCTCGGGGTACCCCTCCCCGTGGCGCCGCGCCGCCACCGCGATCAACCCGACCTCCACCATCTCGCCCAGCGACAGCAGCACCCACACGTAGAACCCGGCGGTCGACACGGCCGCGAGGGCGGCCGGCCCGATGAGGCGGCCAACCCAGATTGAATCGATCAGATTGAAGGTGAAGTGGCACGCCATCATCGCGACGGCGGGAAGCGCGAGCCGCAGAATGACCGGCGGAAGGGGTCCTACCGTGAGAGCCCCGGTGGCCCGTTGCGCGGCGGCGGTGCTGGTCACGGCGCCGGCTCCGGGGTGTGGGCCAAGAAACGCTGGAACACGGGGTTGGCCGGATACCGCACGGCCAAGCCGTCCACGTACCCGCGGGCTTCCTGAATCAAACGCTCACGTTCAGCGCCCTTGCGAGTTGCCTCCCGCTTCAGCGCGCTGGCCAGGACCCACGTCGCCTCCACCCGGGCCAGATCGCCGGACCGCGCCGCGCGCTCCATCTGCTCCATCCCGAGAGCGGCATCCCCCGAACCCAAACCAATCAGTTTGCCCAGGAAGCGCGAGATCGCCCCGGCGCGGGCGAGCCCGTAATTGTAGAGCCCCAGACCGAGGTAGCAGTCGGCCCGGAGAGAATCGGCGGCGAGAACCTGCCGGTAGGCGTCGCGCATGGCCCGGGCGTCCTTGGCAGCGGCGAACGCGTGCCCATGCAAATCTTCCTGGCGGGCGCGGTACCCCAGGGCCGTGCCGAGCCAGAACAGCGCCTCGGCATTCTCGCCCGCGGCGCGAGCCCGCCGTACCGCGACGTCCAGCAGGGAATCGATCCGCCGCGACTCGAAGTCGTCGGAATCCTTGGCCGCCGCCCACCAGATGTAGGCGCCCGCGGAGAAAATGACCGGAGCCGGATCCGTCGTATCCTGAGCCGCAAGGATCGTGAACGCGGAGGCTGCCTGGGCAAACTCGCCGGCATACAGGGTATCGAGACCGGCCCGCACCTGGTCCCGTGCCCGACCGCCTCCGCCAACCGCCCAAGCGCTTTGCAGCAGCATCGCCGCCGCGGCGAGCAGCGGCATGTCAGCGCGTGATCGGCAGCGGGCCGCTGCGCTGCGCGCTCAGCAGGTCGGCGGTGCGGCGGGCGGTGGCGTCGAGCGCCTGCGCGGCCGCCGACTCGGGGCTGGCCACGACGATCGGCCGGCCGGTGTCGGCCAGGTCGGCCAGACCCGCCTGGAGCGGGACTTGGCCCAGCAGGGGCACGCCAAGCTCATCGGCGAGCCGCTGCCCTCCCCCCGAGCGGAACAGGTCGGTGCGCTCTCCACAATGCGGGCAAACGTAGAAGCTCATGTTCTCGACCACGCCCAACACGCGAACGCCGACGCGCTCGAACATCTTGGCGCCCCGGAGCGAATCTCCGGTCGCCATGTCCTGGGGGGTCGTGACGATGAGCGCCCCATGGATATGGATGGTCTGTGCGAGCGAGAGCTGCGCATCACCGGTCCCCGGCGGGAGATCCACCAGGAAATAGTCGAGCTGGCCCCAGGCGACGTCGCGGATGAACTGCTGGATGATCTTCATGATGATGGGGCCACGCCAGATGGCTGGGGCCTCGCGCTCGACGATGAAACCGAGCGACATCAGCTTTACGCCGTGGGCCTGGAGCGGCTGGATCTTCCCGGCCGTGACCTCGGGCTTCTGGTCGACTCCCATCATGCGCGGGACGTTCGGCCCGTAGATATCGGCGTCCATCAGTCCAACCCGATGGCCGGCCCGGGCGAGGGCGGCGGCCAGATTCGCGGAGATCGTTGACTTGCCCACACCACCCTTGCCGGACGAGATGGCCAGCACGCGGCCCAGCCCAGGCATCTCCTCCGGCGTCGAGGGCGGCGGCACGGCCCCCGCCCCCGTCGCGGCCCGCGGCCCCACCGTCCGCGGCGGCGCACCCGCGGCGGGCGGCTCCACGACATTGATCTTCACGCCGGTTACGCCAGCCACCGCCTGCAGCGCCTTGCGGGCGTCACGCACCAAGGTCGCGGGATCCTGCTTGGTGAGCTGGAACGTCAGCGTGACGACCCCCTGGTCGTCCACGACCAGGTCCTGGACCATCCCCGCCGCGGCGACGTCGGTTCCCAGGCGAGGGTTCTGCACGGCGGACAGCGCCGCCGTGAGGCGATCCCGTAGTTCTGTTGAGGGGGGCACGGGCCGAAGTATAGATGGACGCGGGGGACACGGGCAACGCGCCGCGACTTGTCACGCTTCCGGGTGGACTGCATACTCAAGGCTCAGGTGACCCAGGTGTTCAGGCCTCTAACGTTTCTGCGCACGCTGCGTGACGAACGCCGGCAGCTCGGCTGGTCGGGGTTGCTGCGCAAGCGCGGCTGGACCCTGGTTCTCGTCTTCGTGTGCGTCTACATCATCCGCGACACCCTGCTGTACATCCTCGTCCCGCTCGCGCTCGCGGCAGGGTTGTTCCGCCACTGAGCTCATCCGGGAAGCGGCGGCGCCACATGGTCCCTCGACAGATCGTCATCCTGGTGGTCGCCGCCCTCGGCGCGCGCGGCGTATTCGCTCAGTCCGCCGCTTTGGATTCCGTGGATCGCTTCGTCCAGGCTGAACGCACCCGTCAGCGCATCCCGGGTATGTCGATCGCCATCCTGCGAGGGGACAGCATCGTGCTCGCCAGGGGCTACGGGCTGGCCAGCGCCGAGCTGAACGTGCCCGCCACCGAGCGCACTGTCTACCAGTCGGGCTCGGTCGCCAAGCAGTTCACCTCCGCCGCGATCATGCTCTTGGTACAGGACGGCCGCCTCCGACTGGGCGACACCATCACCCGTTATCTCCCCGAAGGACCGGCCTGGTGGCACGGCATCACGATCCGCCAGCTCCTCACCCACACCTCCGGGATCAGGGACTACGCCGACAGCACGCTGGATCTGCGCCGCGACTATACGGAAGACCAGCTCGTGAAACTCGCCGGGTCCCTGCCGGCCGACTTCGCGCCCGGAACTCACTGGAGCTACAGCAACACCGGTTACGTGCTGCTCGGCATCATCATCCACCGCATTACGGGACAGTTCTACGGCGATGTGCTCCGGGAACGCGTGTTCGGTCCACTGGGAATGAGCACCACCCGGGTGATCTCCGAAGCGGAGATCATCCCGAACCGCGCGGCGGGATACGAGCTCGTGAATGACACGCTGCGCAACCAGAGCTGGGTCAGCCCGAGCCTCAACACGCCGGCGGACGGTTCCCTGTACTTCACCGTGCTCGACCTCGCGCACTGGGCCGTCGGGCTGAACCACGCCCGCGTCCCGGACCAGGCGAGTCTCGACGCGAGCTGGACGCCGGTGCGCCTTTCGGACGGGGGCACCTTCCCGTATGGGTTCGGATGGTCGCTCGTGACCCAGCGGGGACACCCTCGGATCGGACACGGCGGCTCCTGGCAGGGGTTCCGCGCCAGCATCCAGCGTTATCCGGAGTACGGCCTCACGGTGATCGTGCTCGCCAACCTGGCGCAGGCACAGCCCGAGGCGATCTCCTATGGCATCGCCGGTATCCTGGAACCCGCGCTCGCCGCGCCGCACTTGCTGCCTGCCGGTGCGCTGGCCGGCGCCCCAGGTCCACCCCAACCGGTCCCGGACGCGCTGCGTCGCATCGCCGCCGGAGACTCGACGACCCTGACCCCCGGGTTTCGCCGGTCGTTGCTGCCGTCCTTCCAGGAGGCCCTCGGCCGCGCCGTCGGGCGCGCCACGACCTGGACTTCTCCAGGGTGTGACGACGTCGCCTCGCGCGCCATCTGGCGATATGGATCATCCGTCGCCCGGATCTGCTATGCCAACAGCGTCACCGGAACCGCCGGTCACCTCTACGGCGTGCTGTATACGTCGAGCGGGCAAGTAGCCGGACTCGACGGGTACGGGTTCTAGGGGACGATGATCGAGCACCGGCCTTGGTTCGAGCGCAAGTTCGAATTCACCATCCCGCTGTCCCAGTTTCCGAATGTCGTGGAGCGACTCCGTGGAACGCCGGTGCGTTTGGCGGAGCGCGTGGCCCGACTCGACCCCAATCGATTGACGCATCGGGATGGAGATCGCTGGTCCATCCAGGAAAATGCCGGTCACCTGCTCGACCTCGAGCCGCTCTGGCTCGGGCGCGTGCATCAACTGCTCCGGGGTGAGCCGACGCTCGTAGCGGCCGACCTGACCAACCGGAAGACCCACGAGGCGGGACACAACGCCCGCCCGATTCAGGAGATCCTGCGGGGCTTCCAGGCGGCCCGTGCCGAGCTGGTCAGGCTCCTGGACGAGGCCGATGATGCGGTGCTCGCCCGCACGGCCCTGCATCCTCGCCTGCAGACGCCGATGCGGCTGATCGACCTGGGCGTCTTCGTCGCCGAGCACGACGACCACCACCTGGCGCGCATCACCCAGCTGCGGCGCCTCCACTAGAGCCGACTGACGATCCCTCCCGGCCCACCGGCCGCCCGTGCCTGAGCTCCCCGACATCCTCCTCTACCTCCGCGCCTTGGAGCCCCGGGTGCTGGGACAGCCCTTGTTACATGTGCGGGTCCGGGGACCCGCATTGCTGCGCACGGCGACGCCGCCGCTTCAAGCAGTCGAGGGCCGGGGCGTCACCTCGCTGGAGCGGCTGGGCAAGCGAATCGTGGTGGGGCTCGAGGGGGAGTACTTCCTGGTGGTGCATCTCATGATCGCCGGTCGCCTGCACTGGCGACCGCCGAACGCTCCTCTGCGCGGCCGCCAGGAGCTCGCGGCGTTCGACTTTCCCGAGGGGACCCTGCTCCTCACCGAAGCCGGGTCGCGCCACCGGGCGGCGCTGCACGTGGTGCGGGGACGCGCCGATCTCGCCGCGCACGACCCCGGCGGGATGGACGTCCTCACCGCCACGCCCGAGGCGTTCGCGGCGGCACTGCGCCGTGAGTCGCACACGCTGAAACGGGCGCTCACCGACCCGAGGATTTTCGACGGAATCGGCAACGCATACTCGGACGAGATCTTGCACGCGGCGAGGCTGTCCCCGCTTCGTCTCACCACGCAGGTGACCGAGGCCGAGGTCGCCCGCCTCTACGAGGCGGCCCGCCGGACCCTCGCCGAGTGGATCGCCCTCCTCGCCGCCCAGACGCGCGATGAGTTCCCCGGACACGTGACCGCGTTCCGTCCCGAGATGGCGGTGCACGGGCGCTATCGAAAACCCTGCCCGGTGTGCGGGGCCGCGGTGCAGCGGATCCGGTACGCGAGCAACGAGGTGAACTACTGTGCCCGGTGTCAGACGGAGGGGCGGGTGCTCGCGGATCGCAGCATGTCGCGGCTCCTGCGGGAGGACTGGCCGCGGTCGCTCGACGAATGGGAGGAGCGACTCGGCGGCAGCGGCGCCGATCGCTGAACGCCTCTTAGGTCTCCTCAGGAGGCGCGGAGATAGGCCCGGGCCGCCTGGAGCACCCGCTCCTGCACCGCGGCCACGGAGCCTTCGAGCGAGGCGCCAGCGGCCTTGCGGTGCCCCCCGCCCCCGAACTGATGCGCCAATTCCGAGACGTCGACCGTCCCCATCGACCGGAACGACACCTTGATCCGCCCGTTGGCAAGGGAGCGGAACAGCAGCGACAACCGCACCCCGGCGATCGACCGCGGAAACTCGACGATTCCGTCCAGATCGTCCGCCGTGGCCCCGTGGCGATCCAGCGCGTCCGCCGGGACGGTGACCCAGGCGAGACCGACCTCCGGCTCCACGACGAGGGTCTGCAGCACCTCGCTCAGCAGGCGGATCCGCCCCTCGGGCGCGCTCGCGTAGACCTGCTCGTAGATCGTCTCGGGCTCGACACCACGCTCGAGCAGCGCGGCGGCGACCCGCAACGCCCGGGCGGTCGTGTTGGAAAACCGGAATCCACCGGTGTCCGTGAGGATCCCCACGTAGAGCGCCCTCGCGGCATCGGGCGAAATCGGCCACTCGAGGGCGCTCGCGAGATCGAACACCAGCTCCGCCGTCGCCGTGGCCTCGGGGGCCACGAGGCGCGGGCCGTCCGGCAGGGTTCCCGGACTCACATGATGGTCGATGCAGGCGACCGGTACGCCGCGATCGCGCACCGCGCCGGCCAGCGGTCCCAGCCGGCCCAAGTCCGCGATATCGAGCACGACGACGGCCTCCGCCCGCTCGAGGGCGCGCACGCCTCGGCCGCTCTGGTCCGCTCCGGCGGGAATCAGAAACCCGAAGCGGTCGGGGATCGGCGTGGGGTTGACGATGAACGGCTCGCAGCGCCGCCCGGTCAGAAGGTGCCAGAGCCCGACCTCGCTCCCCACCCCGTCGCCGTCGGCGTTCACGTGGGTGGTCATCGCCACGCGACGGCCGGGGACGAACAATTCGGCGAACGACCGACTGGCGTCAGCGCGCTCGGAGGGAATCTGGAGGGGGAGACTGGGCGCCATGGCCCGCAAATAGTAACGAAAGGCGCCCGGCGATGCTCGGCGGGCCGCCTCGCTCCCCGGGTGACCGGGACTCATCGCATCGCAGCCAGCTCCCGTTGCAGGACGCTGTGCTTGCGGCCGTAACCGAAATAGATCACCAGTCCGATGATCAGCCAGACCGTGAGGCGGATCCAGGTATCGGCTGGCAGCGTGAGCATCAGGCCGAAGCAACAGAGAATTCCCATGATCGGGACGAACGGCACAAAGGGAGTCCGGAACGGGCGATCCAGGTCCGGCCGCTTGGCGCGGAGAATCCACACCCCGGCGCTCACGAGCACGAAGGCGAGCAACGTGCCGATGTTGACCCACTGACCGAGCAGTTGCAGGGGCAGCAGGCCCGTCGCGATGCTGACGGCGATTCCGGTGTAGATCGTGGAAAGCCAGGGAGTGCGGAACCGCGGATGCACCCTGCCTGCCCAGTCGCCGAGTAGGCCGTCGCGGGACATCGAGTAGAACACCCGGGATTGGCCGAGCAACATCACCAAGATCACCGAAGCGATGCCCAGGACCGCGCCCAGATCGATCGCGACTCGGATCCACCAGGGGGCCCCGATCCGCTCCATGGCGTAGGCCACCGGCGCGGGGAGGTTCAGTTGGCCGTAGGGGACCACGCCGACCAGCAGGGCCGAGACCGCGACGTACAGCAATGTGCACACCGCCAGGGAGCCAAGGATCCCGATGGGCATGTCGCGTTGGGGATTTCTGGCCTCCTGAGCTGTGGTCGACACGGTGTCGAAGCCGATATAGGCGAAGAACACGAGTCCCGCCCCCCGCAGCACCCCTGACCACCCAAACGTGCCCCACTCGCCCGTGTTGGCGGGGATCAGTGGCCTCCAGTTGGCCGGATTGATGTGCGACAGACCCACGAATACGACGAGCAGCACGATCGCGACCTTGAGGGTGACGATGAGCGTGTTCAACCGGGCGGACTCGCGGATCCCGACCACCAGCACGGTGGACATCAGGAGCACGATCGCGACGGCCGGGAGGTTGATGATCGCCCCGGTGAGGTTGAGCCCGGCGTGGTGACATCCCGGGAGATTGGCCGCCACCTGGGCCGCGGTGCACAGCTGCGTCGGCGACGCCGCGAGGCTCGGCGGTACCTGGACGCCGAACAGCGCGAGGAGGGCGACGAAATGTCCCGACCAGCCCACCCCCACCGTGGCCGCGCCGGCGGCGTACTCCAAGACGAGATCCCACCCGATGATCCAGGCGACGAATTCGCCCATCGTCGCGTACGCGTACGTGTAGGCGCTCCCCGCCACCGGCACCGCACTCGCCATTTCGGCGTAGCACAGCCCGGCGAAGGCGCAAGCGACGCCGACCACGATCATCGAGATGGGGACGGCCGGACCGGCGAATAGTGCCGCGACCTGCCCGGTGATCACGAAGATTCCCGCCCCGATGACCGCGCCGATCCCCAGGGCCACAAGATTGAGCGGCCCCAGCGCCCGAATTAGAGAGTGGTCACCGGCCGCGGCTGCCTCGGCACGGAGCCGCGCGATGGACTTGGTGGCAAAGAGGCTCATCGGAGCAAACTGTGACGCTCCGACCGCTTCGCCGATGGGTTTGGGACGAGCGGGACTCGGGGGGGACGAGCGGGCCTTACAGCCCGGCGTCCACCACGTTACGGCGGAAGCGGCGGCTCAGGGGAAGGCGGGCGCCGGAGTGGAGGATCAAGACCGCGTCACCGTGGAACCAGGGCTGGATTTCCCGGACGCGATCCACGTTGACCACCGCCGAGCGGCTGATCCGGCGGAATTGTCCCGGGTCGAGCCGCTGCTCCAGCGCGGAGAGCCCCGAGCGCACCAGATGGATCCGGTCCCCGACGTGCAACCGGACATAGTTCCTCCCCGCTTCGATCCAATCGACGTCCATGGTACGAATGAACACGCGGCGGCCGTCGTGCTCCACCAGGAAGCGGTCGAGGGCCGGGGCGCGGCGCTCCGCCACACGAGCCTCGAGCTCGGCCAGAGCGCGGTGGCGTTCCTCGAGATCACGGTGGTAGTCGATCCCATGGACGACGGCGATCATCGCCCAATAGATCAGCACGTTCCAGTGAAAGAAGAGCGTGAAGTCATCCACCAGCACAGAGCCGAACGCAAAGGGCTGGCGGAGCACGCCGTGGACCACCGCCTGAATCCCCACCGCCGTGAACAGATGGACCAGGGCCACGTCCAGGCTCGCGCCCAGGTGGAGGATAAAGTGCCGCTCGAAATTCGCCCGATCCACCCGGAAGCGGCGCGCTAACCAGGCGACGGGCCACGAGAGGAGCCCCCACGCATACCAGGCCGGAAGCGTAGTCGCGAACGCCTGCCACCACGGGTAGACCCCCGGGGCGAGCCGCTGCTCGGTGAGGTAGAGCTGAACCCCTGAGCCAAGGCCGATCAGGGTCCACAGTCCGAGCCAGGTGAAGCGGCGAAACCACCGGGTGGTGGGCATTGGGGCAATATGCAGAGCGGCCGGCTCCGTGGGGAGGCCGGCCGCTCGAGCAGGTGCCCTCGGCGGGGGTCAGGCCTTTTTGGCGAGCCGCGAGTTCCGGATGCTGTAGCCGAAGTAGACGATCATGCCGAGCACGAACCAGACGATCAAGCGCCGCCAGGTGGTCCAGGGCAGCGAGATCATCAGATACAGCGCCGAAATCGCTCCCAGCGGCGCGACCACGAACACCGCCGGGGTCCGGAACACCCGCGGCAGATTCGGTTCCCGCACGCGCAACACCACCACCCCGATGGAGACGATCACGAAGGCGAGCAGGGTGCCGATCGACACCAGGTTGCCGGCCTCCCGCACGGTGAGGAGCGACGCGACGATGGCGACCGCGATGCCCGTGACGATCGACGTGATGTAGGGCGTCTGGAACCTGGGGTGGATCCTGTTCACGAACGGCGGAAGCAGCCCATCCCGCGACATCGCATAGAACACGCGAGACTGGCCGAGCAGCATGACGAGGATCACGGACGACAGGCCGGCGATCGCGCCGAACTTGATCAGGATCGCCATCCACCCCAAGCCGGCGCGGTCGGCCGCCACGGCGATCGGGTCCGGGACGTTCAGGTCCTTGTAGCTCATCACGCCCGTCGCAATCCCCGAGACGAGGATGTAGAGCACGGTGCAGATCAGGAGCGAGCCGATGATGCCGATCGGCATGTCTTTCTGCGGATTCTTCGCCTCCTGCGCGGCGGTGCTCACGGCGTCGAATCCGATATAGGCGAAGAACACGAGCCCGGCGCCCGCCATCACCCCGGTCCACCCGAACGAGCCGCGATCGCCGGTGTTCGCGGGGATGAACGGATGCCAGTTCGCAGGATTGACGGCGTGCGCCGCGGCCACGATGAACAGCAGCACGACGGCCACTTTGACGAATACGATCACGTTGTTGACGTCGGCCGATTCCTTGATCCCGATCACCAGGAGGGTCGTCACGATCGCGATGATCAGCACCGCCGGCAGATTGAAGATCGCCGTGGTGGTGGATCCGTCGGCACAGGTGACGGTGAGGCCGCGGGCGGCCGAAACGGCGCAGGGCACGCTGATGCCGATGTCCTTCAGGAAGCTGACCACGTACCCGGACCACCCGATGGCGACGGTGACTGCTCCCAGGGCATACTCGAGGATCAGGTCCCAGCCGATGATCCACGCGATCAGCTCGCCCAGCGTGGCGTAGCCGTAGGTGTAGGCGCTTCCGGCCATCGGCACCAGGGAGGCGAACTCCGAATAACAGAGCGCGGCGAAGATGGAGGCGATCCCGGCGAGGATGAACGAGAGCACGACGGCGGGACCGGCGTTCTGCGCCGCGACCGTGCCCGTCAAGACGAAGATGCCGGTGCCGATGATGGCGCCGATGCCCAGCATCGTGAGGTTCAGCGCGCCGAGAGCCCGCTTGAGGCTGTGATCGGACTCCGCCTCGTGTTGCAGCTCCGTGACGCTCTTCCGGCGGAACAGATTCATGCCGACCTCTGACGTATAGGGAGGAAGCAACTGACGGTTCGTCGGAAAGCCGGGCGCTACAGTAGGTCCGGGCCCGGGGAGTGTCAAGCACGACGGCTCAGAGGCTGTAGTTCGGGGCCTCGCGAGTGACGATGACGTCGTGCGGATGCGACTCGCGCAGGCCCGACGCGGTAATCTGGAGGAACTCGGGATCGCGGCGCAGCTCGGCGATCGTGCGGACGCCGCAATACCCCATCCCGCTGCGCAGGCCGCCCACCATCTGGAAGATCACGTCCGCCGCGGGGCCCTTGTAGGGCACACGACCCTCGATTCCTTCCGGCACGAGCTTGGTCGGCGACACCTCGCCTTCCTGGAAATACCGGTCGGCCGAGCCTTCCTCCATGGCTGAGAGGCTGCCCATCCCGCGTATCACTTTGAACCGTCGCCCCTCGAGCAGGAACGCCTCGCCGGGACTCTCTTCGGTTCCCGCGAGCATCGACCCCATCATCACGCTCTCGGCCCCCGCGGCGATCGCTTTGACGATGTCCCCCGAGTACTTGATCCCGCCGTCGGCGATCACGGGGACGTCCCCCGCCCCGCGCACGGCATCGACGATGGCGGTGATCTGCGGGACGCCGACGCCCGTGACGACGCGGGTGGTGCAGATCGATCCGGGCCCGACGCCGACCTTGACCGCGTCCACGCCCCGCTCCACCAGCGCCTTGGCGCCCGCCTCGGTCGCGACGTTGCCCCCTACCAATTGGGCCTCGGGGAACGCCTCCCGCAGGCGGGCCACCGTGTCGAGCACGCCCTGCGAGTGCCCGTGCGCGGAGTCAATGACGATCACGTCGCAGCCCGCGTCGAGCAGCGCCTTGGCCCGTTGCTTGGCGTCGGGTGAGCCGCCCACCGCGGCCGCGACCCGAAGCCGGCCATGCTGGTCCTTGTTGGCGTCAGGATGCTGGCGACGCTTGAAGATGTCCTTGATGGTGATCAGGCCTTTGAGCACGCCTTTCGCATCCACCACCGGGAGCTTTTCGATCCGGTGCTTCCCGAGGATCCGCTCGGCCTCATCCAGCGTGGTCCCGACGGGCGCGGTGACGAGGTGTTCCTTCGTCATCGCGTCACGGATCGGGCGGTCGAGCTCGCGCTCGAACTGGAGGTCGCGGTTGGTGATGATGCCGACGAGGGTGCCGGCCGAATCGACGATCGGCACGCCGGAGATCTTGAACCGCGCCATCAGCTGCACCGCCTCCCGCACCGGGCGATCGGGGCCCAAGGTGATCGGGTTCAGGATCATTCCCGACTCGCTGCGCTTCACGCGGTCCACTTCGGCCGCCTGGCGGTCGATCGGCATGTTCTTGTGGACGACGCCGATCCCCCCGGCCCGGGCGATGGCCATCGCCATCTCCGCCTCGGTGACGGTATCCATCGCGGCGGCTACGAGCGGGATATTGAGGGAGATCAGGCGGGTGAAGCGGCTGGTGGTATCGACGTTCCGCGGATGCACGGTGGAGTGCCGCGGAGCGAGGAGAACGTCGTCAAAAGTGAGGGCGGGGGTCTGGCGTATGGTTCCCATGGCGGAAGTTACCGCGGGAAATCTGGTTCCTCAACCGCCGCCCGGGGCTGGCTTTTGCGCCGCATCGGCCGATGGCTGTCCCTGGGGTGGCTCGACCGGCTTCTTCTGCGCCTCCTCGACCGCCGCCTTCCCGGCGTTCGCGAGCCCTTCCAAGAATTTCCCCGCCTTCCCCACGGCGTCCATCGTCCCCTTGATGATCTTCACCGGCACCCGACCCGCGCGCATCGTGTCCTCAAGCGTCTCGGCGACCTTCTGAAATGCCGGGGCCCCGGCCGCGCGCTCGGCGTACTTGGACTCCAGGAATTCCACGTAGTCGAGCACCTGGTAGACGCGCTCTTCCGACATCGCGTCGAGCCGGCGCATCAGCCGGTCCCGTAACACGTCGTTCATGGCTGCACCTCGAGAGAAACCAGCTCCACGATGGGCGTTCCAATGAAATGGCTGCGCGCCGCCCGCACCCGCACCGTCGCCTGAATGGTCGCGAGCGGCCCGAGCGCGCTCACCGCCGCCCGCTGCGCCTCCGCGAACATCACGTACACGAAGCCGTGTTCCGGCAGCGGGCCACGGGCCAGCAGGTATGGCGAACCCGACGGCATGTCGGGTCGCAGATCATCGGCCGTTTGCAGGGCGATCACCTGGAGCGGCCAGCGCAGCAGCGCCCCGGCATACCGGGCCGGGTCGGCGCGGAGCTCCGCGGCACTCACGCCGATCTGGACCCCCGCGGGGGCCGCTTCCAGATCCGCGGTCCGCACCCATCCCTCGATCTGGACCCGCGCCCATTCCCCCGAGCGGCTCAAGACCCGCACGGCCGTCGTCGTGTCGACGGTGCCGGCGGCGGTACCCTCCGGCGGTGGGGCGCGATACAGCGTGGTCGAGCGCACCGGGCGCAGCCGAGTGGCGTCCGGAGGTGGGCCCGCCGGCGCGGGAGAGACCACCTGGGCGGGCTTATGGCTCGCGGTATCCGCCGGCGACGGGGCCGCGCCGGCCGGCCCCGAGGCGCTGCTCGCGACCTGGGTGACCGCGGCGACCGCGGACATACGAACCCAGCCCTGGCGCCGCACCTGCACCCAATGTTGCTTCCCAGTGCCCTGTTCGCCGACCTGCGTCAGCCCGAACCCGTGGGTCAGCTTGGCGACAAGCGCGCCCCCCCCCGCGGGCTTTGCGCGCAAGTTCTCCTCCGGGTCCTTGGTAACGGCCAGCGCGAAGCTGTCCCGTGTCGACGGCCCCACGGAAGCACCGTAGATCCACCCCTGGAGCGTCACCTGGATCCAGTCGCCCTGCACCACTCCGCCTTCCACCACGGCCCCGCTGGCGAGCCGTGCCAGTCGTTTTCCCTCCGGGGCGCCGTAGAACCACTCCCCGTCTTTGGTGACGCGGTAGCTCCCCTGAGCGTGCAGCGCAGCGGCAAGGCAGGCGGCGACCGGGAATGCGCGGAGCACAACTGGTAGGGCACGGAACGCGTGGGTAAATTGCATCCCCTTCAATATGACCAAGAGGCGTGGGTCGCGCACCCCGGTCGTTCTGATCGTGCTCGATGGCTGGGGGTTTCGACCCGGCCGGGAAGGCAACGCCATCGAGCTGGGCGCGACACCGTTCTGGCACCGCCTCTGGGCCCGGGCTCCGAAGACGCTCCTGGACGCGTCGGGACTCTCCGTTGGGTTGCCCGAAGGACAGATGGGCAACAGCGAAGTGGGGCACCTGAACCTCGGCGCCGGCCGCGTCGTCCCGCAGGACATCGTGCGCATCTCCCAGGCCGTCGAGTCGGGCGAGTTCTTCCAACTTCCGCCGCTCGTTCAGCTCTGCGACACGGTCAAGCGCTCGGGGGGCACGCTCCACCTCTGCTCCCTGATCGGGACCGGCGGCGTCCATGCCCTCGATACCCACCTCCTGGCGGCCGTGGAGCTGGGCCGCCGCGCCGGAGTTCCCGTCGCCATTCACGCCTGGCTCGACGGACGCGACACGCCACCCCAGTCGGCGTTGGGGTTCATGCGGGAGCTGCTGGAGAACCTCGGGAGAGGGGAGAGGGGAGAGGGGAATCGGCCCGTCGTTTCGACGGTCGTGGGTCGCTATTTTGCGATGGACCGCGACAAGCGGTGGGATCGCACCAGGCTCGCCTACGACGCGATGGTGCACGGCCTGGGAGCACCCGCCGTGGACCCGGTCGCGGCGATCCAGCAGGCGTACGCCGCCGGCGAGACCGACGAATTCGTCAAGCCTCGGGTGATCGCGGGCGCGCCGGGCATCCGGTCGGGCGATGGGGTGTTTGTGGTGAACTTCCGGGCCGACCGGGTGCGCCAGATGTGCCGGGCGCTGGCCCTGGAAGGCTTCGACGGGTTCGCCGACCCCGACCGCCCGACGGTGTCCCTGGTCACGATGACCCAATACGATGCGACGTTCCCGTTCCCGATGGCGTTCGGACCGATGGTCCTGTCGCGCATCGTGGCGGAGGTCCTGGCCGACGCCGGCAAGACCATGTTCCGGACCGCGGAGACCGAGAAGTACGCGCACGTGACGTACTTCTTCAACGGCGGTGTAGAAGCCCCGTATCGGGGAGAAGAGCGGTTATTGGTGCCGTCCCAGAAGGTGGCGACCTACGACCTGATGCCGGAGATGAGCGCGCCGGGGGTGACCGACGTCCTCTGTCAGGCCATCACCGCGGGGCACCACGACTTCATTCTCTGCAACTACGCCAACGGCGACATGGTCGGACACTCCGGGGTGTTGCCGGCCACGATCAAGGCGGTCGAGACGGTGGACGCCTGTCTCACCCGAGCGCTCGCCGCGGCGGAGCAAGCCGGGGCGACCGTCCTGGTGACGGCGGACCACGGGAACTGCGAGCTGATGGTCGATCCGGCGACGGGCGGGCCGCACACCGCGCATACGACGAATCCGGTGCCGTTCCTGATGATCGGCGAGGACGCGGTGCGGAGCCTGCGGCCGGCGGGGTCGCTGCGCGACGTGGGACCCACCATTCTGCGACTGTTGAACATCGACCCGCCGCCGGAAATGACGGGGCGGGACTTAAGGGAGATCCGATGACCGGCATTGGAGGGGAGCGGGGAGCGGGGAGCGGGGTGTCCTGGTCAGTCGTCAGGATTGCATCGGGGCGGACCGCTCCCCGCTCCCTGCTCACGCTGGCACTCGCGCTCGCCCTGGGGCTCGGAGCCCCACTGCTCTCCGCTCAAGCCGGCCATGATCCAGCGCACTCACCCTACCACGACATCCAGCACGGCAACACCGTGCGGCTCGTGGCCGGATACCTCTGGGGGAGCCGCGGCGACGTGCCGGTGGGACCGAGTGATGGGGCCCTCTACGGCATCCGCGACGACTACCCGATCAGCAACGTACTCACGCTCGTCGGCGAAGCGAGCTACGTCACCACCACCTCGCAATACGTCAGCCCCTTCGACTCGGTCCCGGTGTTTCGCGGCCCGGTGTCGAACCCGCTGGTGCTGGTCGACGGCGGTGCCCGGGTCACGTTTACCGGCGCCAAGACCTGGCACAGCATCGCCCCCTACGTGGGTGTGTACGTCGGATTCGCCATCGGTGGAAACATCGCCGCCGACACGAGTGGCAACGACTTCGGAACCAAGTTCCTGGTCTCGTCCGGACTGGGGTTCGTCTGGCACCCCGCCAACCGGTTCTCGGTGGACACGGACTTTCGTCTGGTGTTCTGGAAACTGTCGTACCCCCCTTCCTACCAGCCCAAGTTGATCCCGTTCACGAAAGATCTCGGCGACTGGACGACGCACCCGACGCTCACGATCGGCGCGGGATGGACTTTCTAGCCGAGGGACTGCGGCGCGCCGCGCATCTCCTGTTCACGGCCGACCCCGAGGTCACCGGCGTCGCCTGGCTCACGCTGAAAGTCGCCTGCACCGCCACCGTCATCGCCTGCGCGATCGGACTCCCCGTAGGGTTCGCCCTGGCGACCCGCCCGTTCTGGGGGCGCCGCGCCACCCTGACGATCGTGAACACCGCCCTCGCATTCCCCACGGTCGTCGTGGGGCTGCTGTTGTACGGCCTCCTGTCGCGGCGGGGACCACTGGGCGGCCTCGAATGGCTCTACACCTGGCAGGCGATCGTCGTCGGCGACGTGCTGCTCGCGCTCCCCATCGCCGCCGCCTTGTCGGCCGCCGCCGTGCAGGGAGTCGATCCCCGGATCCGGCGCACCGCGCTTACCCTGGGTGCGGGACGGTGGCGGACGGCCTGGACCATCGCGCGCGAGGCGCGCTTCGGCCTGGCGGCGGTCGTGACGGCCGCGTTCGGGCAGTGCATCGCCGAGGTGGGGGCCGCCATGATCGTGGGGGGCAACATCCGCGGCCAGACGCGTACCCTCACCACGGCGGTCGCACTTTCCACCGCGCAGGGAGACTTCGGCCTGGCGCTGGCCCTCGGGCTGATCCTGATCCTGCTCGCACTGCTGGTGAACGTGGCGCTGCAGCTGCTGCAGGGTGAGGCCGGCAGTCATGCTTGAGCTGCGAGACATCCGGCACCGCTACGAGGGCCGCACCGTGCTCGAGCTCGCGGAATTCACCGTACCGCGCGGCGGGTTCACGGCGATCGTCGGTCACAACGGGTCCGGCAAGAGCACGTTGCTGCGACTGCTGGCGCTCCTGGAGCGCCCCACGGCGGGTGAGGTGTGGCTGGACGGTCGACGCGAATCCGCGCCGGGGCGGCGGCCGACGCTGGCGGCGCGCCGGCGCGTCACGCTCGTGGAGCAGCGTCCGATTCTGTTCCGGGGCCAGGTGCGCGCCAACCTCGGCTACGGGTTGATGGTCAGAGGAGTCGGAGGCGCCGAGGTGAACCGGAGAATCGATCAGGCCGCCGAGCGGCTCGGCGTGGACGGCTTGCTCGATCGGACGCGGCGCGAGCTCTCGGAGGGAGAAATCCAGCGCGTGGCGGTGGCCCGGGCCCTCGCCGTCGCCCCCGACGTGCTGCTGCTCGACGAACCGGTGAGCTCGGCCGATCGCGCCGCGGCCGCGACGTTGTATCAGGTCCTCGAAGAGGAGCGGCGGTCGCGCGGCCTCACGGTGTGTCTCGCCTCGCATCAGCTGGAGGACGCCTACCGCTGGTCGGACGACATTCGCGCCCTGGCGGAGGGCCGGCTCTCCCCGGTGACCCCGGAGAATCTCTTCCGCGTCAACCTGCCCGCCGAAGGCGGGGAGGCGAAGTCGGTTCGGGTGGGCCCGGTGTCGATCGTCGCCGTGACCGACAAGACCGGCCCCGCAATTCTCGCCGTGCCGCCGACAGATATCCTGGTCTCCTTGGAGCCGATCCCGTCCTCGGCGCGAAACGTGTTCACGGGCCGCGTCACCCGCCTGTCCCGCCCGCGCCCAGGCACGGTCCACCTGACGGCCGACGTGGGGATCGATCTCGTCGCCCTGATCACGGAAGCCGCGGCGCGCGAGCTGGGACTCGTCCCGGGGAGCCCCGTGGCACTCGCGTTCAAGGCCAACGCGGTGCGAGTATTCTGAAGATGGGGACCGCCTATCTTACGCGAGTCGTTGAGTTTACCGCCACCCACCGCCTCAGCCGGCCGGACTGGACGGCGCAGCGCAACGAGGAGACATTCGGCGCGGCCGCGCGTGCGCACAGCCATCGCTACCACTGTCGGGTAACCCTGCGCGGCCCATTGCGGGCGGAGAGCGGCGGGATCATGAACCTGAAGGAGCTGGATGCCCTGCTGGCCCGGGAGGTCGTCGCCCGGTTCGATGGCCGCGATCTGAACCAGGACCTCCCGGAATTCGCCACGGGCACCCGGTTGCCGACCGGAGAGGCACTAGCGGTGTACATCTGGGGGCGCCTGGCCGATCAGCTGCCGTCGGGCGTCCGGCTTCATACGGTGCGGGTTCAGGAGGGACCAGATCTCTACTCGGAGTACTACGGTGAAGCGTGAGATTCCGCCGGCGGCCGAGATGCCGGGGCCGCCCGGCGGCGTCCTTCACGCTCCCGGCTCTCGCAAAGGCCGGATGGATCCGGCCTCCGCCACCGTCGAAGAGTGGCCGGTCTGGCTCGAGGTCAATGGCCAGCCGGCCGTAACGTGGATGTGCACCCCGGACCAGCTCGAAGAGTTGGCGGTGGGGTGGCTGCACGGCGAGGGTTACATCGAGACACTGGACGATCTGGTGCGTCTGCGCCCGTGCGCGACCGACCTCGGGTTCTGGGCCGACGTGAAGCCTGAGCGCGTCGCGGTCGTGCAGGGAGAACATCGCACCCGCGTGCTGGCCTCCGGGTGCGGCGCCGTCGCGACCGTCCTCGCCGATCCAAACGGGGTGATGCCGGCCGCAACTCGGGGTGAGCCGCCGGCACCGGAACAGCTGCGGGCGTGCTTCAAGGCGCTGTTCGCGCGAGGCGAGCGATACAACGAAACCGGCGGCATTCACGCCGCGGCTCTGACCGATGGGGATGTGCTGGCCTTTCACGCCGAGGATATCGGACGCCACAATGCGGTGGACAAGGTGATCGGCGCCGCGGTGCTGGCGCGGGCTCCAATCGCCGGACGCGGACTGCTCGTCACGGGCCGGATCTCCGCGGAGCTGGCCTACAAGGCCGCGCGCGCCGGGTTGGCCTGGGTCGCGACACCCAGCGTCCCGTCCACGCTGGCCCTGACGATCGCCCAGCGGGCCGGGATGGTGCTGGTCGGCCGGGCCGTGAGCGGCGCTCCCCACATGCACCGCCCCGGCGCGTGACCGACGCCGCGCTGCGGGCGCTCCTCAACGCCTCTCGCACCATCGCGGTGGTGGGGTGTTCCCCGAACCCGGCCCGGCCCAGTCACGGGGTCGCGCGGTATCTCCAACACCGCGGCTACCAGGTCATCCCGGTCAATCCGTTTCACGCCACCATCCTGGGAGAACGCTGTTATCCCTCGCTGGCGGTGGCGGCGCAGGATCATACCATCGATATCGTGAACGTGTTTCGTCGCAGCGAGCACGCGGGGACGGTGGTCGACGAAGCGATCGCCTTGCGCCCGCGATTGGTGTGGCTGCAGGAAGGTGTCACCGACCCGGGCGCCGCTGCGCGGGCCGAGGCAGCCGGCATACCGTTCGTCATGGATCGCTGTCTCGCGGTCGACCACAAACAGCTGGTGGCTCAATGAAGGCACTTCGCCTGACCTTCGCCATCCTCGCTCTCGGCTCTACTCGGTTGACCGCCCAGGGCACCGGTTCGCAACCCAACCTCATCCTCAGCCTGTTCGCGGGGGTGGCCGCGGGGCATTCGCTCTGGTCGGTGGGTCAGCAGCCGCTCTGCGTGTACGGGCCGGAGGTAGGAGGGGTCTTTACCTGCTCGTCCATTAACGACACGCTGCAGTTGTCGCGTACAGTGACGTCGAGCATCGTGGCGGGGGCTTCAGCCACCTATTTCCCCAGCTCGCACATCGGGTATCAGCTGGAGCTGTATTACCTGGGGCAATCGTATGACGACACCTGCAGCGCCTCGCAATTCGATACCACCGATGTCAACCAGGTCAACGCCCAGGTGTGCAACAGCGTGACCAGCTCCGCCCCCTCCAGCGGCGCGATCGGGTTCTTCGGGGGGGTGGTCTACCGTGCAGCGCCGACCGCGACAATCTCGCCATACATCCGGGGCGGCCTCGGGCTGATCTCATACTCCGGCGGCACGATCGCCATGGCCGGAGACTTCGCCGAGAATTCGCAGATCTTCACCCGCTCCATCTACTTTGACGAGAATCCTAAGACGACGTCGTTCAGCGCCCAGTTCGGCGTGGGCATAACGATGCGGACCTCGCCCGGCTATCAGTTCCGCCTCGAGCTGCGGGATGCCATCGCGGACCTGGCCTACGTCACCGGTCCCGCCCCCGCGAGTGGGGTCCCACCGACCGCGACAAAATGGTTCCATAACGTGTTGCTCACGATCGGATTGGACGTGGTGCTGGAGCAGAAGCGAGGACGGCGCTACTAGCCGTGCGGGCGGCCGTCCTCGCCGGTGGGGCGGCACGGCGCTACGGCGGCCAGCCCAAAGGGTTGATGACGGTCGGGGGAGAGCGGGTGCTGGACCGGGTCGTGGACGCCCTGACCGCTGCCACAGGCGAGCTCCCGCTGCTCGTCGCCAATGATCCTGCCGGTCCCACCTGGCGCCCTGATCTGCGCACCATTCCCGATCGTGTCTCCGGTGCCGGGAGCCTGGGCGGGATCTACACCGCCATCGTGGCCGGGGACGGGCCCGTACTGTGCGTCGCCTGGGACATGCCGTTCGTCACCGCTTCCCTGCTGCGCGCTCTCGTGGACGGCGCCCCGGGCCACGATGCCTTCCTGCCCGAGAGCGATGGAAAGCGCGGGCTGGAGCCGTTGTGCGCCGTCTACGGCCCTACCTGCCGCGCCCCGATCGAGCGGGCCATCGCGCGCGGCGACCTGCGGGCGATCGCCTTCCACCCCGACGTGAACCTCGGTACACTTTCGCTCGACCGCGTC
>DATJXC010000134.1:0-2685 GCA_035500495.1 Gemmatimonadales bacterium
CTGCGAGGGGACGACAAAGGAGATCGCGAGCGCCGGGAAGATGAAGATGCACAGCACCAATATCATCGCGAGGAAGATCGACTTCGGGTACTCGCGCTGGGGGTCGCGCAGTCCATCTACGTGGACCGCGTTCACTTCCATACCGTCATAGGAGAGGAAGTTGTTGACGATCAGGACGATGCTCCCGATCCCGGCCCAGACAGGCAGGATGTGGTGAACGTTCATCGGGGCCGCGGAGGGGTTGCCCTGGAGGAGATACGCGATTGCCAGCCCGACCAGGATTAGTCCCGGGATGACCGTCCCGATGATGGTGCCTTTCGACGCCAGCGACGAGATCGTCTTCAGGCCCCGGCCCGAGATGAACACGCTGCCCCAGTAGAGCACGACCAGCATCGCCGCGATGTAGATGCCGCTGCTGGCGAGCCTGGGATCAATGATGTAGGCGAAGTTGGACGCGACGTAGGCGAGCACCGTGGGGTAATAGAAGATCGTCTGCGCGAACTGGGCCCAGACCGCGAGCAGACCCCATCGTGAGTTCATTCCCTGACTCACCCAGTTATAGACGCCGCCCTTCCATCCGGAGGCGAGCTCGGCAGGTATGAGCGAGGTCGGGATGAAGAAGAAGATCGCGGGGACGATGTAGAGGAAGATCGAGGCCAGGCCGAAAATCGCCATCGACGGCGCGGCCCGCAAGCTCGCGACCACGCTGACGGTCATCAGCGCGAGCGTCGGCCAAGCCATGTACTTGCCACGCGCCGACACGGGCGTGGCTCCCGTTTTGGAGCCAGATCGACCGGCAGCGGTCATTGTGGCCCCGGCTGTGCGCCTGCCGGCCGCAGGAGCGGAGCCGCCGGCTGCTGGGGGGGAGCTACCCGGGATAGGAGTGGGGGCGTCTTCTGATCTCATGGCCGGAGTCTGCGTCGCACCGTCCGCCGGAACTAGTGCTAACTGCATGCAGACCAATCCGCGTAAGTTATGGCGTGGAGCGGGCGATCCGCGGACCGGCCCGGAGGGCGGATTGCACGCGGCGGTCGTCATCGCGGGACGTTCGCCGGCGCGGACGTGATCGCGGGAGTCACTGTCAGGCAGGCCAGCGCGGTTGGCCACCACCCGATGTCCAATATAAAGTCGCTTCACGGCGGGTTTGTCCGTCACTGGATGCTCGCCGCGGCCTGCCCGGGAGAGGTCGGTCACTTCGCCCGTGTCCGCCAACGAATCGACCACCCATTAGACAACCAAGACCCGACGCCCACGACGGTCATACGCGGCGTTAGCTTTCGCCTGCGGACACCTCATAACGCCGCCCTATGGTGGCTGCCGCACAGTGGCATAGGGTCTCTGACCTGAGGCCGGTACATATCCGATTCATGTCAGCTCACAGGCACTCACCACCGAGCCGAGTCGGGCTGGCAGGGGGCTCCCTCCGGGATTAGCGCGCATGCACGGGGCCTATGTCGCGCATGTCCATACTGCTGTGTCCGTTGCGCACGGTGCGGCGGGGAACGGGGGCTCGGTGATGACCGCCATCTTGGGCAGCCTCCTGGTCTTGCTCGTGCCGTGCGGGATCATGTTGTTCGGCACTCGCCTCCCCCCGCGCCCGAGGTCCAGAGACGACGAGGGTCCGGACTCTGGCTGGGGTCGCGGCGGAGGCGGCGGTCCGCCCGGACCAGGCGGCGGTCCACCTCAACCGGAGACGGGACCCGACTGGTGGCCGGAATTCGAGCGACAGTTCGCGGCATATGTCGAGCACGCTCGATGCCCCGAGCGGGTCGTCGTAACTTCCCAGGCCGACGGGCCTTAGCTCGAGCGGCCGTCAAACGGCGTCCATCGATTCTCGGCCCGATCGCAGTAGCGATGACACCGCCGCAGGACCGACAAGCGCAGTCACGCCTAAGGCCGGCGGAACGACCGCCCGGGCCGGTGGCGGACACCCACGCGCTCGAGTTCGTGGTGGGGCTCGCCGAAGCTCTGACGCGGGCCGGTACGCCAGAGGGGTTGGTACAACCGCGAGCGGCGCGGATAGCCGAGGTGTATGGCGTGCCACGCGCGCGCGTGGTGGTGCTACCAAACTTCACGTTGGCCGCGCAGGAAAGTGGCGCCCCAGTGGCGCTCGATTCCACGGCGCCGACCGCGGCAAGTCTTCGGCTTGACCAGATGGCGGCTGTCGAGAACGTGGCGCGTCTCGCGGACCGCGGCGCGGTCCAGCCTGAAGACGGCTTGCGCGAGTTGACCGCGGCGAAGGCTCTGCCCCATCGGTTCGGGCCGGCCGGGGTCGTTGGCGGTCATGTGGTGATCACGCTGGGGCTGTGCCTGATCCTGCAGCCAACCGCGGTCGTCCTGTTGGCTTCGGCGATCTTCGGCGCACTGGTAGGACTGATGAAGCTCCACGCGCGCAATGACTCGACGCTACGAGTGCTGCTGCCGATCAGCGCCGCGACGCTCGTCAGCCTGATCGCGTTCGCCGTCGCACCGGGCACGACTACGCAGGAATCGCTGCGCGCGTTGATCCCGCCTCTCGTCACGTTCTTGCCCGGAGGGCTCCTCACGAGCGCCACGCTCGACCTGACGGCGGGTCACCTCATCAGTGGGGCGAGCCGGCTGGTCGCAGGGACGATGCAGTTCGTGCTCTTGACCTTGGGTATTGCCATTGGCGCACAGCTGGCCGGCATCGATGTCCACGGCGTC
>DATJXC010000135.1:0-6642 GCA_035500495.1 Gemmatimonadales bacterium
ATCGACCAGCTGCGTCTCCATCGGATTGGCGAGCAGCGCCACGGAGCGACCGCAGCGCGGACAGCGGAACGCCGCCGCAAACGTCCCGTCCCCCGGCTGCCGCCGTTCGGCGAATTGCATCTGCTCGTCGCAGTCGATGCAGAGAAACTTCATAGTGCGAAGTGCGAAGTGCGAAATGCGAAGTGACTCATGACGCACCCCTCACGCGGGTGGCGAGGCTGTTCCACAGATCCGGAATTGGATGAAACGGCAAGCGGGCAAGCACGGGTATGGCGAATTCCTGCGACAGGGTCTCGGCGGCGTCCCCGGGGAACTCGGGACCGACCATGTTCTCCACGATTCCGAGCAGGCGGACGCCGCGATCGGCGGCGGCGCGCAACGCCCGGCGCACCGCCTCCCCCGACTCCGGTGTCGGAATCGTCACCGTCACCCCCTCCGGCGGCTGCTCCAGGAGATCACACAGCTCGAGGCAGCGCTGGATCCCCGGAGGCAGGTCGATCAGCAGGACGTCGAGCGCTCCCCACGCGACGTCGGCCAGAAACTCCCGTAGCGCCGCGGCCTCGGCCGCCCCGCGCCAGACGAAGCTGTCGTGCTCGGGCCCGCGGAAGGTCAGCGGGCGCCCATCCTCGAGGAGATAGGTCATCGACATGCAGCGGACGCCGTCGCGGCCCACGACCGGTACGACGGCGTCACCCTGGATGCGCAACCGTTCACTCGGATCGGTCGATAGCAGCCGGGCGACCGTCGGACCGTTGAAGTCGGCGTCCAGCACGCCCACGGCCTGACCGGCCCGGGCCAGCGCCGTGGCGAGATGCGCGGTGACGTAACTCTTCCCGACGCCACCCTTCCCGCTGACCACGCCCACCACTCGGCGCACGCCGGCCAGGCGGTGCCGCACCCGGGCGTGCTGCTCGGCCACCTGCTCGCCCAGGCCCGACTGGTCCCGTCCGGTGAGGTCGGCATACGTGCGGATGCTCATTGGCATTGACGCCGTTCCGTAGGTATCGCTACTCTCCCCGCGCATGCGTCAGGCCCATGCCTCGTCGCTTCCGATTCCCGTGCTGGTCGTCGCCATCGTGTTCGGGGTCGCGCTGATTGTGGTTGTGGTCTCCGCCCTGGCACCCCGGCGCGTGACGACCTACATCCCGCGCGAAACGTCCGCCGCGCGACCCGGCCGAGAAGACACGGTGACGATCGATGCCCGTGACCCGGACCACTGGCGGTTCTTCGCCTTTGGCCGCGGCGTGCTCCAGCCGCCCGATACTGCCGGTTGGGACTTGGGGATCCGTCGTTTCGACGTCATCTCCAGCGGAACGGCGGCGCGTCTCGACGTCCCCCCATCCTCCCCACCCTTCGATTCCGTGACGGCGGCCCCGGCGACCGGCTATCTGCCCACCCGTTTCGCTCGCGACACCGTCAACGCCGCCCTGGTCCACTGGTATCGCTATGACTTCTTCTCGCATCTGCTGCGCCCCGGCGGGCGGGTGTACGTGCTGCATACCCGGTCCGGGAGCTACATCAAGCTCGAGTTTCTCGGCTACTACTGCCCCGGCCCTTCCGCCGGGTGCGTCACCTTCCGATACGTCGCCAGTCTGATGCCGTTGGAGAGCCGGCGATTCCGTTGACCTACTCGCCGTCGTCCGTTTCGCCGAGGGGGTGCGCCGCCAACGCCTCCCGGATGTGCGGATGCGAGCGCCACAGGTAGTAGCCCATCCCCAGGGCCGCGATCAGGTTGCCCATGGCGACGTTGGAGTAGGCGATGGCTTTGAGCAGCGGGGCGGCGACCAGCACGAGCAGCAGAATGAAACCGACCTCGAAGATCACGAAGAACACGACGATCAGGAACAGCGTTGAGGGCATGCGGTCGACGAGTGCGGTGAGCAGGGCGCCGATCGTGCCGACGACCCAGAACGCCAGGAAGTGGATCATCGAGTAGCCGATGACGGCCGGGAACAAGATCTGCGCCTGCGACGGGTCGCGCAGTCCCCAGAACACCGCGGAGCCGAGTAGCGAGGGCGTGTAGAAGGGGTGCCCACCGATGGTGTCGACGATCAGGAACCAGATGGCGACGCCGCCGGCTCCGATGAGGCCGGCGATCAGCCCTTCGCGCAAGCTCCGCGTGAACTCAGCCATTCCCATTCCCGAGTAAAAATGTCGGAGTCCAATATAGGGCGGGTGTGGGAGTACGCTACCGCAGGTAGCCCTCGTCCCACGCCACCTCGAACTCCCACTTGCACGACGGGCAGCGCAGGCGATGCGCGCGCTTGGACAGCGGGGCTCGCTCGCCGCAGCTGGGACACACCCCGTACTCGGTTCCGAGCTGGCTGGGGGTCTTCTTCGCCGACGATTCCCGCGGCACGACGACCGTCCACCGCGGGGGTGGCCGCTTGACGATCTCGAGCAACGCGGTAGCCACACTGATCGGCCGCCCGTTGACCTCGAGCAGGCTATGAATGTCTTCCACCAGCAGCACCTTGTACCAGGCGCCGCGGCGCAGCTTGAGATTGACGTTCTCCCGCAACCGGGCATAGAGCTTTTCGGTCATGGCGGCAGGGGTTAAGGAGGGTCACAACCTGTGGTGACGGGCCACCGTCCGCAAGCGCAGGAGCCTGGACCTCTGGTTCCAGGGACGCGGTCCCTGGACGACGATTCTGTGTCTTCCATCACACCACGAGCTCGTCACACGCAACCCGGAGAGCTGCAACTGCTTGCGCTACCCAGCCCTCGGCACCCTCACTGGTGGTACGGGTTGCGCCGATGATTTTGCCGTTGCCGCCGCCGGCTTGCGAGGTCGGGCAGTGGCGTGCTATTCGGAGGTGGATGGATCGCTTCGGGCGCTGTTTGGTCTTCAGCCTTGCTCTTCCATCTGTGGCTCTGCCACCTGCAGGCGCGGTGCTTGCTGCCCAAGCCCAGGCCCCGGCGTTCGCGCTCGAGTCAGAGGTGCGCGTTCACACCGGTACCCGTGGGCTCGATACGACGGCCTGGTATGGTGTGCGACCGACCGAGTCGCCCTCCGGGTGCCCGGAACTCGCGCTGGTCGGGATGCGGTGGATGGGAGGGCGCTTTGTCGTCGACTCGGGTGCCTCATCGACCAAGTGGGCTCGGATCGATTACGCGTTGGTCCTGCGGGCGCAGACCAGAGCCGCGGATACGCTTCCGTGGCGTGAAGTCGATCGTTATTGGATCCAAACGCAGGGACCGGCCGAGGGGTGTGAAGAGTCCTTTGGCTTCTACTACGGTGGTGGGATCGGCCTGGGCGGCGCCCGCGCCAGGTCCGGGGACGCGGCGAATCACACCTTCGGGATGATCCTCCACGCGCGGGTCGGCTGGCGAGCCTTCCTCCTTGACGTCGAGTGGCATCCGTACATCCTGGAGTATCCGCCGACCGGCTGGGGCGGGATACCGGACGGCCTGGGGTTCAGCGCTCTGGACGTCATGCCCTCCTACCAGTTCACAACCGGCAAAGGCTACTACGTCCAGGGCGGGATCGGGCTGCAATTCCGGCACTGGAACTATGACAGCGATCAGCTCTCGGGGAGTGTGCTGGTAGGAGGAGCGAGTGTGGGTCGTTCCTTTCCGCTGTCGCCCACTCTGACGATCGCACCGGAGATCGTCGGACGTTACGCGGTGGTGTCGGAATCCCCCGTATTGGAGGAAGCGACCTTCGTGGGGGTGCGAGCGGTCCTGACCTACTCGCGGGCGCCCAAATAACCCACGACTACGGCGCGAAGGGGCGGGCGAACAGCTCGTCCCACGGTGTCAGCGCGGCCTTCGGGGCGAGGGTCGTGTCCACGAGGCCCAACGACGCGAACAGCGGCAGGATCGACCCCGGCGGTTGGGGCGGGAAGCTCGACAGCGCGAGATCGGCGAAGGTCAGCTGGAAGACTCCGACGGCCCGCGCCCGGTCCAGAAGCTCTGCCTGGCGGGTGATGTAGCGCGCCTGCTCCGCCTGCGACGACATGATGCTCCCCAGGGTCGCCGAGGACCAGCCGCCTTCCACCACCAATACCGGCCGAGCGGACTCGTCGGCGATGCGACTGTAGTAATCGAGGGGAATGTCTTCCGGCGTCGCGATCCCGGCGAGATACGGATACGACGAGAGCCCGATCGCCTCCACGAACGGGAAGTCGTGCAGATCCTGGGCGATCCCGGCGTACGCGCTCCCCTGCAGCAGTCCCCAGGCCACCTCGACCTGCACGCTCACATAGCGCACGGGCTTGGACGGGTGCGCCGCGATGTCTCCCGCGGCAGCGTTCGTCATCGCCACGACCGCCTGATAGACGGAATCGGGCGCGGCGTAGCGAATCAGATTGGTTTCCGCGGCGAGACCCAGGTAATCCGGGTGCAGGATGGTGTCGAGCGCCAACACGTACTGGCGGTACAGTGCCTGGATCGCGGGCTCGGTGATGCTGTGGCCCAGGGCCACGAGGGTGGGATCCTGGGCCGAGCGATCGAGCCCGTTGGTTACGTCGATCGTGATGACGAGGCGGAGCCCCTTGCCGCGGTAGTAATTCGCCAGCGGCCGCTCCACCGAGTCCACTTCCACCCCGGCTGGGGTACCGCCGAGCAGCGGCCCCCAGGGAACCGACTGATGCATGATGGCGGCGTCGGCGCGCTTGGTCCACAGCTCGAGGTTTTGGAAGACCACGGCTTGATCGGAGGTGGGTGGAATCGCCGAGAAGCCCATGCGGTAGGTCCGCGTAGTGCGGGCCGGACCCGACCCGTCACTGCAGGCGAGCAGCGGGAGGAGGAGCAGGAGGTGCAACCACGGGCGCATGGCCCTCAGACTACCCGTCCGGTTGCCCGCCGGCGTACGATCCAGGTCACATGTTCCGCGCCAACGCCGCCTTGACCCGCAGCGGGGTCAGCGGGAGCTGCACCACCCGGGCGCCGGTCGCGTCGAACACCGCGTTGGCCAGAGCGGCACCCACGGGGACGATCGCCGGCTCGCCCCCGCCCTGCGCCGCAGTATCCGGGGACTCGAGAATTACCGTCTCGATCTCCGGCACCCAGGAGAAATGCGGAATGGTGTAGGAGCTGAAGTTCCGGTCCAACACCTGGCCGTTCGCGAACCGCACCTCCTCGGTGAGCGCGTACCCGAGCCCCATGGTCAGGCACCCTTCCATCTGCTGCGCCGCGCCCACGGGATTCACCACGACTCCCATGTCCTGCGCGCACACCATCCGCACGACCTTGACGGCCCCGGTGGCCGGCGTCACCGTCACCTCGACGATCGTCGCGACATAGGTCCCGGCGTCGATCCCCACCGCCACACCGTAGCCACGCTTGGAGGGTCCCCCCCCGGCCTGGGGCTGCCAGCCGAACTTGTCGGCCGCCGCCTTAAGCACGCGCTGCATGCGCGCGTCGGCGAGGTTCCGCAACCGGAATTCGATCGGATCCATCCCCGCTTTGACCGCCAGTTGGTCGATATGTGACTCGCGGGCAAAGCAGTTGGCGTTGGCCCCCGGCGCCCGCCACGGCCCGACGGCGAAGGGGTGCATGCCGCCCTCGTTGCTCCCCCACCCCCCGCGCACGACGGTCCGATGGTGTGGAATGTCGTAGAACTGCTCCGCCCCCCGGCCGCCGGCACCGATCACCTCGTAGTTCCAGGAAACGATCCTGTGCGCGGCGTCCAGCCCGGCGCGGATGGAGATCACCGCCGCGGGGTCGAACGCATCGTAGAAGAACTCCTCGCTGCGGTCCCAAACCACGCGTACGGGCCTCCGGGCGGCGACGGCGAGCCGCGCCGCTTCCAGGGCCTGCTGACCCGCGCTCTTGCCGCCGAACCCGCCACCCACGTACGGCGTGATCACCCGTACTTGTGCCAACGGCAGGTTGAGCGCGCGCGCCACCTGCGTCTGCAGCGGGAATGGTGTCTGCGTGCTGGCCCAGACGGTCACCCTCCCGTCCGGTGCCACCATGGCGGTGGCCGAGTGGGTCTCCATCGCCGCATGGGCGACGTAGCCCTTGAGATACTTCTGCGCCACCACCTGGGCGGCGCTCTGCTCGCCATCCGCCACGCTCCCGCCCTGGGCGACGGTGCGGCCCGCCGGGGCGACCTCCTCGAAGTGAGCGAAGATGTTCTCGTTGGTGAGGTTCGACGGCGACGGCGTGGTCCTCACCTTCACCGCGCGGAGCGCGGCGTCGGCTTCATCGCGATGCGCATGCAGCACGGCCACCAGGTCGCCGGTCCTGATCACGCGCACCCCCGGCAACCGCTCGGCCGCCCGGGTGTCCACCGCCGTGATGGTCGCCCCGTGGGCCGGCGGACGCACGACGCGGGCGTGCAGCGCGTCCGGCGGCACCATGTCACCCGCGTATTTCGCCCGGCCTGTGACCTTCTCCAGGGCGTCGCGACGCGGCACCGACGTGCCGACGACCGTGAAGTCGGCGACGCGCTCGAGCGCCGCCTTGCCCTGGAGCTTGCGCTGGATCCTCTGGCCGGCGGTCAGCTCTCCATAGCTCACATGTTTGGACGCATCCTTCCGCGACACGACGACCCCATCCTTCACCTCGAGGTCGGCGATGTCCACCTGCAGCCGCTCGGCCGCCATCTGCGTCAGCACCGCTCGGGCCTCGGCGGCCGCCGCGCGCAGCACCGGCCCCAGCGACCGGACGCTGAGCGACCCGAACGTCCCCCGG
>DATJXC010000136.1:0-2256 GCA_035500495.1 Gemmatimonadales bacterium
CACGCGCACGACGAGCGCCGGAACCGGCAGGGTCGTCACCAAGGAAGGCCTGCTCGCCTGGCCCCTGGCGATGCTGATGACCCCCGAGGGGCACCTCGTCGTGAGCAACGGCAAGAATGGTCAGGCGGTGGAGATCGACCCGGTCACGGGCAAGCAGATCTATGCGCACTGGCTCGATGCCAATCAAGCCCAGTCGCCTCCCGGCAACGGCGATCTGTTCGGGATCGCCCTCACGCCGGACGGCAAGGGCGTCTACTACGTCGTGGACGATACGAACGCCTTGATGCTGGCTTCCCCGTGAGTACCAACGAGCGTCCCCATTCCGGCCTGACGCGGCGGCAATTCCTGACCGCCGCAGCTGCGACGCCGGTCGCCTTCAGCGGGCTGGTGACGTCCACCCCGGCCGCCACCAGCCAGGCACCGCCAACCATCGAACCCTTCTGGGGACACCACCAGGCCGGTATCGCGACACCCATGCAGCGCCACACCTACTTCATTGCCTTCGACCTGATCGCGACGACGCGCGAAGAGGTGGTCGCGACGCTGCGCGCCTGGACCGACGCCGCGGCGAAACTTGCCGGCGGACCGCCGCAGCCAGGGACCGACGCGACTGCCGACCGCGACGGCGTGCCCGAGGACTCCGGCGCAACGCTCGGCTTACCGCCGGCGCGCCTGACGATCACCTTCGGCTTCGGGCCGGGGTTGTTCACGAAGGACGGAAGTGATCGATATGGTCTGGCGCGGCAGCGTCCCGCTGCGCTCGCGGATCTTCCCCGATTTCCGGGTGATCAGCTGGTTGCCGAGCGGACGGGCGGCGATCTGTCCATCCAGGCCTGCGCCGATGACCCGCAAGTCGCCGAGCACGCCGTCCGTCGTCTGGTGGCTCTGGCGAAGGCCACCGCCAGGATTCGCTGGGCGCAGCCGGGGTTCTCCGGGAACTTCATGCCGAACGAGACGCCGAGGAACCAGATGGGCTTCAAGGACGGGACGATGAATGTCTCCGTGACGGATGAGGCAGCCATGAGCCGGTTCGTGTGGGTGGGCGACGAGGGCCCGGCCTGGATGCGTGACGGCACCTATCTGGTCATTCGCCCCATCCGGATCGCCCTCGAGCACTGGGATCGGATGAAGCTGGGATTTCAGGAGGAGACCATCGGGCGGTCCAAGGCTTCCGGTGCGCCCATCGGCAAGCAGCACGAGTTCGATCCGCTCGATCTGGACGCGACGGACGGCGACGGCAACCCGGTGATTGCGGAGAATGCGCACGTCCGCCTCGCCGCGCCAGAGAGCAACGACGGAGCACAGATCCTGCGCCGCTCCTATTCCTACGACAACGGCGTAGCGCACATCGCCGAGCGGTGGCCGCCCTGGCGGCAGCTGACGACCTTCGACGCGGGGCTTCTGTTTCAGTGCTACCAGCAGGATCCCCGGACCGGATTCAGCAAGATCTTCGACAACATGTCGCGGCTGGACATGCTGAATCAGTTCACGACTCATTTCGGAAGTGGCCTGTTTGCGTGCCCGCCCGGCGCCAGACGACCTGGCGAGTACATCGGTCAGCGACTCTTCGAGACGGGATGATGGGCCGCCCCGCCCCCACGGCCTCGAGATCGAGTGGCTCGCCGAGTCCCCGGGCGATCAAGCTACGCCGTGCTAGCGGGCCGGCCGCCGCGCGAGATTCGCTTACTTCAGTGGAGCCGTAGGACTGCGGCGGGATTGTCCCACCATGGGGCGGCGGGGTCACAGTCCGGGTAGACCGCTGAGGCGAGAGCGAGCCAGAAGTTCGTATTAGCACGGCCGTTTTACCCTGGCTCTCCGCGGGTTGGTCTGGTACTGCCGTTGCTTATGTTGCGATGAACGCGGAGGTGCCACGATGATCCTTGAGCAGTACTACCTCGGCGCTCGCATCTACTTGGGACCCGGGGCTCAGGCCGACTATGAGTTCCATCCCCTGGCCGACGGGGAAGTCCTGGAGTTTGGCGATGTGCGCCTGCGTGGGGCGAAACATGCCAGTGTTGAATGTCGTCGGTGGGTCGACGCTGCGCCAGGGCCATGTCCAGGGCGGCCAGGACAAGGCTCGGTCCCGAGATGCGGTTCCATGGCCCAGCCGATCCCGCGCCGGCTCCAACGCGTCGAGCACGATGGCGAGAGACAGGAAGCCGGCCCACGTTGGCAGGTAGGTGATGTCGGTGACCCACAGACTAAAGGAGAGGACAGATGGCAACCGAAGCAAAGTGCCCGTTCACGCACACGGCA
>DATJXC010000137.1:0-40645 GCA_035500495.1 Gemmatimonadales bacterium
CTGCGCGTAGTACTGGCGCAGGCGCGTGCACGTCTCCCGGAGGTCCTCCACATACCCGATGGCGTGGTACGTATCGGCCAGCCGCAACAGCGCATCCTTGGCGCGCGGTGTGTCCCAGTAGGACGCGATGACGTCCTTGAAGTAGATGATCCCGGAGTCGTACGCCCCGCGCCGGTAGTAGAACATGCCGTTCTTGTACGCCTTCTCCGCGAACTGCGCCCGCAGCTTCTTGACGTGAAGGTTGGCCCGCGCCGCCGCCTCGGAATCCGGATACCGGGCGGCGAGCTCCTGGAACGTGGCGAGCGCGGTCTGACCGTACGTCGCATCCAGCTCGGGGCGCCGCCACAGACGCATGTTGGCGTCTCCGGCCCGGAGCAATGCCAGCGGGGCAAATTCGCTCGTGGGAAAGCGATCCGCGGTCTCCCGGAACGCGTGAGCAGCCTCGATGTAATCACCGGTCTGGTACTGGCATTCGGCTTGGTAGTAGTGCACTTCGGGCTGCGCCGGGTCGTTCGCCTGCAGCTCGAACGCGAGCCGCTTGTACGCCTCGAGCGCCGCGCTGAAGTCTCCCTTATGCAGGTCCTGACGGGCGCGCTCGAGCATCGTGGCCGGGGTCGGAGGCCCGGGAGGAGCACCGTGGCAGGCGACGAGTGCGAGCCCGATCATCCACCGCAGACGCGGGGTCCTCATTGCGGATTCGCCGGCGGTAGCGAGTCCGCCCGCCCCAGCGCCTCCAGCTTTTGGCGCGCGCGCAGCGAGAGGGAATCACCCGGCAAACCGCCCACCATCGCCTGCTGGTATTGCTCGACCGCTCCGGCCACGTCTCCACGCGAGAGTTGCACGTCCCCCAGGCCGAGGGCGGCGGCGCGGGCGACGTCCACGGTGGCACCCGGCGTCGCCGCCCGCCGGAACCAGTCCTCGGCTTCCGCGGCGCGGCCGGCGTTCAACGCCTCCTGCCCGCGCACGAGCGCGCACCGCGCGAGCCCTTCGCGCGCGGCATCCAGCACCGCGCCCTGCCGCTGCCGCCGCAGCACGCCCTCGAAGACGACCACCGCGGTGTTGCAATCGTGCGCACCCAGCGCGGCATTGCCGTAGAGGAACAGCAAGGAATCGGCGGTTCGGGCGTCGGAGGAGGTGGCGATGGCGGTGGGGAGGTAGGCGAGGGCGTCGTTCACATCGCCCGCGGCCGCGGCATCGAGCGCGACGAGGCGGGCGTACCGACCCAGCGGTCGATTCGGCGCCACGACCCGCAGCCCGGACAGCGCCGCCCCGAGGGCCGTGTGGTCCCCGGCCTGCAGGGCTGCACTCGCCACGCGCTCGAGACCGTCCGCGGCTTCGTCCGCGCGGCTCTTGTCCGCCTCGGCGAGCACCCGGTACTCCGCGACCGCGAGGGTGTACTCGCCGACGTGCAGCGCCGCCGCGGCGGTCTTGGCGTGCAGCGCCGCCGAGCCGGCGGTCGCCCGGAGTCCCAACTCGTATTCCGCGAGCGCGTCACGGTACTGCCCCGCGGCGTACTCCCGGTCGCCCAGGACTTCATGATCGGCCGCGCTGCGGGTGCACCCAACCCCCACCAGCAGCAGCGCGGCGGCGCGACTCCACCGGCTCACGTCGCGGCGGTTGAAGAGGAAGAGGGGACGGCCGTCAGCCCGCGATCCAGCATCGCGAGATAGGCTTCCACGCGTGGGTCCTCGGGCCGTCGGGCGCGCGACGCCTCCCAGACTTCGCGCGCCGCGATCCCATCGCCCGAGAGATAGCAGGCGAGCCCCAACATCGCCGCCGCGTCACCGAAATTCGGCCGATCCCGGACGATGACCTCGAACTGTTCGCGGGCTTCGAGCGCCCGCCCCGCCTCGAGGAGCAGGCGGCCCAGCTTGTACCGCAGGTCGTGGAAACCGGGTCCCAGCGTCAGGGCGGCCTGGTATTGCGCAATGGCCTCCTTCAGCCCCCCGGCCTCGGCGTAGGCCGCCGCCAGGGCGGCGTGATGGTTGGCGAGCTTGGCCGCGACGTGCGCGGAGAATCCGTGTCGCGGCTCTCCCCCCAGGCGCCCGGCCGCGCGCAGGGATTCCGTGGCTTCGTCTTCCCGACCCAGCTCGTTCAACACCAGGGCGCGGTGAACCAGCGCCTCGACGTAGCGGGGATTCAGCATGAGGGCGTGGTCCAGCGCGGCCAGCGCCCGCTCCTGCTGGCCTACCAATGAATAGGACAGGCCGAGCAGGTGATGGGCATCGGCGAACGAGCGGCCGGAGGCCACCACCTCCTCGAGCACGTGAATCGCTCCATAGTAGTCCTGCAGCTGGAACCGCTCACGCGCCAGATCGACCTGATGCTCAGGGCTAGCGTCCATGGGTCCCCTCGTACCAGCGAATGAAATGCCGGATCCCCTCTTCGATCGGCACGCGCGGCCGGTATCCCAGCTCACCCTCGGAGCGCCGCAGATCCGCGGCGGTCAGCGGCACGTCCCCGGGCTGGTCGGGCCGCCGCTCCACCACCGGCTCCCGGCCCAGGCCGGCCCCGATCAGGGCGATCAGCCGGTCCAACCGCACCCGGCTCCCGCCGCCGATATTGAATACCCGCCACCCGTCCGGAACGTCGCCCCGGGCGGTCCAGGCCAGCGCCGCCACAATGCCGTCGACGCAGTCGGAAATATACGTATAGTCCCGCTCGCTCGACCCGTCGCCATGCATCGCGATCGGGAGACCGCCCGAAATCCTGGCGGTGAACCGGTGGATGGCCAGATCGGGGCGCTGGCGCGGTCCATACACGGTGAAGAACCGCAGGCAGGCGATGCGGATGCCGTACAGGTGACTGAAGGCACGGCAGACCAATTCTCCGGCCCGCTTGGTCGCGGCGTAAGGCGAGATGGGGGCGTCGGCCGGAGCGTCCTCGGCGAAGGGAGCCGGCGTCGTTTCCCCGTAGACCGAAGAAGACGAGCCAAAAACGATGCGGCTGATCTTGGCGCGCCGCGCCAGGTCCAGGAGACGGGCGGTCGCCGTCACGTTCACTTCCATGTACCCCGCGGGATCTTCGAGCGAGGGGCGTACACCCGGGCGAGCGGCGAGATGTACGATGGCGTCGACCCCGCCCAGCGGCAGCTCGTCGCGGCCGACGTCTACGTCGAAGAACTGAAACCGCGACTGGCCGCGGAGCGCCGCGAGATTCCGCTCTTTGATGTCACGAGCGTAGAACGCGTCGAAGTTGTCCACCCCGACGACCTCGTGACCGGCGCCGGCCAGCGCCTCGCACAGGTGCGACCCGATGAAACCGGCCGCCCCGGTGACCAACACCCGCGTCATGCGGTGAGGGCCGTACGGAAGTGGGCGATGGTCCGGCGCAGGCCTTCCTCGAGCGGTACCTGGGCCTCCCATCCCAGTTGTTTGCGCGCGAGGGAGATGTCGGGCTGGCGCACTTTCGGATCGTCGGTGGGGAGGGGGCGCTGCACGATGGTGCTTCGGCTGCCCGTCAGGGCGATGACCCGCTCGGCCAGCTGGCGCACCGTGTACTCGGTGGGGTTCCCGATATTCGTCGGATCCGCGGTCCCCCGTTCGAACAATCGCACGATGCCTTCGATGAGGTCGTCGACATAGCAGAACGACCGCGTCTGAGACCCGTCGCCGTAAATGGTGATCGGCTCGTTCTGCAGCGCCTGCACGATGAAGTTGGACACCACGCGTCCGTCGCGCGGCCGCATGCGGGGGCCGTAGGTGTTGAAGATGCGCACGATGCGGGTGTCGATGCCGTGAAAACGGTGATAGGCCTTCGTCATGGCTTCGGCGAAGCGCTTGGCCTCGTCATACACGCCGCGCGGCCCGACCGGGTTGACATTCCCCCAATAGCTCTCCGGCTGCGGGTGGATGAGGGGATCCCCGTAGACCTCGGAGGTCGATGCCAGAAAGAAGCGCGCCGCCTTGGCCTTGGCGAGCCCCAGACCGTTGTGCGTGCCGAGCGACCCAACCTTCAGGGTCTGGATCGGCAATTCGAGATAGTCGATCGGACTCGCGGGACTCGCGAAGTGCATGATCCCGTCCAGCGGACCGGCAACGTCGATGAACTTCGTGACGTCGTGCCGAATGAACTGGAACGCCGGATGGCTCTGGAGCTGCGCGAGGTTCGCCGGGTTGCCGGTGATGAAGTTGTCCATCCCGATCACCTGATGACCCAGGCCGATCAGCCGATCACACAGGTGGGACCCGAGGAACCCCGCGGCCCCGGTGACGAGGATTCTCATACCGGGGCGCGGCCGATGCTGTCATAGGTGAACCCGAGCTTGGCCATCCGCTCGGGATCGTAAAGATTTCGGCCGTCCACGATCAGCGGGCGCCGCAGCAGTTTGTGGATCTTCGGGAAGTCGGGGGTGCGGTATTCCAGCCACTCGGTGAGGATCGCGAGGGCGTCGGCTCCGGCGATGACATCGTAGGGATGCTCGCCGTAGGTGATGCGGTCGCCGAAGACCCGGCGCGTCGTCTCGATCGCGGCGGGGTCGTGCGCGGCCACACGGACCCCGGCGCCGAGCAACGCCTCGATCAGGACGAGTGCCGGGCTCTCGCGCACGTCGTCGGTCTGGGCTTTGAACGCGAGGCCCCATACAGCGATGGTTCGCCCCGCGAGCCGGCCCTCGAAGCGGCGCGAGAGTTTCTCGAACAGGACGTGTTTCTGGCGGTCATTCGCCGCCTCCACGGCCTGGAGGATACCGAGCGGTACCCCGCGCTCTTCCCCCGTCCTGATCAACGCTTTCACGTCCTTGGGGAAGCACGACCCGCCGTATCCCGGCCCAGGAAAGAGGAACGCCGAGCCGATCCGGGCATCCGAGCCGATCCCCTTGCGGACCAGATGGGCATCGGCCCCGGTCGCCTCGCAGAGCAACGCGATCTGGTTCATGAACGAGATTCGGGTGGCCAGCATGGCGTTGGCGGCGTACTTGGTCATCTCGGCGGACGGGATGTCCATGAAGATGATCGGCTTGCCGGTGCGGACGAACGGCGCGTACAGCTCGTTCAGGACTTCCCGCGCCTCAGGGCTGTCCACTCCCACCACCACGCGATCCGGTTTCATGAAGTCGTCGACCGCCGCGCCTTCTTTCAGGAACTCCGGGTTGGACACGACATAGAACGCGGTCCGCGTGTGCTTCGCGATCTCGGCGCGCACCCGCTCGGCGGTTCCGACCGGGACGGTGCTCTTGGTGATTACCGTCTTGGGACCGGTCATATTCTGACCGATTGCGCGGGCGACCTCCAGGACATGCTGGAGATCGGCGGAGCCGTCCTCGTCCGGCGGCGTGCCCACGGCGATGAACACCACCGCGGAGCGGCGCACAGCGTCCGCGACGTCGGTCGTGAACGTCAGGCGCCCTTCCTTTTGGTTCCGCACCACCAGCGGCTCGAGGCCCGGCTCGAAGATCGGGATCCGGTCTTGGCGCAGCGAGGCGATCTTGGCCGCATCCACGTCCGCGCAGACGACGTCGTTCCCCGTCTCGGCCAGTCCGGCGCCGACGACGAGGCCGACGTAGCCCGTCCCGACCACGGCGACTTTCATGTGAGGCTCGCGCGAGGCAGGACGTGCCGGGTGTCGACGATCACCTTGGCGGTCCGGGCCACCAACCCGTAATCCACGTCGGAGTGATCGGTGACGATCACCACGCAATCGGCGTCCCCGAGCGTCTCCGCCGTCAGCGGGATCGATTTCAGGTCGAGCCCATCCTCATGCAGCTGCTTGACGTGGGGATCGTGATAGCGCACCTCGGCCCCGCGCTGCTGCAGCAGGCGGATCACGTCGAACGCCGGGCTCTCCCGCACGTCGTCGATGTCCTTCTTATAGGCCACCCCCAGCACCAGCACGTGGCTGCCCCGGGCCGCCTTCCCCTGCTCGTTGAGGCGGTCCACCACGCGGGCGACCCAGTATTCCGGCATCTCCGCATTGATCTCGCCCGCCAGCTCGATGAAGCGCGTGCGGTAGTTCAGGGTGCGCATCTTCCACGCGAGGTAATGCGGATCCAGGGGGATGCAGTGCCCGCCGACGCCAGGGCCGGGGGTGAACTTCATGAACCCGAACGGCTTCGTCGCCGCGGCGTTGATCACTTCCCAGACGTCGACGCCGAGCTTGTCGCACACGATGGCCATTTCGTTGACGAGGCCGATGTTCACGCTGCGGAACGTGTTCTCCAGGATCTTCACCAGCTCCGCCGCCTCGGTGGACGAGACCGGCACCAGACTTTCGATCGCCGGCTGGTACAACGCGAGGGTGACGGCGCGACAGTTCTCGGTGATGCCACCCACCACCTTCGGGGTGTTCCGCGTGCCCCACTTCGGGTTGCCCGGATCCACCCGTTCGGGAGAGAACGCGAGGAAGAAGTCCCGCCCCACTTTGAGTCCGGTGCTCTCCAGCGCCGGCAACATCAGCTCCCGCGTCGTCCCGGGATAGGTGGTGGATTCGAGGACGATCAGCTGGCCGCGCCGCAGCGCCTTCTTGATCGATTCCGTGGCCGAGATCACGTAGCTGACGTCGGGGTCCTTGGTCTTGGACAGCGGCGTCGGGACCGCGATCGAAATCGCGTCCGGCTCCCTCAGCCGGGACAGATCGGTGGTCGCGCTGAACCGCTTGTTCGCGATCGCCGCCGCCACGTCCTTGGCTGCCACGTCCTGCACGTGAGAGCGGCCGGCGTTCAGGGCGTCCACCAACGTCTGCTGGACGTCGAACCCGAGCACCCGGTATCCCGCCCGCACCAGCTCCATCACGAGCGGCAATCCCACGTACCCGAGACCCACCACCCCGAACAAAGCGGAGCGATCCTTCGCCTTGGTCAGCAGCGCGTCCACGAGATTGGGCTGAGTCGTCATACGGATTTGGTCATCTTGGGGAAGAGGTTAGAGGCGGACCGGCGCGCCGCCCTGTTGGAGCGAGCGGCTCGCGGCCTCGAGCACCCGGACGACTCGAACTCCGTCCGCGGCTCCGGCCCGCGGTGGTTCGGTGCCTCGGGCGACGCGCACGAAATGCCCGAGCTCGGCGGCCAGCGGCTCGACGGTCGGGATCTTGGGAATGAAGATGTCGCCCTCGCGGAGCGTGAGACTCTCGCCGTAGGACGCGTAGTCGAGCGGACGATTCACACCCTTGTCGTAGATGCGGAGCTTCTCCCGCGGCTGCATGTCGTCGAACACCACCATTTTCGTCGAGCCCACGACGGTGAGCTTGCGCTCCTTGTGCGGGTCGAGCCACGACATCTGCACGTGCGCGATCACGCCGCTCGCGAACTCCATCATCAGGAACACCACGTCCTCGACGCCCGGCTGCAGGTAAGCGTGCCCCGTGGCGGAGACCCGGACCGGCGCTGCATCCAGCAAATGCAGGGCCACCGAGACGTCGTGGGGCCCGAAGCTCCACAGGGCGTTCTCATCGGCTCGGACCTGCCCCAGGTTCACCCGCAGGCCGTACAGATAATAGAGGCTGCCGAGATCGCCCTTCTGCACCATGGCCCGCAGCGCCTCCACCGCGGGGTGAAACAGCAGCAAATGGCCCGCCAGCACCGGCACGTTGGCGGCGGCGGCTGCGCCGGCCACCGCTTCCGCGTCGGCCACGTTCAGGGCGAAGGGCTTCTCGACCAGACAGGGCCTCCCCGCCCCAATGGCCCGGCGGGCGTGCTCGGCGTGGCGGGCGGCCGGGGACGCCACGATCACCGCATCGACACGCTCGAGGAGCGCGTCGAGCTGGTCCGTGACGAACGCGGACGGAAATTGCCGCGCGACGCTCTTGCGCACGGGCTCCGCGGTGTCGCACACGGCCGCCAGCTCGGCGTCGGCGAGGGCCGCGGCGGTCCGGACATGGTTCTTCCCCCACGCGCCGGCGCCGACGACACCGAGTTTCAGCCTGGTCACCGATAGAACCCGCGAATCGTCTCGCAAACGTAGTCGAGCTGGTCGGCCGTGAGCTCCGGGTAGACCGGGAGCGACAGGACTTCGTGCGCGGCCTGCTCCGACACCGGCAGGCGGCCGGCCTTGTACCCGAGGTGCGCGAAACAGTGTTGGAGATGCAGCGGAATCGGATAGTACACCGCGCAGCCGATCTGCTTCGCCTTCAGGTGCGCCTGCAGCTCATCGCGGCGCTCGACGCGCAAGGTGTATTGGTGGAAGATGTGCTCGTTGCCCGCCTCCACCGGCGGGGTACGCACCGCCGCCAGACCGGCCAGCGCCTTGGTGTAGTAGGCCGCGTGCTCCCGCCGTTTGGCCGACCACGCCGCGAGATGCGGCAGTTTGGCCAGCAGCACCGTCGCCTGCAGCGTATCGAGCCTCGAGTTGGTGCCGACCTCGTCGTGGTGGTACTGTTTGGCGCCGCCGTGCAGCCGCAACCGCCGCAACCGCTCGGCCGTCTGGTCGTCCGACGTCACCATCATCCCGCCGTCGCCCCACCCGCCCAGATTCTTGCTCGGGAAGAACGAATAGGCCGTCACCCAGCCAAGCTCCCCCGCCATTCGCCAGGTCCCGTCCACCCGGCGCCGCGCGCCGATCGCCTGGCAGGCATCCTCCAGCACCGGGAGCCCGTGTCTCTTGGCGACGGGGAGCAGCCGTTCCATCGCCGCCATCTGACCGTACAGGTGCACGGGGAGGATCGCGCGCGTCCGCGGGGTGATCGCTGCCTCCACCGCAGCCGGGTCGATGTTGAAGGACGCCGCGTCGATGTCCACGAAGACCGGCGTGCCGCCCGCATTGTGAATCGCTCCCGCCGTCGCGAAGAAGGTGAACGGAGAGGTGATCACTTCATCGCCGGGCTTCAGATCCAGCGCGTTCAAGGGCAAGAGCAGCGCGTCGGTGCCGCTGGCGCACCCGACGCCGTGACGGGCCCGCGACAGCTCCGCCACCTTGGCCTCGAGCTGGGCCACCGCCGGGCCCATGATGAATACCTGCGACTCGAACAGGGCCTGCAGGGCGGGAAGCACCTCGTCCTTCAGGCTCCGGTATTGGGCGGCGAGATCCAAGAGAGGGACGTTCACTAGTCTCGTATCCGTAAGAGTCACTGCACGTTACTCACGCGATCTGGGCGGTACAATCTCCCGCAGCCCGCCGGCCGCTTCCTCATACTCGGCGCCACACGCGGCACACCGGGCCCGTCCGGCGTCGACGCGGAGGCGCTCGCCGCACTGGCACATCCACCCCACGCGGCGCGCCGGTACCCCGACCATCAATCCGTACGCCGGGACGTCGGTCGTGACCACCGCGCCGGCCCCGATGAAGCTGTACGCCCCGAGGGTCACGCCGCAGACGATCGTGGCGTTGGCGCCGATCGACGCCCCACGCCGGACCAGGGTCTTGCGGTACTCGTGCTTCCGCGAAACATGGCTGCGCGGGTTCATGACGTTGGTAAAAACGCATGAAGGACCGCAGAACACGTCGTCCTCGAGTTCCACGCCCTCGTAGATCGACACGTTGTTCTGCACCTTCACGTTGTCACCCAGGCGGGTCCCCGGCATCACGACGACGTTCTGTCCCAGGTTGCAGCGAGCCCCGATGACGGCGCCCGGCATCACGTGGGAGAAATGCCAGATCTTGGTCCCGGCGCCGATGCGGGCGCCGTCATCGACGAAACTCGACGGGTGCGCGAAGTAATCGGACACCTAGACTCCGACCACCTTGATCTCCAGTGCCAGCTCGACGCCGGTCTTCTTCTGGACGGTCTTGCGCACGTGATCGATCAGACGCTGGACGTCGCTCGCCGTCGCGTTACCGGTGTTGACGAAGTAGTTCGCGTGCAGGGGCGACACCAGCGCCCCCCCGATGCGGAACCCCTTCAACCCGCATTCGTCGATCAGCATCCCCGCGGTCTTGGCGCCTCCCGGATTCCGGAACGTGGATCCCGCGCAGGGCTGATCGAACGGCGTCCCCGCCTTGCGCCAGCGGAACAGCTTGGCCTGCAGCTCTTTCAGCTTGGTGGGGTTCTCCTCCCCCAGCCCGAGCTTGGCCTCGAGGATGATCACATCGCCCAGGTTGCTCGCCCGATACTTGAACGGGATCTGCTTGCGGGGAATGGTGCGCGCCTTCCCCTTCCCATCCATGACGGTCACCTCGGTGACGATCTCGGCGAATTCGGCGCCGTGGCAGCCGGCGTTCATGTACACCCCGCCGCCGACGGTGCCGGGAATTCCGACGAACCGCTCCACGCCCGAGAACCCGGCTTCCGCCGTCCGCCGCGAGAGCAGCGGCGTCGGCATCCCCGCCCCTACGACGGCGGTCGCCCCCTTCATCTCGAACCTGTCGAGCCCCTTGCCCATGCGGATCACGAGTCCGGGGAAGCCGCCGTCCTTCACGAGGACGTTCGACCCCAGCCCGAGCACCAGCCAGGGCAGGCCGCGGTCGCGCGCCATCTCCAGCGCGCGCACGATGTCCTCCACGTCGGCCGGCTGCAGGAGGAAGCGCGCCGGGCCGCCGAGGCGCCAGGTGGTGTAGCGAGCGAGCGGCTCCTGCTCCAGCATCCGCCCGTGATACTTGATCTTGGGCGGCTGGGGCGGGGCGGCGGGTTTGACGGGCGTCTTCGCGCCCGCCTTGCCTCCGGACTTTACAGCCGGCTGCTTCGTGCCCCCGCGACCCGCAGGGCGGGCGGCGCCAGCGGACTGCTTGCCGCGCCCGCCGGCAGGTTTCCGAGAGTCAGGCTTTCGTGCCATTCCTGTAGGCTCCTCACGCTTCCCTTCCGGCTGCGCAGCGCAATGATCGCGTCACAGGCGGCGCTGGCAGCGGACATCGTGGTCGTGTACGGCACCCGGTGCACCAAGGCGGTCCGGCGAATCATGAAATCGTCGCGCTGGGCGAACTTGCCCAGCGGCGTGTTGATGAGCAGATGGATCTCCCCGGAAACGAGCAGGTCGATGCAGTTGGGTCGCCCCTCGTGCACCTTGCCGACGCGTTCCGCGGGCACCCCCCGCGCGCGCAGATACTTCTGCGTGCCCTCCGTCGCCAAAATCCGGAACCCCAGCTCGTGGAACCGCCGGACGATCGGCACCACCGTGGGCTTGTCCGAATCGTTGACGGTGACGAACACCGTCCCCTCGAGCGGCAGGCTCCCGTCGGCCGCGATCTGGGCCTTGGCGAAGGCCATCCCGAAGCTGTCGGCGAACCCCATGGCCTCCCCGGTCGAGCGCATTTCCGGGCCCAAAAGGGTATCCACGCCGGGCAGTTTGGTGAAGGGGAAGACCGCCTCCTTGACCGCCACACCCGGCAAAGGCAGGTCGTCCGGCACCCCCAGCTCATCCAGGGTGCGGCCCACCATGACCGCCGCGGCCAGCTTGGCGAGGGGGACCCCCGTGGCCTTGCTCACGAACGGCACGGTGCGGGAGGCCCTGGGATTCACCTCCAGCACATACACCACCCCGTCCTTGATGGCGTACTGGACGTTGATCAGACCGATCACCCCCAGCGCCTCCGCGAACGCCTTGGTATGGCGGCGCATCTCCTCGACCTGCCGGTCGCCGATCAGGTATGGGGGAAGCACGCAGGCCGAGTCCCCCGAATGGACCCCGGCGTCCTCGATGTGCTGCATCACGCCTCCGATGACGCAGCGGTGGCCATCGGCGATGGCATCGACGTCGGCCTCGAAGGCGTCCTCGAGGAAGCGGTCGCACAGCACGGGATACTCGGGGGCTACCCGTGCCGCCAGCTCGAAGAACTCCCGCAGCGTCCCGGCGTCGTAGACGATTTCCATGGCCCGGCCGCCCAGGACGTAGGAGGGTCGGATCAAGACCGGGTACCCGATCCGCTCCGCCACCCGCACGGCCTCGTCCACCGAGCGGGCCGTGCCGTTGGCCGGTTGGGTGACGCCCAGCCGCGTCACGAGCTGCTCGAACCGGCCGCGATCCTCGGCGATGTCGATCGCGTCGGGAGAAGTCCCCAGGATCGGTACCCCGGCCTCCGCCAGGGCGGCGGTCAGGCGCAACGGCGTCTGACCGCCCAGCTGGACGACCACGCCCTTGGGCCGCTCCCAGCGCACGATTTCGATGACGTCCTCGAAGGTGAGCGGCTCGAAATAGAGCTTGTCCGAAATGTCGAAGTCGGTCGAGACGGTCTCCGGATTGGAATTGATCATGATCGTCTTGAAGCCGAATTCCCGGAATGCCAGCCCGGCACGGACGCAGCAATAGTCGAACTCCACGCCCTGACCGATCCGATTCGGACCGCTGCCGAGGATGACGATGCCCTGCTCGCCGAACGGCTGGCTCTCGTTCTCCTCGTCGTAGGAGGAGTAGAGATAGGGCGTGGACGACGGGAACTCGCCGGCACAGGTGTCCACGGTCTTGTAGCGCGGGTGGACATCGAGGGCCCAGCGGCGCTCCCGCACCGCGCGCTCCGTCGTCCCGCGCAGCGACGCGAGCTGGCGATCGGAGAACCCGAGCCGCTTCATCCGCCGCAGCTCCGGGGCACCCGGCTCCGCCAGACCGGTGAACCACCGTTCCGCCGCGATCAACTCCTCGAACTGATAGAGGAACCACGGATCGATCCCCGTCGCCTGCGCGATGCCCTCTACGTCCAGCCCCGCTGCCAGCGCCCGCTTGATCTGGTAGATCCGCTCGGGGGTCGCGGTGCGGAGCGCGACGCGCAGGTCCTCGGGCGAATCCCCGGTGAGGCGGTCGTCGCCGAGCGTGGCCCCCGTGACCCAGCCGGGGCGTCCCGTTTCGAGTGCCCGCAGTCCCTTCTGAAAGGCTTCCTTGAAGGTGCGGCCGATCGCCATCGCCTCGCCCACGGACTTCATCTGCGTGGTCAGCCGGAAATCGGCGGTCGGGAACTTCTCGAAGGCGAAGCGTGGCACCTTGACCACGACGTAGTCGAGCACCGGCTCGAAGGACGCCGGCGTGGTCCGCGTGATGTCGTTGGGAAGCTCGTCGAGGGTGAACCCCACGGCGAGCTTCGTGCCGATGCGGGCGATCGGGAATCCCGTCGCCTTGGACGCCAGCGCCGAAGAGCGCGACACCCGGGGATTCATTTCGATCACCAGCATCTCGCCGTCGGCGGGATTCACCGAGAACTGGATGTTGCACCCGCCCGCCGCCACGCCGATCTCGCGGATGATGGCGATGGCCGCGTCGCGCATCTTCTGATATTCGCGGTCGGTCAGGGTCATGGCGGGGGCCACTGTGATCGAATCGCCGGTATGCACGCCCATGGGGTCGAGGTTCTCGATGGAGCAGACGATGACGACGTTGTCGCGTCCGTCCCGCATGACCTCGAGCTCGAACTCCTTCCACCCGAGCACCGAGCGCTCGATCAGCGTCGAGTGCACGGGCGACAGCTCGAGCGCGTGGTCCACGAGCTCTTCGAACTCGAGCGCGTTGTACGCCACCCCGCCGCCCGTCCCGCCCAGCGTGAACGACGGCCGGATGATCGCCGGGTAGCCGGTCACCGCCACGGCCTCCAGCGCCTCGGCTCTGGATTTGACGGTGCGGCCGTGGGGCGTGTCGAGCCCGATGCGTCGCATCGCCGCCGCGAACTCCGCGCGGTCTTCGGCCATCTCGATCGACCGCGCCGAGGCGCCGATCAGCTCCACGCCGAACTCCGCCAGCGTCCCGTTCTTGGCCAGCGCCATGGCGACGTTCAGCGCCGTCTGGCCACCCATGGTGGGCAGCAAGGCATCGGGCCGCTCCCGCTCGATCACCCGCCGCACCCACTCCGGGGTCAGCGGCTCGATGTAGGTCCGGTCGGCCAGCTCCGGATCGGTCATGATCGTGGCCGGATTCGAATTCACCAGCACGACCTCGTACCCTTCTTCTTTTAAGGCCTTCACCGCCTGGGTGCCGGAATAGTCGAACTCCGCCCCCTGCCCAATCACAATCGGGCCGGAGCCGAGCAGCAGGATGCGGTGAAGGTCAGTCCGTTTGGGCATCGAGGACGGCCTGAAGCGTCTGATCGAGCGTGTGTCGCGGGGCCCACCCGGTCGCCGCGCGCAGTTTGCCGGAATCCCCAACCAGGTACGGCACGGCGTCGCGGCGGATCTCGCCGCTGGCGACCTCATGAAGCCCGTCCCACCCGGCCAGCGCTTCAAGGCGCCGTACCACTTTTTCCAGCGCGACCCCCGTGCCGGAGGACACGTTGTAGATCTCACCGGGACGACCGTCCGTGCTCAAGCGCGTGTACGCCTCCACAACGTCGTCCACGTGAAGAAAGTCCCGCACGCCGTCCAGGATGCCGGTCGCGATCGCGGGGGCGCCGCGCTGCTTCGCCGCCCGGATGCGGCGGGCGTAGCGCGGGACGAATCCGCGGTCGCTCTGACCCTGACCGGTGTGCGATGAGGGCCGGGCCACCACCACCCGCAAACCCGAGCGGCGCCACTCCTGAAGGCCCGCCGCCTCGGCGCCCACCTTGCTGGCCGCGTAGGCGGACACGGGCGCGACCGGGTCGGTTTCTACGCGCGGCACCGCGGGACCGGCACCGTAGACCTCGATGCTCGAGATGAGGATCACGCTGGGATCGGCGCTCCCGCGCTGGCGTGCCTGCGCCAGCTCCCAGACGAGGCGGGCGGTGCCTCCCGCGTTCTCATTCCACGTGGCCCCGGGATGCAGCTGCGCCTGCGCGACCGAGGCCACCGCGGCCAGGTGATAGACCGCGTCCCAGCCACCCGCCGCCGCCTCCCGCGCGGAGGCGTCGTCCGCCAGCTCGTAGGGGATCCAGGACACGGCGCGGCGCTCCTCGGACGTGAATCGATCGCCACGCAGATCCTCGTTGCGGCGGATCGTGCCACTGACGGCGTGACCGTCGCGCAACAACCGCCGCACCAGCACGGCGCCGACGAAGCCGTCGGCCCCGGTCACGAGCACCTTCACCGCAGGCGCTCCAGATCCGCGTCCACCATCATCCGCACCAGCTCGGGGAAGCTCACCCGCGGTTTCCAGCCGAGCGACCGCCGGGCCTGGGACGCATCGGCCTGCAACACGTCCACCTCCGCCGGCCGGACGAAGCGCGGGTCGACCCGGACGAACTTCCGCCAGTCGAGCTTGACATGGGCGAACGCGATCTCGCACAGCTCTCCGACGGTATGCGTCTCGCCGGTCCCGATCACGAAATCCCGCGGCTCCGGCTGCTGCAGCATCCGCCACATGGCGTCCACATAATCGCCGGCATACCCCCAGTCGCGGCGCGCCTCGAGATTGCCGAGTCGCAGCTCGGTGGCCAGTCCCTGAACGATGCGAGCCACACCGTGGGTCACCTTGCGCGTCACGAACTCCAGCCCGCGACGCGGCGATTCGTGGTTGAAGAGAATGCCGCTCACCGCGTACAGGCCGTACGACTCGCGATAGTTGACGGTGATCCAATGCGCGTACACCTTCGCGACCCCGTAGGGCGAGCGGGGATAGAACGGCGTCGACTCCCGCTGCGGCGTCTCCACCGCCTTGCCGAACATTTCCGAAGAGCTCGCCTGATAGAACCGCGCCGTCGGGTGGGCCGATCGCACGGCTTCGAGCAACCGCGTGACGCCGAGCGCGGTGAACTCCCCCGTCAGGACGGGCTGGGTCCAGGAAGTGGGGACGAAGCTCTGGGCCGCGAGGTTGTAGATCTCGTCGGGTCGCGTGTCGCGCACGACCGAGGTCAGACTGTGCTGGTCGAGGAGGTCGGCCGGCTCGATCTCCAGGCGGTCGAGCAGGTGGCCGATGCGCTCGTAGGAGTCGTGCGAGGTTCGCCGCACGATCCCCACGACGCGGTAGCCCTTCTCGAGCAGCAATTCCGCCAGGTACGACCCGTCCTGGCCCGTAATCCCCGTGATCAGCGCGGTGCGGCGGGGTTGCCGCCTTCCACTGATCCGTTTAGGTTTCGCCGCCTTGAATTTTCTGGCGCTCATTCTGAGGACGTTCGCGTATGGCTCGAGTGTGTGAGATCTGTGGCAAGGGCCCGGCCGCCGGGCACAATGTCAGCCACGCTAACAACAAGACCAACCGACGTTGGTACCCCAATCTGCAGCGGGTCCGGGCGGTGGTGGACGGCACCACCCGGCGCCTCCGCGTCTGCACCCGGTGTCTCAAGTCCAACCGGGTGATCAAGGCCGCTTAAAGAAAGGGGGACCCGAAGGGCCCCCCTCTCGCTGTCTCCCTCCGGCGTTCGCCGCTCACTCACTCAGCAGCTCGATCCGCGCCACGTCGGCGCCGTCGCCGCGACGGTGCCCGAGCTTGATGATGCGCGTGTAACCACCCGGCCGCGCGGCAAAGCGCTTGCCCAGGTCCGCGAACAACTTGTGGGTGACTTCCCGGTCCTTGATGCGACGCTCGACGAGGCGCCGCGCGTGCAGGTCGCCCCGACGCGCCAGGGTGATGAGGCGCTCGGCGTACGGGCGCAGCTCTTTCGCTTTGGCCTGAGTGGTCACGATCCCGTCGTGCCGGAACAGGCTCGCGGCCAGGTTGGCGAGCAGCGCCTGCCGGTGACTGGCCGTGCGGGACAGCTGCCGGTTCTTGGCCCGGTGCCGCATCCTACTCCTCCGCGCCTTCGGTCGCCCGGGCGACCGGCACGCTACCCGGATCGGTGACCCGGACCTGACCCTCGGCCTCGTCGTAGGCCATCCCGAAGTTCAGCCCTTCGCGCCGCAGCAGATCGGCGATTTCTCCCAGGGCCTTTTCGCCCACGTTCTTCACCTTGAGCAGGTCGCCCTCTTCGTACTTCACGAGGTCGCCCAGGGTCCGGATGTTCGAGTTCTTGAGAGAGTTGACCGAGCGCACCGAGAGACCCAGGTCGTCGATGCTGCGACCGAACAGGTCGGCGAGCCGCCGCCCATCACTGTCGCCCACCGTCGCGTCGACGGCGGCCACCATCGGCACCTTGCCGAAGTCGACGAAGAAACGGAAGTGCTCCTGGGCCAGGGCGGCCGCGTAGGCCACCGCGTCCTCGGGAGAGATCGTGCCGTTCGTCTCGACCGTGAGGGTCAGGCGGTCGTAGTCGGTGCGCTGCCCGACGCGGGTTTCCGCGACCGTGAAGTTCGCCCGCCGGACGGGATTGTAGATCGAATCGATCCGCACCACGTCCACCGGCAGGGTCCGATCGACCGGGTGCTGCTCCGCCTCGACGTAGCCGCGGCCTTTGTTGACGTACACCTCGCCGGCGATCTCGCGATCCTCCTGCAGCGTGAACAGCAGCTGATCGCCGCTCACCACCATCACCGCGCCGTGGGCCTCGATGTCCCGCGCGTACACCGGCCCGGCGGTGTCCCGCCGGATGTGCAGCACGGCTTCATCGACGTCCGGCGCGAGAATCAGCGTGAGCTGCTTCAGGCGCTGGATGATCTGGTGCACGTCTTCGACCACGCCGGGCACCGTCTGATGCTCGTGCACGACGCCGTCCAGCCGGAACGCCCAGACCGCCGCGCCCCTGAGGGACGACAGCAGCATCCGGCGCAGGGAATTACCGAGCGTGTAGCCGTAGCCGCGCTCGAGCGGCTGCAGGCGGAATTCCGCCGCGTTCGGGTTGTCTTCCCGCTTGGTCATTTCGACCAGGTGCGGCCGGACCAACCCCGTCAAATCGAGAGTCGTCATCACTTGGAATAGAGCTCGACGATAAGCTGTTCTTGTGCCGCGATCGGGATCGTATCGCGGGTGGGCCGTTCGGTCATCCGACCGAGGGCCTGGGCGGTGTCGACCTGGACCCAGGACACCGGCTGGGTGCGTCCAAACTGCTCGAGCGCCGACTTCACCTGCACGCTCTCGCGCGAGGCTTCGACGACGCGGACTTCGTCACCGGGGCGGACGCGGAAGGACGGAATGTCCACCGTGCGGCCGTTGACCTGGATGTGGCGATGCCGGACCAGCTGCCGCGCCTGGCGCCGCGAGGTGGCAAAGCCCATGCGATACGTCATGTTGTCGAGCCGGGTCTCCAGCGCGATCAGCAACGCTTCGCCGGTCACCCCCGGTTCCCGCAACACCCGATTGAACACGTTGCGGAACTGGCGCTCGGACAATCCATAAATCCGCTTGACCTTCTGCTTTTCCCGCAGCTGCTTGGAATACTCGGACGCCTTGCGACGCCGGCCGGTGCTCTGCCCATGCTGCCCCGGCGCGTATTCGCGGCGCTCGATGGCGCACTTCTCGGTGAGACAGCGCGTGCCCTTCAGGAACAGCTTCGTGCCCTCGCGCCGGCAGAGCCGGCACACCGGTCCCGTATACCGTGCCATGCGTCAGACCCGCCGCTTCTTGGGAGGCCGGCACCCGTTGTGCGGGATCGGCGTGACGTCCTTGATCGAGCGGATCTGCAGGCCGGCCGTGGCGAGCGCCTGAATCGCGGACTCGCGGCCCGACCCGGGGCCCTGCACGCGCACATGGACGCGCTTGACGCCCAGATTCAGCGCTTCGCGCGCCGCCTGCTCGGCCGCGACGGTCGCGGCGAACGGCGTGGACTTTTTCGATCCCTTGAACCCCGCCTTGCCGGCCGAGCCCCAGGTGATCGCGTTCCCTTGATTGTCGGAGATGGTGATGAGCGTATTGTTGAAGGTCGCGGTAATGTGCGCCACCCCCTCCGCCTCGACCACCCGCTTGGCGCGCTTGGCGCCGGTCGCTTTGTTCTGTGCCATGCCTTACTTCTTCAACGCGGGCTTCTTCTTGCCCGCGATGGCGCGCCGCGGCCCCTTCTTGGTGCGCGCGTTGGTGTGCGTGCGCTGGCCGCGCACCGGAAGATTTTTCCGGTGCCGGGAGCCGCGATACGAGCCGATGTCCATCAATCGCTTGATGTTCATCGCCGTCTCGGTGCGCAGCGCGCCTTCGACTTTGTAATCCCGCTCGATGACCTGGCGCAGCCGCGCGACTTCCGCGTCGCGGAGGTCCCGCACGCGCGTGTCCGGGCTGATACCCGTCTCCGCCAGGATCCGTTTCGCGTTGCTGCGGCCGACGCCGTAGATGTACGGGAGGGCGAACTCGACCTTCTTGTCCCGCGGGAGGTCGATTCCGGCAATGCGTGCCATGGCCCTAGCCCTGCCGCTGCTTGTGCTTGGGTGTGCGCTTGCAGATGACGCGAATCACGCCCCGCCGCTTCACCACTTTACAATGCTCGCAGATCGGTTTGACGCTGGTCCGAACCTTCAACGCCGTCGCCCCCAGAAAAAATTTCCAGTTGAGCCGTGAACGATAGAGGGGGCCGTAAGTTATCGCAAGGGGCGGGATTAGCCCTTCTCAGGTCACCGCCCAGTCCGCAGTTCCACCACCACCCATCGCCCCCCCGCCACGGTCCGGATCCCCACGTAAATCCGCTCCTCCCGAGCTTCGCTCGTGCCGCGGACCACGTAGCGCCGGATCAACTCCACAAACCCCTGCCCCGCCTCTACCTCGCGCACCACCGATACCTCGGTCGAGCGCTCCACCGCGTTCTGGAGGTACCGGCTCAACAGCTCCCCCGCCTGGCCCGGGCTGATCGCCGCCGAGGGGTCGGCCCCCGGGATCCGCAGCGTCACCCCCGGACTCCCGGCCACAATCGTGCGCACGTCATGGGCAAGCCACGCTCCCCGGACCCGCTCAGCCGCCGCCGTCAAACCCTCCTGACCGGCGAGATTCCGGAGCGGCCCGGCGAGGGATAGGGCGAGTCCGCAGAAAAGCACGGCCCGGCTACGCATCACAGGCCTCGAGAAAGCGCCGATACGCCGACGCTGGGTCGGCGGCCTGCGTGATCGGGCGCCCGACGACCAAATGCGTGGCCCCCTGACGCACGGCCTCGGCGGGTCCGATGCTGCGGGCCTGGTCATCCGATGACGGCGGAGCGGCCTCGGGGATCCTGATCCCGGGTACGACCAGCAGCGGGCCCGGCCCCAGCGCTTCGCGCAGCAGGACGAGCTCGTGCCCCGAAGCGACCACGCCGCGCAGACCCGCCGCAATGGCCAGTCGTGCCAGCCGCTCGGCCTCCGCGCCCAGATCGGGGACTCCGCGACCCACCACCTGCTCGAAGTCCTCATTGCGGTGCGAGGTCAGCACCGTCACCCCGACGAGCGGCAGATCACCGCCCGCGCGCGCCGCGGCGGCGAGCATCGCCCGGCCACCCAAGGTGTGCACGGTGGCCATCGCGACGCCCAGCTCGCGAGCCGCGCTCACCGCGCCGGCGACCGTGGACGGAATGTCGTGCCACTTCAGGTCCAGGAACACCCGCACGCCGCGACGGGTCAGCTCCTGCACCACCGCCGGCCCTTCCCGCACATACAGCACCGGCCCGAGCTTCGCCCAGCGCAGTCCGGGAAGCCGGTCGGCCAGTGCGAGTGCCTCCCGGCCGGTCGGCAGATCGAAGGCGACGACGAGCTCAGCCACGCGCGAGATCCCGGGCCACCCGCGCCGGGAGGCGCGGGTCGGCGAGGCCCGCGGTGCCGATGGCGACGAGGGACGCGCCCGCTCGCAGATACTCGCGGGCGTCAGCCGCGCTGCGGATGCCACCGACCCCGATCACCGGCATGCCGACCCGCTCCGCCACCCGCCGGGTGGCCAGAACCCCCACCGGCAACAACGCCGGCCCGCTCACGCCTCCGAATCCGTTGCCCAGACGCCGCTCCAGCATGCCCGGCATCGTGTTGACGAGGCTCACGGCCTCCGCGCCCGCATCGCGCGCCACCCGGGCCATGGCCGCGATGTCCGGCAACGCCGGCGACAGCTTGATCACGAGCGGCCGTTTGGTACTGCGACGACACTGCTCCACGAGCGCGCGCAGCCCCGCGGGCTCCGCGCCAAACTCGAGCCCGCCGGCCTCGGTGTTGGGACAGGACGCGTTGATCTCGAAGGCGGTGATGATCGGCGTTTCCGACAACTGCTCGAGCACGCGCACGTAGTCCGCCACCGAGGAGCCGGCGACGTTCACCAGCACGCGGGCGCGGGTCAGGCGCGCCGCGAGCCAGGGTAGCCGCTCCCGTGCGACGACCGCGACACCGGGGTTCGCGAGTCCCACGGAGTTGAGCATCCCGCCCGCGAATTCCGCAACGCGCGGCGCGGGGTTGCCCTGGCGCGGCTCGGGCGTGACCGCCTTGGTGACGATCCCGCCAAGCGCATCGAGGTCCACCATCCGGTCCAGCTCGCGGCCGAACCCGGCAGTACCGGAAGCCAGCAGGACAGGATTCTGGAATTCGGTGTCGAACAGCCGGACCGCCGTCACGGCCGGTCTGCCGCGTCCGGCGAGGGGAGCCGGGTCGGCTGGCCGGGCGTGGGGCGAACCGGCGCGGGGCGGCGTCCCGCGGGTGACGGCGCCGGGCGGCCCGCAGCGGGGCGAGCGGCGACGGCGGCCGCGGCATCAGCGGGATCGAGCGGGGGTCCTTTCTGACCAGGCACCGCGGTACCAATGCTTTGGGCGAAGAACGCGGGGACGCCCAGTTTCGTGAGCCCCAACGCCTCGCCCAGGGAGTCTTCCAGAGCCTGGTAGGCCGGGCTCACGTCGCCCCGCAGCGCCAGCGTATACGGCGACGCGGGGAAGGACGAGTCGAGCACGGCCAAAACCGAATCGCTCGTGCCGGGAGATAACATGGCGAGCGCGATCAGCGCCTTGGGCGCGAACAGCGAGTTGGGGAACTGCCGCGGAATCCTTCCAAACCACGCGGCGGCCAGAGCCGGTGCCACGAGCGTATCCCGCGCGATCTCCCCGGCCCGGAACCAACCGATGTCGGTGTTCTCCGGCGAGCGCACGGCGCCCAGGACTCGCTGCACCGCCTCCGCCTCATGCTGTGACGTGCCGGCACCCCGCGAGACAATCTGGTCCGCGTGGCTGGCAATTGGAGCGAGATCGGCGATTCCCTGCGCGGCTCCCGCAGCGGCCAACACACCGCGTATCTCCGCCTGAGCCCCCTCGACGGAGTCCGGCACGAGGCGGAGTACCAGATCGTACCGGGCTCCGGCGGGTCCGTGGCGGCCGCCCCGGCGCAGCCGGTCTCCGTCGGCCAGCAGCAGGCGCGCTTTGGACCCCGCGGGCAACCGCGTTCGGGCCAACAGAGAGTCGAGGGCCAGCGACGCCACCGAATCGCCCGCGGCGCGGGCGATGTCGTCCAGGGTGGCCGCCCACAACGAATCGTCGAAGTGCCGGCCGGCCAGCGTGTCGATGAACACCCGAGCCTCGGGGATACGTCCGGCGGCCAACAGGGCGCGGGCCCGGCCCATCGCGGCGTTCGGCTCTTTGGAGCGGCTGAAGGCGTCGATCGCCTGCTCCCAATCCGCACGCGCCGCCGCGCTCTGCCCCAACAGGTAGAACGCGACGGACCGGCGATCGGCGTCTTTGGAAGTCACTACGCTGTGGAGCAGCGCCGGCACCGCGCCGGGATGCCCCTGGGCGAGCGCGCAGCGGGCCCCCGCGAGCGCCACCCGCTCGCGCAACGCGCCGTCCGACACGCTGGCTTCGGCCCGGGCCCTCGGCTCGTCGATCACCATGCAGTTCCCGCTGTTGGCCAGACCCTCGACCTGCAGCACCAGCGCATCGTCGGCCCAGCGGCTGCGCGGATGGCGGATCACGATCGACTCGGCCTTCACGGCCGCGCGGGCCCACGTCAGCTTGGCCATCGCGACTTGCCCTTCCGCCTCCTGCCGGTGCGCCTCCTTCGCCAGACGTTCGGCACTCCACATGGAGTTGTAGTAGACGCACCCCTCGCTCGCCATCAGGGCTGCGAGTCCGATCAGGCTCGCGCGCAGGCGAATCACCGACCGCTCCCGGTTCCCGCGGTTCTACGCTCGAACTCCAGAAGGTAGGCGACGACGCCGTCGGCGATGGCATTGGCGATCCTGCGCTGCCCCAGCGCCGAGGCGAGAAACTCACCGTCACCCCGGTTGGTCGAGAATCCGGTCTCCACCAGGACGGCCGGACGCCGGGCGCTGCTCAGGACGAAGAACGCCGCCTGTTGCACGCCGCGATCCCCGCCGGGGTGGACCGCGGCCACGCGCTGCTGCACGAGCTCGGCCAGCCGCGCCGACTCACGGAGGTATTCGTTCTGCTGGAGATCCTTCAGGATGTGCCCGAGATCCCCCTCAGCCTGCTGGGCGCCCGCCGTCTCGAACCGGATGGCGTCGTTTTCCATCTCCGCCACGCGTCGCTGGTCTTCCGTCTTGGCATCCGAGAGAAAGTAGGTTTCCACGCCGCTCGCTCCGCCGCTATGCCGTCCCGCCGGCATCGAATTGACGTGGATGCTCACGAACAGATCGCAGTCTTCCTTACAATACCCCGCACGGTCGTGAAGATCGATCAGGGTGTCGGAAGCCCGCGTCACCGAGGCAGTGATCCCCCGGCGCTGCAGCTCGGCGCGAAGCAGCCGGGCGATCATGAGGTTGACGTCCTTTTCCGTCATTCCCTTGGGGAAATACCGACCCGGATTTCCCGGATCGCGGCCGCCGTGACCGGGGTCGATGACGATCCCGTGACGCAGCCGCAGACCGGTCAGCGGGTTCGGCGGAGGCAAGGCCGGGGGGGATCCAGCATGGACGACGGGGACGGGGGAAGAGGGACGGGGGAGCGCGGCCGCCGTCCCCGCCGCCGGTGTCGGTGTCGCCGTTTCAGTCAGTCGGTTGTTCGTGGGATCCCAGCGGAACCGGACTCCAAAGACACGCGGCACACAGTCGGCTACCCAGGTCAGCGGCAGGAACAGCGTGTCCCGCGCGACGTAGGACTCGCTCGCCAGCTGACAGACCCGATCGCCCGTGCGGACATACGGAGTGCCGATGGCGAAGATGAAACCGATCCCCCGCAGCACCACGGTCGCCCGGGATCCATCCACCACGACCGCCAGGTCGAGCGGGCCGGCGAGGAGCGGGGCGGCGACGGCCACGCCATGCTCGACGCTGATGGGAATGCTGGTCTCCCCCTGACGGGTCACGATCCGCAGTGTCCCCGGATCGGCAAGGGCCAGCAAGATGGGTACGATCACTCGCGCCGTCCCCGGACCGCGCGCGCCAGCTCGCGTTCCGCCTCCCGCCGCTTCAGATCTTCGCGTTTGTCGTGCAGCTTCTTGGCCCGTGCCAAGGCGACGGCAATCTTGGCCAGCCCATCCTTGAAGTACAGCTCGAGCGGCACCACGGTGAGTCCCTTCTGACTGGTGCCGCCGATGAGTTTGCGGATTTCGCTCTTGTGGAGCAACAGCTTACGCGAGCGGGTGGGGGGAGGGTTGTTGTAGCTCCCATGTGAGTAGGGCGAAATCGTCATTCCTTCCAGCCAGACCTCTCCATGCTGCACGTGCGCGTAGGCTTCGCCGATGCTCGCCTTCCCCTCTCGGAGCGACTTCACCTCGGGGCCGGTGAGCACGAGACCGGCCTCCCAGGTTTCGAGGAGGTGATAGTCATGCCGCGCCCGCGGATTCCGAGCGATAGAGACTTTGTCCAAGGGGCTTGGCCAAGTATAGAAATAGCGGGCAGAGGGGTCAAGCTAAACGTTGACTTGAGGTTATACCGCCGTCTATATTCGCCGTTCCCGAACCTGCCGAAGTGGTGGAACTGGTAGACGCGCTGGCTTCAGGAGCCAGTGGGCGCAAGCCCGTGGGGGTTCGAGTCCCCCCTTCGGCATTCGGAAGCCGTCAGCGATCAGCCTTCAGCTAGACCCCGGACTCAGTATTTCGGCACCGAGGAGTCCACTTCCCGAGACCAGGCGTCGATCCCCCCGCGCAGATTACGCACTCGGCTGAACCCGGCTTCTCTCAAGATCGCGGCCGCCCGCGCCGACCGGGTGCCGTGATGACACAGCGTGACAATCTCGGTTTTGGGGTCGAGCTCCCCCAGACGACGGGACAGCTCGCGCAACGGAATGCGCTGAGCGCCATCGAGGTGTGCCAGCGCCCACTCCCATGGCTCTCGCACGTCGATGATCTGAGGCGCCGCCGGGGTCCCGCGCAGGCTCGCCAGGTCGCGTACGGAAAGCTCCGGGTCCTCCCGCCCCGCTCCCGTTCCACCCCCCGGAACTTTCGCCTTGCAAAACGCCTCGTAGTCGATCAACTGGGTGACGGTCGGGTGCTCGCCACACACGGGGCACTCGGGATCACGCGTGAGCTGGAGTTCACGAGTCACGAGTCGCAGTCCGTCGAACAGCAGCAGCCGTCCGACGAGCGGCTCGCCCACGCCCAGAATCAACTTCATCGCCTCGAGCGCCTGGATCGATCCGATGATCCCCGGTAACACCCCCAGCACCCCCGCCTCCTCGCACGAGGGTACGAGGTGCGGCGGCGGGGGCTCGCGATACAGGCAGCGATAGCACGGCCCCCCCTTTCCGAACACCGACACCTGTCCCTCGAACCGGAGGATGGCGCCGTATACGTCCGGCTTGCCCAGCAACACGCAGGCGTCGTTGACGAGGTATCGGGTCGGGAAGTTGTCGCTGCCGTCGATGATGACGTCGAACCCCCGCAGGATGTCGAGCGCATTGGCTGAAGTCAGCCTCGTGGCGTGGCGCTCGAACGTCACGCCGGGGTTCAAATCCAACAGCCGCGCCGCCGCGGATTCGACCTTGGACCGGCCGACGGCCGCGGTGCCGTGCAGCACCTGTCGCTGGAGATTGGAGACATCGACGACGTCGTCGTCGACCAGACCGATCGTGCCCACCCCGGCCGCCGCCAAGTAGAGCGCGGCCGGTGAGCCGAGGCCGCCCGCCCCCACGAGCAAGACGCGCGCGTCCTTGAAGCGCCGCTGACCCGCCTCCCCGACCCCGGGAAGGGCCAGGTGACGGGCGTAGCGCTGCAACTCCGCCGACGAGAAGTCTGAGGAACCCGAAGGGGTGGGGGGCGTGCTCATCACGCCCCTCCCCCAACCGCCGTCAGCCGACCGCGACTGCCTGGGTAGCAGGAGCAGCCACGAGCTCGCTCTGCAGCAAGTCGGCCAGGGACACCCCGGCGAGCGTCTCGTTGATCCGCTGCTCGAGGAGCCGCCAGACCGGCCGGATGCCACAGCTGGCGTCGGGCCGGCAGCGCTCGGCGTTCACCGGGTGGACGTCGCACGGAACCTCGAAGGTGACACCCTCGGAGGCCTCGATGACATCCCGCACGGTGACGGCCGCCGGCTGGCGCGCCAGGAAGTAGCCCCCCTTGGCTCCGCGCATCGACTCGACCACTCCAGCACGCCGCAGGCGCAGGAGGATCTGCTCGACATAGTCGTGGGGGAGGTGCTCCCGCTCCGCCAGCTCGCGCGCAGGCGTCGGCCCTCGGCCGACGCGTCGCGCCAGATGGAGCGAGACGATGAGTCCATATTCTGCCCATGTAGTGACGCGCATGGCCCGAAAATGGGACCCGCTCCTTGGGGATTGATTCAATCCTATTTGAAGGAGTCTTCACGTTATCTTCGACCTTCCAGAGACTCGGGAAGCCGGCTCGCCTCTACCCTGGGACCCTATTAAATCTAGCCCGCCGCCATGACCCTCCCAAACCTCAACGCGATAGCCCCTTCGCTGGTTCAGAGCGCCGGGGCGGTCCTGCTGGCGATCCTGCTGCACGGGTTTCACCGCCATTACCGCCGGGATTACCTGCTGCAGTGGTCACGCAGCTGGTGGGCGCTCGCGACCTTCCTCGTGGCCACGGCGGTGTCTCAGACGGCCGCCCGAGGGATCGAGCCGCGGCATCCGGTGGCCCTGGCCCTCGCCACGATCACCCTCGTGGCCGGGTACTGGCAGATCGCCTGGCTCCTGATCGGGACCTCGGAAGTAACCTCCCAGCAGTTGTTCCCGGTCCGGCGTGCCCGCTGGATCCTGCTCGCACTTCTCGCCGGCTCGGTTGTCGCGGCCCTCCTCTTCGCAACCGCCCCGCCGTTCTCCCCGGAGCAGGATTTCGCCCGCCGCGGGGTTCGCTCGCTCGCCGCCGGGGTCGCGTTTCTCATGGCCGGGGCCGCGACGTGGCGGGCCTGGCCGCGCGGCTCAGGATGGGGACGCGCGCTCGTGGTCGCGGCGTTCCTGGGCTACGGGATCGAGGAAGTGCAGTACTTCGCCGCCAGTCTCGTCGAAGTCACGGGTGGTGCCACGACGGTGTTCGCCTACACGGCCTATCTCGGGTACGTGGACGCTGTGTTGCAGTCGGTCTTGGGCCTCGGGATGGTCGCCTGGCTGCTTGAAGAGGAGCGCTGGCAGGTGGGCGTTGCCGCCGAGCAGATCCAGCACCTCGCCTATCACGACGTCCTGACGGGGCTGCCGAATCGCCTGCTCTTCATCGACCGGCTGCAGGTCGCGCTGGCGCAGTCGCGGCGCAGCGGGCGCAAGGTCGCCGTGTTCTTCCTCGACCTCGACCGTTTCAAGGACGTCAACGATTCACTGGGACACAGCTCCGGGGACGAGCTGCTCCAGGCCGCGGCGGAGCGGCTGTCCCGCATCAGCCGCCAGGGAGACACCGTGGCCCGCCTGGGCGGGGACGAGTTCACGCTGCTGGTTCGCGACATCAACCCGGAAGACGTGGGTCTCGTGGCGGGGAAGATCCTGGAAGCGATTCAGGAACCGTACAAGCTCAACAGCCACGAGCTGCACATCAGCACGAGCATCGGGATCTGTCTGCACCCGGACGACGGGACCGACCCCGAGACGTTGCTGAAGAACGCCGACACCGCCATGTACCACGCCAAGGAACATGGCCGCAACACCTTCGCTCTGTACACCGCGTCCATGAACGCGCGGGCGCAGGACCGGCTGCAGCTCGAGAACGAGCTGCGCCGCGCGATCGTCAACGGGGAGCTGGTGCTGCACTACCAGCCGATTCAGAACAGGGGCACCGGGCTGGTGGAAGCTGTGGAAGCGCTGGTCCGGTGGCAGCATCCCACCCGCGGACTACTCCCGCCCGGTGCCTTCCTGCACCTCGCGGACGGCGTCGGGGTGACCGACGCGCTGGATGAGTGGGTGCTGCGGGAGGCGTGCCGCCAGACCCGGGTCTGGCGCGCCAGCGGACATCCGAACCTGCGGGTGGCGGTCAACGTGTCGGCGCGTCCGTTCCAACGGCCCGATTTTGCCGAGCGGGTCATCCGCGTGCTGAAGGAAGTGGACCTGCCGGCCGCCGCGCTCGACCTCGAGATCACCGAGACCGTGGCGATGGCCAACGCCGATGCGAGCCTCACCGCGATCCGCGAGCTCAAGGCGCGCGGCGTGCGCATCAGCATCGACGATTTCGGGACCGGGCACTCCTCGCTCAGCTATCTGCGACGGTTCCCGCTGGACACCCTGAAGATCGACCAGTCGTTCGTGCGCGACCTGCCGGGCGACGAAAACGCGCGGGCGATCGCCGCGGCGGTCATCGATCTCGCCCACCGCATGAAGATGACGGTCGTCGCCGAGGGCGTGGAAAACGACGACCAGCGCCGGGTGCTCGAGACGCAGGCGTGCGACCAGCTGCAGGGGTTCCTCTTCCACCGCCCCCTGCCCCCTGACGAGGTCGTGCGGCTGTTGAGCTAGCCCGACGCGTCTAGCCGCCGCCCGTTCCCCTGACCCCAAGCTCCGTCATCGCGCGCAGATCGAGCACTTGGTCCAGCTCCGGACCGCGCAGGATGCCCTTCTGCTGCAGCAGCGCCCGCACGGTCAAATTCTTTTCGACGGCTTCCTTGGCGAGCTTCGCCGCCTCGGCGTAGCCGATCTTGGGCGCCAAGGCGGTGACGAGCGCCGGGCTCCGCTCGAGCCAGTGAGCGCACATCGCCGCGTCCGCTTCGATCCCCTCCACGCATCGCTCGGCCAGCACCGCGCTCGCGCTGGTGAGGATGGTCATCATCAGGAACAGGTTGTGCGCCACCACCGGCATCATCACGTTGAGCTCGAGCTGCCCGGCCTCGCTGGCCGCGGCGATCGTGAGGTCGTTCCCGAATACCTGAAAGCAGACCTGGTTCACCATCTCGGCGATCGACGGGTTCACCTTCCCCGGCATGATGCTCGACCCCGGCTGGACGGCGGGCAACCGGATCTCCGCAAGCCCCGTCCGGGGCCCCGAGGCGAGCAGCCGCAGGTCGCTCGCGATCTTGCCCAGGTCCGCGGCGTAGGTCCGCAACGCGGCGGAAAATGCCGCCGCGTCGCCCAGCGATTGCATCAGCTGCACCCGGTCCTGTCCCTCCCGCAGGTCGAGACCCGTAATGGCCTTGAGGTGTTTCACCATGAGGCCGGGGTAGGTGGGCTCGGCGTTCAAGCCGGTACCCACCGCGGTGCCCCCGATCCCGAGATCACGCAGGTCGTCGGCCGCCCGCGCGATCCGGGCCCGATTGCGCTCGATGGTGTGGCCGTAGGCGGCGAACTCCTGCCCCAGCCGGATCGGCGTCGCGTCCTGCAAGTGCGTGCGACCCGACTTCAGCACGGCGTCGAACGCTTTCGCCTTGGCGAGAAACGCCGCCGCCAGGCGATCGAGGGCCGCCAGCAGGCCGGGGAGGAGGCCGAGCGCTCCGAGCCGGATCGCGGTCGGGATTACGTCGTTCGTGGATTGCGCCATGTTGACGTGGTCGTTGGGGTGCACCGGCGCATACGCCCCGCGCGGGCTGCCGAGCAGCTCGTTGGCCCGGTTGGCGAGGACCTCGTTGCAGTTCATGTTGTGGGAGGTCCCGGCGCCGGCCTGATAGGGATCCACGACGAAATCGTCGCGATGCCGGCCGCCGAGCACTTCGTCGGCCGCGCGCCCGATCGCGTCGGCCAGGCGGCGGTCCAGACGGCCGGTGTCGCGGTGGGTGAGCGCGGCGGCCTTCTTGATCCAGACGACGGCGTCGATGAAGGCGGGCAGGGGCCGCAACCCGGAGATCGGGAAATTGCGGCGCGCGCGCTCCGTCTGGACGCCGTAGAGAGCCGTGGCGGGCACCTCGAGCTCACCCAGGGGGTCCCGTTCGATACGGGTTGTCATGCCGTCCGTCCGTTCGGTGAAACTACCATTGGTCTGCAACCAGGAATCGCCCATGTCCGACCCTCGATACGTTCAGCACCTCTCCGCCGCGGCGACGTTTTCCGCCACGCAGATGGTGAAGGTGGACTGTTTCCGCTCCGACCGGTTGCTGGTCGGGCTCAACTGCTTCGCCTCCGGCCAGTCGCAACGCGTGCACGCGCACGCGGGCGCGGACAAATTCTATTTGGTCGTCACGGGAAAGGCGAGGTTCGTGGTGGGTGACACCACCGCCGTTGCGTCGGCGGGTGACCTGATCTTGGCGCCCGCTGGGGTGCCGCACGGCGTCGCGGAAGCGCTGGAGCCGACCGTCGTGCTGGTCGCGATGGCCCCCGCCCCGTCATGACGACTCGACCGCCGCGGCGTCGGGGGCTTTGCGCTTGCGCCGCCAGCCGACGCTGAATAGCTCCTTCGCGGCCCGAAGACCCAGGTAGCGGATCATGAGGAAGATGCCGATGCCGGTCAACAACAGCATCGTGTAGAATCGCCAGAGCAGCAGCATCTGGACCTGCGCGTCGCCGAAGTCCCCGGCGAATCCCGACAAGAACACCACTTCGATCCCACCCCCGCCGGACGGGAGCGGGACGGCGAGAGGCGCCGCGAGCATCGCCAGGGAGCCGTAGAACATCTCGGTGAACGGCGGGGCGTCGGCCAATCCCCAGGCGAGCGCCGGGAGCACCAGGCCGCGCGCGGCGAGGCTCGCCACCGTCAACGCCGCGTTGGCGAGCATCACCCAGACCGGTGCCCGCCGCACGTGCGCCAGCGCGACTCGCCACTGCCGCCGCACCCGGTGCCGGATCGCCCCCGAGCGGGCCGAGCGCTGCAGCCACCACACCACCACCAGCACGACCAGAACCACCAACTCCACCAGCACCAGGTCGGCCGCGATGTGATGGCGCAGCCACACTTGGCCGCGGGATTTCCAGTCGGGCACGTAGTTCACGGCGAGCACCAGCCCCAACAGCAGGAACACCGGCCATTCTGCCGCCACCTCCACCCCAAGCGCCACCAAGGCCGTCACCGGCCGCATGTTGCATTCCGTCATCCCAGCGAATCGCGCGGGCTCGCCGCCGAGCCGATTCGGTGTGAGCGTGGAGGCCGCCTCCCCATACATGTTGAGGCGGATCGCCTCCCAGGTCGACAGCCGACCGCCGGCGGTCCAGGCGGCCAGTTGGATGCGCCAGGCCCGGACCATGACGTCCAAGGCCAGCACGCCCAGCGCCAGAATGTGCGGGATCAGTCGGAACAATCGCCGAGCGGGTAGATGAACCCGCAGTTTGGGCAGGGGTTCTTGCACCCCCACGGTTTGGGACGCACCTCGGCCCCACACCGCATACAGGTGGGACGCCGCCTAGAGGAGGCGAGCGGCTCCCGTGAGGAAGGGGTTGGTTCGGCGTTCGACGCCGATCGTGGTTTCGGGTCCATGACCGCTGTAGACGATGGTGGCATCCGGCAGAGAGAGCAACTCCCGCTCAATGCTGCGCATCAGCGTGTCGCTGTCTCCCCCGGGGAGGTCGGAGCGACCGATCGAGCCCTGGAACAGCAGGTCGCCACAGAAGACCACGCCGGGGCCCACCAACACCACATGACCTGGGGAATGACCCGGCGCGTGGCGGACCTGGAACTCCTCCGCTCCCACCCGGACTACGTCCCCGTGCACCCAGTTGCGGTCGGGCGCCGGGAGTCGAGCCGCGGGCGCCGGGAGACCGAAGGCCAGGGCCTGTTCGGGGACATGGTCGTACAACGGCAAGTCGGCGGCGTGAAGGTACAGCGGGGCGCCGGTCGCCGCGCGGACGGCCGCGGCGCCCAGCACATGATCGAGATGCGCATGGGTCAGCCAGATGCCGACGGGCCGAGCGCCGCGACGGTCGACCTCCTGGAGGATGCGATCCGCCTCCTCCCCGGGATCGACGATGGCGCACTCCCGCGCTGCGTCGGCGATCACCAGGTAACAGTTTTCGGCAAAAGTGCCGTTCGGGATCCCGACGACGTTCACGGCACCGGCACGGCGGCCTTGGCGCGGCGCGCCTCGCGCTGGGCGGCGAGATACTTCTCCACGGCGATCGCGGCCGTGGTCGCGTCGCCCACGGCGGTCGTGACCTGGCGCGTCAGCTGGCTGCGCACATCTCCCGCCGCGAACAGGCCGGGAATGCTCGTCATCATCTGCTCGTTGGTCTTGAAGTACCCGCCGGCGTCATGCTCCGCATGCCCCCGCACGACGCCGGTGTTCGGCTGGAAGCCGATGAACACGAACACCCCGCCGACCGGGAGCGTGCTGGCGGCCCCCGAGACCGTGTCCTGCAACGCCAGGTGCTTGACCGTCGCGCCGTCGCCGACGATCTCGGTCACCTGTTTGTTCCAGATGAACTCGATCTTCGGGTTCGCGAAGGCCCGCTCCTGGATGATCTTCGACGCCCGCAGCTGATCGCGGCGGTGCACGACGTACACCTTGCTGGCGTAGCGCGTGAGGTAATCCGCCTCTTCGACCGCCGCGTCCCCGCCGCCGACCACCGCCAGCACTTCACCTTTGAAGAACGCCCCGTCGCACACGGCGCAGTAGGAGACTCCCTTCCCCGCGTACTCGCGCTCGCCGTGCACGCCAAGCTTCACCGGCGTGCCGCCGGCGGTGAGGATCACGGCGGGAGCCCGATAGGTATGGCCCGTCGCGGTCACGACGTCGAACCAGGCGTCGTCGGCTTTGGTGATGCTTTCCACCGTATCGGTCAGGATCTCGGCGCCGAACTTCATGGCGTGGGCGGTGAACTTCTGCGCCAGATCCCAGCCCTTGACGCTCTCGAAGCCGATGTAATCCTCGATCAGGTCGGTGTTCAAGAGCTCGCCGCCCGGCGCCCCCCGTTCGATCGTGAGCGCCCGCAACATGCCGCGGCCCGCGTACATGGCCGCGCACAGGCCGGCGGGTCCCGCGCCGACGATGATCACGTCGAAGGCCTTGGCGTTCTGATCAGCCATTGGTGCGAAATTCCAGTTGCGGGGAGTCCCCCTGCCCCGCGAGGGCCCGCGCGAGATCGGCGCGGAAGGTCACCGTATCGAATTCGACGGCCGCCACCTGCGGCCCCGCCAGCTTTGCCAACGCCCTCCCGCCGGTCACGACCGCACCGTGACGATTGCCGCGACGGCTATGGAGCAGCGCCGCGGCGGACTGGATCAGGCCCTGCCACACCCGCTTCTCCTCCGTCTCAATTATAGAACGCCAGACGGTTTCCAGGGCCTCGTGGGCGAGCCAGTACTCGCCCGCGTTGAACAGGTCGCGGGCGTGAATGAGCTGTCGCCGTCGTTCTTGCGGTGTCATTCTGAATGCGTCTAGCTGTCAGCTGTCAGCTGTCAGCAATCCGTTGTCCGCTATCCCTCGCCCGCTGGCCGGGCCGATCTTCAGCATACTCAGAGCCCCGTGACAGCTCGAGATCGTCCCCACCAGCACTCGGGATTCCTCCCCGGACCGGCCCGCCTGCTCGAGGATTCGATCACCCTCGAGCACCGAGTCCACCGAAAACGTCCCGACCCCGAACACATGATGCCGGCACACGAACAGGGCCGGCCCGTGCACCGGCGGCCGCAGGCGTCGGGCCAGCGCGCTGACCGCCTCGGCCATCTCCCAGGTCCGGGGGGCCCCGATCGCCGGACACTGAGCCGGCTCGACACAGTGCGTCGGGCAGATCCAATCGGCGAACGACACGAACCGGGTGCCACCGCGGCCGACCCGGTCATATGGGCTTCCGACCCCTTCGGGGACCGCCGTCACATCGACCGTCCGCCCCGCGAACCGATCCCGGGCGCGGCGCACGAGCCAGTCGAACATGAGGTGCGGCATGTGAGGTGAGGGCACGATGTAGTCGCGCTCGGCGGCTTCCGTCGCGGCATGGGCCCCGCCCAGGAATTCGTCGAAGAACCCGTTCCACTCCTGTTCCACGTAACGGCGGTCGACGGACTCCGGCAGGTCCCGCCGCGCCCGACAGCGCGAGTCGCGGTCCACCACGATGACCGTCCGGTAATCGGCCAACCCTCTTGTCTTGGCTTTGGCGAGCTGCCCGGCATAGAACGAGCCATAGCACCCGCCGCCGACAATCACGACGTCCCGCATCCGGACCGCGGTGCTCAGCCCAGCCCCCCCGCCCGCCCACCGTCCACCACGAGGAGCGTGCCCGTGACGTAGTCGCCCAACTCCACGAAGTAGCGTACTGCCCCGACGACGTCGCCCGCGCTTCCCAGCCGCCCAACCGGTGTCGACTGGGCGAATCGTTCCCGTTGTTCCTCGGTCCAGTCCTCCGGCGGCAGCACGCCGCCCGGGGCGACCGCGTTGACGGTGACCTCCGGCGCGAGGGCCCGCGCGAGACTCTTGGTGAGCAGGACCACCCCCGCCTTGCTGACGCCGTAGGGGATGTAGGAGGGCCACGGTTGGAACGCCGCCACGTCCGCGATGTTGACGATCCGGCCACCCCGGGCCCCACCCGCCCCGGCCCGGCGCAGATGCGGCGCCGCCCCCTGCGCCGTGAAGAAACAGGCGCGCAGGTTGACGGCGAGCGTGGCGTCCCAGCTCTCCGGAGTCACCGCTTCGAGCGACTCTTTCGGAAAAACGGCCGCGGAGTTGACGAGCACGTCCAGCCGGCCGAACCGCGCGGCCACTTCGTCCGGCAGCCGCCGGGCCGCGTGGGCATCTCGCAGGTCGGCCGAGAACAGCTCGGCGCGGCGGCCCAGGGCCCGAACCCGGGCAGCGGTGTCAGCCGCACCGTCAGTTGCGGTGTGATGGTGGATGGCCACGTCATGCCCGGCCTCAGCCAGCCCGATGGCGATCGCCTGCCCCACCCGGCGGCCGGCCCCGGTCACCAGCGCCACCCGACCGGCAAGCGACACCGGTCTAGACGTCCCTTCCGGTCACCGGGATGATCTGGCCGGAGATGGCGGCGGCTTCGTCCGAGACGAGGAACAGTATGACGTGCAACAGGTCTTCAATCGGCACGAGTTTCGCGGCGGAGCCCATGTCCGCGAGGTTGGCGCTCGTGCGAAGGGCCTCGGGCGCCACGGCGTTCACGCGAATGCGGTCGTCGCGGAGCTCCCGGGCGAGCGCCCGGGTGAGCCCCGCCACCGCGCTCTTCGCGGCGCTGTAGGCGGCCATCTGAGGCACGGGCCGGACCACCGCGATGGACGCGAAGTTGAGAATGACCCCGCCGCCACGGCTCCGCAGGGCGGGCGCGGCCGCCTGACACATGCAGTAGGCGGTCCGCACGTTGATCAACAGCTCCCGATCGAGCGCGTCCGGACCGGTCGAGAGGAACTCGCCATAACTCGTCAGCCCTCCGGCGACGTTGACCAGAAGATCGAGGCCACCGTGCTGCTGCTCCGCGACCGCCACAGCCGCCCGGGCGGCTTCGGGGGTCGCCAGGTCACCGGCGCTCGGGGTGACGACCAGCCCTTCGGCCGCGAGCGCCCGGGCGCGATCCTCGACTCCCGCCCGATTGCGGTCCGCCACGACGACCGCGGCCCCCGCCGCACCGAGGGCGCGCGCAACGGCTTCGCCGACCTGGCCCGGCCGGCCGACTCCCGTGACGATCGCCACCTTCCCGCGCAGGTCGCTCACTTCGCCGCCACGACCCCGACGATATCGTCCACCTCAGGGGTGCCACGCATGGCGAATTTCACGGTGCCGTCCTTGCCGACCAGATAGACGGTCCGCAGGATCCCCTGCCCGTCATCTTTCACGGCGTGGTACGCCTTCGCCACGGCGCGGTCGGGATCCGAGAGCAGCGGGAAATTGAACCGGAACTTCTCGACGTATTTCCCGTGACTCTCCAACCCCGCGGGATTCACACCGAAGGGTTGCACACCGGCTTTGCGAAACTTGGCCATCTCATCGCGCACGGCGGAGAGTTGGCGGTTTCACCCAGGCGTGTTGTTCCCCGGATAGAACACCAGGGCGACATGGGTCTGCTTCAGCAGCTCGGTGAGCGAATAGGTCTTGCCATCCGAGGCCGCCAGACTGAACCCCGGGGCCTTGCTGCCGAGTGCGAGTGGATCGCTCATGCAGTACCTCCTGATTTCGTCTCGTTTCTTCTCTCTTCCAGCTCCTTCAGCCACTCCTCCGGCACTTTCATCCCCCCGAGCGGCGCATGCGAGCTGCCGGGTCGAGTCTCCCCGTGCCAATCCGAGCCGCCGCTGATGCCGAGGGACAACTGGCGGGCCACGCGCAGGAGGCGGGCTTCCGTGGCGGCATCGTGGCTGGGGTGGCGGACTTCCACCCCGTCGATCCCGCCGGCCTGCAACTCTCGAATCTGCGCCTCCGTGCCTCGATCGCCAAGGTGGGCCGCGACCGCGAGGCCCCCCGTGTCGTGAACGAGACTCGTGACATCAGTCAGCGCGGGCAACGGCTTTTCTACGAAGGCCGGCTTGCCGCGGCCGAGGAACCGCCAGAATGCCTCTTCGAACGACGTGACGTGGCCCGCATCGAGGAGTGCTCGGGCGACGTGAGGTCGGCCGAGCGCTCCGCCTCGGGAACGCGCGGTAACGCGCTCGAGGTCCAACGGGACCCCCAACCGCTGCAATTTCTCGACCATCTGCCGACCGCGCCGCTCTCGGGCGGCTCGGGCCTCGGCGAGAAAGGCCTCGAGGCGCTGATTCCCCAGCGGCAGGAAATACCCCAGCAGGTGCAGCTCACCCCAGGGGGCACGCACGCTGAACTCGCATCCGGAGATGACGCGGACACCGACGGCGCGACCGGTGGCCTCGGCAGCCGGGATGCCTGCCAGGGTGTCGTGGTCGGTCAGGGCGATCGCAGCGAGGCCGGCCGCCCGGGCGCAATGCACCACCGCCTCGGCCGGCTGCTCGCCGTCCGAGGCGGTGGAGTGACAGTGCAGATCAACGTGCGCCGTAGGCGCTCTCCGGCGCGGTCCAGGCCGGCTGGGAGGCGCGGAACAGATCGTAGAGGGTGCGGTCGGAAAGCTCCTGCAGGGCCGCGTCGGGGCTGCGTGTGCCGGTGGGTGAGTACCGCGTGAACCGACGTTTGCATTCACTGCCCGTCCCCAGCTGGAACACCAGGCCGAACTCGTCCCGCCCATAGACGGTCGGGTGACCGGAGGGACACACCTCCCAGGTCTGGCCTTCCACGGTCAACGTCCGGCGTGGCATGGAATCAGGCCTCCGCGGGGGCCGCGAACGACACCTCGCTCCATAGCTCCCAGGCATCCGGGGCGTAGGTCACGAGGGTCTGCAGCCGTTTTTCCAGCTTGGTTTCCTCGGGGAGGCGCGACGCCTGGGCGCGGTGAGACATCTCGGTCGGACTCTCGGAGAACTCGATGAACAGCCGCGGATCCCGCGCGTTGCGGAACACCCAGATCCGCTGGCCGCGCGCTTCGGCGAACTGGGACAGCTCGCGCAGCGTGGCGAGGTAGTCCGCCTCGTTGGGCGCGGGCACCCGCACGCGCGCGGCCGTCAACACTCTCGGCATCGTCACACCGCTCCTTCCGGGAACTCCTGAAGCATCTTTTTCACGTCGGCGAGGAACTTGTCGGCATCCGCTCCGTCCACCACCCGGTGGTCGTAGGACATCGTCAACATCCCCATCGTCCGGATGGCGATCGCATCGGTGCCGTCGGCCCCCGTGACGACCTTGGGACGCTTCTCGATGGTCCCCACGCCGAGGATCGCCACCTGAGGCTGATTGATGATGGGAATGCCGGCGTACGGACCGAACCCGCCCGGGTTCGTGATGGTGAAGGTCCCCTTCTGAATCTCGTCGGGTGAGAGCTTCTTGGTCCGGGCCCGCTCCCCCAGGTCGTTGATCGCCCGCGCCAGGCCCAGCAGCGACAGCTCGTCGGCGTGCTTGATGACGGGGACGATCAAGCCCCAGTCGAGCGCGACTGCGATCCCGAGGTTGATGTCGCGGCGATAGATCGTGCTGTCGCCCGACACGGCGGCATTGACGATGGGATGCTGCCGGAGCTTCTCGGCACACGCCTTGGCAATGAAGGCCAGGAAGGTCAGGTTCACCCCGCGCTCGGCGTAGCTGGCCTTGTGCTTGGTGCGCAGCTGCGCCACACGGGAGTAGTCGATTTCGAAGAAGCTCGCGACATGGGCCGAAACCCGCCGCGATGAGATCATGTGATCCGCGGTGATCCTGCGGATCTTGGACCACGGCTCGACCCGGTCCCCCGGCCACGGCTCGACCTCGGGATGGGCCACCGCTCCCCCGGCCGGTCGCGACACCGCCGCCGGCGCCGCGGGTCCCCGCTCGATGAATCCGAGGATGTCCTGTTTCGTCACGCGTCCGGCAAAGCCGGTGCCGGGAATACCCGCGATGTCGACCTTGTGCTCGGCGGCGATCTTGCGGACGAGAGGGGTGGACTTGCGGCGGAGACGCTCCTCGGCGGTCTCGACTCCCACGCCCGACCCGTCCACCCGGGCGGGCGAAGGCGGGCGAGGACGGTCGGGGGCGGTCACGGGCGGCGCGGGCGGCGCCGCGGGAGCGGCCGCCCCCGGAGCGGCGGGTGCCCGCTGGGCTGCCGGGGAGGGGGCGGCTGCTCCCGCGGCCCCGCCGGCCGATGTCGCCTTGTCCGTCTCGATCACCGCGACGAGCGTCTGCACCGGGACCGTCTGCCCCTGCTGCACCTTGATCTCCACCAGGACGCCGGCCGTCGGGGCCGGGATCTCCGCGTCCACCTTGTCGGTCGAGATCTCGAACAGCGGCTCGTCCCGCTTCACCTCGTCGCCCTGCTGCTTGAGCCACTTGGACAGCGTGCCCTCGGCGATCGATTCGCCCATCTGGGGCATCAGCACGTCTACTCGGGCCATAGCATCTCCGTAGCCGTCAGCTGACAGCTCAGTAATTCGCCAGCCATCTCGCCGCTGTAACGATATCCTCGGTCTGCGGCAGCACGAAATCTTCCAACGTCGGCGCGTAGGGGATCGGCACGTCGTGCGCCGTGACCCGCATGATCGGGCCGTCCAGCCACTCGAATGCCTGCTCGTTGATGCGGGCCGCGATCTCTCCGGCCACGCCACCGGTCCGCGTATCCTCGTGAACGATCAGCACTTTGCTGGTCTTCTTCACCGTCGTCATGATCGCCGCGTCGTCCATCGGCAAGAGTGAGCGCAGATCGATGACCTCGACCGAGAGCCCGTCTTCCTTTTCGAGCTGCGCGGCGGCCTCGAGGGACTTCCAGACCGTCGCCCCGTAGGTGATGACCGAAAGGTGCTTCCCTTCGCGAGCCACGCGCGCCTGGCCGATCGGGGTGAGGATCTCCTCGCCCTCGGCCACCTGCTCCTTGATGCGACGGTACAACCACTTGTGCTCGAGATAGAGCACCGGGTCTTCATCGCGGATGGCACTCTTGATCAGGCCTTTGGCGTCCCGGACGGTGGCCGGATAGACGATTTTCAGCCCCGGCGTGTGCAGGAACGCGGCCTCGGGGTTCTGCGAGTGGAACGGGCCGCCGCGAACGTAGCCCCCGCAGGGGCCCCGCACCACCATCGGCGTGGAGAGACCGGCACGATAGCGGGCGGTGGCCACGTAATTGGTCAGCATGTCGTAAGCGCACGAGATGAAATCGATGAACTGCATTTCGGCCACCGGGCGCATCCCCATATGAGCCGCTCCCGCCGCCGCCCCGACGATCGCCGCTTCGGCGATCGGCGTGTCGATCACCCGGGCCTCCCCGAACCGCTTCTGGAACCCTTCGGTGACCTTGAAGGCGCCCCCGTACGCGCCGACGTCCTCACCCAGAATGAACACCCGCTCGTCCCGCTCCATCTCCTCCCACAGCCCCTGGCGGAGCGCCTCGAGGAACGTGATCTCAGGCATCGGAGACGCTCCGGTACCACAGCCGCTCGGCTGCCGGCGGATCCGCGTAGACCCCGGGGAGCGCGGTCTCGGGTGAGGGGAGCGGTTCGTCGGCGCAGGCATCGGTCGCCTGATCCACTTCATCCTTCACCTGCTGGTCGACGCGCGACAGCTCGGCCGGTTCGGCCCACCCGAAGTCGAGCAGCGTCGCGACGAACCGATCGATCGGATCGTTGGTGGTCGCCCAGCGCTCGATCTCTTCCTTGGACACGTAGTGCTGGTCGTCGTGCTCGGCATGGCCCTTGCGGCGGAACGTCTTCACTTCGATGAAGTGCACGCCCTTGCCCTGTCTCGCGCGGTCGGCCGCATGCTTCGTGGCCGCGTAGACCGCCAGCACGTCGTTCCCATCCACCGTCACCGCCGGCACTCCATAACCTTTCGCCTTCTCGGCCAGGTCCTTCACCGCGAACTGTTTCTCGGGCGGCGTCGAGTAGGCGTAGCCGTTGTATTCGCCGATCACCACGAGCGGCAGACGTTGGACCGCGGCGAAATTGAGCCCTTCGTGGAAGGCGCCGGTCGACGTGCCGCCATCGCCGATATGCACCAGCCCGACGCGACGCTCCCCGCGCATCTTGAAGGTGAGCGCGATCCCGGCCATGACGGGCACCATGTCCCCGAGGTGGGAGATCTGACCGAGGTAGCCCTTCTCGAGGTCGTTGAAATGCACGTTCAGCTCCCGTCCGTGCGTCGGGGAGTCGGCCTTGGCCATGTATTGCCGCAGGATCTCCACCGGTTGCGCGCCCATGACGAGCATCGACCCGAGATTCCGAATCAACGGCGAGAGCATGTCCTTGTTGCGGCCGCGCTCCAGGGCATAGGCCGAGGCCACCGACTCGCCTTCCTGCCCCAGGGAACGGAACAACCCTCCGATCACCTTGCTCTGGCGGTACAGCGCCGTCAGGCGTTCTTCCAGCGTCCGGGTAAGGCGCAGGAAGCGGTACAGCTCGAGCAACTGCCAACGCTCGAGACCCACCGGAATAGGCGGGGCGGACGGGTCGGGAGAGGCCGGTACGGTTCGGGGACTCATGGCGTAAATTGCAGTGGGCGGGAAAGTTGGCCGGGCTGGACACGGGAATC
>DATJXC010000138.1:0-28240 GCA_035500495.1 Gemmatimonadales bacterium
CCCCGCCGCGAGCGCGATGTCCACCACCTCGGCGAAGCGGTGCTCGCTCAAATAGCCGCTCGCGACCAGCGTCTCGACCCCCGCGCGATCGAGAATCGTCGACAAGTCCGAGATATGCCCTAGCGCATCAGGCGCCGGCGGGTCGTGCGTGTCCAGGAAACCCAGGATGCGATAGTCCGACCCCTCAGTGAAGGCGCGATTCCTCATCGCCGCCCGGCAGGCATCGTCCTGCCCCAGGAACACCGTGCGTACCGCGTTCCGCTCCGCGGGACGCACCACGGCGACCAAGCGGTCCACTCCCAGGCGCTCACCGCTTAGCCCTACCCACACAAGCACCGTCGTGATCGAAAACTGAACGAACACCAGATCGAGCCCATGCACCCAGACTGTCATCCAGAGCGGCAGAGCGGTGGCCAGCGCCGCCGCCATGAATAGGCGTCGAGTATCACGCCGTCGATCGCCCGGCCCGTAACATCCCGTAACGAGGAGGCTCACGAACAACGCCGCCGCGAATTGCCAGCCGCCGAGAATCCCGAGCGGCATGACAGTCTCCGCGACCTCCGCCACCCACTGCCCCAGCGCCGCATAATCCCGGACGCTGCGAATGAGAGCGCGCATGACATAGAACGAAGTCAGATCGGCGAGCACGAGCACGGCAAAGCGAATCGCCGCCCGCTCTGCATGGCGCCGCAGATTCGCGATTCCGCGTTGTTGCAGCTCGAGACGCCGGGCGGAGAATCGGCCGGCGGGGGAAATAGCTGCTCCAACCGGCTCCGGCGACGCTGCCGGAGCGGCAAAAGTCTCTAGAGGAAGGATATGGCTGCCACCAGCTTCCACGACGGCTTGCGCTCCCCTCGATGATTCGACAGCGCGGCCTTGGCCGGATGCCTAATCTACAGATACGGCAAGCAGTTGCAAGATTTTCCACACTTTGTGCACGTCGCGTGCCTTGGGTGCCTGACGGGGACAAGGCAAGAACCCAAGGTGGACCTGTAGTACTGCCGCTACAAATCGAGGCCCCTAACCGACGGCCAGGAGTGCTCTGATGCGAGCTTCCGACAGATGACTCGCGCCGAGGCAGACCAGGTTGTCCTCCGCCGGGAGATCCCGCTCCGATCGAATCTCCCTTAACCGGGACCTGGTCTCCTTCCCCCGCTCGAGACAGAAGATCCGATAGTCGTTCACCCGTCTCAATGCGTCGTACAGCCCGTTCGCGGGGCCACCCGCCGGATGTAGCGCCGTACTGTGCTCGACGATGAGCGCGGGCACCGCAAGTTCTGAGAGCACGCCCTCCCCCCCGGCCAGAACCTGCTCTTCCCACCCCTCGACATCGATCTTCACCAGCCGGACCCGTCCCTCGAGCCCCCGCTCCCGCACGAACGCGTCGAGCGTCTCGACCGGCACCTCCTCGCTGCCGCTGCCCTGGCGCCCCGTCGCAAAGCTCGCCGCTCCTCGGTGCGTTTCGAGATGCTCGGTGATCACCCGTCGCTCCCGGCGGGCGCCCAGCGCCATTGGCACGACCTCCACGTTCGAGGCGTTGTTCAACGCCACGTTGCGCTCCAGCAGACGTGCGGTCCCCTGCACCGGCTCGAAGGCATACACGCGGCCCATGGGCCCCACGAACCGAGCGGCGACCACGGTCATCAGCCCGACGTTCGCCCCGACATCCAGGAAGACATCTCCAGGGCGGAGCAGGTGGCGCATGACGTGCAGCGTCCCCGCCTCGTACACGCCCTGATAGAACAGTTCCCGGTCCAAACCCCGATCGACGCTCGGATCGACGAGCAAGGAGCACCCCTCCTCGGTCGGGACAATGACGGGGCCGGTCGGTTGCGGCATCAACCGCTTGGCGATCATACGGCGCAGTCGATTGGAGCCGGGAAACGGATGATCGATCAGCAGCCCGCTCACCGCCCGGGCGAGCCGCACCGCCCCCTCGATCCGGAGGACGGGGACCGATGGGCTGCCGCCGGTTCCGCTGCTCACGCCGCCCGCACCCGTGGGAAGCGCTGACGAAACGCGCGCCACATCATCACCAGGATCAGGGTGTACCCGATCGAAGACGCGACCGCTGCCCCGACGATCCCGAATTTCGGAATGAGCAGCACGTCGCAGGCGACGGTCACCACCGCCCCCACCGCGGCGATGATGGCGTTGATCCCCGGAAACCCTCGCGCGGTGAGCTCGTTTGCGAGCACTTTCGCCCCCGACAGCGCCACCGCCCCAGGCATGAGACACCACGTCACGACCGGGACCTCGCGATATCCGGCTCCGAGATACCACCGCACCGCGAACGGGGCGGCCACGGACATACCCGCCGCTCCAACCCCCACCACCGCCAACGCCGTGGGCAACAACGCCGCGAGCCGCCGGTCCGCCTCCGCTCGCGTAGACCTCGGCGTATGAGAAAGGAGCACGGTGCCGAGCGCGTTGGGAAGAAGCCAGAGCGCCTCCGCGAACATCACCCCAACCGCGTACACGCCGAGCCCTTGCTTCCCCACCCACAGCGACACCAGCACGACATCGAACCGGTAGGACGCGAACTGAAAGATGTTGGAGAGCTGGCCCCGCATCCCGAACCAGAGCGTGTTCCAACGGTTGCCCGTGGCCTCGCTCGCCAACCGAGCCGACCGATCTACCCTCCCCTCTTCCCCCATCCCTCTTCCCACTCCGATTCCCCAAGCCGCCACCGACGTTCCCACCAGCGCGCTCGCCGCGAACCAGCCCAGCCCCACCTGGGCGTCGGCCGGCGCCCAGAGCCAGAGCGCAAGCAGTCCGCACAGATATGTGAACCACCGGGCGGCCACCCCCAGGTTGAGCCACCCGATCCGGCCCACTCCCACGAGCAGCGCGTTGACCTGCTGATTGAAGAACAGCGCCGCAAAGGCGGCGAGGGTCCCGAGCGCGATCGCCTGTTCCAGCTGCGTGGTCGCGAGCACCAACCCCCCGACGGCCAGCAATCCCATGAGCCACCACAGGCCGAACCGATACGCCCAGATGCCACGGGCCGGCTCCTGGGTGCCGAAGACCGAAACAGGCAGGTTGACCCCGAGCGAGAGCACGAGCAACGCGGAATTGGCGACAAAGAGTCCCAGCTCGAAGAGCCCGCGCAACCCGGGACCGAGCCAGCGGGCGAGCACTATCCCACCCACGAATGCCGCCCCCGCGCCGATCGCGTTCGCGACAAACGTCGACCCGATGTCGCGGCGAACGCGACTCATGAGCCCCGCCCCGCCACCACCCGCGCGTAAACCTCGGCCAGCCTCCCGCCAAAGGTTGTGCTGTCAGGCAGGGTCAATCCGAGCGGCCGTTCGTGGAGTGGCGGATGATCGAGCACCGCCTGCGTCGCCGCGCGCAGTCGCGGCACCTCCGCCGGCACCACCCGCAGGTGATCGCACTGCCACGCCGGGTCGCGCGCATACCCCACGGGAACCGAGACGACGGGAGTCCCGCACGCCAGTGCCTCGCTCAACACCAGCGGGCCGCCCTCCCATGAGGAGGTGATCAGGACCGCGTCCGCGGCATTGAGATGGAGCGGCACTCGGCGCGGGTCCACGCCGGCAAGCACCTCGAGCCGCACCGATCTCCCGGCCCCGGTGACGAGCCCCTCCACGACCGCGCGCGCCAGCTCGTAGCGTTTGAGCCACTTGTCGGGATTCGCCGGGAACAGCACCACCGGCTCATCCACGCGCCACCCGAGCTCCGAGCGGCACCGCGCCCGGTCCATCGGCCGGAACAGCTCGAGATCGATCCCCGGGGGAATGATCATCGTGCGGTCACGCAGCGACCCCCGGGGAAGAGCGTCCCGCAGGGGCTGCGATTGCACGGCCACCGCGGCCGCCCGCCACGCCGTCAACACGGAGACGCCGTACTCCATCCACCCCTGCCAGTCACCGTCCGTCGGCCCCCAGAGAATGTCCGATCCACACAGGGTGAGAACGAGCGGGATCCCGCCAGTCCTCGGCACGGTGATCCCGGTGAGACCGTAGAAGACGTGAATGACGGCCGGCCCGATGCGATCGATCGCCGCGCGAACGGCGCGTCGCGCTTCCCGCACCGCTCGCAACCCGTTCGTCCGCACCGGGAGGACCACCGGCTGGCTGTCGAGGTGGGCCGCGACGGCCGTCACCTGACGCTCGACAAATACCCCGCCCACCGGGTCCGCGGGGGAGGGGTACATGTTCGTGACGACGAGCACCGGACCGACCCTAACTCCCAAAGAACCCCCTGACTGCCTCCGCCACGCGCCCAACCTGCGCCTGCGTCATCCCCGGGAACATCGGAAGGGAGAGGCAGGTCGCGGCCGCGCGTTCGGTTTGCGGCAGGCTTCCCGCCTTCCGCCCCAAGTCGCGATAGGCCTCTTGCAGATGGAGCGGTGTGGGATAGTGCAGCCCGACGCCGATCCCCTGCTTCGTGAGATGCTCGCGCAATGCGTCACGCGCCGGCGTCTGCACGACGTAGAGGTGATAGACGTGCGTCCGGCCCGCCGCTTCGGCGGGCAGCTCCAGGTCGCCAACGCCCGCCAGGGCGACCCGATACCAGCCGGCCACCTCGCGCCGTGACGCATTCCATTGTTGCAGCCGTTTGAGCTTGATGGAGAGAAACGCGGCCTGAATGGCATGCAACCGCGCGTTGTACCCCTCGCGCGCGTGGATGTACTTGGACGACTGCCCGTGCTCGCGCAGCTGGCGAATCACGCCGAGGACACGAGGATCGTTTCCCGTCACGGCCCCGCCCTCTCCGAGGGAGCCGAGGTTCTTCCCGGGATAGAAACTGAAGCACCCGAGGTGGCCAAGTGATCCTACGGGCTTGCCGCGATAGGTGGCCCCGTGCGCCTGGGCGGCATCCTCCACGAGCCAGAGACCCCGCTCGCGCGCGAGCGCGAGCAACGGCTCGAGGTCCGCCGGCTGGCCGTACAGGTGAACCGGAACGATCCCCACGGTGCTCGGGGTAACCGCGGCCCGCGCGGCGGCCGGATCCATCGTCTTGGTGCGGGGATCGATGTCCACGAACCGAACCCGGCCACCCGCCTGCGTGATCGCTTCGGTCGTTGCGATGAACGTGTGCGAAACGGAGATCACCTCGGCGCCGAGTCGGACGCCCAGGGCAAGGTAGGCGAGCCGCAACGCGTCGGTTCCGTTTGCGACGCCCACCGCCTGCGTCGTCCCGGTGAACACGGCGAACTCGCGCTCGAATGTCTCGACGGCAGGCCCGCCGACGAACGCGGCCTCCCGGAGAGCCAGCCGGAACGCTTCCACGAGCTCGGCTTCGAGCTCGCGGTGCGGGGTCCGCAGGTCCAGGAAGGGGATCGACGGCGATTCCACGTGACCTCTCTCGATATCTAAGAACGAAGCAGGCGGGCCGGATTCCCCACCACCACCACACCGTCCGGGACATCCTTGGTCACCACGGCGCCCGCGCCGACGGTCGCGCCCGCGCCGATCACCACCCCCGGCAGGATCACCGCTCCAGTCCCGATCGCCGCGCGGCGCTTCACGAGCGTCCGTTCCAGCTTCCAGTCCGCCTCGCTCTTCTTCTGCCCATCCTCCGTCACCGCGGCCGGCCAGCGATCGTTCAGGAAGTTGACGTTGTGCCCCACGAACACTTCGTCCTCGATCGTGACGCCTTCACAAATGAACGTGTGGCTCTGGATCTTGCAGCGGGCGCCGATCTTCGCGCCCTTCTGGATCTCGACGAACGTGCCGATCGAGGTCTCGTCCCCGATCTCGCATCCATAGAGATTGACGAAGGCGTAGATGCGCACGTCGCGCCCGAGCCTGACGTCGGGCGCGATCCGGCGCAGCAGGGCGTCGCGCTCCTCCGGAGGGACGGTCACCGCGGTCGTGCCGCCGAACGCGACGCCGGAGCCACGGGTGCCCCGTCGCGTCCGATCGATCGCTGTGCCGCCTCGAGAATCCGCACCACCCGCCACCCCGCCCAGCCGTCGGCGACGAGAGGCTCACTCCCCTGCACCGCACGGACGATGTTGTCCGCTTCCACCGCCAGCGCTTCCTTGGCATCGATCTGGGGCGCGTGCATGTCCCCCACGCGGTAAGAAATGAGCAGTCTATACTCATCCTCCGGGGACGGGTGCGGCGCGACGGTGAAGCCCTTGTCGTAGATCTTCACCTTCTCACTCGACTCCATGTCGTCGTAGATGATCATCCGCTTGGCACCGCCCAGAATCGTGCGGCGCACCTTGGCGGGAGCGAGCCAGTTCACATGGATGTGCCCGAGCAGCGAGCCGGCATAGCGCACGGTCACGTAGGCGATGCTCTCCGCGGGGCTGCCGCCGTGGGAGGCTCCGATCGCCGAAACGCTCACCGGCTCCTGGCCGATCAGGTGGTCCATGATCGACACGTCATGGGGCGCCAGATCCCAGATCACGTTCACGTCGGTCTGGATCAGCCCCAGGTTGATTCGCACCGAGTCGAAGTAGTACAGCTCCCCCACTTCGCCGGCGTCGATCAGCTGCTTCATCTTCCGCACCGCGCCGGTGAACACGAAGGTGTGATCCACCGCGAGCAGCACCCCCTGGCGTTCCGCCAGCGCACACAACTCCTCGGCCTGTTCGGCGTTCGTCGTCAACGGCTTCATCACCAGCACGTGCTTCCCGGCGGCGATCGCGGCCTTCGCGAGGTCAAAATGCGTGAACGACGGTGTCGCGATGACGACGAGATCGAGGTCCGGCGCCTTGATCAGCTCCTCGGCACGATCGGTGACGGTGGGAATGCGGTACTCGGCGCCCACCCGGGTGGCCCGTTCATAGCGGGTATCACAAACCGCCTGCACCTGGGATTGCGGGTGCCGGGCGAAATTCCGGACCAGGTTCGGGCCCCAATAGCCACACCCGACGACCCCTACTCGCAACGCATTCGCGCTCAAGACTGCCCTCCGTGGAGGCACCGCTAGTACCTCACCCCCTGGCCCCCTCTCCCCGTCGGGAGAGGGGGAATTCTCCCTGTCGACCAAGCAGCACATCTACATACGCCTGCTCATTCTGCTGCCACGACCCGGCAATTGGTAGCCCCTGGGCGCGCCGGGCCCGCTCGCGCGCGGCCTCTGGGTTGGCCAGTGCCGTCCCGATGGCGCGCGCAACACCTCCGGGTGTGAAGTCGCGAATGAATAGCACCGTGTCGTCCGGGAAATAGTGGCCGATCGTGGGCGTCCAGGTGACGATCACCGGAATCCCGAGCCGCACGTACTCGAGCAGCTTCGTCGGGAGTGCCAGGTCGGTAAAGCCATCGCGCCTGAGGGGCACCACGCCCAGGCCGACAGCGTCGAGCCGTGGAACGAGATCCTCTAGTCGAAACCGCTTACCTGGCAGGTCTACGACCTTGGTCAAGTTCAGGGCATCACGCAGTGCGGTGAGCGAAGCCACCGCGTCCCCATCACCCCAGATTGCCCCGCGCAATCCGGCGTGTTCGGTTCGGGCCGCCGCCAACCCTCGCAGCACCACGTCCAACCCCATCCGTGCCGCGACCGTACCGTGATAGGCGACGAACGGTCCCGCGACCCGTGGCGCGCGCACCGGGAAGAGCTGCGCATCAGCGTAATTCGGGACGACCTGCACCTTCCCCGCGTCAACTCCGTGGCCGACGGTGGCGACGCGGTGCTGCTCGTTGACACAGATCACCTGATTCGCGGCTCGCGACGCGAGGGATTCTGTCCAGGCGAGCAATCGCGAGCCCCAAGGTCCGATGCCGCTCCCTCCGAACTTGCTGAGGAACAGCTCAGGCTCAGGATCGTGGATGTCCAGCACGACCCTGGCCTCGCGGCGGCGGGCACCGCGCGCCGCCCACACCAGAAAGTTGGGAATGTTGTTCACCTGCACGACGTCAAGGCCGCCGTCCTCGCCGAGGCGAGCCAGGAGCCGCCGGGCCCAGACGAGAAACGCGATGTAGGACCAGAGGTACCGCATGAGATTTCGGCCGCGGTAGCGCTGCCTGGGCCGTCGGATGAGGCAAACACCGTTCAGGCGACCGGCGCGAGCCTCCTCGGGCGCGCCAAGCCCGAGCTGATAGACCCGCCAGCCCCGACGGGCCAGGGTCTCACAGTGTCGGCGGACGCGAGGGTCGGTTGGAGCGTGGGTATAGGCGAGGGAGACGTAGCGCTTCGGTACCTCACCCCTCACGCCGCCTTCCCCGAATTGAACAGCACGACGGGGATAGTCTTGAGCAGGATCTTCAGATCGAGCCAGAGCGACCAGTTGCGCACGTACTCCACGTCCAGCTCGCACATCCGCCGATAGGAGAGCCGGCTCCTGCCGGAAACCTGCCACAGCCCCGTCATCCCGGGCCGGACTTCCAAGCGATCGAACTGCCAGCGGTCGTAGATGTCGAGCTCGTAGGCGAGCGGCGGTCGCGGCCCCACGAGACTCATCTCCCCACGCAGCACATTGAAGAGCTGCGGCAGCTCGTCGAGCGAGGTGCGCCGCAGGAAGCGGCCGACGCGCGTCACCCGATCGTCGTTCGTCAGCTTGTAGACGCGCTCACCTTCAGGGCCGGGCTGGGCGTCGTCTTCCTCTCCCCGGATCAGCTGATGGATCAGCTCGCGGTGCGCGGCGTCCGAAGCTCCAAATCGCATGGTGCGGAATTTCCAGACCCGAAAACGCCGACCGCCTGATCCGATCCGCTCCTGACGGAAGAAGACGGGTCCCGGGGAATCCGCCTTGATCCAGGCGGCGATGACGAGGAATGCCGGCGACAGCAGCGCAATCGCGGCGAGGCTGCCCAATACGTCCACGGCGCGCTTGACGATCAGTCGCCACCCGGTCAGGCTCGGCACCGTGAGATCGATGAACGGCTGCTCGTGACGCCACACCAGGGCCGGCTGGACTCCCGTCACTTCCAGCACCGGCGGCTGCGCCAGCAGGTGGCACCCGGCCGCGAGCGCGGCACCCACTACCTCGTGCAAGGCCTTCATGTCCGGCTGGCCGCAGATCAGGACCGTGTCGACCCGGGATTCGTGCAGGACCCGTGGCAGATCATCCAGGTCCCCCAGTGCCTCGGGGCCCGGAGGAGTCGTCACGTCGAGAAACCCGAGGAGGCGATAGTCACCGCCCGCGGCGAAGACCGGGCCGCTCATCACCGTGCGGCAGTCGGCTTCGGCACCGACGAGCAGCGTCCGCGCGCCGCCGCGCGAGGCTTCGGGCAAGTGGGCGAAGAGGCGATCGACGACGTGGCGTTCGAGCACGAGCAGCACCCATGCCGAGCCCGTCGTTACCGCGTATTGGGCGAGGACCACGCCCAGGCCGCGGGACCAGATCGTGGACCAGAGGGGCAATGCGGTCGCCAGGGCCGCGGCGAGGAAGAGCCGTCGCGGATCGCGTCGCCGGTCCCCCACCCCGTAGCTCCCCGTGACGAGCAGGCCGAGCAGCAGCGCGGCCGCGTACTGCCACCCATTGAGGATCCCGTGGGCGTTGAGGCTGCCGCGCGCCATAATCGTCCCCGCCCGCTCGGCGACCCAGCCCCCCAGGAGGGCGTGATCACGGATCGCCTGGACGGCGGTCCGCATGAGCACGAAGGCCAGCAGATCCGCCGAGACGAGGACGCCGATCCGCCGCGCCGCGCGCCAGAGGTGGCGCCGCAGGTTGGCGGGCGCCCGCCCCTGCAAGCGCAGCCGATCGGCCTGGTAGGTCCGCGGCTCAGTGGTGGTGGGCACGGCTTGAAATATAAGGAGCAGGGAGCACAGAGTACGGAGCACGAAGAAGCGCTTAGAGAGGTGCTTCCCTTCTCCCTGCTCTGTGCTCCGTGCTCCTTACTTCCCGCTCAGCGCCACGGGGAGCGGCGCCACTTCAGCCGAGGTCCGCACCAGCCGGATCCGCCCGGCCCGCTGTGCGTCGGCGAGGCTATCCAGGAACCAGTCGAGCTGCCCGGGATCCCGGAGCGACCAGGTGTGCACCATGAAGCCGGTGAACCAGCCGGGCCGCTGCGCCGTCTTCCACGCCTCGAGAATCTGGTCCGGCGTCGCCCGATTGGAGATCGTGAAGTGGCCCAATCCCTGCGTCATCGAATCGGCGAGCGGCAGGGGCACCGACCAGGGACGCGCGTAGCCCTCGAATACCCGTGTGAACGTCCGCAGCACCGCGCCATGCCAGGTGGCGAGCTTCGCCGGCGAGTCGAAGTAGAGCGAGTCGTGCCACGACCCGGGCTGCACAAACACGTCGGTCGCGTATCCGTGCGCCGCCATGTCGCCGAGCGAGCCGAGGACTTCGCCCAGGAACTCGAGCGGTCTCTCATCGCCTGGTCGATGCCACCGCCACTTCTTGCCGCGATGGAACCGTGAATGCGCGACGGGCTCGTAGCCGTTGCGCCGCCACGCTTCCAGCTCTTCCCAGGTGAGCCGGTCCGGTCCGACCAGGCGCGTAGGAATCGCGAGCTCCGCTGGGAGTCCCCGCTGTCGCAACCGGGCCAGAAAATCACGGTCGGATGCGAAGCCGTCGTCCAGCCTGAGCAGCACGACCGCCGTACCAGGTTCCGGTTCGAGCGGTTCCCGAGCCGGCCTCGTGGGAAGGATGCTCGTGGGAATCCGCACTCCCACCACCGCGGCGGGGTGATCGGATGGGATCTCCGGGGCCGTGAACGTGCCGAGCAGCGTGTCATCCACCACGGCGTAGCTCAGCGTGACCTTGCGCCCGTCTTGCAGTTCGAGGTGCCAGGCGCGATTGCCGCCCCGGTCGTCGCAGCTCGCAGACCGGACCGGCAGCAGATCCGTGCGGAGGCCAGCCCAAGAGCGCGTGGGCAGCGAGCGAATCACGCAGGCGCCAGTCTGGACCTGCAGGATCGCGATTCCCTGCCGATAGCCACCGCCGTCGATGTGCAGCACCCAGGTCCCGGCGAGATCCAGGGACAGGGGCGGTTCCATCGCCAGAGCGGTCATCCCGAGGAGCAGGACGACCGCGATGGAGGCAAGGCGACTCGTGGGGAGGCGTGGCATGTCTGGTTCAACCTACCTCGACTGCGGGCCTGGCGCTGGCAGAAACGTCCTAGCGACTCACTATCCGATACAGCTTCCCATCCAGCGTCGTGATGTACACCTCGCCCTTCGCGTCCTCCCCGAACGAGCTGACGTTCCCCCCGGTCGGCAGGTCGGCCGACCAGTCCGTGATCACACTCGGCCGACCGAGGACCAGGACGAAGCTCTTCACGAACCCGGAGCAGTAGTCGGAGTACAGATACTGCCCCGCGAGCGCGGCGACGCTGCCGCGATACACGTAGCCGCCGGTGATGGCGCACCCCTGGGTGTGATCGTATTCCACGAGGGGCATGGTGAGACCCGTCATATTGCACCCCGAGGACGGGTTGTAGCAGTGCTTCCCCTCCATCACGTGCCAACCGTAGTTCTGCCCGCCGAGGGTTCCCGCCGCCTGAACGTCAATCTCCTCGTAGAGGTTCTGCCCCACGTCGCCGATGTAGAGGTCGCCCGTCTGCCGGTCGAAGGAGAAGCGCCACGGGTTGCGCAGCCCATACGCCCAGATCTCACCGCGCGCGCTGGTGTCGCCCGCGAAGGGATTGCCCGCCGGAATCGCATAAGGAGACCCGGCATCGACGTCCACGCGCAGCAGCTTACCGAGCAGCACGTGGCGGTTCTGCCCGTTGCCCGCTGTGTCACCCGACCCGCCGCCGTCGCCCAGCCCGATCCAGAGTTTGCCGTCGGGGCCGAAGAGGACGAGGCCCCCGTTGTGATTCTCGAACGGCTGGGCCACGGTCAGGATCGTGTCGCCCGTGGTCGCGTCGGCCACATTGGGATCGGCCGAAACGGTGTAGCGGACGATGCGTGTATCGCCGGTCGTGTTGGTGTAGCTGACGTAGAAGCAGCCGTTCGTCGCGTAATTCGGATGGAACGCCATGCTGAGCAGGCCCTGCTCGCTTCCGGTCGACACCTGACTGGAGATATCCAGGAACGGGGTGCCGAGCAGCGTGTCGTGGCGGAAGATTCGGATCGTCCCGGTCTTTTCGATCACGAAGAAGCGCGCGGTCTCTCCGGGTGGTGCCGTCACGTACACGGGCTCCGACAAGGAGCTGCTGAGGAGCTGCAGCGCCGGACTCCCGGGCGGCGGTGGCGGCGTGCCGGTGGAAGAGGACGAAGAGCAGGCGAGCAGAAAGACGAGTGCGAAGTAACTGATTGCGGATTGCGGATTGCGGATTGCGAATTGGCAATGGAGGCGTCGAAGCATCACACGTCTCCCGTTTCCCGATTCCCGTTTCCCACTTCTCCGACAATCACTTCCACACCATCACGCCGCAGCTTTCCGAGAAGCTGGGCTTCCACGCGAGCCGTCACGACCACCACCCCGTCGGTCTGCTCCTTGCCCAGGATTTCGGCATCGCGATGCAGGCCGGCGAGCAACTTCCCCTCCCCCACGGGGACGCGGATCTGGACGAGGGGGCGGAGGGACTGGGCGGAGGAACGGAGCGCCGCCCTCAACCCCTCGACCCCACCCCATTGCGGATTGCGGATTGCGGATTGCGGATTACCAGCGGTAAGAACCGCGCGCGGATACCGATCCCGTACTTGGGCGAGGAATGCACCTGGGTCCGGTAGCAGATCAGCCTTGTTGAACACATGAACCATGTGATTCCGCTCGCTGCCTGCATTGTCAATCCGCAATCCGCAACCCGCAATCCGCAATTCTTCTTCCACGACCTCCGCCTGCTGCTCCCATCCCGGATGACTGGCGTCGATCACGTGCAACAACAGATCCGCGTCCCGCGCCTCTTCCAGCGTGGCGCGAAAGGAGGCGACCAGGTGATGCGGCAGCTTGCGAATGAAGCCCACCGTGTCGGTGATGCGGAAGTGATACCCGCCACCCACGTCGACGTCCCGCGTGAGGGTGTCGAGCGTCGCGAACAGCCGGTCCTCGACGAACACGTCGGCGCCGGACAAGGCGCGCAACAGGCTCGACTTGCCGGCGTTGGTGTACCCCACGAGCGCCGCCGTGGGCACGTCGCGCCGGCCCTGGCGCTGATTGGCGCGGTGGTCGGCGACCTCGGCCAGGCGGCGGCGCACCACCGAGATCTTGCGGCGGATGGCGCGCCGGTCGGTCTCGAGCTGCGTTTCGCCCGGCCCCCGGAGCCCGATGCCGCCGCGGATACGCGACAGGTGGGTCCACATCCGGGTGAGGCGCGGCAGCAGATACTCGAGCTGGGCCAGCTCGACCTGGAGCTTCGCCTCGTAGCTCTTGGCGCGCGAGGCGAAGATGTCGAGGATCAGCTCGGTGCGATCCATGACCCGGATCCCGAGCGCCTTCTCGAGATTCGAGCCCTGGGCGGGAGACAGCGGCTCGTCGAGCACGGCGAGGGTGACTCCCTGGTCGGTGAGCTGCTGCTTCAGCTCCTCGACCTTCCCCGGACCGAGGTAGAGGTTCGGGGTGGGAGCCTCGATCCGCTGTGAGGCGCGGCCGATCACCTGGGCGCCGGCGGTGTCCGCCAGGCGCGCCAACTCGTCCAGGTGCTCGTCGAGATGGGTGGCGTCGTCCGATCCCTTGCGCGGCGCGCCAATGAGGAAGGCGCGCTCGATCGGGGATTGGATGTCGATCAGGGTGCGGATGCTGAATGCTCCTTAGGGACAGCGTAATGTAACAAGCCCCGACCTTGCTGGCCTCGCCGGCTCGGCGTAGCCTGTCACGCGTGACTCGCGCCCGCATCTCCCGCTCCGGTATTCCCCTCGCCGCCTCGCCCGAAACCCACGACTTGGTGCTCGAATGGATGACGGCCATGCCCCGGGGCCGCGTGCTTGATTGTCCCGCGGGGCGGGGCGCCCTGGCCCACGAGCTGGCGGCACTCGGGTTTGCGGTCGTCGCGGCCGACCTGGGTGGTCCGAGCGACGGACAGGGGTACGCCCGGGCGCGCCTGGACCTGAATCGTCCCCTGCCCTTTGCCGACGGGTCGTTCAGCGCCGTCACCTGCGTCGAAGGGATCGAGCACTTGGAGCGCCCGGTGGACGCGTTGCGGGAATTCCGCCGGGTACTGGGCCCGGGGGGTCAGCTCGTGCTCACCACGCCCAACGTGCTGCACCTGGGATCCCGGGCGCGGATGCTGTTCACCGGATTCTGGACCGCGGCGCCACGCCCGTTCGATGCCGACAGCCCGCCGAGCGGTTTCGAGCACATCATGCTGCTCACCTTCCCGATGCTGGCGTACTTCCTGGGTCGGGCGGGGTTCGACGTGGTGCGGATGGAGACGAACCGGGTGGTCAAAGGAAGCTTGCCGTGGGGCTGGCTTGCGCCGTTCGTCGCCGCTGCGACCTGGATGGCGATGGGCGGCCGAGGGAGCGTCCCCGGTGGCAAGTGGCGGGTGACCGATCGGCGCCTGCTCTTCGGTCACACCCTCTGCTTGTTGTGTCGCGCCAGGTAGGTCTCGATCACCGCTGCGATCCGCTCGGCGGCATGACCGTCCCACAGCTCGATCCGCTTCGCAGGCTTCCCCATTCTCCCTTCCCCCGTCCCCCGTCCCAACACCTGTTCAGCCGCCGCCAGCACCGCCTCTCCCCGGGGCTCGACGAGGCGATTCGTCCCCTGCGTACAGGTAACCGGCCGTTCCGTGTTGGGCCGAACCGTCAGGCATGGCACACCGAGGTAGGACGTCTCTTCCTGCAATCCACCCGAGTCGGTGATCACGAGGGCGGCCTGGTCCACGAGCCCCAACATCTCGAGATAGGGGATCGGCTCGAGCAGGTGCAGTCGCCCGTTGGCTCGCGGGGTGACACCCGCGTCGCGGATGCGCGCGCGGGTGCGCGGGTGCACCGGGAAGAGCACCGGTTCCCGCTCGCTCAGCGTCTCTAGTGCCTCGAGCAGGCTCTTCAGCGCCGCGGCGTCGTCCACGTTGGAGGGCCGGTGCAGCGTCACCAGGACGTAGGATCGGGACTCGACCTTGTGGCGCGCGAGGGCGCCGAGGCTCCTCGCCTTGGGCAGGGAGGCGACGAGGGAGTCGATCATGATGTTGCCGACGAAGTGGATGCGCTCGGCGGGCACCCCTTCGGCGCGCAGGTTCTCGTCCGCGTCTCGCGACGGCGTGAACAGCAGATCGGCGAGGCGGTCGGTCACGACGCGATTGATCTCTTCGGGCATGGTCCAGTCGCGGCTGCGCAGCCCCGCCTCGACGTGTCCCACCGCGATCCCGAGCTTCGCCGCGACGAGCGCCGCGGCGACGGTGGAATTCACGTCGCCGTAGACGAGCACCAGATCGGGGCCGCGGGCGAGCAGCACCGGCTCGATGCGCTGCATGATGGCCGCGGTCTGCTGCGCGTGCGAGGCGGAGCCGACCTCGAGGTTCTCATCCGGCGCCGGGATGCCCAGGTCCTTGAAGAACGAATCGGACATCTCGGGATCGTAGTGCTGGCCGGTGTGGACGATGACGTGGGCCGTCCCCTCGCGCGCGGTGAGGGCGCGGGCGAGCGGGGCCAGCTTCATGAAATTCGGACGGGCGCCGACGACCGACAGGATGCGCCGTGCGGCAGACACTAGTGGTGGAATATCTGGGAGACGCTGTAGATCGTCAGCGGGATGGCCAGAATCAGGGACACGGTGCGAACCGTGCTCTCGGTGAGCGCGTTGCTGTGCTTCGGGACGGTGACACGGTCGCCACCGCGGAGTCCGAGTTGGTCCACGGTGAGTCCCAGGCTGATGGCCTGCTGCAACAGTTCGGCATCCCAGATGCGCCGGCCGTTTCGCTCGACGTACATCCCGGGGAGGTTGGATTCCGGCCCCACGCCTCCGGCCAGCGAGACCGCATTGGAAAGCGGCATCTCCGTCGGCACGTTGTAGAATCCGGGGCGCGCGACCTGTCCGAGAATCGATAATTGGAGGAATGAATGGGCGTGCACCGCCGGCTGGCGCAGGTATTTCCCGAGTGCCTTGGTCAGATACGGCTCGAGCTCCGACCGCAGGACGCCGTGCAGGGAGACGACCCCGATGTCGGGCAGGGTGATGACCCGACCACCCGTGACCGGGAAGGTGTCGCGCAGCGTCGGCTCGTTGTCCACTAACAGCTGGACCCGGTCTCCGACGTTGAAGTCGCCGCTGTCCAACCGCGCCTTCGTGATCAGCGCCTGACGCCGCGCCAAGGCGCGCATCGCGTCACTGTACGCCGAGGAATCAGCGGTCCACTGGAGCTGGCTGTAGAGTCGACCCAGTTCGACGCGTGTGGCGAGGGGCCGGCCCGGGTCCCAGGACTCAGCCCCCTGCCCTGAAAGCCCAACTGCGGCGGCGAGGCAAAGCCCGGTGAGGACGATGACGCAGCGGGTGCTCATGGCAGACAAGTATAGCAACGAGCAAGGAGCAAAGAGCAAGGTGCAAAGACCCCCGGTCAGATGCTCCGTGCTCCTTGCTCGTTGGTCTCTCCTATTCAACGGTCACGCTCTTCGCCAGGTTGCGGGGCCGGTCCACATCGCAGCCGCGGAGCACGGCGATGTGATAGGCCAGCAGCTGGAGGGGGAGCACGTTCAGAATCGGCGAGAGCAGCGGCGCCGTCGCCGGAACCGGCAGTTCCTGCTCCGCGAGCCCGGAGAGGTGGCCATTGCCGTCGGTCGTGACGGCGATGATCCGGCCGCCGCGGGCGCGCACTTCCTGCATGTTGGACAGGACTTTCTGATAGACCGAATCGTTGGGCGCCACGAACACCACCGGCATGTTCGCGTCGATGAGCGCGATGGGGCCGTGCTTCATTTCGGCCGCGGGATAGCCTTCGGCGTGGATGTAGCTGATTTCCTTGAGCTTGAGGGCCCCTTCCAGAGCGACGGGGAAGTTCACGCCCCGGCCCAGGTAGAGGAAGTTCCTGGCCCCCACGAACTCCCGGGCGATCTCACGGACCCGCCCTTCCAGCTCCAGGGTGCGGCGCACCAGCCCCGGGAGCCGGTCCAGCTCCGCGGCGAATGCCCGGCCGGCCTCGAGGGTCAGCCCCCCGCGCTGACGACCGAGAAACAAGCCGAGCAGCAGCAAGGCCGCGATCTGGGAGGTGAACGCCTTGGTCGACGCCACGCCGATTTCCGGCCCCGCATGCAGGTAGATCCCGCCGTCGGAGGTCCGGGCGATGGTGCTCCCGACCACGTTGACCACCCCGATGACGCGGGAGCTGGATTGCCGCGCGACCCGCATCGCCTCGAGGGTGTCGGCCGTTTCGCCCGATTGCGAAATGGCGATCGTGAGGGTGCCGGGGAGCGCGAGCTGCGCGCGATACCGGTACTCCGAGGCATACTCGACCTCGACGGGGATCTGCGCGAGCGTTTCAATGATGTGCCGCCCCACGAGCCCGGCGTGCCAGGAGGTGCCGCACGCGACGATCTGGATGCGCCGGATGGCGGCGCAATCCAGCGACGAAAGGTTGAGGCCGTTGAGCCGGGCGGTGCCCTCCTCGAGCAGGAGCCGACCGCGGAGTGTGCTCTGCACGGTGTCCGGCTGCTCGAAGATTTCCTTTTGCATGAAGTGGTCGTGCCCGCCGAGCTCGATCGCCCCAAGATCCCAATCGATGTCGTCAACGGTCCGCTCGAGCTCCCGGGCATTCCGGTCGATGACGCGGTAGCCCTCGGGCGTCACGACCGCGACATCGCCGTCGTTCAGGTAAACGACGGAGCGCGTGTGTTCGAGCACGGCCGCCACGTCGGAGGCGACGAAGTACTCATCCTCGCCGACGCCGAGCAAGACGGGGGATCCCTTGCGCGCCACGACGAGTTTGTTCGGCTCGTCGGCCGACATGACGACCAATCCGTAGGTGCCCTCGAGGTGCCGCAGCGCCGCCAGCACGCGGACCTCGAGCGAACCACCCGTCTCCTGCTCGATCAGATGGGCGATCGCTTCGGTGTCGGTGTCCGTGATGAACCGGTGACCGGAGCGCTCGAGCGCGGCCCGCAGCGTGTCGGCGTTCTCGATGATCCCGTTGTGCACGACGACAAGGCGGTCGGTGCAATCGGCGTGTGGGTGGGCGTTGGTAGTGTTGGGGGCGCCGTGGGTCGCCCAGCGGGTATGGGCGATGCCGCTCGTGCCGTGCACCGGGGATCGGTCGACCGCCTCGCGGAGGGCACGAACCCGCCCGGCGAGCTTGCGCGTCTCCAGGCCCTTGCCGTTTTGCACGGCGATCCCGGCCGAATCGTAACCGCGATACTCGAGCCGGGCGAGACCGTCCATTAGTATGAGGGCCGCCTGGCGCGGACCGACATAGCCAACAATGCCGCACATGGATTTATTCGTCCGCGTGACGCGAGGGATGCGACTCGAGCAAGGGGGGGGATTCTCCGCCGAGGCCGAATCGGGAGAGCTGCAGCAGCTTCTCGAGCATGCGCCGCGTCCCGTCCTCGGCCGGCAAGACCGACCCACAATTGGAGCAAAGCTGGGAGTTCAACTCGGGATGCTTGGCCGACGCGCCTCGGATCCCACGCGCGCGACCGCTCTGGACCCCATCCCGCTTACATTTCTCGCACAGCATCCTTCTGTACCCTCGATCTTTCGGCTGGAGCCGGAATGGCCGACGCCGCTCGTTCTCACGGGGAGAGCTATTCAAGTTTGAGGCCGCGACTGGACACGCCCGAGGCATGGCGATAAGTTGTCGGGATATAAAGACTTAGTGGCAGGCGCCCGGGCGGTGCAACGGGCCTCGCTGAGCGTCACGTTGCGCCCCTGCCGCACGGACCTAACGTGTTGTGGGACAATTGCATCGGCCTCCACCCCACAGCCGGCCGACCCTCGGGTGCTAAGCCGTTCTGGCGAAAACAGCTAGCTTTGGGGGTTCCGGGAGCATGACTCCTGCGCATTGGCGGTGACTCAGGTCACGCGGAGTTGAGCACAGTGGTACCCACTCGAAGCGAGACGGGAATGGCGGAGAACGCGACTCGCAAGCATCCCCCACTCGTCCTGATCGCGAACGATCAGGAATGGGCCAGCCGGGCGATTGAAACCATCCTGGGTCCCGCCGGGTACGCGGTTCTCCGAGCTTATACGGCTCAGGACGCGCTGTCGCGCGGACGGAGCGCCCAACCCGACGTCATTGTTCTGGACATCCGGTTGCCGGGAATGGATGGTCTGGCGGTCTGCCGGACGTTGCGGAGCGACTCCCGCATTTCGCCGAGCACGCCGATCGTCATCACGACGACCGCTCCGGCCACCCGCTCTCAACGGCTCGAGGCGCTGCGCGCCGGCGCCAACGAGTACTTCGGCCAGCCGCTGGACGGGGAGGAGTTCCTGCTGCGCCTCGACTCCTACGTGCGCGCCAAGTTCGACGCGGATCGGGCCCGGGATGAAGGCATCATCGATGCCGCGACGGGCTTCTACAACATGCGCGGTCTGGCCCGGCGAGCCCGCGAGCTGGGATCCGCGGCCTTCCGCCACAATGGCCCGCTCGGATGCGTCGTGCTGGCGCCCGAAGTTGAAGACGAGTCGCACGCGTCGGAGGAGACATTGAGCGCCGCCGTCGAGCAGCTGGCCGAGCTGTTGCGCCACGCGGGGCGCGTTTCCGACGCGATCGGCCGCCTCGGGCCGACGGAATTCGCGGTGATCGCTCCGGCGACCGACGCGGCGGGACTCGAGCGCTTGGTGAACCGGCTGGCGGAACGGGTTGGGCCGACCAAGATCCGCGCGGGCTACGACGCGGTCAGCGATCTGCACGCCGCCGGTTTGGACCCGGTGGATCTCCTGATCCACGCAACGAGCGCGCTGCGGGCTTCGAAGGCCGACCCCGCCGGACAGCCGATCCAACGGTTCAGCCCGTCAGCCCCATCCTTGCATTAGCCGCGACGACACTTACCGCTTGGCCGCCCCCGGGAGGGCCTGGCTGGGCCGCGTGATCCCGGCGCTCTCCCCTTCGTCCTTCGCTTCGTAGCCGGGCAAGTACGCGTAGTACTGGTGATAGTAGCCGTACGTGTCGTTCGGGCGCACGTCGTTCAAGACCGCCCCCAGCACGCGGACGGGCAGGCGTTGCAGCATGTCGAGCTTCGCCTCCGCCAACGAGCGATCGCTGAGCCCGGTTCGCAACACGAGCATGATGTTCCCCGTCAGGGTCCCGAGCAGGAAGGGGTCCACCCCGGCCCCGAGCGGCGGGCTGTCCACCAGGATGGCGTCGAAGGACGAGCGGACCGCGACGAGGAGTTGCTGCATCGCCGGCGAGTTGAGCAGCTCCGGAGCGCCGCTCGTGCGCGTGCCGCTCGGAACGACGGACAGCCCCGCGTAACTCGTCTGCCGGATCACCTGCTCCAGCGTGGCATGTCCCGACAGGAAGTCGGTGATCCCGGGTTTGCGGCCGAGCTTGAAGAGCTCATGCTGACGCCCGCGACGCACGTCGCAGTCCAGCAGCAACGTGCGATGGCCGTTATCGGCGAACGAGAGGGCGAGGTTCGAGGTGATGAACGACTTTCCATCCCCGGCGCCGGGGCTCGTGACGGTCACGAAGAGGGGGCCGGCGCTGCCATAGGCGTGGACGAGGCTGAGACGCAACCCCCGCACGGCCTCGAGGACCTGGGCGGCGTCCTCCTTGGCACTGCCGTTGGCCATGTTGACGTGCGGCACGGCGCCGAGGATCGAGAGACCCATGTCGCGCGTGATCTGGTCGGGGTAACGGACCCGCTTGTCCAGACGGTCGAGCAGGAGCGCCGCCCCGATGCCGAGCCCGATCCCCCCGACCAGTCCCATCAGCAGCATCCGGATCGCGGTGTTCTTGAGGGGCGACTCGGGGACGCCGGCGCGATCGAGGATTCGCACATCGGGGATCGCGCTGGCCTCCGCGAGTCGGGCTTCCTCGTACCGCTGCTGCAGGTTGGTGTACAGGCTGGCGGCGATCCCGACCTGGCGCTCGAGACGCGCCTCTTCGATGGCCCGCGGCGGAATCCGCTGGAGCTCGCCCGACGTGGTGGAGACCCGCTCGCTCAGAGCGGCCTCGCGCGCGCGCAGCTGCCCGAGCAACTGGGTCCCGAGCCGTGGAATGGTGCGGCTCGTCAACGAATCCACGCCTTCCGCCGCGCGCCGGACCGGGGGGGCATCCTCGGTGTAGCGCAGCCGCAGGGCGCGCAGCTCGGCCTGCTTGTCGGTGAGCTCCTTCAAGGCCACCGACATCTCGGGAGAGCGTTGCACCGCGCCGATGGTCGCGAACGCATCCGTGGACAGCCCGCCGGAATCCCGCGCCTGCGCGAGCGCGCGCTCCAGCGCCTCGCGATCGACCCGCACCTGCTCCTTCTCGATATTCATGTTGAAGAAATTGGTGAATACCGGATCGCGCGTCTCCTGCAATCCCGGCGTCACGGGCGTGCGGTCGGTCGGCAGCGTGATGGTCTGGACGCGGAAGTTCTCCAGCGCGATTTCCGAGTTATGGAGATTCTGCGCCGCATAGTCCAGCTGCCCCTGCAGGATCCGGGTGAGCTCGGTCAACCGCTCGCGTTTCAATTCCGCCGCTACCTCAACGAACCGGTCCAACACGGCGTTGACGGTCTCGGTGATCTCCTGGGGATCCTCTCCCGCCAGACCGATCTGCAGGAAGTTGCCCTGCGGATCGATGTCGGCGCGCAGGCTCTGAGCGAGCGCCCGCGCCGCGTCCCTGGGGTTGCTCACCATGAACTTGACCGCGCGCCCGGGGGACAGGTCCGCGCGGGCCGGTGCCCACATGAAGCCGGCCGGGGAGCCGATGGAATCGCCCACCGCTCCGCGCTGCAGTCCGCGCCCGTCGTCGCGGGCCAGCGCAAACGAGTCGCCGGCGGCCGAAATCGTCAGCGTGTAGGCACCCGCGGCGACCCGGTCGGAGAGCCCGAGCCCCCGCAGGATACCGGAGTCGCCCGGGAGCTTGGGCTGGACGAAGAGGTGGCGGCGCCGCACCGCCTCATCCAGCACCGCGTAGGACTTGAGCAGGTCCAGCCAGGCGTACTGCTCCAGCAGCTGCGCGGACTGAATCGGACCGGTGCGATCACGGGAATCGCCGGCCTGAATCCAGATGGTCCCCTTCGTCTCGAAGACCGGCTTCACGACGTGCGTCGCCCCCACGCCCGCACCCACACCCAACCCGACGCCGAGGATGACCAGCCATTTGTGGCGGTACACGGCCGCCAGCAGACGGCGGAAGTCGGGAGCACCCGACTCCTCCTCCTGTGGGTAGGCGGCCGGCCCGTAGTTCGGCAAAATGGGGGCTGGCAGCTCTGCTGAAGACCGCCGGGCCGGCAGATTGGGATGCGGGTCCTGGGGTGGTACGCTTGCGGTCATGGTGACGCTTCGAGGCTCCTCTAGTCCTACGTCGGGAAGTGATCGCAAGGGCTCGCGATCGTGGACTGCTACAGCAAGGGCAGTACCGCGATTGCCGCCGAACTGTCCCGACCCGGGCGTCGTGTCCAGCGCCAGTCCAACCATCAACATAGACCGAGGTGTTGCTCAAATGCAACAGGTGCCTTATGCTTACTCCGCCCTGTGTGGCTTCCAGGCAACAAGATCTGCCCCTGGTGATTCGAGGCTGCCAGCGGGCGTTGGCCCAATCTGTGCGTTGGGGTGTCCGTGACCGCACATCGAGGACAACGGGTGCGTACGCCAGTGCCAGGTGATGCAGCTCCGGAGTCCCGCGTTGCTACTCCAGCACGCGGGGCCGGCCCATCCAACGTGATGCAAATCAAACCCGAGTTCCGGGCGAGCGTGCGGCTGCTCATTGTCGACGACGAACGGACGCTGCGGGAGTCCTGCGCCAGCGTCCTGGAGCACGAAGGATACAACGTTTCCGTGTGCGGCAAGGGCGATGAAGCCCTGGAGCTGCTGCGCCGCCGCAAGTTCGACATCGTGCTCCTCGACCTGTACATGTCCCAGGTCCCCGGGATGGAGCTGTTGCAGGCGGCCCTGGAAACCCACCCCGAGACGCTCGCCATCGTCATGACCGGTAACCCCAGCGTGGCTTCCAGCGTCGAAGCGCTACGGGCCGGCGCCTGGGACTACCTCCCGAAGCCGTTCTCGGCCACGCATCTGCAGGTCCTCATCGGCCGCGCGACCCACACGGTGATGGTGTCGCGGGAGAGTCGGGCGCTTCAGGAGAAGATCGAAGAAGAACACGGGAACAGCGAGAAGCTGACGGTGCTGGGGACGGCCGCGGGGTTCCGGCGCGCCATCGCGCTGGCGCGCAAGGTCGCCCAGACGGACGCGTCGGTGTTCATCACGGGGGAGAGCGGCGTCGGCAAAGAGCTGATCGCGCAGTTCATCCACCAGCACAGTCGCCGTTCGTCGCGGCAGCTCGTGGCGGTCAACTGCGCCGCTCTGCCTGAGGCACTGCTCGAATCCGAGATGTTCGGCCACGTCAAAGGCTCGTTCACCGGGGCCGTCCGTGACAAGCCGGGCCTGCTCGAGACCGCCAGCGGTGGCACGATGTTCCTGGACGAGCTGGTCGAAATGTCCAAACCGATCCAGGCCAAGCTGCTGCGGGTGATTCAGGACGGCATCGTGCGCCGGGTAGGAAGCGAAACGACCGACGCCGTGGTCAACGTGCGATTCATCGCCGCGACCAATATGGACCCGGATGAAGCGGTACGGACCGGGCAGCTGCGTGAGGACCTGTATTACCGGTTGCGCGTCGTGCCGATCCACGTGCCGCCGCTGCGCGAGCGGCCCGAGGATATCCCCCTACTCGCCAATCATTTCTTGGCATACTATTGGAACCGGCACCGCGACGCGGGCACCCCCCTGCCCCACCTCGCCGAAGCGGCCATGCGGGCATTGCGGGCGCACACGTGGCGCGGCAACGTGCGCGAATTGCAGAACGTAGTGGAGCATACGGTGGTGCTGGCGGAGCCGGGCAGCGAGATCGCCGCCGAGGACATCCCGTTCATCGGGGAGTCCCAGGCGGTCGCGACCCCGGCGTCATCCGGGGCGGAGCCGGTCCGTGAAGAGAGTTATCATGCCGAGCGGGAGCGCGTGCTTGAGGAGTTCGAGCGGCGATATCTCACCTGGCTGGTCGAGCGCGCCGGTGGCAACATGTCCCGTGCGGCGCGGATCGCCGGCGTGGACCGCACCACGCTGTACCGCCTCATGGAGCGCCACGGCATCCAGCGGCGCACGCTCGCAGCCGCGGCTGAGTGACCACGGGCCGGCCCTGAGCCAGGACCGGCTCCAGCCCCAGTTGCGCCAACCTACAGTCGATCGCACCCTCGCTTCCGGCCCCCCCCACGGCGGCCGCTCGTCATGCCCACGCGACGGGTGACGAGCGCCGTCTCCGACACCGTCGGGGGGGGGCGCCTCGCGCCGGGGAGCGCGGCAGAGCCCGTGGAACCCGCTCTAACGCCTGATCCCTTCGACCGGATCGCCTGCCCGCACCTGCGGGCGGCGGCGCGCCGCGTGGCCGCCGAGTGGAGCGACGAAGCGGCGTTGGCGCTCGATCGCTCGGAAGTCAGCGAGCTATTGATCGCCCAATGCCAGCTCGTACTGGCCACGATCTCGGGACACCCCGGACCCGAGCATGTGCAGGACGCCCGGACGGCCTCCGTGTTGGGACGACGGCTGCTGGAGCTGCTCCGGGAAGCGCTGCTCACCATGCCCCCGAGCACAGACCTGTCCGACCGGGACCTCCTGGCCCGCCTGCGCAGTATCGAGAAGGTGCGCCAGGCGATCGAGCCCAACTGGAGGCAGTACTTCGCCCAGCGGTTGTCCGGCCCGGATGGACTCGAGCTGCTGGTCGATGTGGCCCACGACCTGCGCTCGCCCCTCACGTCGGTGTTGTTTCTGGCCGAGACGCTCCAGCGAGGGCAGAGCGGAGACATCAATGAGGTCCAGAACCGGCAGCTGGGCCTCATCTACAGCGCGGCGCTGGGCCTGTCGTCGCTGGCCAGCGATCTGATCGAACTGGCCAGAGAAGGCGACCGCCTCGTGGACAAGCAGGCCTCCCCGTTCTCGGTCACCGAGGTGCTGCAGTCGGTTCGCGACATCGTGCGCCCGATCGCCGAGGAGAAGGGATTGGCCGTCCGGATCCTGCCCCCGGCGACCGATCACCGCCTGGGGCACCCGCAGGCGCTTTCCCGCGTGCTGCTGAACCTGACGACCAACGCCCTCAAGTTCACCGAGGAAGGGTTTGTCGAGATCGTCGCTCAGGCTCGCAGCTGGACGGCGGTGGAGTTCTCGGTGCGCGACACCGGCCACGGTATCAATCCCGACGCCATGGCAAGCCTGTACCACCCGTTCCGGCGGGCCCGCGGGCGGCCCGGGGACTACTGCTTTTCGGGGACCGGTCTGGGACTCGCGATCTGCCGCCGGTTGGTGCAGGCCATGGGGGCGGAGCTCGCCGTGGAATCCCGCGGAGACTGGGGCACGCGATTCTTCTTCCAGCTCGACTTGCCGCCCGCCGCGACGCTCTGAGAATTGACGAGTCGTTCGATCGGTAAAGTCCTGCAGCGTAGTCGGTAACGCCCTGTAGCGCCTTTCCGACAGAGTGTTGTAGGCTTAAGCCCCAGTCGGGGGCGATCACCGCCCACCCGCCCAGCCCGATGTGATCAAGTCGTTACCTCACAATGACTTAAAATATACGTGGCGGCCGTCATTTTCACGCACGCAGCTTGCTCAAGCGTGGGCCGGGCCGGTGTGCCCGGAATATGAACGAATCTATGAAACCCGAGAGTTTCGAACCCCTGTGACCAGCATCGACCTCAGCGAGTTTCTGTCGTTCTCCCGAGCCCTGGTGCGGCGCGACCGCCGGAGCGCGTCCGAGGGTTCCCGGCGTGCCCTGAACGTCGTCGTGGCCGGTGTAGGATTGGCGATCACAGCGCCGGTGATGGTGTTCGTCGCCGTGCTCGTCAAGCTGACCTCGCCGGGGCCGGTGTTGTACAGGCAACTGCGGGTGGGTCTCGACCGCCGCTCGCCCGTCCGGCCCGAAGGCAACAGCCGGCGGAGCGTGAATCACGGTGGCCGGCCGTTCACCATCTACAAGTTCCGCACGATGCGCGTCGAGCAGGGTGACGCCCAGGTATGGGCGCGCCCGGACGATCCGCGCGTGACGCCCATCGGCCGGGTGTTGCGCAAGTACCGGCTGGACGAGCTGCCCCAGTTGTGGAACGTGCTGCGCGGCGACATGAACGTCGTCGGGCCGCGGCCCGAACAGCCAGAAATCTTCGCGACGCTGCGCGAGCAGATCGACGGCTACCCGGGACGCCAACGGGTCCGGCCGGGGATCACGGGATGGGCGCAGGTCAACCAGCACTACGATTCCTGTCTCGACGACGTGCGCCGCAAGGTGGCGCTGGACCTGGAGTACGTCGGGCGGCAGTCGCTCACCGAAGACCTGAGAATCATGCTAAAGACCGCCCCGGTAATGATCTTCCAACGGGGGGCGTGGTAGGCCAAGCCGGGCGCGACCAGGCCGCCACCTCCTCTGCAATACGAGCCCCGCCCTCCGGCGGGGCTCGCGTACTTTAGTGGCTCGCTAGCCCCCCGAGGGGCGCTCCCTGCGGGTCGGCTCCCAGGTGGCATGCCGCTCGCCGCGCACGGCGTTGAGGGTGGCATGAATCACGGCCAGGTTCCCCGTGACGAGGAAGGCGGGAACGGCCACGAGTCTCGGCATGGCCGTATCCTCCGGCCAGTGCCAGCCGACGACCGCCACCGCGGCCGAGACCGCCATCACGACGATGAGTGCGGCCGCCCAGCTCGCTTGGAGAGCGAGCATCGCCGCCCCGAGCGCCGCCAGCAATCCCGCCCAGGGCACGAGCCAGCGGGCGACCTTGTGGCTCCAGAGCTGCCAGGCGAACAGGCCATAGCGGAACGGATCGAGCAGCGCGCGCTTGTAAAGGAGTGTCTCTATCCCGCGCGTCATTGTGCGGACCTTGCGCCGGTACTCGCGCCGCAGCGACGACATCCGGGGAACGTGCGCCACGGCCCCGTCCACCGAGACCGAGCGGAACCCCTGCTCCCGCGCCACGAGCGGTGCAGCGAAATCGCGGCTCAACGCTTCGGGAATGCCGATCCGCTGCACGGTGATCCGGACAGCGTAGAAGCAGCCGGAGGCGCCCACGATCCCGGCCGCCCTCGTCTCCAGCCGCCGGACCCACATCTCGTATCCCACGTAGCTCGACTCCCCCTGATTCGATTCTGCCTGGAGCCGCGTCACGCTGAGATCCCTCCCCGAGGCCACTGCCACCGTGGGGTCCTGGAACGCGTCAACCAGACGCCGCAGGGCCTCGGGAGGAACCGAGATAGATGCATCACTGTTGACGACGATCTCGCCGCGCAGGTGCGGTAACGCCGCGTTCTCCGCCGCGGTCTTTCCCCCCCGAACGGGGAGCCGCACCAGGTCCACGCCCCGCGAGGCGAACTCGCGCACCACCGCGTCGGTGCCGTCGGTGGAAGCATCGGACACGACGAGCACCTGCAGGTGGTCGCGGGGATAGTCGCAGGCCAGCACCTCCTCGAGCTTGGCGCGGATCCTCCGCTCCTCATTGAACACGGGGATCGTGAGACTCACCATGGGCGGCCACACGGACGGCCGCGCGACCCGTTCACCCCCCCCCTCCACGCCCCCTTCACCTCCCCCTTGCCCACGGCGCACGGTGGCGACGAGCAACAGCAGCAGGGGATACCCGACGTAGGCATATGCGGCGAGGAAGCCCGGAAGCGCGATGAGCCAGACCGCGAGGGTGGTCACGCGGCGGGCCCCTCCCCCCACCGAGCCACGCGGTGATACACGTCGGCATAGCGTGCCACCCACTGCTCCGCGCCGAAGTCGGCCGCGAGGCGCGCTCGCGCGGCGCGGGTCCGGGTTTCGGCCTCCGCTCGATCGCCCTGCACGGAGGCAAGCGATGCGGCGAGGGCCGAGGGGTCTTCCGGGGGGACGAGGTAGGCTTCGCGCTCCCCTAAGACCTCGGGGATTCCCCCCACTCGCGTGGCTACGATCGGGACCTCCGCCGCCATGGCCTCGAACAGCACCATCGGGACTCCTTCGGTGCGGGAGCTCACCGCCAGCGCGTCGAACGCGCGGAACCAGCGGCCGGCATCGGGCACCGGTCCGCACCAGGTGACGCGGTGGGCGACCCCGAGTCGATCCGCCAGGGCTCTCAGCGACCGCTCCGGGGGGGGGGCGCCGTCTCCCCCTCCCCCCACCACTGCCGCCTCCACCGTCGCGTCCTGCAGGCGCGCCAGCGCCTTGAGAAAGAGGTCGGGGCCCTTCTCGAAGCTCAACCGCCCCACCCATCCCACGACAAACCCCTGCGAGGTAATTCCGAGCGCCCGCCGAGCTTTGGCCCGTCCGGCGTCGGGCACGCGGCCGTCCCAGGCGTTCGGGATCACGACCACGCGCTCCCCGGTGATTTCCCGGCGCAGCAGCTC
>DATJXC010000139.1:0-30749 GCA_035500495.1 Gemmatimonadales bacterium
GGTAGCGGCCGGCAGCATGTGCCTGTCGCTGGGCGCCTGGGGGTGGCTCAAGATCCGCGCCGCCGCCAGGCAACCCGCTGCGTGGCAATACATCACGCTGGGCGACAGCGTCGCGCCTGACGTGTCGCGACCGTCGATCGCCCTGTCCCCGGACGGCTCGACGCTGGTATTCCGGGAGAACCGTGCGAATTATCGCCTCTGGATCAAGCATCGCGGCGAGCTCGCGGCCACGCCGATCAGCGGCACGGAGCGAGGTTCCAACCCAGTGTTCTCCCCCGACGGTGAGTGGATCGCGTTCGTTTCCGACGGCCACCTAAAGAAAGTGCGCACCAGCGGCGGCGCGGCCGTGACGCTGGCGGATTCGGTGGCGACCGGGTTCGGTGGGGCCACCTGGCTGGACGACGGAACAATCCTTTACGTGACCCCGGATCTCACCACCTTACGACGGATCAGCGCGGCCGGCGGCCCGGTGACGGTCGCCCTGCACGACACCACGATCGGCGGTTTCGGGATCAGCCTGCCGACGCCCCTGCCCAAGGCCCGCGGGGTGCTGTTCCAGACCTGCTCATCGGGGTGCGTCACGATGGGCCTGAACGTCCTCGACCTGCACACGGGCAAACAGAAACGGCTGCTGGACGAGGTCACCACGGGATGGTACCTGCCCGACGGTCACCTCCTCTACGTCCGGCGGGATGGGGTGGCCCTGGTCGCCCCGTTCGACCTCGGGCGACTGGAGCCTAGCGGTGGCGCGGTGCCGGTCCTGGAAGGTGTCCAGATCACCCCATCTTCGGCGCCGCTCCTGGCCTGGTCCCGGACAGGATCCCTCCTCTACGTCCACGGAGCCGGTGGCCAGCCCGACTTGAATGTGGTACGCGTCGCTCGCGACGGGGCCGTCACCCAGATCGACACGTCGTGGTTCGGACAGTTCAACTCGCTCGCCTTGTCACCCGATGGACGGGAGGAGGCCGTGGGCGTTGGCACGGGAAGCGGGCTGAATGTCTGGGTCAAGCGACTCGATCGTGGACCGTTCACCCGCTTGAGCTTCGGCAACAGCGACCGCCGGCCGGCCTGGTCTCCCGACGGTCGCCTGGTCGCCTTCATCCGGGACAGCGGCGGCACCAGCACCGTGCGGGCGCGCCCCGCCGACGGCAGCGGCGCCGAGCGGTTACTGGTACGGCTCGACCGTCTGGTTCAGGAGGTCACCTGGTCCCGCGACGGCGGCTGGCTGATCATGCGCACCGACAACGGGACCACGGGCGCCGGAGACATTCTCGGCGTCCGTACCAGCGGAGACACGACGCCGGTGCCGCTCGCGTCTAGCCCCTACACCGAGCTGCATCCCGCCCTGTCCCCCGACGGCCGCTGGCTGGCCTACAGCTCAAACGAATCCGGGACACCCGAGGTGTACGTCCGCCCTTTCCCCAATACCGCGAGCGGTCGCTGGCAGATTTCGAACAGTGGCGGTACCGCGCCGCGTTGGTCGCCCAACGGCCGCGAGCTGTACTTCCTTACCGGCAACGGCGCCCAGCTCATGGCGGCGCAGTTCGCCACGACGCCGACGTTCGCGGTGTTGTCGGTCCACCCGCTGTTCGACGCGTCGCGGTTCATCATCGACGCCTTCCATCAGTCCTACGACGTCACACCGGATGGCCGCTCCTTCCTGTTCCTAGTCTCGCGTGGCGGAGTGACGGCGACCGTGCCTCAGATGGTCTGGGTGGACAACTGGTTCCAGGACCTGCGGGGGCGGCTGGCGCACTAGCAGCGGTCGGACTACGCCTTGCGCGTGTAGTGGAACAGCTTCGAGCCAGTTTGGCCGTTCTCCGTCCAGGTCCACTCTTCGCTGAAGTGGTCCTTGTCCTCGATCGTGACGGTGAGATGGTGCATGTGGCCGGCCGTGGGGCTCTCGAGGTTCGTCGCGCCGACAAAGGAGAACGAGAAGGTCTTCGTGTCCGCGCCCACCGCCTCGGTCTGCATCCGCGGCTGATTCCCCGCGCTGCAGTAATGAGTAACGGCAAGGCGGGCGCCGTCGGGGGTGAACAGGGTGATCATCTCCGGCTCATCACCCGTCTTCAGACGGGCGAGCAGCGCGGTGCCGCCCGACACGAGCTGATAGGAAGCATGGACCGGTTTACCCTCGACCATCCCGTCCCACTCTCCGACGAGCGATTTCAACTGGTCGAAACCGGGAGTCGAGGCGGGGGCCGGCATCTTCCCTTGCGCCGCGCTCCCGAACCCGACGCCGCCCATCGCGATCGCGGCGATCCACAGTGATTTCATGGCGTTCACTCCATCTGGGGGTCGTGAGAAAACTGCCCGGGCGATCCCACTTGTCAAATTTCCCCTCCCCTCCCGCAGCCTTCTATCTTCGTACTCATGCCGGATTCGCGGCTCTCCAAATCGCGGTTCCTCGCGGGTCTGCAGTGTCACAAGCAGCTGTGGTGGGAGGTCCACGAGTCCGAGGCTCCCGAGCTCGAGCCCGACCCGGGTCTCGAAGTCCTGTTCCTGCAGGGGCGGTTGGTGGAAGCCGCGGCACACGAGCGGTTTCCCGGAGGCGCCCTGGTGGAACGCCGGGGCGGACTTGAGGCGACGGCCGAGCTGGTGGCGAACGGTGCGCCAGCAATCTTCGAGGCGGCGTTCGAGGCCGATGGCGTCTACGTGCAGGTGGACGTGCTCGCGCGCATGGACGGCGCCTATTGCCCCATCGAGGTGAAAGCGGCCACCCGGCTCAAGGACGAGACCATTCCGGACGTCGCCATCCAGGCGCACGTGCTGCGGCGCAACGGCCTGCCGGTGCCGCGCACCGAGGTGATGTACCTCAACCCGCGCTGCCGCTACCCCGACCTCACCGACCTGTTTCGCCGCGTGGATGTGACGGACCGAGTGGAGGAGCTGCTCCCCCGGATCCCCGAGCTGCTCGAGGCTCAGCGCCGCGCCCTCGCGGGCGACCTCCCCACTGTTCCGACCGGGGACCATTGCACCGCCCCGCGAGCCTGCGCCTTCCTCGCCCGCTGCTGGCCGGTCCTGCCGGACCACCACGTCAGCACGCTCTACGGGATCCAGCGCAAACGTCTGCGCGCGTTGCTCGAGGGCGGGTTCACGACCCTGGCCGAGCTGCCGAGCGACCTGGAGTTGTCGGCGATCCACGCGCGCCAGGTGCGCGCGGTCCGGGAGGACCGGCTGATCGTCGAGCCGACGCTCGCAGGCGCGCTCGACCTGTTGCCGCCGGGAGAGCCGGTGGCGTTCCTGGACTTTGAGACTGTGGGCCTCGCCATTCCGATCTGGAATGGGTGCCGGCCCTGGGAACATGTCCCGGTGCAGTTCAGCTGTGAAACCGTGGATCGGCGTGGACACGTGGCGCACCATGAGTTCCTGCCGGAAGCGCCGCCCGATCCCCGGACCGCCGTGGCCGCCGCGGTGGTCGCCGCGTGCCGCGACGCCCGCTGGGTCATCGCCTACAACTCGTCGTTCGAGCGGGAGTGCCTGAAGCACCTCGCCCGGGCGGCGCCCACGCTCGCCGACCAGTTGGAGGGCGTCGCCGACCGGCTCGTGGATCTATTGCCGCTCGTCCGCAACCACGTGTATCACCCGGCGTTCGGCGGGAGCTTCGGCTTGAAGAGCGTCGTAGCGGCGCTGCTTCCCGACCACGCCTACCGTAGTCTGGAGATCTCGGACGGCGAGCAAGCGACGGTCGCGCTGGCGCGGATGTACCTCGAGAAGGGGGGATTCACGGCGGAGCGACGGGAGGCGCTGCGCGCCTACTGCCGCCACGACACCGTGGCGCTGGTGCGGCTGGTCGAGCGGCTACGCGGGCTCGCCGGCGGCCTCCCGGGTGGAGGAGATCAGATCGAGCTGTTCTGAAGCCAGCGCCTTGTCCACGGACGAGAGGGCGGCCAGCTCATGGCGCCGCACGAAATCCGCCGCGAAGGCGCGCAGATCGTTCCAATCGGTGTACTCATAGTCCCGCGTCGTGTCCGTGTCTCCGCCGGCTTCCGCCACGATCCGCTTCATCGCCATCCGCTTGAGCCAGCCGTACCGCGTGAAGGGCACGGCCCCCGCTACGAGCCGGCTCGAGGCGGGCCGCCAGCCGCAGCGATCGAGGAACTTCTGCATGATGTGTTCCGCGTCGGCGCGGGCTTCGGGCCGGCGCTCCACCACCGCGAGGCAAACCGACAGGAACGCGCTGGGCCGCGCGTTCAAGGCCGCTGCGTGAGCGCGCACCCAGCGCTGGACCGGCCGCTGGTACTCACCGATGTGCAGCGAGGCGGCGACGATGACCCCCTGATACTCCTCGGGCCGGTCGGACACCGTCGCCTCCGCGGCGTCGACCACGTCCACGCGACATCCTTCGTTCTGCAGATCATCCCGGAGCGCCTCGGCGATCTTCCGTGTGTGACCGTCGGTCGTGCCGTACAAGACCAGGATACGGGACATGGCGCAGCCCCCTTCGTTTTCTGAAGAGTGCGCGCACCGCGGTGAAGACTCCGTGAGGCGAGGGTGAGGGGACTTCAGTCCAGCGCGGATCGCACCGCTGCGACCAGCCGGTCGGCGCGCGACCGTGTTTCCGCTTCGCTCCAGGCGAGACCGATCGGCGTGGAGAGCGCCCGGCTCATCCAGGCGTCCGATGCCGGGAAGCGCTTGGTAGCGTACTGGGCCATGGCCTCCTGCAGCTGCGGAGCCCAGGGTGACAAAGTGACCGCCCCCTTCAGGTGGTCCCAGCGGCGGAAGTAATGCCAGTTGTTGTCGTACCAATGCATGGCGACCAGCCCCGCCTGCTTCATGGCGGCGGCGGCGGCGCGGGCGTAGCGTTCCTCGGGCAGGAAGAAGGTCAGGAACGCGGCATTGTCGCCGGCCGGATCGGGCAACCGGCGGAACGCGATCCCTCCCCCCGGGACCCCCGCGCTGCCGAGGGCGTCTTTCAGGACGCGCTTGTTGCGACGCTGGATTTCGAGAAACCGCGGCAGCTTGCGCAGTTGCGCGAGCCCCACCGCCGCGTGCAGCTCGGAGATGCGGTAGTTGTACCCCAGGAACGGATGCTCGTCGGCTCCCCGATCGGCTCCCAGGTGGTCGTGGCCGTGATCGGCGTAGCCGTCGCAGCGCCGCCAGAGCTTCTCGTCGTCGGTCACGACCGCGCCCCCTTCGGCGCAGGTGACGGTTTTGACGAAGTCGAAAGAGAATGCGCCGGCTTGTCCGATCGTGCCGACGGCGCGCCCCTTGTAGCTCGCGCCGATCGCCTGGCAGGCGTCCTCGAACAACACGAGGTGGCGTTCCCGGCAGATCGCGGCCAGGAGGTCGAGGTCGGCCATGGCGCCGCACATGTGGACCGGCATCACCACCCGGGTGCGCGGGGTGATCGCGGCGCGCACGGCTTCAGGTGCGAGGGTGAGAGTGTCGTCGATGTCGGCGAGCACCGGCGTGGCGCCGACCGACAGCACCGCCTCGAAGCTCGCCACGAAGGTGAACGTGGGGAGAATCACTTCATCCCCGGCGCCCACGCCGAGCGCGGCGAGCGCGGTGGTGAGCGCCGACGTCCCGCTCGAGGTCAGCAGGGCATGGCGGGCGCCCAGGGCGCGGCACAGCTCCGCCTCCAGCTCCCGCGCTTTCCACCGTCCCCGCCGAGCGGCGTCGAACCCGTAGCGCATGAAGATCCCGCTTTCCAGGACCTCCTGGACCTCACGGCGCTCTTCCTCTCCGAACAGCTCGTATCCCGGCACGGCGGCCTCGTTCCCGTTACAGCCGCGCGAACATGGCGCGCAACCGCTCGCGGGTCATCTGCTGTTGCCAATCGGGGCCCAGCGCGTTCTGCCACAGCGGGCCCAGGCCCAGCGACACGGTCACCATCTTGTCCAGCTGATCAGGGGTCAACTGCTTGGTCACGCCCCGCGGCAGCTCGATCCGGTGCTTCGCCAGCATCTCCCGGAATTCCCGCACCCCTTCCGGGTAGAACTCCTGCAGCTGATTGAAGACGATGCAGTTGCCGATGCCGTGGCGAAGCCCGAGCACGAACGCGAGGCCGTAGCTCATGGCGTGCGCGACTCCCACTTGCGAGAGCGCGATACTCATCCCGCCCGCGTAGGAGGCCATCATCAGCCGCTCGTCCGAGTCGCCGTCCCAGATGTCCTTGGTGAGGAACACCTCGCGGCAGAGCTGCAGCGCCGTTTCTCCGTAAGTCCGGCTGAAGGCGTTCAGAAACGAGCCGTTCAGCGATTCGATGCAATGGATGTAGCAGTCCATCCCGGTATAGAACCGCTGCGCCGGCGGCGCTCCCGCGATCAGATCGGGGTCGAGCACGACCTGGTCGAACGGCGTGAAGTCGGAGTTCAGCCCGAGCTTCTTGGTCGGGCCGGTGAGCACCGTGGTGCGCGAGACTTCGGCGCCGGTGCCGGAGAGCGTGGGGATCCCGACCTTGTAAACGCCGGGCTCGCGCACCAGGTCCCAGCCCTGGTAATCCGCGGCGGACCCCGGGTTCGTCAGCATCAGGGAAATCGCCTTGGCGAGATCCAGCGTGGATCCGCCGCCGACGCCGACGATCCCGGCGACGCTTCCACACTCCGCCCGGATGCGGTCCCGCAGCGAGTCCACCTGCGCCGTCGTCGGCTCGTGGGAGACGTCGGCATAGAGCACCCGGTCGCAGGGGCGCACCGGGAGGCGTTTCGTGAGGGCCGGCTTGTCTTCGAAAAAGTGATCCACCAGGAAAACGACCGCGGAGCCGTCGCCGCGGCGCGGGGCCAGAATCTCGTCGAGCTGGGTGATCGCCCCCCGCCCGTAGACCACATAGCCCACCAGCTTGAAGTTGCGATACGCGGTCACAGGAGCTGCTCCGCGCGGGCCAGATCGTCCGGAGTGTCGATCTCGACCCCGGGAAACTCCGTGATCACCATGCGGATCCCCATCCCATGCTCCAGATAGCGCAGGGCCTCGATCTTCTCCGCACGCTCGAGCGGCCCCGGGGCGAGTTTGGCGAAGGTCAGCAGGGCTTCGCGGCGAAAGGCGTACACCCCGACGTGCTCGTAAAAGGGCGGCTCGGCCGCGCGATCCCGCAGGTAGGGAATCGGCGAGCGGGAAAAGAACAGCGCGTTCATCTCCTGGTCCACGACCACCTTCACGCAGTTGGGGTTGGCCACGAGAGCGGGATCGGCGAGCGGCCGCATCAACGACCCGACCCGGACCGCCCGATCCGCGAACACCGCGAGCAGCCGCTCCAGCGGCTCCCGTTGGGTGAACGGCGTATCGCCTTGCACGTTGAGGACGACGTCGGCAGCCAGCGACTCGGCCACTTCGGCGATCCGGTCGGTGCCGCTGTCGTGCGACCGGGTGGAGCGCACCGCGCGCCCCCCATGACGCACGATCTCCTCCTCGATCGCCTCACTGTCACAGACCACCAGCACGTCGTCGAACAGGCGCGTCGCCGCCACCGACTCGTAGGTGCGACGGATGACCGTCTTTCCCCCCAGGGTGGCAAGCAGCTTGCCGGGGAACCGGGTCGCGCCGAGGCGCGCGGGAATGAGAGCAACCGCCGTCATACGGGGGGGAATCTAGTGTCCTCCCGACAGGCGTGCGGGTGTGCCGCGGGGAGGACGGAGCGACTCGATTCCCAAGGCCATCCACCCGCGGTCCGGTTCTGGCATGGCGGTGATCCACCCGAACCCGAGGCCGTCCTATGCCAACCCAGACCCTCGCCAAGAGCCAGCAGCGGATCCTCAACTGCATCCCCTCGCGGAACCCCGAGGCCGACTGGCTCCTCGCGCACGCCCGCGCGGGGACCATCCTCGCGGGGCTCGCGACCCTGCCCCGATCGGTGGACCTGCGCGCCTCCTGGTGGCGGATCGGCGACCAGGGGAGCACCGGGTCCTGCGTCGGCTGGGCCACAGCCGATTCGGTGCTGCGCTGGCACTTCGTGAAGTCGGGCCGCCTGCCACGCGGCGACCTCCTGTCGGTCCGTTTCATCTGGATGGCGTCCAAGGAAACCGACGCCTACGAGGCTCGCCCCACCACGTTCATCGAGCTGGAGGGAACGAGCCTGAAGGCCGCGCTGGATATCGCCCGCAAGTTCGGCGTGGTGCGGGACATCGAACTGCCGTTCGGCGCGGCCACCCTGTTCCCCGGCGAATCGAACGCCTTTTACGCCCTGGCGTCCCGGCTCAAGATCGGGAGTTACTACAACCTGGGGTCCAACCTCGCGAGCTGGCGCACCTGGCTCGCGTCCCCCGGCGGCGGGCCGATTCTGATCCGGCTGGGGGTCGACGCGACCTGGGACGACGCGCGCCGCAGCGGCGGCAACCTGGACGTGTACCGGCCGGACACCGTCCGCGGCGGGCACGCCGCGGCGCTGGTCGGGTACACCGCCGACCGATTCATCGTGCGGAACAGCTGGGGCCCGGCCTGGGGCGACCACGGGTATGGCTACGCGTCGCTCGGGTACGCACAGGCGGCGTTCGTCGAGGCGTACGGGGTAGCCCTGTGATGACGATCGCCGTCGTCGGTCCCTGGGTGTTGCTCGTCCTTGGCACCGCGGGGGTCGTGACCGGGATGTGGACCACGCTGCGAGGCCGGCAGGGCGCCGGCCCGTTTCTCCTGCTCGTATTCGGCGCCTTGCTCGCCGGCGTGGGCGTCTACGGTCCGGTGTTTCTCGGCTCCTACGATGCGTTCGTCAAAGCCGTCGTCCCGATGACGACGACCGCGGACCGCGCCACCTACTCTCAGGCGTTCGACAAGGTCGGCAGTGGGGCGCTTTCGCCCAATTTGGCCGACCTCGCTCTCTCCTACGCGTTGCGCAATCCCATCGCCGGGATGGACACCCTCCTCGATTCGGCGGCGCACCGGGCGAGCGATCCCGACGGCGCACGATCGCTCGAGACCGCGCGCGCCGCGTTCCAGGCGCAGCAGCGCGCGGCGGCCGAGGCGGCCAGCGCGATTCTCGCCGCGCCGAATCCCGCGTCCCATCTGGAATCGCTCGATCCCACGACGCGGGCCCTCGTCGCGCGGCGGCTCGACGCCCTGCCGGACACGACGTTGCGACGGGCGGGGATCGCGCGGGGGGAGCTGAGCGGGATGATCCGAATGGCTGCGCCCTGAACGGGCGACGGACCCTGTTAATTTCTTCAGATGCACGAAACCTTCACCATCCGGCTCGCGACCCCAGCGGACGCGGCGACCCTGGCCCGGCATCGCGTTTCCATGTTTCGCGACATGGCTGACCTGCCCCCCGACCAGGCAGGCGCCCTCGAATCCGCCGCTCGGCGGGACCTCCAGGCATGGCTCGAGACGGGAACCTACGTCGGCTGGGTCGCGAGCCCCGCGGATCGGCCGGCGGAGATCATCGCCGGCGCCGGAGTGCAGCTGCGGCCCCTGCTGCCCCGCCCCCGGCCGGGCCACCCCACGATCCGGGAAGGTCCCGAGGGGATCGTGCTGAACGTCTACACCGAGCGTCGCTGGCGCCGGCGCGGAGTCGCGCGGCGCTTGATGGAGACGATCATCGCCTGGACGCACGGCCACGGCGTGGCGCGGCTCGTGCTGCATGCCTCCCCCGAAGGCCGCCCGCTGTACGAGCAGATCGGGTTCGAGGCGACGAACGAGATGCGCTATACCCGGGAGCTGTGAGCCGGGCGGCCGCTATATTGGTCGCGCCGTGACCTCCAACGTCCCGTTCGTCCTGCGCCGTCCCTGGCTGCTCACCCGCGAGCTGCTGCAGAGCCGGGCGCATCCCGACGTGGCGCCGCTCGAGGCCATCGGTGATCCCGAGACCTTCGTCTGGCGCATCCTGCCGCACGCCGCCCGGACGTTCGCCGCCTGCATCACGCTGCTCCCCGCCGAGTTCGCCCGGGCCGCCGCGGTCGGGTATCTGTATTGTCGCATCCTCGACACCTACGAGGACCTGATCCCCGTTCCACGGGAGCGCGAAGACGCGCTGGCGCAATTCGGCCGCCGCTTTGAGGCGCCGGTCGGCGCTCCCCCGCGTCCCGCGCCCACGCTCGCCGCAGAACGGGCGCACGACCAACGCGATCGCACCCACGTCCTGCTGGTGAACCGCTGCCAGCTCCTCGACGAAGTCTTCCTGACCCTCCCGCCGCCGGTGCGGCGCCACATCGCCGAGCTCGTGGCCGCAATGGCGGAAGGGATGATCTGGTCGTCCCGGGCGTTCGCGAGTCAGGGTGGCGTCCTGGTGGATGCCGGGCAGCTGAGCCGCTACTGCCGCAATGTGATCGGCCTCCCGTTCCTGTTCGGGGTCCGGCTGCTGCTCGAGCAGCGCACGGGGGAAGAAGTGACGGAAGGATTGCGGGAGGATTGTCTGGTGGCAGGGGAGATGGTGCAGCTCGCCAACATTACCCGGGACATCGAGAAGGATCTACGGAGGGGCGTGGCCTACCACCCGGCGCTCACGTCCGACCTGGGCCGGTCCGATACGGATGATCCCGCGCTGGCGCAGCGCATCCGCGATGTGCGTGAGGAGCTATTGGTGCGCGCGCTGCGCCTCGCGCCGGCTTACGAGCGCATGATGCGCTCGCTGCCGCTTCCGGCGGTGAGCATGGCGCGCGCCTCGGGCGTCCTGATGCTGCTGTTTACGGATCGTTACTACCGTTCGTGCGCCCGGCGCGTCGCCAGGACCCCCTGGCCCGGCCCCGAGTCGACGTTGACGCTGATGCTGTTGTCGTTCGGGCATACGGTGTCGCGAGGATGGTCGGAGCGGACGGTGCGGTCTGTGACTGAGCGGATGGTTGAGTTCGCCGGCTGATTGCTATCAGCTCTCAGCTCTCAGCTGTCAGCTAGCTGAGAGCTGAGAGCTGAGAGCTGACAGCTGAGTGCCGTCTTGCTTCAGGGCTTCGGTTCAGCTACAAGCTTCGGCGGATGCTCCGTGAACGTGTACGAATAGCCGGTGCACTTCACGTTCGTGTTCGTGGGCTCGAACATCCCGGCCGGGTTCTCCTTGAACAGCCAGACGTGCAGATCGTAGTGGCTCATGTCGGCGGACATCAGCGGCTCGTGTCCCGCCATCGGCCCCTGCAGCGGATGCCCGAGGAGCGAGGGGCGCTGCTTGACGCCCGTCATCAGCGGCACGAACCATTCCGCCCCGACCAGCACCAGTTTGTCGCCCTGCGGCTCGTACAACAGAACCGGGGGATGGGCGGGATCGGGGGTCGCCGAGACCATCTGCATGTTCAGGAAATGCACTCCCATGCTCCCCGGCTTGTACGGCATTTCACCGGGACCGCCGGCCTGCGCGATCGTCACGCAGCCAAGCGTGGAGAAGTACCCGTCGCGGATGGCGGCGACCGGGTCCTGGTACTTCTTCAACGCCACCCGCAGGCTGTCGAGGGCGGCAGCGTCGTTCGCTTGAGCCGAGAGCGGCGCGGTGAGGCCTGCGGCGGCGCAGAAGACGAGTGAAGCGGCAACCAGGGATTGGGCGCTCTTGTGCACGGAACCTCCGAAAGGGTTGGGGCGCTGGCCCGTGAAGCTGTCGTGAGTCAGCGCCCCAGGCAAGGGGCCTTGGGTCCCCTTACTTCGCCGGATGGCTCAGCGAATACACCCATGCCGCGACGGCTTTGAGCTGATCGGGGGTGAGCTTCGCCCCGCCCATCGGCGGCATCGGCCCGGCTGCCTCGGTCGGCTTCGGCACGCCCTGCTCGATCGTCTTCATGATGGCGTCGTAGCTACCGTCGCCATGAATCCATTTCCCGCTCGTCAGATCGGGAGCGAGCTTGGGCATCCCTTTCCCCTGCGCGCCGTGGCAGCCGAAACAGGCGGCGCCCCCGACCTGCCCGTGGAAAATGCTGTCACCCAGCGCGAGCATCGCCGGCGTGATTTTCGGCGGCGGGGGAGTCTTGGGCTTCTGCCCCCAGGCGGTGCCGGCGACGGCCAGCAGCGCCAGGGTACAGGTGAGGCTCTTCGTGATCGAGCAGTTGGTCATCGGCATGATCCTCCGTGGAGGGAATTGGCGCGCTACGCCCCGAGCGAGCGGAGATACTCGAGGATGGCGCGGCGCTGGGCGTCGTTGAGCGGGAGCTGGGGCATCAGACTCTTGTCGTTGTCGAACCGCGGGTTGGCGAGTTTCTGCAAGACGTAGTCGCCGGACCGACGGGTAAGGACCGTGTTCAGATCGGGCCCGAGCTTGCCGGTGGTCGAGGCGCCGATCACGTGGCACGCCGTACAGCCGTATTGCTCGGTGAGCGCCTTTCCCTGGGCCGCCAGCTTGGAATCGACGGGACCCGAGGGCGCGCCCGCTCCCGGCGCGGGCCGGCCCTTCCCGGGAGCCGCCCGGGGCGGGGTCCGCGGACGCAAGCCGTGCAGGAACGCCGAGAGGTCGCGCATCTCGTCCCCGTCGAACCGCGGCCACTCGACCTGGCGGGATTGCGCGACGTCGAACATCGCGGGGGCGTGGTTCCACATCGCCGTGGCGAGGCCGAGCGGCGTTTGCACCGCGTGCGAGCGGGTCAGGTCGGGACCGGTCCCCGGCTTGCCATCCAGATTGTGACAGTGGGAGCAGCCTTTGCGCCCGAAGACCGTGGCCCCCTCGGTGGCGTTGCCCCCGACCTCGTTGAAGCGCAGGTAATAGAGGAAGGCGATCACGTCCGCCATCTCGGTTCCGCGGAACTGCGGGAACGAGAAGCCGCGCGCCCCCATCGCCGCCGACATCTGGAACGAGTGATTCCACAGCACACCGGCGATCTCCGACACCCGCAACCGTAACGTCGCGGTGCGCAGATCGGGGCCGTAGCCCGTGCCGCGACCGTCCGGGCCGTGACAGCGCACGCATCCCTTGGCGGTGAACAGCTGCTCGCCGGTGGCGGGGTTGGGGGGCTGCAGGAACACCAGCTGGCGGTCGCGCAGGCTCGAGGCACGGCGGATGTAGGTCTGGATATCCGTCATTTCCCGGCCCATGAAGGTGGGGATCGGGACGCCGCGCACCGTCTGCTGGTGCTGCATGGCGGGACCGTGGTTCCACATCCCTTCGGCGAGCATGATCGGGGCGATGTAGAGCGCGTATTTGTCCAGCGCGGGGCCCACATGGCCACCGTTGCCGCCTACGGTATGGCATTCGATGCAGCGCTTCTCGCGGAACCACTGCTCGCCCAAGTCGGCGTTGCCCGGCTCGTCGAACAGCTTCACGTAATAGATGTAGCGGATGATGTCGGCGAGCTCCGCCTCACTGAAGGTGGGCCATTGCACCCCCTCGCGACGCAGGGTCGCGATCATCCGCGGCGTGTGATTCCAGAACTCGCCGGCGAGCTGCTGCATGCTGCGGCCCACACCCACCACCGCGAAGTCGGGGCCCAAGGTCCCGCCGTTGCCCCAGATCGAATGGCAGCGCACGCACCCCCGCCCCATGAAGATCTGGCGGCCGGCGGTGGGATCTCCCGGGAAGACGCCGCCGTTCTGAGCGCCGAGGCGACCCGCTCCGGCGAGCACGACGCCGACGAGCACGGCGGTCACCCGGGTCATGACACCGGCTCCGGCACGTAGCCCGCCACCCGCTCGCTCACCTCGTGGACCGATTGCTCCCGGCCTTCCTTGATCTCCCAGATCGAGACGATGGGGAAGAACTTGGTGGCCAGCATGTACAGCAGGACGAACCCCGCGAACGTCCCCGCGAGGATCGACAGCTCGACCCACGATGGGAGGTAGTGGCCGAGCGATTCCATCTCCCACCGCGGGTTGACCGACGTGGGGACGACGATGTTGAAGCGCTCCAGCCACATCCCGATCACCACCGCGATCCCGGCGAAGAGCGTGCCCTTCGGCGTGCGGGTCTGGCGGCGCGCCATCAGCGCGAACGGGATCACGAAGCAGCAGGCGACCATGGTCCAGAACGGGATCGCAAAGGGACCCGCCACTTTAGCCCAGAAGGTCCGCATCTCGGCCGGCTCTTTGCCGTAGAACGCCGTCAGGTATTCGGCGAAGGTGAAATAGAACCAGAGCAGGCTGAACAGCAGCAGCAGCCGCCCCATGTAGTCGAAGTGCACGGGCTTGAAGTAGTCCCCCAGATTGTAGGCGCGTTTCAGGATCACCATCGCGATGAGGATCGCGGCGATCCCCGAGTAGATCGCCCCCATGACGAAATAGGGTCCGAAGATCGTGCTGTGCCACATCGGCCGCAGCGTCATGGCAAAGATCCAGCCGATGATGGTGTGCACCGAGATGGCGATCGGAATCACCACGATCGCGAGCACCCCGATCACCTTTTCCAGTCCCGCCCGCTGCTCCGGGGTGTCGCGGTACCCCGCGGCGAGGAACCGGTACAGCCACTGGGCCTTGATCCCCGCGTCGCGGACGATGGCCAGGTCGGGGATCATCGGGATGTAGAGGTAAATCGTGCTCGCCGTGAAATAGAGGGTGATGCTCAGCACGTCCCACAGGAGCGGCGAGCGCAGATGAGGGTGCAGGAAGACGTTCAACAGGCGGTCGGGACGGCCCAGATCGATGATCGGATTGATCGCGCCGAAGCCCAGCACCAGCACCGTGATGAACTCCGCAGACCGCGTGATCGAGCGGCGCCACTCGGCCTTGGAGACCCGCAGGATCGCGGAGATCAGCGTCCCCGCGTGACTGATCCCGATGAAGAAGACGAAGTCGATGATGTAGACGCCCCAGTACTCGGGGCGGTTCAGCCCGGTGCGGCCCAGCCCGTAGCGCACCTGGAGGTAGTAGGCGAAGAGCCCCCACAGAAAGACGAGTCCCAAGGCACCCGCCGCGAAGTAGAAGCGCGCGGTGGTGTGCACGAGCGGGCGCAACAGGATCCGCTCATCGGGCGGCAGCGCCGCGAGTTTCCGGGCGACATCGTCGCGCATCTCAGGCTCTCCGCACCAGGTAGTAGACCTTCGGCTCCGTCCCCAGGCTCTCCATCAGCCGCATCGCGCGCGCGTCGCTCTTCAGGGCGTGCACCCGGTGGCGGGGATCATCCAGGTCGCCGAAGACGATCGCGCCCGTGGGACAGATCTCGGCGCAGGCCGGCTGGTAGTCTTCCTCGCGCAGCTCGCGGCCGTTGTCGGCGCGGGCGTCCTCGCGGGCTTTCTGCAGCCGGTGGTGGCAGAAGGTGCACTTCTCGATCACGCCTTTGGGCCGTACCGATACGTCGGGATTCAGGTGCGCCCGCTCCGCCACCGGCCAGCGCGGCTCGAACCAGTTGAAGTACTTCACCGTGTAGGGACAGGCGTTGGCGCAGTAGCGACAGCCGATGCAGCGCGGGTAGATCTGTCCGACGATCCCCTCGGGATTGATGTAGGTCGCGCCCACCGGACAAACCGCCACGCAGGGCGGATTGTCGCAATGCATGCACGGCCGCGGCATGAACTGCATGCTCGTGTTGGGAAACTCCCCCGTGACCTCCGTCATCACCTTCATCCAGGAAAACGCCCGGCCCATGTCCGCCTGCTCCGGGCTCACGGTGGCGACGTTGTTCTCGCTCTTGCAGGCGACTTCGCAGGCGCCGCACCCGGTGCAGCGGTCGAGATCGATCACCATGCCCCAGCGCGCCATGGCTCAGACACGCTCGAGGCGGACGAAGGTGCCGTCCCATGCCTCGAGTCCCGTGAGGGGATCGGTGGTTCCGTCGAGCAGCTGGAACGGATTGGCCAGCTCGCCCCCGGCCCCTGGATGGCGCAGGCCGTAGGGCGCCACCACGTGCCCCGTGGGCGTGCCCGGGAAGACGCGCAGCCGCGCGCGATAGCGGCCCCGCGCCGAGGTCACCCAGACCATCGTGGCGTCACCCAGACCCAGCTGGGACGCAATGGCCGGGTGGACCTCGACCCAGGGAATCCAGTGCACGTCGGGGAACAGCGTCGGCTGCTCGGCGAGCCACGGCTCGAGGCCGATCGTCCCCGAAGCGAGCGTCGAAATGCGATATGGCATCAGCCGCTGCGGGTATTGCGGCGGGGCGGCGGCCTCAATGGCGTGAGACACTGAGTAGGGCTCCCGACCCTTCCCCAGCGCCGCGACGGCGTGCCGCAACGCGTCAGGGAGCAGCTCGATGCGGCCGCTCGGCGTGGCGGCGAGGCGCGCCGGGTCGGTCCCATCGAACAGCAGATCGGCCCACCCGCCGCGCTCGACCAGGTCCTTCCAGAAGGCGTCGAAGCTCGTCTCCTGGACGAGCCACCACCCGCGCTCCTCCATCTGCCGGTAGTGGGTCCGCTCGAACTCGTCGCCGAAGGTCATGCCGCGGCGCACCGCGAACAGCCCGCGGGCCCGCTCGAGCAGCAATGCCCGGAAGTCCTGATACGGGAGGCTCCGCGCCACGCTCCCCCCCAGCTCATGCGCGACGGCGAGGAGCGCGTCGCCCGCATGCAGCGCGCGCGGCGGCGGGTCGACGAGCGGCTGCGCCACTCCCCACACGGGATAGGGATACGACGGCGGTGTGGGCGCGTCCTGCCACCGCTCGTAGGGGAGCAGATCGGGAATCACCAGATCGGCGAACCGGGTCGTGTCGTCCAGGAACGGCGAGAAGCTCGCGATGAACGGGATGCGCTGGATCACCGCGCGCCAGTCCTCGGGGTGGCCGGAGGACGACAGCGGGTTGGCGTAGTAGAGCAACAGTGCTTCGAGCGAGGCGCCCCCGCCTTCGTGGGCCAGTGTGCTCGCGAGGCGGCTCGCCGGGTCGCCGGTGCCGAAGGGTGCGGCGGGGGCCGCGACCGGCTTCTTGGCGGCGCCAGCGCGGGCGACGGCGTCGAGCTGGACCGGCGCCAGCGGGGCGAGGGGCGGCTCGTCCCCGAACACCACGCCACCCGGTCGGCCGATGTTCCCCACCAGCACGTTCAGGCTATGGACCGCGAGACCGTTCAGGAGGCCCTCGCGGGAGTGCAGCACGTCGGCGCCGCACACCGCGACCGCGCCGGCGCCGCCGGCGAAGCTCCGGGCCAGCGCCACGATCCGCTCCACGGGGACGCCCGTGATGGCGGAGACTTCTTCGGTGCGGAAGTTCCGCAGCACGAGATCCTTGTACCCGTTCTCGAAACCCGCCACGTGACGCGCCACGAAGTCGGCGTTGATCGTCTGCTCCTTGATCATCACGTAGGCGAGCCCGAGCGCCAACACGCCGTGCGTCCCGGGCTGCACGCCCACCCACTCGTGGGCGCGGGCGGCGGTGCGCGAGAATCGCGTGTCCACCTGCACCAGTTGGCCACGGGTGACGCCCCGGCCGAACGCCGCAAACGCCTGCACCGGCGACCACCACGCTTCGAACAGCGGGGCCCCGAAGGAGACGACGAGGCGAGCAGCGTCGAGATCGTAACCGGGACGGCGCGGGATCCCGTGCATCACTTCCATCACGGTGTCGATCCCGTCGGGGTACTCGTCGCTGACGTAATTGGGCGACCCGTACGCGTGAAGGAACTGCCGCCACAGCGCCGCCATGGAGCCGGCCGCGTAGCCGGCCAGCACGCCGAGGCGCTCGGGGTGCCCGCTCTTGCGCAGCGCGGCGAGCCGTTCGGTGAGGAGCTTGAGGGCCTCGGCCGGCGTGACGCTCTTCCACGCGTCGGCGCCACGGGCGCCGGTCCGGACGAGCGGGGTAGTGATCCGCTGCGGGTGATACAGCACCTGCACGCCGCCGATGCCGCGCGGACAGACACCGCCGCGGCTCATCGGGTGGAGCGGGTTGCCGGTGATGCGGACCAGCCGCCCGTCCACCGTGCGCCCGCGGATACCGCAGCGCGCCGGGCAGATGAGACAGGTGGAGTTGAGGCGCGTCTCGACCCCCGCCGACCACCCGGGGTCATCCGGGGTCGATCCGGTGAGGTAGGGCGGGCGGCAGGCCGAGGCGCCCGCGGCGGCGGCGGCCGCAGCCCCGGCCGTCCACACGAATTCCCGCCGGTTCAGCGTCATGGGCGCGTCTCTAGCGGTGACATGCGACGCAGTCCTGGGTCTGTCCAGTCGCCTGGTGGCAGTCGAGACAGACGCGCATACGGATCGTCTTGAGCGGCCGCGCGGGGGGCCGCTCGGTCTCGGCGATGGCGCCGTGGCAGTCCTGGCAAGGCAGCTTGGCCAATCCCACGTGACGGCGGTGGGTGAACCGCACGTGGGCGGGGAGGCGGAACAGTTTGTTGAACTGGATCTGATCACCGCGGGTCAGGAGCACCGTCAAGCGCGCCGCCTCGGGCGACGTCCCCTGCTTCACCTGGTGGCACATCATGCAGGTCTGACCGTCGGGGAGTCCGGCGTGGGCACCGGCCGTCACGTACTTGTGGCAGAACGAACAATCGAGCTTCAGGTCCTGGGTGTGGCGGCGATGATTGAACGCCACGGGCTGAGAAACCGCCGGCATGCGGAGCGGGGACTTGAGGTACAGCACGGCGCCCACGATGACCGCGAGGGCCACGAGGACGACGCGGCGAGCGCCGCCTGACCACCTCAGGTGCACCGAATACCTCTCCTTCCTCTCGAGCCGGAGGCGTGGCGGCCTGCCACCTCAGCTCGGGCTTCCCGGTGCGTTCGCTTGGGACGAGGGAGTTTGCTAAGCGATTCGCGAAGAAATCGTGAACGACCTATGAAACTGCTCGACGGTCGCGGCGCTTCACCCTGGTCCTACCCCGTGTTAGGTTGACCGCCGGAGTCCAACTGCTGATCGACACGCTCGCCGGTCGACGGTTCCAACTACCCACATCAGGAGTCTGTATGCGCCGTTCACTGCTTCTCTCGGCCGCGATGCTTACCGGCCTCACCGCCGCCGCCGTTGCCCAGCAACCGGCCGCGGGCATCAAGCTCTCCGACGTCGCCGGCGTCTGGGACAGCAAGACGATGATGGGCCCCAAGGACAGCGTGGTCATCACCATCGTTATCACGGCTACCGCCGACGCCAAAGGATGGACGATGACGAACGGCAAGAACGTGGTGCCGGTCCGCGTCGTGTCGTCCGGTGGCGACAGCATCGTCACCGAAGCGGGACCCTACCCCAGCTACCTGCGGCCCGGTGCGACGGTGACCCTGTTGCGGACGGTCGGGCACTACAAGGGCAACGAAATGTGGGGCAGCTTCACGGCGACGTACGCCACGGGCGACAAGATCAGCGGGAAAGTGAGCGCGATGCGCAGAAAGTAGGCGGCGGATCGCAGCCGGAACCAGGCGCCCCACTCGGAGAACGGGTGGGGCGCTTGCTTATCGTGAAGGCGCCGTCCCGCTCCCGAACCATCCGGTCTGCCAGGCGACGGAGAGCGTCGTGAAGTTGGCGCCGAACCGGACGACCGCCCCGGTGCTGCAGGCCACCTTCACCGAGTGACGGGTGCCCACCGGGAACACGACCGTGGCCCCAACGCGGGTGTTAGACTGCCGGTCAGGGCCCGGCACCCCGTTGACGGTCGATCGTCCTCCGGTGTAGAAGGTCGCGTCGAACGCCGCCCACGCCTGTGACTTGAGGGTATAGCTCACATGCGCCTGGACCGCGCTCATCGGGTCCTGCGTGCGCACCGACGTGCCGGGATAGTAGGCGTCGTTGGCGGTGAACAGCCAGACGCCCGCGTAGGCATCGACGAGCCAGCGCTCCCCCACCGGCTGCGAAATCGCGAGCTCCGGCCTGAACGCCCAGCGGTTGGACCCCAGGTTGACGAGCTTGGTCGAATCGTTCTGGCCCGTCGGCGCGACAACCGTCAGGCTCGTGCCCAGGACGGTGCGGTGCGGGAGGCCCGCCATTTCGGCGCGCGTAAGGGCCGGCGCGCCGTGCACGAGGACCGAAAGCCGTATTCGCATGTCGGAGAGACCGGCGCGGGTGATGCTCGTCGCCTGACCGCCGACCAACCCCGACGCCTGGGCCCACGAATATGGCAGCACCGCGAAAATCTGCGCGGTCTGACCGAACAACCCGAACGAGGTCCCCGCGCCGAGCGAAGCCGACTCGACCGTCGCGTGCGCGTCCTGCACCGGTGAGGTCGCATCGGTCACGATCCCGCCGTCAGAGTACCCGAAGCCGCCGATGACGAACCGCATTTTCACGGGGAACCTGGCGTACGCCCGGGGATCGAGATCCTGCCCCGTCACTGGTGTGACACTCAGCACCAGCCAGAGTCCGCCCACCACCCAACGCCCCACGCCACGGCTCGTCATCCCGCCTCCCGGAAACCGCGACCGATCAGATTCGCACCAACGATATCATGTTTCCCCACCCGCGGCCTCTAAAAGGCAGTGAAATCGGGGTGAGAACGGGAAGCGCGCGCGGCCCCCGGTTCCCTTACTTTTGGAGCCTATGAACGAGGCCCCCCCCCCGGACACCGACTACTTACCCGAGCGCATCGCCGGGTTGAAGGGCATCGCCCGCAACCTGCGCTGGAGCTGGAATCGCGACGCCCGGCAGCTGTTCCGCTCGATCGACCAGACGCTCTGGCACCTCACAAGACACAACCCCCTCGACCTCTTGAAGCAGGTCGACCCCGCGCGACTCGCGGCCTGCGCGGTGGATCCCGAGTTTCTGCAGCGCTACGATGGCGTGATCGAGCGCAACGCGCGGGAAGCGGCGGAGACCGATACCTGGTTTGCCCGCGCCCTGCCGCAGGGCACCACCCCCAGAGGGGGATCGATCGCTTACTTCTGCGCCGAGTTCGGCCTCCACAACTCCGTGCCGATCTACTCGGGCGGGCTGGGGGTGCTGGCGGGCGACCACTGCAAGGCCGCCTCGGACCTGGGGGTGCCCCTCATCGGCGTCGGCCTGCTCTACACCCGCGGCTATTTCGACCAGCGGCTGCGTCTGGACGGGTGGCAGGAAGACGCCGACGAAAAATTCGACCCCACCCGCACCCCGCTCGAGCAGGTGCTGACCCCCAAGGGAGACCCGTGCCTCGGCAGCATCCGGACGGGCACCCGCACCGTGTGCCTCTCCGCCTGGCGGATGATGGTGGGGCGGGTGCCGATCTATCTCCTCGACACGGACCTCGAGGAAAACGAGCCCGCCGACCGCGAGCTGACGCACCGTCTCTATGTCGGCGCGCCCGAGCTGCGACTGCGGCAGGAATGGATTCTCGGCGTGGGCGGCGTCCGGGTGCTGCGGGCGCTGGGGGACGCGCCTCAGGTGTGGCACGCCAACGAGGGACATGCGGCCTTCATGTTCCTCGAGCGCGTGCGGGAGCTCCTGGCCGGCGGAACCTCGTTCGATGACGCGGTCCGTCAGGTGCGCGCGACCAGCATCTTCACCACCCACACCCCCGTTTCGGCGGCGCACGACGCGTTTTCCCAGCAACAGATCGAGGAATGCATCGGTCCGATCTGGAAGGAGATGGGGCTGGAGCGGGACGCGGTGCTCAAGCTGGGCTACCACCCGCTGCGCGATCACGGACAATTCCACATGCCGGTCCTCGCCACCCGGCTCTCCTCCAGAATCAACGGCGTGTCGCGGCGGCACGGCGAGGAATCCCGTCGCATCTGGGCCGACCTGTGGCCTGGCCGCGAGACCGCCCAGATCCCGATCGGCCACGTCACCAACGGGGTCCACATCAATACGTGGATGTCGCACCACATGACCGAGCTCCTAAACACCGTGCTCGGCCCGAACTGGGGCGAGTACGTGGACGAGCCGGGATTCTGGGACCGCCTCCTGAACGTCGACCCGGCGGCGCTGTGGGGAGTCCACCTCGAGCTCAAGCGCGTGCTGCTGCGGTCGTTGCGGGAAGATGCCCGGCGGCGCTGGGCGGACCAGTGGAAGGAAGCGCTGCACCTGGTCGGGGCCGGCACCCTGCTCGACGATCGCGCGCTGACCATCGGATTCGCGCGGCGCTTCGCCACCTACAAGCGCGCCACGCTGATCTTCCGGGACCTGGAGCGCCTGCGCAAGATTCTGGTCGATCCGTGGCGCCCGGTCCAGATCATCTTCTCGGGGAAGGCCCATCCAGCCGACGAGCCCGGAAAGCAGATGCTCCAGGCCGTCTATGCCCAGACCCGCGAGGCGCGCTTCGAGGGCCGCATCGCGTTCGTCGAGGATTACGAGATGCATGTGGCCCACCGCCTGGTGCAAGGCGTGGATCTCTGGTTGAACGTGCCCCGGCCTCCCCTCGAGGCGAGCGGCACCAGCGGGATGAAGGCCGCGCTGAATGGCGTACCGCAGCTCAGCACCCTGGATGGGTGGTGGAGCGAGGGATATGAAGGGCGCAATGGCTGGGCCATCGCCGCGGCCCCCGATGGACCGGAGGGCGACGCGGCGGACGCCGAGCGGCTGTACCACCTGCTCGAGGAAGAAGTGGTACCGCTCTACTATACGCGGGACTCCCGCAACATCCCGCTCGGCTGGGTGGAAAAGATGAAGTTCGCCATGCGCGTGGCGGGCGAGCACTTCACGGCGCGGCGGATGGTGCAAGAGTATGTCCGGGGCTACTACATTCCGGCTATGCAGGGGTCGCACGCAGGGGATGATCCGGATGATCCACCCACCGCGTAGGCGCACTTCCTTTCAGGTTGGCTCGGCCCCGCTCGCATGTGCATTGAGATGAGGTTGACATGACGCCGGACGAAAGCGCGACAACCCGGAAATCCGCGACAGATGGGCGGCGTCGCACCGGGCGTAAGCGCGCGTCCGGCGCGGCCACCTCGCGCGTCACTGCGCGCGACGCTCATGCTCCCGGCTCCGTGCATCTGACCGCCGAGTACTGGCCGTTCGCCCGCACCGGCGGCCTCGGGGAGGCCGTGAACGGCCTCGCGAACTACCAGTCCGCCGCGGGTGCGCCGACCACCGTCGTGATGCCGCTGTACCAGCAAGTGCGCGAAACGACGAGCGATCTGGAGCGGGTCGGCTCGGCCTTCGAGGTCACGCTGGGTCACCGGGCGGAGCGGGCCTGGCTGTACCGGGCGGTGAGCGACGGCGGCCCCAAAGTGTACTTCATCGAACACCCGGGCTTCTTCGAACGTGCCGGTATCTACGGTGGGGAGGCCGGGGACTTTCCCGACAACGGCCTGCGCTTCGCCTTCTTCTGTATGGCGGCGCTCGCGGTGCTCCCGGACATCGCCCCCGATGCTCAGGTACTGCACGCGCACGACTGGCACACGGCGCTCGCCCCCGTGTACCTGCGCACCACGTTCGCCGCGAGCCCCTGGCACCAGCGCCTGGCCACCGTGCTGTCGGTCCACAACGCGGGATTCCAGGGGCACTTCCCCCCCACCGCGATGGCCGACCTGGGGCTGCCCCCGCATTTGTATCACATGCACGCGTTCGAGTGGTATGGCCGGATGAACGTGCTGAAAGGCGGGATCGCGTTCGCCGACTCGGTGGTGACGGTCTCCCCGACGCATGCCCGGGAGCTGCGCTCGCCGGAGGGCGGGTTCGGGCTGCACGACACCTTCACGACGCTCGGCGATCGCCTGGTCGGCATCCTCAACGGGATCGATACCAAGCTGTGGGATCCGCAGACCGATCCGCAGGTTCCCGCGACCTACTCTTGCGACGACCTCGCCGGCAAGCGGAAGTGCAAGGCCGAGCTGCAGCGGTCGTACGGTCTCCCCGAGCGGGCCCGCACGCCGGTGTTCGGGATGAGCGCCCGGCTCGCCGCCCAGAAGGGCTTCGACCTGATCCTCGGCGCCGACCTGATCGGCAGCAGCGACGCGCAGTTCGTGTTCCTCGGCTCCGGCGAAGTGAAGTATCAGGAGGCGCTCGCCGATCTCGCGGCCCAGGCGCCCGACCGGGTGGCGGTCGAGTTCGCCTTCACCGACCGGCTGGAGCACCGGCTCCTCGCCGGCGCCGACCTGCTGCTGATGCCGTCACTGTACGAGCCATGCGGGCTCACGCAGATGCGCGCCCAGCGCTACGGCGCGATCCCCGTCGCCCGGCGGGTCGGCGGGCTGCAGGACAGCATTCGCGACGGTGAGACCGGGTTCCTGTTCGACGCCTACGAGCCCGCGGCGCTCGACCAGGCAATCCGCGAGGCGGTCGATCGCCGTCACGACACCGCGGCCTGGCACACGATGGTGCGGCAGGCGATGCAGGAACGCTTCGGCTGGGACCACGCCGTCACGCGGTATCGCGAGGTCTATCAACGCTCCCTGGCCGCCCGCGCGGCCCTTCCCGTTCACCCTGGTTGAGTCGAGCCTGAATGGATTTCGTTCTCGCGCTGCATAGTCACCTGCCATACGTCTTGAACCACGGGCGCTGGCCGCACGGCAGCGACTGGCTCTGCGAAGCCGCGGTCGATACCTACCTGCCGCTGCTGGAGTCGCTGCAGCGGCTCGCCGGCACGGACGTCCCGGCGCCGGTGACGATCGGGTTCACCCCCGTGCTCGCGAACCAGCTCACGAGTCCCGTGTTCCGTCGCGAGCTGGAAGAGTTCTTTGCCCAGCGCCTCGACATCATCAAGGACGCGCCGCAGGCGCTCCGGGCCTCGGGCGACACCACGCTGATCCCGCTCGCCGGGTACTGGAAAGGGCGTTTCTCCCGGCTCCGCACCCTGTTTCAATCGATCGACGGCGACCTGTGTGGCGCGTTCCGGCGGCTCGAGGAAGACGGGCGCATCGAGATCATCGGATCGGCCGCGACCCACGGGTACCTCCCGCTGCTGGGCCGCGACGAGAGCATCCGGCTGCAGCTCGCCGTCGGCCGGCAGGAGCATCGCCGCATCTTCGGCAAGGCGGCCGCCGGCTTATGGCTCCCGGAATGCGCCTATCGCCGCAGCGGGAGGTGGGCGCCTCCCGGGGCGCCGCACCCGAGAACGCGCCGCGGCATCGAGGAGCACCTGGCGGACGCGGGGGTGCGCTTCTTCTTCACCGACTCACACCTCGCCCGGGCCGGGGCACCGCTCGCCATGTACGGCGACGTTCCCCTCGGCACGGAGCGTTTCGATGCCGAACGGCACGACCACCCATCGCGGCGGGACGGACCGGTCGAGCACACGCCCTATCACGGCTACCGCGTGAACGCGGGGAACGGGAAAGCGGTGACGGCGCTGGTACGGGACCCGCGTTCCTCGATGCAGGTGTGGAGCCGTCACCAGGGATACCCGGGCGACGAGTGGTACCTCGAGTTCCATAAGATCCGGTGGCCCGGCGGCCTGAAGCTCTGGCGGGTGACGGGGTCCGACCTGGACCTCGGCGCGAAGCTGCCCTACGACCCGACCACGGCGCAGCACCGGGTGAACGAGCACGCGCGTCACTTTACCGAGCTGCTGGGAACGATCGCGGCCGGCCAGCCCGCGCGGCAACGGCGCGGCAATGTGATCGTCGCCCCCTTCGACACCGAGTTGTTCGGGCACTGGTGGTTCGAAGGCGTGGATTTCCTGGCCGCCGTGTACGGCCATCTGGCCGGTCGCCGCGATGTCCGAGCGGTGACCGGGTCTCGACACCTGAAGCAATCCACGTCGCGCCATGCACTGCGCCTGGCCGAAGGGTCCTGGGGTGTGAACGGCGATCACAGCATGTGGCTGAACGACGGCACCGCCTGGACCTGGCAGCGGTTGTGGGCGCTCGAGGACGCCTTCTGGGACGTGGCCCCGAAGGCCTCGACCAACCCGGCCGCGCGTCCCGTTCTCGCCCAGGCGGCGCGGGAGCTGCTGCTGGCGCAGGCCTCGGACTGGCAGTTCATCATCTCGACCGGCGCCGTGGCCGACTACGCCGAGCGGCGCTTCACGCTGCATTGCGATGACGCCGAGCGCCTGGTCGCCGCCCTCTCGACCGGGGAGCTGGCCGCGGGCACGGCGCAGGCCGAGGAGCTGCAGCGCCGTGACGACCTGTTCCCCGACATCCTGACGGCCGTCACCGCGGCCCTCGCGGGAGGGGCAATCAAGGCGTGAGCGGCGGCGGACGGTCGGTCGTCATTCACGCGCACTTCTATCAGCCGCCCCGCGAGGACCCCTGGCTCGACGCGGTCGCGACCGAGCCGTCGGCGGCGCCGTTCCACGACTGGAACCAGCGCATCGAGCGCGAATGCTACCGGGCCGTGGTCGCCGCCCGCCGATACGCGCCCGATGGCCGCATCGCAGGGATCGTCAACACCCTGGCTTCGATCAGCTTCAATGTCGGTCCCACGCTGATGAGCTGGCTCGAGCGGGAGGCGGCGCCGACCTACGCGCGCCTCCTCGAGGCCGATCGCTCGAGTCGCGCGCGACTGGGCCACGGCAACGCCATCGCCCAGCCCTATCATCACGTCATCCTGCCGCTCGCCTCCCGGCGCGACAAAGTCACCGAGGTGCGCTGGGGAATCGCCGACTTCACCCGGCGGTTCGGGCGTCCCCCCGCGGGGATGTGGCTCCCCGAGACCGCCGTGGATCCCGAGACCCTCGACGTGCTGGCGGCGGAAGGGATCGCGTTCACGATACTGGCGCCGCACCAGGTGGAGCGCGTCCCCGCACGCGGGCTCCCCGGCCGGTACCGGACGCCGGGGGGTGGTGAGATCGCGCTCTTCATTTACGATGGCGGGATCTCGAACGACATCGCCTTCGGCCCGGCGCTGCGGAACGCGGAGCTGTGGCGGGATCGCTTGCTGGCCGCGGGAGGCGCGGGCCAGGGTCCGATGCTGGTTTCGGCCGCGACGGATGGCGAGACCTACGGCCACCATCACCGGTTCGGAGAGGTGGCTCTGGCGTGGCTGCTGCACGACCTCGCGGGCCGCCCCGACGTGCGGCTCGACAACTTCGCGGCGTTTCTCGCGCGGCATCCGCCCACCGAAGCGGTCACCCTCGTCTCACCCAGCGCCTGGAGCTGTCCCCACGGCGTAGAGCGGTGGCGCGCCGATTGCGGCTGCCGCATGGCGCCCGAGCAGGCGACGCAGCAGCGCTGGCGGGCGCCGCTGCGGGAGGGGCTCGACTGGCTGGCCGACGAGCTGCACGCCCTCTACGACCAGGAGGCCGCGGCGCTGCTCGACGATCCGTGGCGGGCGCGCGATGCCTACGGCGGCGTGGTGACCGCTGACGGCGAGGACCTCACGCGATTCGTGGATCAGCACCTTCGGAACGGCGCGGACCGGGTGCGGGCACTCGAGCTGCTGGAGCTGGAGCGCAACGCGCTGCGCATGTTCACGTCGTGCGGGTGGTTCTTCGACGATCTCGCGGGGATCGAAGCGGTGCAAATCCTCCGCTACGCCGCGCGGGCGATCGAGCTGGCCGGCGTGGATGCGCCGCGACTCGAAGCCGGGCTCACCGAGCGGCTGGCGCAGGGCCAGAGCAACGACCCGGAGGCGGGAGACGGACGGTCGGTGTACCGCAATCTCGTGCTCCCGAGCGTCGCCGCGCCGCTACGGGCCGCCGCGGGGATCGCGGCCGCCGCTCGGTTCGCGCCCCGCTCCGATGCGCCGGCCGGCGGGAGTTACGAGGCGACGCAAGCGGGAGACCGTCTCACCCTCACGCATCGCCGCACTGGCCGGGAGACGCAGCTCACGGTGTCGCTCGAGCGGGACGGAGGCAGTCGTCTCGCGGCCAAGGTCACCACGCGTGACGGCTCCCCTTCCCCAGGGGCGCGGCTTGCCCTCGCCGACTTGCCGGAGCGGTACCGCCAGGTCGTCATCGCCGCGTGGCGGGAAGAGCTGGTCGCGCGCGCGCTGACCCCCGCTGAAATCGCGGCGGTGAGTCATGGCGATGCGCCGCTCGCCGCGGTGGCCCGGCGCGCCCTGGGACACGCCGTCGCGGCGCTCGCGGCGGATCGAGGCCCCAAGGCCCGCGCCACCGTCATCGACCTCGTGGATCTGCTGGATTTGATCGGGAGCAAGATCCCGTTCGACGCCCAGACCGCCTTCCAACGGATTCTCGAGGGCGCGTCCCCTGAAGAGGCGGCCGAGCTGGCGGCGGTGGGATGGCGGCTGGGGTTTGTCGGATAGAAGCCAGTGGCCAGTGGCCAGTGGTCAGTGGTCAGTGAGTTACTCGAGCTTCAGCAGTGCCCCTTCATGTTCCAGGAGCCAGCGCTTGCGGTCGATGCCGCCGCCGAAGCCGGTCAGCTCGCCGCGGGAGCCGACTACTCGATGGCAGGGCACGATGATGGGGATCGGATTCCGGCCGTTGGCGGCGCCGACGGCGCGGGTGGCGTGCGGGTCACCGAGGCGCCGGGCCAGCTCGCCGTAGCTGGTGGTGGTGCCGTAGGGAATGGCTCGCAGCAGATCCCAGACCCGTTGCTGAAACGGCGTCCCCTGGGGATCGAGCGGCAGATCAAACTCGGCCCGGGTGCCGGCGAAGTACTCCTCGAGCTGCTGGCGAGTCCGCTCGAGTACCTCACCCCCTCGCCCCCGCTCCACATCGTGGAGAGGGGGACCATGACGGGAAGTCGCGAAATAGACGCCGGTCAACGCCGTCTCAGTCGCCGTGAGCGTCAGATCCCCCACCGGACTCGCCAGCCGCGCGACGTACTCCACCACCGCTCCTTCAATCATCCTCACCCTGATACACGCATCCCGCCGTGCAGGTCTCCCGCACCACCAGCTTGGACAATCCTGGGAGCGCCGGCTTCAAGCGTTGCCAGATCCAGCGCGCCAGGATCTCGGTGGTGGGGTTCGCGAGCCCGTCGATCTCGTTCAGGTAGCGATGGTCCAGCTGATCGTGCAACGGCTGGAACGCCCGTTTCACTTCGGCGAAGTCGGTGATCCAACCCGTCACGGGATCCAGCATCCCGCGCACATGCACCGCCACCTGGAACGAGTGCCCGTGGAGCCGAGCGCATTTGTGCCCCTCCGGAACGTGGGGGAGCCGGTGCGCGGCTTCGAAGGTGAACTCTTTGAAGATCTCCATCGGCGCTCCTAGCGCAGCCCCACGAGTTTGTGCATCTGCAAGCTGAGCCGCCACTGCGGGTGCTCGAGACAGTAGCGCTCCGCGAGGGCCGTATTGCGGCTCAGGTCGGGGCCGTCCATCGGTTGCAGGAAGAAATGCCGGAAGTCGAGGGCGGCGTACCGCTCGGGCGCCCCCCGCTCCTGCGGGTAGACCAGCTTCAGCTCGTCGCCCGACTGTTGCACCAGGCTGGCGTCCGCCTTGGGGCTGACGCAGAGCCAGTCGATCCCCGGCAGGGCGGGAATGGTTCCGTTGCTCTCGACCGCGATCTCGAAACCGTCCCGGTGCAGCGCGTCGATGAGCGGCGCATCGAGCTGCAGCAGCGGCTCACCCCCGGTGCACACGACGAACGGTCTCATCTCCACGTCCCCCCTCTCCACGGAGTGGAGAGGGGGAATGGGGGTGAGGTCTCTCGGCCAGGTCTCACGAACTGAACTAGCCAATTCCCCCGCGGTCCGGAACTTCCCCCCGCCGGTGCCGTCGGTGCCGAAAAAATCGGTGTCGCAGAACCGGCACACCGCCCGCGCGCGATCCTGCTCCCGGCCGGTCCACAGGTTGCATCCGGCAAAGCGGAGCAGCACCGCCGGTCTCCCGGCGTTCGCGCCTTCGCCCTGGAGGGTGAAGTAGAGCTCCTTCACCGAGTAGGTCACGCCGGGCTCGCCACCGGCGTCCGGTAGGTGATCGGATCGGTCAGTCCCGCCTCGGCAAAGCCCTTGAGCCGCAGCAGGCAGGCGTCGCACCGGCCGCACGCGATGCCGCTCGCCGACGGATCGTAGCAGGAGGAGGTCAGGGCGAAGTCCACCCCCAGCTCCACCCCGCGGCGGATGATCTGCGCCTTGGTGAGGGCGATGAGCGGGGTGTGGATCGTGAGATGGTGGTGGCCTTCGACCGCCGCCTTGGTGGCGCGGTTCGCCATCTGCTCGAACGCCGTGATGAACTCGGGCCGGCAATCGGGATAGCCGCTGTAGTCGAGCGCGTTGACGCCGATGAACACGTCGTCGGCGCTCAGCACTTCGGCCCAGGCGAGAGCGAACGCAAGGAAGATCGTGTTGCGGGCCGGGACGTAGGTCACCGGGATCCCCGCCGCCATCTCGTGCGTCGAGCGGTCCTGCGGCACGGGGAGGTCGCCGGTCAGAGCCGAGCCGCCGAAGCGACGCAGGTCGATGTCGAGCACGACGTGCTGAGCCGCGCCCAGCCGTTGGGCCACCCGGCCCGCGGCCTCGAGCTCGAAGACGTGGCGCTGGCCATAGCGGAACGACAGGGCATAGGTCGCAAACCCCTGGGCCCGGGCGACGGCCAGGGTGGTCGCCGAGTCGAGCCCGCCGGAGAGCAGTACGACCGCTTTCGGTGCGGAATCCATTGAATGGACAAGTTAATCGCCGCGCCGCAGCTTCAGATGATGAGCCAGAAGCCCCCCTCCCGGCTGCCCGCCACGGGCCCCCTCCCCGAGCCGTCCAATCCCGATGAGGCCCGGGCGGCGCTCAAATCCGAGGCGTTCCCGGCCCCGGCGGTCCAGCAGATCACCCTGACGGCGCTCGAGTTCACTTCGGTATGCCCGAAGACGGGGCAACCCGACTTCGGGTCGGTGACGATCGAGTACGCGCCGCGGCAGCTCTGTATCGAATCCAAGTCGCTCAAGTACTACCTCTGGTCCTACCGCAACGTGGGGGCGTTCTGCGAGGCGCTGGCCGCGAGGATCGCCGACGACATCGTCGCGGCCATCGCGCCGCGGTCGCTTGTCGTAACCGTCGAGCAGAACGTGCGGGGAGGGATCGCGATTACGGCGGTGGCGGAACGGGGAGAGCGATAAGGATGGGCGAGGGCGGGCGAGGGCGGGCAAGGAGTCACTTCTGCCAGACGGCGTACCCATCGTTGCGTAACTCCCTCGCGAGCACTTTCTCCATGTGTTGGGCCTCGGCATACGGTAGCGGATTGAGATCCGCATATAGGTCGGGTCGCAGTCGCAACCCGTAGCGCCGTACGTAGACGTTGTCCTTCACCCCTGCCTTGTGCCGCATGAAGCGGATCTCCGGATCGAGCCCCGTCATCCCCACGTAGAGCGGCGGCTGGCGGGGGTTGTGGTTGGGATTCGCGGCGCGGAACCGGGTGTGCTTCAGGACGGCTCGA